>CAWDBW010000020.1:0-128864 GCA_963800405.1 uncultured Acidobacteriota bacterium
GACCAGATTGCTACTGGCGGAAAAGTCCGCGGCGTGAAAGTGGATTCCGTGCAGTTGGCCGGAGGCCCGCCAGCCCCGGCCGATGCAACCGTCGCGCTCTCCGCGCTCGAAGCCAAGTTGCTGGCAGGAGACGTGTCGAAACAAACCCACGATTCCATCATGGCGCAGATTAATGTGGCCCAGATAAATACCACGCAGGTTAATACGGCGCAGATTGAAGCGCCGGCGAAAAACGCCCCGGCTCCGCCAGCGGCTGTTGCACCAGAGAAAGATTCGTCGGGGAAGAAGCGCAAGCCTGCCGACGTGCCCCGTCCCCCGGACGCGAGCACCATCGCCGGCCTGTTGCTGGGTTCGCCGGAGTTTCAGAAAAGATAGCTTCTAGCAACTAGCTCCTGGCTTCTAGCTAACCGCCGGAAGCCGAAGGCTAGAAGCAAGCAGCTAGAAGCCAGAAGCCAGAAGCCAGAAGCCAGGAGCCGTTCTCATGTCCATCACACGTCGCATTTTCCTTCGCAACAGCGCGCTCGCCGTCGTGGGTACGGCGGCGGTGCCCAGTTTCCTTACCCGCGCGGCTCTTGGCGCGGTCGAGGCCGGCGGACGCACCAAGCGTCTGGTCGTCATTTTTCAACGCGGCGCGGCCGATGGCCTGAACATCGTTGTCCCCCACTCCGAGCAGCAGTACTACGCGATGCGGCCCACCATCAACATTCCGCGCAAAGCTGTCATCGACCTCGACGGCCACTTCGGTCTGCATCCCGCGCTGGCATCGTTTCAACCGCTGTGGCAGCAGCGCCATCTCGCCATTGTTCATGCCGCGGGATCGCCCGACACCACGCGCTCGCACTTCGACGCGCAGGATTTTATGGAGACCGGCACGCCCGGCGTGAAGGCCACCGAAGATGGATGGCTCAACCGCTCGCTCCATAATCTTCCCGGCTCCATGCCTGGGACGCCGCCGCAGACTTCTCCCTTTCGCGCCATCGTCCTGGGGCCGTCGGTGCCGCGCATCCTGAGCGGCATTGAGCCGACCGTCGCCATGAACAACATCAACGATTTTTCAGTAGGTGGGAAAAGTCCAAAGCCCTCGCCCGCCGCCACTGCCTTCGAGGCTATGTACGACCACTCCTCCGACAGCCTGCTGCACGGCACCGGCGAAGAAACTTTCGACGCGGTGAAGATGCTGAAAACCGCCGACCCCGGCAAATACACGCCCGCGGCGGGCGCCAATTATCCCAAGGGCCGCTTCGGCGACAGCTTGCGGCAACTCGCGCAACTGATCAAGGCGAACCTGGGCGTGCAAGTCGCCTTTGCCGACATCGGTGGCTGGGACCACCACGTCAACGAAGGCGCGGCCGAAGGCCAGTTGGCCAACGTGCTCGCCGAATTCTCGCAATCGCTGTCGGCCTTCTGGACCGATCTTGGCGATCTCGGCGAAGACACGGTCGTCGTCACCATGTCAGAATTCGGCCGCACCGCCCGCGAAAACGGCAATCGCGGCACCGACCACGGCCACGCCAACGTCATGTTCGTTCTCGGCGGTCCGGTGAAAGGCGGCAAGGTCTACGGCCGCTGGCCGGGCCTCGACCAGTCGCAACTCTATGAAGGCCGCGACCTGGCGTTGACTACCGATTTCCGTCAAGTGATCGGCGAAGCCGTCGCCCGCCACATGGGAAATAAAAACTTGGCCAACGTTTTCCCCGGCTACGACAACCAGCCCGGGAAATTCTTGAAAGTGTTGGGCTAGGAAGCTACTCCAGGTCTATGAACACTTCGCCGTTCTCCACCTTGATCGGGTAGGTCTTCAACTTCTGCTCAGGATGCCCCTCGGCCGCGCCCGTCTTCGGATCCCAGCGCCAGCCGTGCCATGGGCAGACCACTCGGCCGTCTTCCACCGTGCCCTGTCCCAGCGAGCCACCCTGGTGCAGGCACTCGTTGTCCATCGCGCTGATCTTCCCCCATATGTTGGCAATGCAAATCATTTTTCCGTTGCACGGAAAGTCGCGCGCTTCATTGGTGTAAGGGAGGTGAGCTTGAGGAATGATTTTGACGAAGGCCATGGAGTTGGTTCAGGGAATACTGGTTCAATGGATACAACGTTAGCTTAGAGCTTGCTCGCAGAGAGTGGAAGTTACCAAAGTGGATGCTCGCGATGCTCCAGCCTCTTTGCAGAGGGATAGCTGATAGCTGACAGATGACAGCTTATTTCGGTTGCAGCGTCTGCGCGATCATTACCTGCCGCTTGAAGTTCTCCACCATATTCTGATCGAGCCGCACTTCGGTCGGCTTCTTCGCCAGCGTCATGGTGTCGATCTTGTCCTGCAGCTTGAGCAATGCGTAGAAAAGATTCTCCGGCCGCGGCGGGCATCCCGTCACATACACATCCACCGGAACGATTTTGTCGACGCCCTGCAACACCGCGTAGGTATTGAACGGCCCGCCCACCGACGAGCACGCGCCCATCGAGATCACCCACTTCGGATCGGGCATCTGGTCATAAATCCGCTTCACCACCGGCGCCATCTTCAGCGTCACAGTGCCCGCCACAATCATCAGGTCGCTCTGCCGCGGGCTGGGACGAAACACTTCCGACCCAAACCGCGCAATATCAAAGCGCGAGGTCGAAGACGCGATCATCTCAATCGCGCAGCAGGCCAGCCCAAACGTCATCGGCCATACCGCCGATTTGCGCGCCCAGTTGAAGACATAGTCAACCGTGCTGATCATGAAATTCTTTTCGAACTTGTTTTGCAGCCAGCCCATGCGGTGTCCTCGTTTGGTCAGCCTCGCCCAACGCGTACTCTGGCAGTCTAGGTAAGGCGCGAAGCCGTGTCAATCGGCGCCCCCAGGTGAGTCGTTCTGTCGCCGGAAAAACCATGAACCACGAAGGACACGAAGTACCACGAACGCCCTGATTGCTAGGGATTCCCTTCGTGGTACTTCGTGTCCTTAGTGGTAAAGGTTTTAGAAAAACTCGATGACAAACGTATTGGTCCCGTCCAGAATGTCCGCGTACAAGTAGGTGTCCGCGTTCCCGCCGTTAACTCCAAAGTAATCCGTACTGCTCTCAAAGCCGAGTCCGGTAAAAGTCCCGGTGATGGGGCAAGTCGGCATCAGCGTGATCGAAACATCGAAGACGTTGCTGGTGCCGACCTCGGTAAAGGTTCCGCTCGCTGCGCAGCCAGCCAGATTCGTGGTGGCAAAACTCATGCTGTTGTTGCTTCCGGCTGGCGTAAAGGTGGTCGCCAACAGAACCGGAGTGCCGTTGAGCGCGCCCTGGACGGCCCCGCTCTTGTCGCCCGACACGGCAGTGACCGCGCCGGTCAGCGGCTTAATGGACGCAGCGGAAAAAGTGCCAGAAACCACGCCCGTGAAAGTGCCGCCGAAGGCCGAGTTGGAAGTTACATTGCCCTGTGCGGGGTCGATTGAAGAGGTACCACTGTTCGGGCCGCCCGGCTCCGCAATAGCTGTCACATCCCCGGAGAAAGCGCAGTTGCCGGTCATGGTGGGCAGTTCCGCTGTATCTCCCGAATCTCCCAGGGAGTTGTCGAAAAACAACGCCAGGCCCGTGGAGTCGATCGCTCCATACATGGTCAGAGGATTGCCCCCGGTATCCGTCACGGTTAATTGCCAGTCTCCCACCACGTCATAAGGCCCGCCAGTACAGGGTTTGCTGCCGCTGGAACTGGAATTGCCACAACTGATGGTCAGCGCACCAATCAGGACGAGACACACCAGGGACAACGATAAGGCTAATTTGGGCGGCATCTGGATACTCCTTGTGGTGCGCTAGCGGAATCCCGGCGTATCAGATTGCGGCGGGAGTCTGGTGTCAAACTAAATTGTTGGCGGTTTACGCGTGCAGGGGTCAACAGCAGTATATGAACCCGATCCCACGCGGGCAAGTTGGTTTTGCGGGTTACGGGCGATTCGTTTATTCCACCAGTTCCAGCACAGTCTTCCGCAAAGGCTTCATCAGCGGCAAGGCCGAGATGCGCAGCAGGTTCACCAGCAGCCCCAGGCTTTTCTCCATTAACCGCCGGGTGCGCTCCTGGTTGGGCGACCGGTCGTACAGCCAGAACATGATCAGCGCCATCTGATACAGCCACAACAGGTAGGGCAACCGTGGCTTCAAGTCCGCCGGTACTTTCGCGTCGCTGCCTTCCACCGCGACCCGCATGTGCTCGATCGCGCCCTCGCGGATGGGCCGCGTCTCCTCGCTGAACGGCGAAAGCGAGTCGGTGCTGTCCGGCGCGTGCCGGAACAGCGCGGCGCAGAACTTGCGATTCGGTTCCAGCAATTCCAGTCGTTTTTCGAGAATGCACTGAATCCGCTCCTTCAGTTTCTTGTGTGCCCCTAGCGCCTCCAGCACCGGCCCGTTGCTCTTCTCCTGCATCTCGCTGTAAAACGCCAGCACAATGGCATCTTTGGAAGAGTAGTAGTAATAAGCTCCGCCCAGCGCCACGCCCGCTTTGGCCGCAATGTCGCGCATGGTCGTCGGCTCAAACCCTTTTTCGCGGAACAATTCCATCGCGGCCTCATAAATTTTGCGCCGAGTATCTTCCGCCCGCGCTGTCATGCGCGGTTTCACGCTCGTTGTCGTCATAATTGTGGTCTTCATTGTGGTCGTCACTGTAAGAACTCCCCGCACATTCGACGCCTGCCGGTTGCCGGCCGGCAGCGCGCAAGGCTCCAGATCCACCTGGCGCAGTTCGCCCGCCATGGCCTCCGGATCTTCGCTGTTCAGCCAGCGCGACAGAAAATGCCGGTTTTTCGACAACGCTGCGAACGCCTGCCGCGCCAGCGGCATCAGCAGCGGATGCGTCAACCGCGCCGCCCACTCGCGGTATTCCACCATCGCGTACAGCACCATGATCCACGCATGGTCGTTCAGGTAAACTGCGCCTTCGTCGCTGATCACGGCGAGATCGTCCTGCGTCGCAATCCGCTCCAGTTCCGGAAACAGCCGCTTCGCCTTCTCCGACCCGGCTTCCAGCACCGCGATCCCAATCCACGACCGCTGTACCAGAATCCAGTCCTTCAACCGCCGGCATATCTCGCATTTCGGATCGTACAGCACATAAAGTTTTTCCATATGCGTACCTCCTTCCAGTTAGCTAGCGCCCTAAACCCATCCGCAAATCGCCTTGGGAAGCGCACTTCACGCCCAAAATCCATCCCACGAATCGCCCGATGTCCCTCCGCAAGGGTGTTCTTGTTGGGAAGGGCACGACTTCAGTCGTGCCGTTTGAGCGAACAAAATCCCGGGCTTCAGCCCCCGGGGGAATCCCGCTCGATTAGTTCGGTTCATAAAGACTCCTCACCGCGGAATCGCAACCTTCAACACCGCGTCCGGCGCGACCGGAGGATTCGGCACCACCGGCGGCCGCGTCCCACGCGCGCTGCGCCGGATGCGCGAAAAAACGTACAGGTTGAAGAAGTGCATCCCGCCCAGGATCATCAGCACCATGCCCATCTTGTCGCTCAGCAGTTCAATCGCGGCCCGCGACGTACTGATGACATCGGCCGTCTTCAGGGCCAGCGAGACGAAGCCGATATTAATCAGGTAGAACCCCACCACCAGCAGATGATTCACCGAGTCGGCCAGTTCCGCGTTGCCGTGAAAAGCGTCGACCAGAAAAATGCCGCCCCGTTTGTACAGCGTGCGCGCCACCCAGATCGTCAAAGAGACGCTGATCAGCACATAAACCAGGTAGGTCGTAACGATGATGTTATTGGCGGTTGCCATGTTTTGTTTTCTCCTTCCCTTGGAATAGTTGAACGTGTTCAAAACAAATATAGCCCTGGCTCTGAAGCGCGTCAAGAGAAAAATTGAACACGTTCAACATCCCGCAGTTTCAATCACTTACGGTTTTCGCTGGCCGCCACCATCACGCAGGGTGCGCCCATCCTTTCGCGCTTTCTGCCAAAGGGTGGGCAGCGGTGCGGCCGGGGCGGTGCGTGGTCGAGTCTTGATTTCGCCTGGCGTCAAGCATGCGCTCCACCCCGCGTCGGGTGTATTCTCTTGAACATCATGCGGACCTCATCTTCGATGTCCTTCTCCCTAGCGACTCTCCTTCTGACTCTCATTCTCACAACCAGTCTCCTTGGCCAACAATCCTCAACCGCCCCCGCCGCCAAGCCGGAGGACACTGAGGTCTGGCAGCCCATCCCCCCGGTCGTCACGCCGGGAGCAACCTGCGCGGCGCCTCCCTCCGACGCCATCATTCTTTTCGACGGCAAGAACCTCGACCAATGGGTTTCGGCCCAGGACCACACGCCCGCCAAGTGGATCGTGGCCAACGGCGTCATCAACGTTGCCAAGGATGCCGGCAACATCGAGACCCGCCGCGCCTTCAAGAACTATCAGCTTCACCTGGAGTGGAGAGTTCCCACCAACGTCACCGGCTCCGGCCAGCTCCGCGGCAACAGCGGACTGTTTCTCGCCTCCACCGGCCCCGAGGACGCCGGCTACGAACTCCAGATCCTCGACTCCTACCACAACGAGACCTACGTCAACGGCATGGCCGGCAGCATCTACAAGCAATCCATCCCGCTAGCCAATCCCATGCGCAAGCCCGGCGAGTGGCAAACCTACGACGTCGTCTGGACCGCTCCCACCTTCAACCCCGACGGCTCCCTGAAAACTCCCGCCTACGTGACGGTCGTATTCAACGGCGTCCTGGTCCAGAATCATTTCGAACTAAAAGGCGAGACCCTCTACATCGGCCACCCCTTCTACAAAAAGCACGACGCCGCCCCCATCAAGCTCCAAGCCCACGGCGATCCCAGCCCGCCCCTCAGCTTCCGCAACATCTGGGTCAGAGAACTGAAGTAAGCCGAGCAAAAGGCACGCGCCGCCCAGCAAGAATCCAAGCCGCAGAGCGGCGCCATAAAATAGCCCAGGACGAAGTCCTGGGTAAGCCATCCCAACCGGGAACCAAGTCCCGTAGGGACGACCGAAAGGTTTCCGATTTCGCCGGCCGCCAAAAACACAAAGGGTGCCCCATCCTTCGCGTTCTTCGCGAAGGGTGGGAACCACAGACCCCGACGCTTCAGGTTCCCCGCATAGATTCGCCCCACCCGCCCTTGCCAAGAACGCAAGGATGGGGCACCCTCAGATGAAATGGTCGAAACGAAAGATCTTTCGAAAGCTGGGCCAACCCCCGGGCCGGAATTGTTCTGTCTCTCATTCCTCGCTCTCTTTCTCGAACTGATGGTGATTCGCTGGGAGCCTGCAGTCGTAAGACTGATCGCCTATTACGCCAATCTGATGTTGATCAGTTCCTTCCTCGGTCTAGGCGTCGGAGCGATTCTCGGCAGGAAAAGAAAATCACTCTTCGCATGGCTGCCAGCTCTGCTGCTGATCAGCGTGGTATGGCTGTTGATTGCCCATTTCGTCACGCTGCCGACGACTGCTTCGGAAAGCAGGTTCTACACACCGAGTCCTCAGCTCGTGCGTTATGTAAGCCTGGTCGGTATCTTCGTCAGCAACGCGATCGTGTTCCTGCCGCTGGGCCAGCGCATCGGATCGCTCTTTGACGCTCTGCCCCCTTTGCGCGCTTACTCCTGGGACCTCGGCGGCAGCCTCGCGGGAACGCTGTGTTTCGGGATTTTCTCGTTGAAGTACTTCTCGCCGATGCTTGGAATGGGGTTCGTGGCTCTCGCGATTATTTTGCTTCTTCCGCGCAGGCAGTGGATGCGATCAATCCCCGTCCTGGCTCTGTCGCTGGCGGGGGTATATTTTTCGGTCAGTCCGAGTGCAATCTGGTCACCCTACTATTACATCGTCGTGGTCTTGCAGAGCGATAAGCACGGCAATGCTCCCGTGCGCGAGCCCCAGCCGGGGCTGCGCACCATGCAGGATCCGCCCATCTACGATGTGAGGGTCAATCACTATTTTCTGCAGAGCGACGGCACCTTCGACCCGAACCGCTATTCTCCACTCAACAGAACTCAGATTCTCGACGCGCGATTGCAGTACGATCTGCCGTATGCGGTGGCTCCGGCCCACCGGCGCGTGCTCATGTTAGGAGCGGGCGGAGGCACGGACACACAGATCGCAGTGCTCAACGGAGCCGAACAGGTCGATGCGGTCGAGATCGATCCGATGCTGGTGAAGCTATCGAACCGCTTCAATGCTTCGGGAATTTACGAGAGTCCCAAAGTCCACGTCCACGTCGAAGACGCCCGAGCTTTCCTGCGGCGTTCCAGCGGCGGATACGACATGGTTGTCTTCGGTTTTCTGGATTCACAAACCTTGTTTAGCTCGATGAGTAACATCCGCCTGGACGGTTATATCTACACCGTGCAGAGCATGCAGTCCGCCTTCCGCCTGCTCAATGACAACGGAGTATTGTCGCTTTCCTTCATGGCCGGTCACGAGTGGCTCGCCCGCAAGTTAGTGCGCATGGTCGAACTGGCAACCGGCCAAATGCCCGTCATCTATGAAAGTCAGGGCCAGGTCGTGATCTGCGCCTTCCGCGGCCAGCACCCGGACCCACCGCCGCAGTACGGCCGCTTCGTGCGCACGACCTTCCCCGCAGGCGACGACCTGTCCGACGCCGTCGCCCCCACCGACGACTGGCCCTTTCTTTACCTTTCTCACAAAACCATCCCGGCTGATTACCTGATCGTGATTGGAATCCTGCTGGCCATCACGATACCGGCGGTGTTCCTGCTGCGCGGCCGTGGCTTCGGCATGAACGACAGCCACTTTCTATTTCTCGGGCTGGGCTTTCTGCTGCTGGAGACCAAGAGCATCTCGGACTGTTCCCTCTACTTTGGCACCACCTGGTTTGTAACCCTGGTAGTGGTGACGGGCGTTCTGCTGATGGTGTTGGCCGCGAATCTGGTGGCCATGCGCATGAGCCGTTTCCGCCCGTGGCTGTACGCGCCACTCATCGCCACCCTACTGCTGCTCTATTTTGTTAAACGCGACTCTGTTCTGGCGTTAACCTTCGACCAACGACTATTGTGGTCCCTACTCGCAGTGCCGCTGCCGATCTTCTTTGCCGGCCTGATCTTCTCCACGACCTTCCGCCAAGCCTCGAACCCATCCTCTTTCTTCGGCGCGAACCTGATCGGAGCCATGATCGGCGGGTTTAGTGAGTACCTCAGCATGATCATCGGCAACCAGAACTTGATGTTTCTCGTTATCGGAGCGTACCTGGTCAGTCTCGCCCTCCAAATGCGCCTGGCCAAAGCAGGCGGAGCGTAACCCTCTCTTCATAGCGGGCAGTCTTCGACTTGCCCGGCTGTCAAGAACACAAAGGCTGCCCCATCCTTCGCGTCCTTTGCGAAGGGTGGGAACCACAGACCCCGACGCCTCAGGTTCCCCGTATAGATTCGCCTCACCCACGCTTGCCAAGAACGCAAGGATGGAGCACCCTCAGATGAAATGCCGCAAACGAAAAGTCCCCTCGAACGTGGGCCGGTCCCCAAAGATGCCCAGCCGCGGAGCGGCGGCATAAGATAGCCCAGGACGTAAGTCCTGGGTAAGTCAGCCAAAAAGGGAACTAAGTCCCAGCGGGACGACAAAAAGTTCAGGCTGCCCAGTCTTCGATTTCGCCGGAAGCCAAAAACAAAAAGGGTGCCCCATCCTTCGCGTCCTTTGCGAAGGGTGGGAACCACAGACCCCGACGCCTCAGGTTCCCCGTATAGATCGCCTCACCCACCCTTGCCAAGAACGCAAGGATGGGGCACCCTCAGATGAAATGGTGCAAACGAAAAGTCCCTTCGAGCGTGGGCCGGTCCCCAAAGATGCCCAGCCGCGGAGCGGCGGCATAAGATAGCCCAGGACGTAAGTCCTGGGTAAGTCAGCCAAAAAGGGAACCGAGTCCCAGCGGGACGACAAAAAGTTCAGGCTGCCCAGCCTTCGATTTCGCCGGAAGCCAAAAACAAAAAGGGTGCCCCATCCTTCGCGTTCTTCGCGAAGGGTGGGAACCACAGACCTCAACGCTTTAGGTTCCCCGATGGATCGCCTCACCCAGACGCGCCCCCACTTCTCAGAGTGCTATGGCATCGCCTTGTCCTTCTCCGCCGCTTTTCCACAGCCCCGCACAAAATGTTCCGCCAACTTGTGACGAACAACCTTGACCGAGCATACAGAAGGCGCAAACTGGAACTGTGCGCACAAAACCTAAGCTACAATCGAGCGGAAAGCCTGCGACCCTCCCTCGCCACGCAGCCTTTCCAGCTAAGTCCCTGTCCTGGAAGATTTTGCCCGCAACCCCTTCCGTTTCAATATTTTGCCGCCGACTCGCCCGATCTCCACGACCCAACCGCAATCGAATCAGTATTTTCCGCACATCGAGAAAAAAAATTGTAGATCAATCCCCCGCCCCCGCACAGCGACGCCCCATCACCCTCGCCCACCGCTCCCTGATAAAATGAACAGTTCTGTGGAGCCCGCATGTCCCTGACCAAGTCACAAGCCCTCGAGATGTTCAACTCCGATGACCTGATCGGCATTGGCATGGAAGCCGACGCGGTGCGCCGCCAGCTGCATCCCGAAGGCGTGGTCACCTACATCATCGACCGCAACATCAACTACACCAACTTCTGCACCGAGTACTGCACTTTCTGCGCCTTCTACCGCCCGCTGAAAGGCCCCGCCGCGAAGGAAGGTTACATCCTCGACTTCGACACCATCTACGAGAAGATTCGCGAGACCGTCGAACTCGGCGGCACCGGCGTGCTCATGCAAGGCGGCCTGCATCCTGATTTAAAGATTGACTGGCACGAGAAGATGCTGCGCGGCATCAAAGAGCGCTTCCCGAAGATTCATCTGCACTGCTATTCGGCGTCCGAGATCATCGCGATCGCCGAGTACAGCGCGCTTTCGATTCGCGACACGATCCTGCGCCTGCGCGATGCCGGACTCGACTCCATCCCCGGCGGCGGCGCCGAAGTGCTCGACGACGAAGTCCGCTACAAAATCGCACGCCTGAAGTGCTTAACCGAAGACTGGCTCAACGTGCACCGCACCGCGCATCAGATCGGCATGCGCACCACCGCGACCATGATGTTCGGCGTGGGCGAGAACTACGAAAACCTGGTCAACCACTTCCAGCGCCTCTACGAATTGCAGGAAGAGACCGGCGGATTCACCGCGTTCATCCCCTGGAGCTTTCAGCCGCAGCACACCGCGCTCGGCGGCGGCCACTGGGACGAAGCCACCGCAGTCGACTACTTGAAAGTGCTGGCCATCTCGCGCCTCTATCTTTCCAACTTCCTCAACGTGCAATCCAGCTGGGTGACGCAGGGCTTGAAAGTCTGCCAGATGGGCCTGCGCTTCGGCGGCAACGACGTGGGCTCGGTGATGCTCGAAGAAAACGTGGTCCGCGCCGCCGGCGTCACGAATTGCACGACAGAAGAAGAGCTGCGCCGGATCATCCGCGACGCCGGCTTCCGTCCGGCGCAGAGAGACACGCTGTACCGTCAGTATTTTTTGAACTAGAGGCTTTCTCCGAATGGATGCGCTTCCAAATGGTCGACCTTTAGCTGTAGACGGAAACGCCAAGAGCGACATTCAAGGTCAGCCAGCATTTTTTGCGAGGCCGGAAGGCGCCCCTGTTTACCACGGGTTCGTTATTCTCGACGATGTCATCGTTGACGGCTTCACTCTGGGGAAGATTACCGACTTCGAAGCGCAGCACTGCAACGAAGGCGATGCATTCGTAATCGCGCCCGACGGTAGTCGCGCCGGTTTAGTTTGGGAGTTTTGTGATAACCCCTACTTTCATGCAGTGCTTCCACCTGAGGCAGAGAGGTGGGGTGTGTGGGGCGTTGGGTTGGTCATTCCCATGACAAGTCGCAGCAACGCTCGCGCCAATCTCGCAGCGATCCTGCCGGAATTGAAAGCCCGATGGATAGCGTGGAAGTTAGAGTTCAATGCACTACGGTAGGAGCTAAATGGCATTTCCCATCAAAGTCTGCGCCGTCTGTGGCGAAGAGTTCGAACTGAAGCCCGGCAAGCCCGGCTTCGCCAACCGCTGTCCGTCGTGCAGCGAAGAAGAGTCCGACGCGAAGTCGAAGCCGGCGGACGTGTTGAAGGGTGACAAGGGAGCCAACGCCGCTCGGCGCGAGGCCATGCGCAACCTGCTCTACCGCAAGGATAGCTAGACAGCGCACCGGCGCTCCCCGTGCCGGAAATCACCGCGTTGGAAATCATTCGCGCCAGCCCAGGTTTTGGAGTAGACTGCCGCACGCGACCCCAGAAAGGGGAATCCGATTCTCAGCAAGCTTGAGATGGAGGAAGATTGAAAACAATTCTACGGTTGTTTTTGTGCGTCGTGCCGCTGTCGTTCTATGTCTGCCCGGCGCAGGCGCAGACCAAGGATGCCACAGGCTGTAAGGACTCCGCGCTGGTCAGCCGTTTTCCCGGCACCTTCATCAAGTCCTGCACCGATAAAGCCGACGAGAGCCACGACTTCGAGATGGGCGACGGCAAGAAGCCGCTGCGGCTCGAAGGTGAGTTTCACGAGATCAACTATTCAGCGCCCCAGGGTGCGACCAAGGCTCAAGTGGTTCGCAATCTCCACGCAGCGCTGCAGAGTGCGGGCTATGTTTTCGATTACGATTCCGGGGGATATGGCGATCTCACCGCGCATCTGGGCAAGACCTGGATCGGGGAGAGTGTTGGAGGAGCGGGCCAATACACGCAGTCCATCGTGATCCAAACCAAGTTGACACAGGATGTGGTGGCGACGGCAGCGGCTCTGTCGAGCGGCCTGGCCGCCAGCGGTCATATCGTCGTCAACGGCATCCTGTTCGATACCGGGAAGGCTGAGGTGAAGCCGGAGTCCGGCGCCGCGCTGCAGGAGATCGTCAAACTGCTGAAGCAGGACCCCAAACTGAAGCTCTACGTCGTGGGACATACCGACAATGTGGGAGTGCTCGCCGCGAATGTGGAACTTTCGCGCCGGCGCGCCGCGGCCGTCGTGCAGGTGCTCACCTCTCAGTACAGCGTGGATGCGGGAAGGTTGCAACCCTATGGCGACGGTCCGTACGCGCCGCTGGCGTCGAATGATACCGAGGATGGGCGCACGCTCAATCGCCGGGTTGAACTAGTGAAGCAGTAAATCGTCTGAGCCGCGGTGGTTATTGTTTCAGAATCCAATTCGCCATTTTGTCGAGCGCAACTGGCGATATGGTTTCTTCGATCTGCGAATACTCAGACAGGGCGCCGGTCTTGGCGGTTTGAAATAGATGGTTCAGGCCCGGCAGTTCGTCGATCTCGACGTGCTGGTTGCCGGCTTCGGCCAGCGCTTGGCGGATGGGCGGAAGATTCTGGCTGGGCAGCACCTGCTTGTCGAGCGATCCGTTGATGACGAGCACCGGGCAGGTTACTTTGCGCAGCGCGCTGGCGGGATCGTAGGTGAGGAAGTAACGGAACCACGGCGAGGTGACCTGCTTGATGGCAACCCCGATCTGCCCCTCGGGAACGTCGCCAGCCATTTTTTCTTTTAATTCTTTTTCGAGCACGGCCTCATCTTTTTCGGTTTCGACCAGCTTGATCAGTTCCCGCTCTTTGGCTGCGGCCTGGGCCGCTTCGTCGGGACTCTTGCCGGCGGCGATGGCAAGGGCCTCGCCTTGCGCCACTATGACTTCGTCGCCCGGAACGCCAGTCCCGGCCATCATCACAATGAAGGCGACGTCCTTATTGCGGGCGGCGATCATGGGAGCGATCACCCCGCCTTCGCTGTGGCCGATCAATCCAATCTTGTGGGGATCGACTTCGGAACGGGTCTTCAGGTAGGCGATGCCAGCTTCAGTGTCGGTAGCGAAGTCAGCGGTGGTCGCGGCTTTGAAGTCTCCGGTGGACTGGGCGGTGCCGCGATCGTCGGCGCGCAGCACGGCAATGCCGTGGCGCGTGAGATAGTCCGACAACACCAGGAACGGCTTGTGGCCCATCAAGCTCTCGTCGCGATCCTGCGGGCCGGAGCCAGTGATGAGCACGACGCCAGGAAACGGCCCTTTCCCTTGAGGAATGGTCAGGGTCGCGGCCAGCGTCACATTCTGCAATTTGTTTTCGTACGAAACATCTTCGTCGCGGTAGGGATACGGCTTCACCGGATTCTGCGGGCGCTTGAGCTCGAGTTCCGCCTGATCTTTGACCCGCTTGAGCACCAGCGGATGCGCATTGCCGAGTTGCGTGAAGATGCCGTCGATTGCAGATAGATCGGCAGCGATCTTGCCTTCGAAAGCTCCGCCAATGGACTTGATTTCAATTTTCAGCGACGAGCCGTCGCGGGTGACGGAATTCGTGGGCAGACCGTTGGCGCCCTGGTCAGGACTGTCCATGGTCGCGGTCAGGCCGTCTTCGGTGTTGACGATGTGGAACACGACGCGGAGTTTCATCGAGCCCAGATCGAGCGTGCCCAGCCAGGCGCCGTCAATGTCAGAGGGCTTGGCGGGCTTGTGCTCGGTCTTGACGGGAGCGGTCGCACGTTTAAACTCGAGCGGGATCGCCTGGGCTTGCGTCCAGGTGCCGGAAATTGTCTTGCCATCGGACGCGACCTTGCCTTCGTAGGTGCCATGGACTGTCGCTACATCAAGGCTCAGCTTGGAATCTTTAAGAGTGATCGAGTTGACCGGGATGCCGTTGGCTCCGGCCTGGTCGATGCTGTCAAGCGTGGCTTTGAGGCTGCCGTCGGCGGCCTTAGTGACATGCAGAACCAGGCGCAGTTCGGCGCCGCCCGCGCTGAGAGTTCCTTGCCAGTCGCCGGCGATATCCTGGGCACGGGCCAAGGTTGCGGCGGCAACAAAGATGGCGAGAATCAAAATCCGTTTCATGCGGTTCGCCCCTCCTCGGGCGATCTAACAAAAGGATACGAGTTAGAAATCAGAAAGTTCATGCGCGGTGCATCAACCACGAAGGGCACGAAGTACCACGAAGGTCCTGATCTGTATGTGTTTCCTTTGTGTTACTTCGTGTCCTTCGTGGTAAAGATCTTAAGGCGGTTAAACAGGTCTTGGGCAGCGCGTATTTCCGGGGTAGAATGGAGGCGACGGCTCGCCGATCCTCACGGCTGGCCGGGAAGCCGCTCCCCAGGCCTATCCAGTTGGAATCCGTGAAGCCAGATTCTATGAAGTCAGGTTCCATCAAATTCCGTTTCGCGAAGCAACGCTCGACATGGCTGCTAATCGTTCTGCTGGGCAGCGCCGCGGCGCAGGTCGCGGGCAGTGCGCCGGCGAAGGCGGCGGGACGCGCCACCATTGACGGCATGGTCACCAAGGAACCGGGCAGCGAGCCGGTGAAAAAGGTGCTGATCGAACTCATCGCCGAGAACCAGGCGGAAGGCGGCGACTACACGGCGATCAGCCGCGCCGACGGCAGTTTCCACATCGATGGGATTGTGCCGGGACGTTACCACATGTTCGCCGAGCGCACCGGGTTGTTGGAGGTCGACAAACACCACGCCCGCAGCGACGGGCGGGTGTTGACGCTGACGGCAGGGCAGGAAGTCAAAGATGTACTGATTCACGTGCAGGCGGCGGCCGTGGTGCGCGGACGCGTGACCGATGAAGATGGAGATCCGTTGCCCAACGCGCAGGTCGCGGTCTTGCGGCAGACTTTTGTTTCCGGGCACAGCCGGTGGGAGCAGGCGGGAGCCGAGCGCACCAATGATTTAGGGGAATACAGAGTTGCAGGACTGCCGGCGGGGAGTTACTACGTGTCGGTAAGCCCGCCGCCGGATTTCAAGAGCCTGATTGAAACTGCGGGCGCGGCAGCGCAAGCGCGTGAAAAGAGTGGGCCGGACAAACCGGCGCCCACGTCGTATCAAACCACGTACTATCCCGGGACGGCGGACCGCAGCGAGGCTGCGCCGGTTCCGTTGCACGCTGGAGACGATTTTGCGGCGGACTTTTCGCTGGCGCCGAGTCCCAGCCTGAGCATTCGCGGCTCGGTGGTGAATGTGCCGCCGCGGTCGTCCGCGGTGATCATGCTGCAGTCGCGCGATTTCAACCTGGTGCTGAATGGGGCAGAGATGCACCCGGACGGCAGCTTTGTGATTCGCGATGTCGCCCCGGGCACCTACACCATTCTGGCCACGATCGAAAACACGCCGGTGCCCATGATGGCGCGGCAGGCCCTGCAGCTGGTGTCGAACAGCGTGGAGGACCTGCGCCTGGCGCCGCAACCCGGAGGATGGGTTCACGGGCGGCTTCGTCTGGAAAGCAAGGGCGGCACGAATAAAGTGGATGCCAGCCAGATTTTTCTGAAGCTGCGCTCGGCCGACGGAGACGACGATGCTCTGGGCGAGTTCAGCATGGGCGACGGATTTTCCAGCCTCACGCATGTGGGAGCCGACGGAAGCTTTGAATGGAGGAGCGTCCCGCCCGGCAACTACTATGTGGAACTGGTGGGGGAAGGCGGGACGAGTTTTGATTTATTCCTGAAATCGGCGCTGGCTTCAAATCACGATGTGGACGAGGCGGGAATCAGCGTGAATGGCGGCGCGGTCGTGCTCGACCTGGTGGCGAGCGCGAACGGCGCGACTGCCGAGGGGATGGTCACGGATCAGAAAGGCGAGCCAGTCGCGAACGCAGTGGTTGTCGCCGTGCCGGAGCCGCGACTGCGGGCGCGCGTCGAGCGCTATCGCACGACCGTGAGCGATCAGAGTGGAAGATTCGTGCTGCACGGAATTCAACCCGGCGATTACACAGTGTTCGCCTGGGAAAGTGTAGACGGCGAAGCCTATTACAATCCTGAATTTCTGAAAACATACGAGGCGCAGGGAACGGCGCTGCGGGTGAGCGAAGGGGATCGGAAGACGCTGCAGCTGCAAGCGATCCCGGAAGCGGAAGAACAGTAGGCGAACAACAGTAGGCACGAGTACAGCGGAAACCAGGAGCAAATTCCTTGGTCGCGCGAATGCCGCCGTACTAAAATCACAGAATCATCAAAAGGGGCAAACTCCGAAGGGCAAATTTTGTGGAGGTCGCGATGCACCCCCGAACAAGAATGCTGCTGACAGTTTCTTTTCTTCTGCTCTCATTCGGCTTGTGGGCGCAGGAGCACGCTTTCGTCGGCGATGCCGATTTGCTGGCGCGGCTTTCGTACGAGAATTCTCGTGTCGTGTCGCCACCGGAAGCGCGGCACGTGTGTATGGCCGTCACGCGCGACGGCGAGTATCGAATTGTGCGATCGCTGGTCGACGGCGAGACACAGAGACTGCGCGGGAAAATGCCGAAGGACCAGTTGCAGCAGTTGACGCAATTATTGGGAGACGCCGAATTCCGCGCGCTGTCCGGGGATCACGGTGGGCTGATTCGTCAGGATGCGGAAGTGTTTGGGGCGGAAATTCCGGGCCCCGTGCGGGAGCACGCGGACGGAGCACGGCAGTCGATGGATCGCGAGGTCTGGCGCTTGCAGTGGCTGAACGCCGACGGCGAGAGTCCCTTCGCGGATTCAGTGGCCAAGGTGGTGGACTGGCTGCGGCATTTTGAGCCGAAGAATGGGAAGTCGTTTGTGTACGCAGAGTTTCCGGATGTGTGTCCCAATCGCGGGCTACGCCTGGTGCAGCCCGCGGTGGCAGAAAATCAGCATCCCTGATCGGCTGGTCGTCTTCTCGTAACTCTCTTCCTCGCTCTTGCCGGCGTTCTTACCAGTGGTGCGTCTCTACCACCTGCGAATTGGCGTCGGCGGCCTTGCTTTCGTCGGCGTGGATCTTGCCATCCTCCTCGGCATAAAAGGACCGATGCTGGGCGTCGAGATTCTTCGGCGTCATGGTCAGGAAGAACCCGTCTTTCTTGCCTTTGAAGCCTACCGTGTAGTCGCCGCGCTCGGGGTTGACCATGCGCTGGGTGAAGGTGCCGGTGTGAATCAACTGAGTAAGCGTGGTGGCGTAGTGGCCGTATTGCTTGTTGAAGAGCATTTGGGCTCGCATGACCACGCGCGTGTAGGCGAGCGCGTTGGCCTCGGAATCGGAGCGGGCCGGGTCGCCGTGGTATTTGGGCGTGTAGGCGGGCGCGGTCTGTTCCGCAGGCGGCGGGGCCGGCGGAGCGTCTTGAGCGGACAGCGCGCCGACCGCGAGAAGAAGGGCGATGATGGCGAACCGTGGCTTGGCTTTATTGATGCGAACGATCATGAGACTGGCTCTCCTGTGTTGAGGTTACCTGCGGTGACGGGTTCTGGAAATATCGCCGCCCGCGGCAAAACTTCGGCTGCCAATGCTGCGTTCCCGCTGATTTTTCCATGTTACTCCCGTAATTTCACTTCGGTCACCTTCTCTTTGCTTCGCGATGAATTATCACTATGCTGAATAGAAGAATCTTACCCAACAGGGAAAACTATGAAAGCAGCAGCAGTAGCCAGAAAACCAGTTATCCGAATTGCGGTGGTGGAAAGCGATCCATTGCGCTTCGTCGGGTTCCGCGCGCTGTTCGACTCTGAGCCCGAGTTCGAACTCATCTCAGCGGCGTTGCCCGAAATCAGCACGCTGCAAGGCATCGATCTGATCCTGCTCGGCAACCGTAACGGACAAAACCTGTTTGACGTGATGGCCAGCCTGAAGGCCACGCGGCCCGACTTGCGGATCATCGTGACCGGTTCTGGCATCGACGAAGAAACCATTCTGAAGGCGATTGCGTCCGGGGCCAAGGGCTATGTCGACGAAGCGGCTACTCCCGCGGAGTTTGCGCAGGCGATCCGTATTGTGAATCAGGGCTCGGTCTGGGCTCCGCGGCGCGTGCTGTCCATGTTCATTGAGCGCGTGTCTTCGTCGCCGGGAAGGATTTTTCCGGCGGGCCGTGTCACCTTTACCGACCGCGAAAAAGAAGTGCTGGAGATGCTGGTGGCCGGCCGCTCCAACAAAGAGATTGGCGGCCAGCTCGGAATCGAGGAGCGCACGGTGAAGGCGCACGTCGCCAAACTGATGCGCAAGGTCGGCGTGCAGAACCGCATTGCCTTGTCGGTGCATGCCATTACGCATTCGCTGGTGGCGACGAAGTAAGAGCAGCTTCTAGCTGCTAGCTAAGAACTGAGTGGCCAGCGGACGGTTTGACGGGGGCATCCGAGTTACTGGCGGACACTTACCTTCGTAATCTTGCGAGCTTCGAGTCGGTAACGCATACTCGGCTTACCTACCACAGAACCTGGGAGACGGGGTTGAGAGCGGCGATTAGGGTCACTGCTTTCAGCCCCGCATTTTTTTGGTCCGGGGGTAAAGCCCCGGAATTTCCGGATACGCTTACGCGGCCCCTTCGGCAAGCTCAGGGCAGGCTCTGAAGGGCCGCTCTTCCACTGCGCCTCTCCGCCACGGCTTCATTTACAATCGAAATACAGATCCCAGTGAAATCCCTTGTGGCGAGGAACCATGAAAAAGCTTGTTTTGCGGACCCTGGTTTTATTGATCCCGGTGGTGTTGCTGTGCACTCTTGCTGCGGCGCACGGTCAGGGGAATGATCAGCCGAAAGAATCGAAGGCCTCGGACCGGGTGCAGGCGGCCGCGGACGTTTTGAATGAAATCCAGTCGGCGCCGGATTCCGGCATTCCCCAGGAAATTCTGAGCAAAGCGCAGTGCGTGGCGGTGGTCCCGTCGATGCTGAAGGGCGGATTCGTTGTAGGCGCAAAGTACGGGCGCGGGCTGGCCAGCTGCCGCACTCCGAAGGGCTGGAGCACGCCGGCATTTTTCACGGTGGAGGGCGGCAGCTTCGGTTTTCAGATTGGCGGGCAGGCCGTCGACCTGGTCATGCTGATCATGAATAACGATGGCATGCGGCATTTGCTGTTGGACAAGTTCGAGATTGGAGCGGATGCCTCGGTGGCGGCGGGCCCGGTGGGCCGCCACGCCGAAGGCAATACGGACTGGACGATGCGCGCCCAGGTGCTCACTTATTCGCGCGCCCGCGGAGTGTTTGCCGGCGTGACCTTGAACGGAGCCGTGGTGAAACAAGACAAGAACAGCACGCGCGAGTTCTACGGGCACATGATGACTTCGAAAGCGGCGTTGACCGGAGAGGTCGATCCGCCGCCGGCTGCGAATGCCTTCCTGACGACGCTGGCGAAGTGGGCGCAGGAAGCGGCGAAGTAGGGGGTCTCGGTTCATTCCATATCCCCACTTCTCGCGCAGAAGGCGCGCGAGAAATGGGGCACCCGTGACTTTTACTGGCCTCGGGCTATCTCAAGTCTTAGATGCGGCGAAAACTTGAATACGCGGCTGCCTGGCCGTTCATAAAACTTCTGGGGCTGATGCCGCGTCCGCTGGCGCGTGCGTTCGGCATTGCTCTGGCGCAGATGGTTTATCTGCTGCACCGGCGGTTGCGGCGCGTGGGCATGCGCAATCTGGAGCTGGCGTTTCCCGAGAAAAGCAAAGCGGAACGGGCGCGCATTCTGCGGGGAGAGTTCACCTCGCTGGGCCGGCAACTGGCGGAAGTGTGCCACTTTCCCGCGTACACACTGGAGAACGTCGGCCAGGTCGTCGTCTACGAGGGATTCGAAAACTACGAGCAGGCCAAGGCGCGTGGCAAGGGCGTGCTCTTGTTCGCCGGACACTTTGGCGGATGGGAGCTTTCGTCCTTCGTGCTCTCCATGCATGGACACTGGATGCACGTGATCATGCGGGGCATGGACAACGAGTATCTGAACCGCCTGGTTCTGTACTACCGGACCATGCACGGCAACCAGGCCGTGGACAAAGATGAATTTGTGCGCGGCTTGCTCTCGGCCATGAAGGCGGGCGAAGTGGTGGGAATGCTGATCGACACCAACATGACGCCGCCGCAGGGAATTTTTGTGGATTTCTTTGGCATTCCGGCCTGCACGGCGAGCGGCATGGCGCGCATTGCCTTGCGCACGGACGCGGCGGTGGTGCCCACCTTCACGATCTGGGATGCGGCGCTGGGCAAGTACCGGCTGCACTTCGATCCCGCGCTGGAGTTGATTCGCACCGGCGACCAGGAGGCTGACATCGCCGCCAACACGCAGATGTTTGCCAAAGTGATTGAGGACTACGTGCGCAAGTATCCTGAGCAGTGGCTGTGGGTGCACCGGCGCTGGAAGACGCGGCCGGAGGGCGAGCCGGGGCTGTATTGAACGCCGCTACCACAGGAGAGCCTGTATTCAGGGTATGAAAAGTTTTGCAAGGGGGCCGTGAAAAAATCCTTCCTTCCACTATTGCGGTTCTCCCGGAACCGGGCTAGCATGTCGTCCACCGTTTGATTGGGCCAGAAGCCGTGCCGTTCGTGGGTTTCAAGGCGTGCTGGTTCAGTCTGCAATTGGAGGGGTCCAATTGCGAAAGCAACTCGAGTACTGGCGGCGAAAAACGGTTGGTTCGTCGCTCACTTCAGGCGAAGGTCATCAGAGAAAGTCCCAGGAGGACAAATGCACGAAGTTAAGGAAGCATTCCACGCCGCGACGGCGAGCCGTCGCGGGCAGACGATTTTGCGGTACGCACTCCTCGCAACCCTAATTGCGGGGATCGCATTGCCGGCCAGCGCGGCCGGAAAGATTGCGCACAATACACCCGGCTACGTATCCACGGCCAAGAACCTGGGCACGGTGGATCCTGCCCAGACCATCGATGTGAGCATCTGGCTGAACCCGCACAATCGCGCTGAGATGGACGCGCTGGCCGAGCAACTCTACGACCGCACCTCACCCAACTACCGTCATTTCCTCACCCGGACGCAGTTTGCCGCGCGCTTTGCACCGACCGCGGCTGAGGCCAAGACTGTACAGGACTTTTTCGAAGCACATAATCTGAAAGTCGTGAAGGTCGCCCCGGACAACATGTTCGTGCGTGCGCGTGGAACGGTGGGCGACGTCGAAACGGCCTTCCACGTGGTGCTGAATAATTACGAGGTGAACGGCAAGACGATCCGCGCCAATGATCGTGATCCCTATGTCGACGACGCTGCCGCGGAGCTGGTCAGCACCGTCTCCGGGCTGGACACGGGTGAATTTGAGCACCCGTTGATGACTCGGACCCCGAGATTTGCCCCCACCCAATCGACTTCGGCCGCAGCAACTGCAGCAGCCAAGGTGTCGAACACGGTGAGCACCTCGGACAGCCTGGGCTACAGCAATAACTGCTTTAACGGCACCGAGACCGACGTACTTTCCACTGATGGCAACGGTACGCTTCCCATCGGAACCTACAAGGGCAATCACCTGAATATGGCTAGCTTGACCAACGCCGGTTGCGGCTATGACCCGATCATGATTCAGACTGCCTATAATCTCACGGGCTTGTACGCCGAAGGTTTCACCGGCACGGGGCAGACCATCGGCATCATCGACTGGTGCGGTTCGCCGACGATTCAGAGTGACGCCAATGTATTCTCGGCGCAATTCGGCCTGCCCCTGTTGACCTCGACGAACTTCACCATCACGAACATCCCCACTGCCAGCACCTGCTCGGCTCCCGATTCGGTGGAAATCAATATCGACGTGGAGTGGTCGCACGCGATTGCTCCCGGCGCTAACATCAACCTCATCGTTCCGCCCAGCGGCTACTTCCAGGACATCGATCAGGCGGAATACATTGCCATCGACGAAGGCCTGGCCAATGTGCTTTCTGGCAGCTACGGGGCTGAAGAACTCTACGTTCCGACCAGCGAACTGCTGAACGGCAACCTGCTTTCCGAGTTCGGAGCCGTCATGGGAATCTCGACCAACTTCTCCACCGGCGATTCCGGCAACTTCACCTACGGCTACCCTCAGTACAACCCGGCGTCGGTGAGCTATCCCGCGGATTCCCCGTATGCCACGGGAGTGGGCGGGGTCACGTTGGCCTTGAATGCCGACAACTCGATTGCGTGGCAGGCCGGGTGGGGCAATAACGAAACCCTGCTGGGCGATGCTGGCACCGTGTTCGATCCGCCGCTCGCGTTGGGTTTCTCGGGCGGATCCGGCGGGGGCCCCAGCACCTGCGTCTACCAGGAATTCGAGGGTCCCGACCAGGTCGAGGTCTGCCTCGGCGGATACCCCAAGCCCTCGTACCAGAAGGGTGTGCCCGGCAAGTATCGCCAACTTCCGGATATTTCCTGGCTGGCCGATCCTTACACGGGAGCCGTGATCGCGATTACGGTTCCGGGCCAAGTTCCGTCTTTAATTTGGCAGGTATGGGGAGGCACAAGCGTGGCCTGCCCGATGTTCTCCGCCTTGTGGGCGATTGCCAACCAGGAAGCCGGGGCTCCTCTGGGCCAGGCTGCGCCGTACGTATATTCGTTGCCGGCGGGTGCGGTGTATGACATCGTCCCCGTAACCTCAAAGACGAACGTAACCGCATCGATTCAGGAACCGACCGGCACCAATAAGTACAATGCCGCGGCGGTGGCCGGAGTCGCGTCGGGCGAGTTCGTCAGCGCCATCTGGGACTATGTTTTCCTGCAAGACACTGCGTTTGTCATTACTTTCGGCACCGATCCCGGCCTTACGACGCATAAGGGATGGGATGACGTAACCGGAGTGGGAAGCCCGAACGCGCAAGCGTTCGCGGATGCCTTCGCTCCCGTAGCTCCTGCTGCGGTCAAGAAATAACAGGCAGCGCGTGAATCTGGCCCCCGCGCCCGCAAGAGCGCGGGGGCTTTTGTGTGCGAGTGCCACTTGCCGCCAGGCGGGCGGTCAAGGTTGATCTAATGACGGCGTTGCGGTATGAGTCGAAGGCGGTCATCCAAGGACGATCATCCAAGGACGATCATCGAGGGTCCATAACCTATGACAGACTGGTTTGCGCGTCCCGTGCTGCATGTGCGTGACGTTGAGGCCTCGCTCCGCTTTTACGTTGACCGGCTGGGCTTCACCAGCCCCTGGCGTTATGACGAGGACGGCCGAGCCAGTGTCGCGCAGGTCGATCGGCAGGGCTGCGCGCTAATCCTGGCCAACCACTGGCCGGAAAAGGTCGGGAAGGGCCTGATGTTCATTTCCCTGAACGCCGAGCGGGAGTCGCAGGTCGCCGCGCTGGACGCGCTGCGCGCGGAACTCGAGGCCAAGGGCGCTCCGGTCAAGGAGGGTTCGTGGGGCTACCGGCTGCTGGTGGTGGATGATCCCGACGGAAATCAGCTCTTCTTCAACTATCCGAAATAGGATGCATCCAGGAACTGGAGGCGGGGCTGTATTCCGCCGCTCCTGCGCAGCATTCACTTCAGGAATTCATCTGGATCAGCAAGCCCGTCATCATTAAGGCGATGTCGAGTGCGATTCCGAGCAAAAGCCCCAGCGCGAACTGCATCCCCGCCCGCTTGCTGGCGGCTGGCACCAGGGCCCGCTTGCAGACGATGGTGCCTGCCCATCCGTCGCCCAGGCGCTTGTGCTCGGGGTCATGCTGCATCGCGAAGTAGGCGACTACGCCAAAGAACATAGCGTCCACGAAATAGCCGAGTTCGCGGATGATCGCCGACTTCAGGCGGCATGGCGAGCCGTCGTCCTGGATCACCTGCATCGAGAGCAGCAGTTTCCCCAGCGTGCTTCCATGGATGCTGGTGCAAGCCACCTGGTAGGCGAACAGCCCGAGCAATCCGGCAACGAAGGTAGCGAAATGGGTTTGCGAGAGCCGCTGCAGAACCCAAACCGGGGGGCGGCCTCCGGCACTGACCGCCAACATCAGAACGAACAGGGATGCAGCCAGGATCGAAGCCAGGTAGTGCACGGCGATGTCGATGACGCGCGCCAGCAGGCGAGGCCAGAAGGTCACACCTTGAAAACCGCTGAGCGGCGCGGCATACCCGCCAAACGATGGGGTATTGAGGGCCGTAGAGAAGGGCGAACTGGTGCGGTAGGAGGTGCTGGAAGCGGAATTCGTGGGCCCGTCGGATTCGTCGAACTTTACGCGATAGTAGTTGGCGTCGGCGAACCCGCGCTTGCCTCGGCCCCAATCGGGGCGCAGATGATAAAAGGCTTCCACCTGCTCCACCCAGTCTGCCCAATCCGAGAGGCGGACTACCCGGACCGGCGACCGCACGGCAAAGCCGAGGACGTTGTCGAGAGCCGAGCCGAGTTCGGGTTGCTCGGAGTCTTTCGCGAATCCCACGACCAGGCCTCCACGCTCCGAAGCGACCTGGGCTGCGACTTTCCAGAATTCATCTACCGTGGGCATAAGCGTCGAACTTCGTGTCCTTTACGATCCGCAGTGGCTAAACATCCTAAGCATGCGCCGCCCGCACAGTCAATTGCCGATGAATCTAGTAGTGGCTCAGTCTGAATCTTCGTCCTTGCCCTTGCGTCATCCCGAACCGCGGCGCAGTTCAGCCGCGGGAGAGATCTCCCCAGGCGCGATTTTCAGGGAGATCCCTCGCTCCGCCTGAAAAGCGGCTCCGCTCGGGAGGACGCTACGCTCCAAAAGTTCAGCCTGAGCCACAGCCTAAATCTCACAGGTTCCCATGAGGTCGACAAAAATGTGTTCCCTAGGGAAATACAGTTCAAGCCCGCACGAGACCCACTGCAACCAACGGCTCCCGGTAGAATTGGGGGCGATCTGGACTAGATCGGTGACCAGCAGGAATTATGAATGTCAGTGAGTGCAATCGCCTGTTGACAGAAGTTACAAAACTTCCAGAGCACAGATTCGTTGGTTTCTCTACCTACTGCAGCTTCGCATACTCCGCCTTGGCTTGTTTCAGGATGGGGATGTCGGGGTCTGCATCTTTCCAGAAGTTAAAGAAGTCTTGGTATGCAGCTTTCGCTTTGGCCGTATCACCTGCCATCGCGCAGGCACGGGCGAGACCGAGCCACGCAAGGGGACCGAGCGGTCCATTCTGCGTGATCACGCGAGCGTCGATAATCCTCTGATATTCGCGCGCCGCGTCGCTGGCGCGGCGGGCCGCTAGCAATGCCTCGGCGCGCACATACACGGGATAGAGCAGCGATCCCATTTGGGTCTGGGGCTGCGCCTGCCCAAGTTCAAGAGGAACCGCCGCTTCGAGCACGCGCAGCGCTTCGTTGGGGTTGGAATGGGACAAGGTGGATGCGCGTGCGGCCGGCAGCCAGTAACTATTTACAATGGTGTCGGCGGGATATTGGCGGGCAAGCTCGTCGGCGAGTTTGAGAGCAGCTGCGTTGTCGCCAGCGCGCGCAAGAGCCAGCGCCGCCGTGACTTGAACATCATGAGTAGAGGCGAGGGCCAGAGCGGACGCTATATCCTTACGGGCCTCGGCGCTGTTTCCGAATTCGGCTTCGCGCCAGGCCGCGTTCACATCCCATAAAGCGGCGGTTTCCTTGCGGTTCTCGCGGAGGGCGAACTCCGCGGCTGCGCGTGACAATTCGCGTGCCCTAGAAAGACGCCCGTAGTAAGACTCGGTATCGGAAGCAGCTGACAGCAGCATGTCCTGCGCGGCGGAAACGTTGGCAGCCTGGGACACGGTTTGCGCCATGGTAGCCGTGTCGTTTTGCAGAAAGGCCAGGGCATAGCGTCCCCGGAGCAGGTCGCTGGAAGTCAAGCCGCGCGCATTGGCTTCGTCGTAGACGGCCTTCGCCTTATCCAGTTGATTAATATAGACGTAATCCTCGGCCAGATTTCCGTAAACCACGGCCGTGTCGGGCGCAACCCGTTTGCCTTCGAGGGTCTGGCGAGCGGCATCGTCATAGCGCCCGTAGATGATGGAGATGATGCCGCCGTTGATCCACGGCCGGGATTCCCTGGGATAAGCCTGGGAATACAGGTCATAGATCTGTCTGGCCTTTTCCAGATTGCCCAGCCCGTAGAGGTAATAGGTGGATTCGATGCGAAAGCGCTCACGGTCGCTGACGTGATCGCGGAGCTGGAAAGCTTTGGAGAAGGCGTCGTTGGATAGGCCGTTTTCTCCCAGATTCGAATAGCGAACGCCCAGGCTCGTCCAGGCACTGGCGAAGTTAGGATCCAGTTCAATGGCGCGCTTGAAATAAGGGATAGCGGGAGTTTCCGCGCCCGCTCGCGAGATTTTTTCCCCTTCCGTATATGCCTTCAGAGCTTCCAGGGAAGGAGTTGTCACCTGCTCCAGGGGCTTGTCGAACTTCTGAATGGTGGTGAGGGATTCTCCCAGCTTCTCTCTAATCTCGGTACCCAGCTTACCGAGACCGCTGAGGACATGATCTTTGTTTTCCACCTCAGTTTGGCTGGTCGCTAGAATATCGCCGGTGGAGCAGTTGATAGCATTCAGAACCAGGTTGTAATGGGTTCCTACCTGTCCGATTGAGCCGGCCAGCATCGCGGTGCTGGAGGCCCGCTGACAAATCTCGCGAGTCACATCTTTGGTTAGACGGTCGGTGGGTTGGCGGCCCATCATCTTCAGCGTATCTGCCACTTTTTCATCCGAAAGAATATTGAGAAAAGGAGACTGAGCTAGTTCTGCAGCGAGGGCCTGCTTGAGAGTGTCGTCGAAAGCGGAGTCGCCGGTCTTGTTGTCGAAGTCGGCGAGGACAATGGTGTCCTTATCGGTAAGCTTGGACGCACCCGAATGGAAACGGTAGTAGAGGCCGATTGCCACAAGAGCTATCACGATGGCCACCGCAGACGGCAGCACCATCTTGCCGATTCTCTTCGGCTCGGAAATCACGCCCGGAGAACTGCCCGATCCTGAAGACGATGACGCGACGGGGACGGGCTGAGGCGTCGTGAAGGCAACGGCGGCTTGGAGACTGCTATCCCTGGAAACCGCAATGCTTCCCGAGGCGAACGATGGTTTCCGGGCTTCAGTGTCCCGCTTGAGCCGTTGCAATTCTACTTTCATATCGCGGGCGCTCTGGTAGCGCAACTCGCGGTCCTTCTCCAGCGCTCGATTGATGATGTCTTCCAACTTCGAGGGCAGGTTGGGATTGTGCCGCGTGGCGGGGATGGGATCATGCTCGAGGATGGCGCTGGAGATGACGGCAGAACTCTCTCCCTGGAAAGGCAGATGCCCGGTCGCCATTTCATAAAGCACTACACCGAAGGAGAACAGATCGGTGCGCGCATCCAATTCCCGCGCTCGCGTTTGTTCGGGTGACATGTAGGCCACGGTGCCAATGGTGCTGCCCGGACTGGTGAGGTGCATCCGGTCATCTGCGGTTTCTCCCGCTGAGGTTTCACCGTCGGGAGTGCTGCGCGGCCTCTCCACTTTGGCTAGCCCGAAATCGAGGATTTTCGCGTGCTTGCTTTCCGTGACGAAGATATTCGCCGGTTTAATGTCGCGGTGAACAATGCCCTTGGCGTGAGCGGCCTCGAGTGCTTCCGCGATTTCAATGGAAAGGGACAGCAGATTGTCTAGCTCGAGGCGGTGCCCGGTGACCAAGTGTTTCAGGGTCACGCCTTCCAGGTACTCCATGGCGATGAAGGTGCGATCACCGCTCTTACCGATTTCGTAGATGGTGCAGATGTTGGCATGGTTGAGAGCGGAAGCAGCACGGGCTTCTCGACGGAAGCGCTCGAGCGCCTGCGGGTCCTGAGCCACATCGTCGGGCAGAAATTTCAGCGCGACAAAGCGACCAAGGTCCGTATCCTCCGCCTTGTAGACGACACCCATGCCCCCGCCGCCGAGTTTCTCGACGATGCGATAGTGAGAGATGGTCTTGCCGATCATAGCGTGACGCCATGTTATGTGGGAGGCCGAGGCAAGTCAATGAGAGCGACGGGGTTGGCGGTGGTTCAAGACGATGGTTAGCGAAACATCCCCATTGCACTCACTGGCCTCCCCCTGAACGCCGCCGCTCGTTCCACCCTAGCTTCCGGTAAAATTGAAGCTTCTTATGAAAACCTTTGAACAAATCGCGGATCTTGAGCGGCAGTATTTGCTGCACACCTATAACCGGTATCCGGTCGTGCTCACCCGGGGCAAGGGCGTGTTCCTATGGGATATCGACGACAAGAAATATCTCGATTTTGTTTCCGGGCTGGGCGTGAATGCGCTGGGGCACGCGCATCCGCGGATCGTGAAGGCGATTCGGGAGCAGGCGGCGAAAATGATCCACGTATCGAATCTCTACTATCACGAGTATCAGGGGCCGCTGGCGGAGAAGTTGTGCGCAGCTGGCGGGCAGCTCTTCTGGGAAAGTCGCGCGTTCTTTTCGAACAGCGGAACCGAGGCGATCGAGGGCTCGATCAAACTGGCGCGGCTGGCGGGACATCGCGCCGGCGGCGAGGCGAAGTGCCGGCTGGTGGCGCTGGAGGGTTCGTATCACGGGCGCACGTTTGGCGCGCTTTCGCTGACCGGGCAAGATAAACATCGCAAGGGATTCGAACCGTTGCTCGAAGATGTCACATTCGTGAAGCAGAACGATCTTGACGGTCTGCGCGCCGCAGTCAACGACAATACCTGTGCCATTGTGCTGGAGCCGATTTTCGGCGAAGGCGGAATCTACGAGTGCTCGGTCGAATTTCTGCGCGAGTGCCGCGCGCTGGCCGACCGCCACAAAGCCGCGCTGATCTTCGACGAGATTCAATGCGGACTGGGCCGGGCGGGAACGATTTTTGCATTCCAGAGTTTCGACGTGACGCCCGACATCGTGGCGATCGCCAAGCCGATTGCCGCCGGTTTGCCGCTTGGCGCTTTCATCGCCAAGGAAGAATTTGCGAGCGCGATTACGCCGGGGCAGCATGGCACCACGTTCGGAGGAGGTCCGCTGGCCTGCCGCGTCGCACTGGAATTTCTGGCGATCGTGGAAGAAGAGAAGCTGCTGGACAACGTGAATAAAGTTGGCGAGTATCTGCAGCAGAGTTGAAGGGCTGTATCGGAAAACGCGCGGCGGCGATTGGAGTGCGCGGACGGGGATTCATCCAGGGGCATTCAGCTGGAGATTCCGGCGCGTCCGATTGTGGATGCGGCGCTGGCCGAGGGCGTGCTCTTCAACAGCACGCAGGATACGGTAGTGCGGTTTCTGCCGCCGTTCCTGATGGAAGAGAAGCACATAGATAAGGGGGTTCGCGTGCTGAAGAAGCTGCTGGGGAAGAAGAAGAAAGCGGCGTAAGTTGGATTCGGACTGCACTCCTTTCGTTGAGGAGACTTATATGCACCGAGCCTTCATCGATTTGCTGCTGGCGGGCATCGTTTCCGCAAGTTGCTTGCTGGAGTATTGGGGCGTGAGGTTGCTCGCGCCTCTATCCAAAGCTAAGCAGAACCGCGTGGCTTTGGTGGCGGTCGCGCTCAGCGTCATGGGGCTTACGATTCTTCCCACGAACTTTGTGTTTACCAACGCTTTTGTGCTGGCGGTTGGACTGTTTGCGGGGATGCTCCTGGGCCGTCGAATCGGCTCTATGAGTGCACTAATGGCGTTCCTGACCGCCGCCGCCCTCGCCGACATAATTTCAACGCATTCGGGACCCACGCGGTGGATGGTGAATCAGGCTCAGCATCCGCACCACGGCATAGTTCTGCTGCAGTTTCTCGCCATATGTTTCCGGTGGAAAGGGGAACTGGTCGGGGTCGTGGGTGTGGGAGACTTGTTGTTCTTCACTGTCTGCGTGGATGTGATGAGACGATTGGGCCGGCCTGAAGCTGCGGTATTGCTCGTGCCGTTTCTGGGGATTCTATCGGCGCTGGGGTTGGGCCTGTTCATCGGCGTGACACCAGCGATCCCGTTCCTGGCCGCAGCGGTGATCCTGTATACCTATGCCTCAGCCTCCCTGCAGCGAGAGCCGTGCCACGGTTAGATATGACGACGCGGCGCAGCGATCTGAAGGGACTATTCAAACTCCGTCACCAGCAATAAAAACGGGGAGCCGAAGCTCCCCAGGTGAAGCGTCAGAGGCGTTGTTTCAACTTAGATAGAATCGCGGGGCGGGGAAAGAGTTGTCTTGGGGGCGCAAGATTTTCGGCGGCGCGTGAAGGAATGGGAGAAGTTCAGACGAGTCGAATTCATGAGATCGCGGCTGGCGCAGCTCCGGGTTTGAGCGCGGGCGTGGAAGAGTGCTGGATGGATTTTGACGGCGCCCGCATGCGCTATCTGCGCGCGGGGTCGGGGCCGGCGCTGATCCTGCTGCATGGGCTGCTGGGATATTCCTTCTCCTGGAGATTCACCCTGCCGGCGCTGGCACCCTATGCGACCGTGTATGCGCCCGACATGCTGGGCGCGGGATTCTCGGACCGGCCGCCCGGCATTGACCACTCCATGCGTGGGACGGCGCTGCGCATGCTGAGGTTCATTGAAAATCTGGGGCTGGAATCGTTCGACCTGCTGGGCACATCCCGGGGCGGGGCAGTGGCCATGGCCGTCGCGGCGGAGTGTGTGAAAGCGGGCAGCGCCAAGCCGCGGTTGCACCGGCTGGTGTTGGTCTGCCCGGTGAATCCGTATTCGCCGCACGGCAAGTGGCTGGCACCTTTTTTTGGCACGCCAGTGGGCGCGGCGGGATTTCGTTGGGTGACCGATCGCATGCCGTTCCTGTGGCCCTTCTGGCACGCCCGCCTGTATGCCGACCGCAGCAGGATTCTGCCGGGAAGCCTGGAGGGCTACAAGGCGCCGCTGGCGATTCCCGGACTGTTCGAGCATGGGCTGAGCATTGTGAGCACCTGGACAGCAGATTTGCGGGAACTGAAAGCGCTGTTGCCGTCGCTGGCGCCAATTCCAACGCTGCTGATGTGGGGCAGCAAAGATCCGGCAGTGTACGCTTCGTCAATGGAGCCGCTGGCCCGGCACTTTGCCGAGGTGCAGAAAGTGGTGTTTCCGGGCATTGGGCACTTACCGTATGAGGAATGTCCGGAGGAATTTAACCAGGCGCTGATTCGATTCATCACTTCTCAAGATAGAACTTCCCCACTTCTCGCAAGAGACGCGAGAAATGGGGCACCCGGCCTCTGAACGATTTCGAAGAATCATGACCCACTCCATTTTCGACTTCTTGCGGAATGCGGTGGTGCATTACGGATACTGGGCCGTGGGCGTGGCCCTGTTGCTGGAGAATGCCGGAGTGCCTTTGCCGGGGGAAACAGTTCTTCTGCTGGCCAGCTTCCTGGCGTACTCCGAGCACGATCTGCGGCTGCCGTGGATCATCGTAGTGGGCACAACGGTCACCACCGTTGGGGGCAGCCTGGGCTACGCACTCGGGCAACACGGCGGGCGTCCTCTGCTGCAGCGGTATGAGCGGGTATTCCGGATTCCACAGACGACCCTGGAGCGGGGCGAGGGGCTGTTCGCGAAGTATGGCTCGATCACCATCTTTTTTGCCCGCTTTGTGTTTGGACTGCGCCTGATTGCCGGGCCGCTGGCGGGAGTGCTGCGCATGCCCTGGCGAAAGTTCCTGTTGTGGAATTTTCTGGGCGCGGCGGCATGGGTGACGGTGATTTCGGGCGCGGGCTATCTCTTCGGCCAGCATTGGCGGCGGCTGGAGCGGATGGTACAGCGGTTCGACGTTGCGGTTGTGATGGTGGTGCTGCTGGCGCTGGCGGTTCTGTGGTGGCGCAAGCGGCGGACCAACGGGGTATCCGGCAAGTAAAGCTTTTGCACAGCTCCGGGTCTTGCGCGGGCGGCTATACTGCCGAGGTCGCGGTATTTTCGGGCAATGGGGAAGTAACGGGCTAGTAGCGCGCAATGTCCGCGGCAGGAAAGAAACCGGTTGCGTCCGAGCCGGAAATCGGACGAGGAGGAAACATGAAAAAGATCGGGTTGTTAACTGTGCTCATCATGGCAACGCTTCTGTTTGCGCTCGCCTTCACCGCGGCAGCCGGACCGAAAGCAGCGGCGGCACCGGCGGTCGTGGCCCCGGTTCCGGCCGCAGTGGCGGCGGCATTGCCGGCGCCTCATCCTCACATTCACGAAGCTCTCGAATCGATGCGCGGCGCCAAGCACGAGCTCGAGACCGCAGCGCATGATTTCCACGGCCATCGCGTCAAGGCGATCGAGCACCTGGATCAGGCGATCCACGAAGCTGAGATTTGCGAACAAGAGCCCTAGACTCGAAATACCCACCATCGCCGAAAACTCAAAGGCAGCGCCAAGGGGCGCTGCCTTATTTTTTGCGGTGGAAGTTTGTTGAAGTTCTCTGCCGAAGGCTTTAGAGCTAATCCCGGGGGAAGGTGTAGCCGACGGAAGCGCCCAGGCGAAGCACGTTGTCGGAATGAAAGTCGACGGTGTTATTGATGATGCGGTAATAGTTGGCTTCGGGCCGGACAAACAACCGATGGAACAGAGCATAGCGGAGGCCAAAGCCGGCGTGCAGCAGAAAACGATTGCTATCCAGATGAGTGGAGCATGCTGAGTAGACACAATTCCCGATAGGACTATAGAAGAGTGTGCTCTGACCGCCCAGGCCAGCCTGCATGTCGGCAGTGAATTTCTTCGCCAGGCGGTAGTTGTAAACGGCGTTGACGTCGTAGATCACGGGGCGGAACTTCTGGTAGTCGTTATAAAGTCCTTGGTCGAAGCGAAAGGCAAATTCCGCGCTGTAGCCGTAATGATTCTTGAACACCCGCTCGATGCTGACGCTGGGGAAGACTCCGCCTTTCTCAGCGGGAGCCGGATAAGCCTGCGAAGCGGTGATGTTTTTCGTGGAGAAAAGAGTGCCGCCACCAACCGCGAAATCAAATTGCTGGGCATGGGCGAACGTGGCAAAAGCAAACGGAAGAAGCGCACACCCAGACATCCATCGCGCGAACTTTCTCAAATACAGCCCCCTTTTCGTTTCGTCCAGTGATTGATGGTATACGCCGAGTGGCGGCGACCGGCCGAGCAGCCGCAAGCGCATTGACTGGCGGTCGGGACCGGCCCACTGGACATCACACTGGACATCAAGATTAACTCAAGATTCCTGACCGCCGCTGGAAATGAAATCTAGTCTGGACCGATGGTGTATCCGATGGAAGCTCCCACCCGAACAATGTCACCCGACGAAAAGATATCGGTGTTGTTCAGGACATGGTAGTAGCGCACTTCGGGGCGAACGAAGACATGTTGCCAAACGTAGTAGCGAACCCCGGCGCCCACGTCGACGAGGAAGTGGTTGTAGCTGCTGTAGCAGGCGGAGAAGTAGATGCAACTGACGCTGTTGTTGTAGCCGTAGAAGCGCGTGTCCTGCCAGCCGATACCGCCCACCAGGTCAAGACCGAGCTTCTTGCCGAGCCGGGGCTGGTAGACGCCGTTAAAGTCAAAAATGATAGGACGGTAGGGGATGTCTGCGCCGGCATAGTCTCCCTGGCCGCCTCTCCACGTAATGTCAAAACCGACGCCGACACGCTTATGGAAGATGGCGTCGCCACCGATGCTGGGATACAGGCCACCTTTTTCGGCGCAGGAAGACAATCCCGAACCGCACGACGAGGCCCCGGGCGACGTGAGCGTGCTGAAGCCGACGGCAAAATCGCCTTGCTGGGCGGAGGCGAGGTTGGACAAGGCAAAAACTGCAAAGACGGTCGCGAGGAAGGCAAGCTTTCTCAAGAGAAACCTCCAGTGAAATGATTGTCGATGGCGGTAAGATGCGGCCGCCAAACCATTTGGATGCAAGTGCATGGGTAACCCATCCATCATAATTTCAACCGCGCCGGGATGCAATTGCGGGGCTGCCGGCGGTCATTCGCATCGCCAACAGCAGCGTCTGCAACAGGGTCGCCGGTAACACACTCGTATCCAAAAGGGAATAGCCGCAAAATCCAACCCGGTCAGCGGGAAAAAGTTGCGCCGCCGTCCCGGCGGCTGTCCGGCGGGCGTCCCGCCCCGCCCCGCCCCGCTGGCAGTGGATAACAAATCCCACAGGTTTCAGGGAGGCTTCCGGCGCCGAGGGCGACGCGCCCCCGGGGCAGCCGGCAAGATGCCGGCGCTACTCCTCCGGGCGTGGAAATAACTACGCGGTCGCGGTGCTGGGAACAGCCGATCAGCGCTTGGCCGCGCCGGACCCTCCGCCGCGGAGGACATGGTCGAGGGCGATGGGACCGCCGCCGAAGAAAATCAGGGCGAAGGCCAGGGCGGCCGCGGCCAGGGCGAACTCATATCCCGGGCGGTCGGGCGATCCGATCAGACCGTTGTGCAGGTGCACTTTCCAGATGGCCACACTCAGGTCGAGGCAGACGGCGAACGCGGCCGGGCGCGTGAAAAATCCCACCAGCAGAAGTAGTCCGCCAATAAACTCCGTGAACGAGGAAACGTATCCCAGCCAGGCCGGCAGACCCACTCCGGCAACCAGTTGGGCATGGTGATGCAAGCCTCCAAACACCTTGTGATAACCGTGGGTGACCATGATGGCGCCCAGCGCCAGGCGCATCACCAGCAGGGCAAGCGGTTGCAACCGATCGAGATAGCGCAAAAGTGTTCCCTCCAGAAAGCAAGAGGATACATTACAGCAGGCGGGCGTCGGGAGGAAGCAGGGGCGTTCCCAGAAAACGATTGCAACCGCAGCCGGAGTTTTGATAACGTGGCTGCGCCTGCGGGGACGCCAGTCTGGCCACTTCCGATGTGCCGAACCGAGCCTCCTGATGGTCGTCAATCCCGGGGCCGAGAAAACCACCGGAACAATCTCTGCGGTGTTGGGTTTGAACCATCGATCAGCAGTCGAATGGAATGTTGAATTCAGGAGCGTTGCGATGAATTTCACGATGAATGGAAGTATCCTGCGGAAGTCGGTAGGGGTTGCCCTGATGATGGTGGTTCCGGCCTTCGCTGGCGTCCAGCACCATGGAGGGGGAGCACCAGCGTCCCATGCCAGTGCGCCGGCGTCCCATGCGTCCGCGCCCGCGTCCCATGCCAGCGCGCCGAGTCACGCGAACACATCGACTCACGCGAACACGGCGAGTCACGCGAACACATCGACTCACGCGAACACATCGAGTCACGCCACGACACCGAATCGCTCTGCGACCACTACTCGCACCAACACCAACACGACCAGTCACACCACGACGCCGAATCGCTCGGCGACTACCACGCATACCAACACCAGCACGGCGAGCCATTCCACTACGCCGAGTCACACCACGACGGCGAATCACGCCGCGACCACCAGCCACACTACGACGACTTCACACTCGACGACCACCAGCCACTCCACCACGGCGGGCCACGGCGCAACCACGAGTCGTACAACGACCACGTCGCGAACCACGACGGCCAGCCATACGCCTCCGGGGCGCACGGTTTCCCTGGCTCACGGCGGGACGGCGAGCGTTCGTCCCAATGGGCAGATCCGGTCCATTAACCGGAACGGCATGCAGATTAACCACGGACTGCATGGCGGTCGCACGGTCGTGACCACGCGCAACGGCGCCCGCATTGTGACCACCGGTGGACACGGCGGATACGTGCAGCGCTCTTATGTCACGCGCGGCGGCCGATCGTATTATTCCCGCACGTATTACTACCATGGCGGGTATCACGTCGGAGTTTACGTGGGCTACCACTGGGGTGGTTACAGCTACTACGGCTACTATCATCCGTACTGGTACCATCCCGGATTTTATGGATGGGCGTATAACCCGTGGGCGGCGCCGGTGGCCTGGGGCTGGGGCTGGGGCGGATCGCCGTGGTATGGCTACTACGGCGCGTACTGGAATCCCTACCCGGTGTATCCCTCGGCCGCGTTCTGGCTGACGGACTATCTGATTGCGGCGAATCTGCAGGCGGCCTATGCGGCGCAGGCGGAAGCCAATGCGGCGGCAGCCGAAGGGGCATTGAATGCTGAGGCTTCGAACGACCAGGTGGCCAGCAACGGAGGGCAGGAAGCGGCTCCGAGCCAACCGGTCGCGCTCTCGCCGGAAGTGAAGCAGGCGATTGCCGACGAAGTGAAAGCGCAAATCGCGGCGGCCCAAGCCGAGTCGGCCAAAGCGGGTTCGTCGGGCGGCAGCGCCCAGCCGGCGGCGGCAGCCAGCGACCAGGCGCCTCCGGCTCTTGATCCGGCGCGGCGCATCTTCGTAGTGGCCTCGGAACTCGACGTGGTGGCCGACGGTCAGGAATGCGCCCTCACCCAGGGCGACGTCATCACCCGCCTTACCGACACTCCTGACGGGGACCAGAAGGTCAACGTCAGCGTAACCAGCAGCAAGAAAGGCGACTGCGCCGCCGGCAAGACGGTGCTGGTTGCCGTGGACGACTTGCAGGAAATGCACAACCACTTCCAGGAGCAGCTGGATGCCGGAATGAAGGAACTGGCTGCCAAGCAGGGAACTGGAGGATTGCCGAAGGCTCCTGATACGGGCACGACCGCTTCGGATGTGCCGCCTCCTGCGCCGGATAAGACGGCGGCCCAGGCGCTGGCAGATCAGGACAAAGCCGCCGACCAGACCGAATCGGATGTCAAACAGGAAACGGCTTCGGGCGGCAGCTCGCAGTAGGTTCTGCGGCGGTTCGCCAAAGGCCTGGCGGAAAATTACCACAGGGGGCGTCACCCAACCGGTGACGCTCCGCTTTTTATTCAACTTTTGATTTCAACCTGCTTCTTCAACGTTGTTGGTTCCACAAAAAACCCTGTTGTTCACAATTTGTCATGCCTGATGGGATCCTGGGGACAGCAAGGCAGACTTTTGAGAGGAGAATTGCACCATGGGGCAGAAGTTCAAGAGGATAGTTCCGCTAATCGTTGTTGTCGTGTGCGCCACGATCTTCGTGTTGCCGTTGCCGCGCGCCCGTGCCCAGGCAGTTTCTTTGCAGGAGCAGCTGGTGGCTCAGTATAAAGCGGCGAAGATGGGATCGGACACGAGCGGATACTCGGTGACCGAAGAAGGCACGCTGTTGGCCATCCAGAAGGGCGGCATGCTGGGCTCGCCATATTCGGAAAAAACCACGCTCGCCAACAAGTATGAAGGGGGAACGGTACATCCTCCGAGCGGCTCGCTTCTGACGGCGAAAAAGGCGATCTTCGGGCATTTCTCGCAGACGCAGTCGCAGGGCCAGGAAACGAAATTGTTCGCTAAGGGCGACAAAGTTTATCCCACGAAGGTTGAGGTCAATTTGGAGAAAGACACGGTGACGCTGGGCATCGTGGCCTGCGACACCTGCAACAAGACCGATCCGCCAACCTACAACAAGGCGAATGTGATCTTCCAGTTTCCCAAGGGATCTTTGGCTAAGGCGAGCGCGGGGGACGTCGAAGACACGATCGGGCAGTTGTTGTCGATCAGCGACAGCTCGCAGCAGGATCAGGGCGGCCAGCAGCAAGGCCAGGATCAGCAGCAGGGGGCACAAGGCGATCAGCAGGGTGGTGGACAGCAGGCCGCTCAACAGCCTGCCGCGCAGGAGCCGGCGAGCGTGGAGGTAGGCATGACTCCGGCGCAGGTGGAAGCGGCCTTGGGCAAGCCGGATAAGAAAGTCACTCTCCCGAGCAAAGTAACCTACTACTACAAAGACATGAAAGTGATTTTCAAGGATGGCAAAGTGGCGGATGTGCAATAGATCGTTCCGGAGGGTAATGGGTCAGTTTGAGCAAATTTCATTTTTGTCATTCCGAACCGGGCCGAAAGCCCGGTGAGGAACCCGCTGGGCTCCGGGCAAACAGCAGATTCCTCGTGCGACAAGACTGCGCTTCGGAATGACGAACTTTAAGACTGACCCTCTACTTTCCAGACATCCAGTAAATGACTCTACGCAGCCGCAGGCAGGAGGATTCCATGCGCCAGGCCCAGTACTTTCTTTTCGTGGCTGCAGCCATGCTTCTGCCTTGCATCGCCGGAGCGCAAGCGCCTGTAACCTTGCAGGACCAACTCAGTGCGCAATACAAAACTGTCAAGATCGGGCCGGACGGGGAGATTGCGGGCGATCCTGGCACGCTGCTCGCGATACAAAAAACCGGAATCATCGCCGTGCCCTGGAGGGCGGTGGCGATGTGTCCGGCAAAATTTCAGGACAACGTGCTGCATATCTCCACGGGCTTCTGCGCCGGCATGATGCAGAATGTGTCCGGCTATTTCCCCAAGGGCGCCAAAGTCTACCCGCTGAAGATCGACGTCAACGTGGGCAAGGAAAAGATATCGTTTCAGGTGGTTGGTTGTAAGGTCTGCAATCATTCCAACCTGCCCTTTCCGCGCAAGGCCGAGGTGGTGTTCGAGTTCGCCAAAGGATACTTAGAAAAGGCCGGCGCGAGCGACGTGGAAGACACCATCGGGCAGGTGTTCACCATAACCACCAATGACGATCAGCAGGCTGGGAGCGGAGATGCTGAACCCGCCGCCGACCAGCAACCATCCTCTCCACCCGGGCAGCCTGCGCCACCGCAGCAAGCAGAGCCGGCAACCGTGCAACTGGGCATGACCACCGATCAGGTGCAGGCAGCTCTGGGCAAGCCGGACAAAATCTTCAACGTGGGCACGAAACAGATTTACGTCTACAAAGACGTGAAGGTGACATTCCTGAACGGCCAAGTTTCCGACGTGCAGTAACCTGTGCGGCCTCAGAAGTCGCGTCGCTTAAACCCTGCGAATGCGGATAGTTGAGCAAGCGACATAGTACCTCCGTACCGTGCTTAGTACTTCAGTTACCGGTCTAGGGGTGACCGGGCGCGAAGTGCATAGCGAATACTGCTAATTGTGTGCATGTAGCATCCTGCCCCAATATCTAGGTTCACTCCCAAGACAGCCTCGGCAAGAATTCCAAGAAATGGGCAGAAAACCCAAAGAAACGCGGAGATTCGCTCCGAGCCGGGGTTTTTCAGGGTTGAGATATGCTCGGAACACCGAAAGCCCTCGGACAAGGCAATGAGGGCCAGGCAGTCTCCCGATGGAAAATTCCGCGGGCCGGGGGAACCGGAGCGGGAAGCGGACGTGGGTGGAAAAGGCAAAGGCAAAGGCAAAGGCAATTATGGCCGACTCGCGAGAAGTAATGAACATTCGCCAAGCGTCGCAATATCTGGGAGTGAGTCCGGACACGCTTTACAAGTACGTTGGCGAGCAGAAGATTCCCGCGTTCAAGCTGGGCAACCGCTGGCGCTTCAAGAAATCGCGGCTGGATCAGTGGATGGAAGAGAAGTCGAGTGAACTGGAACCGCAGGCGAAACGGAAACCGAAGGCGGCCATGAAAGCCGCCGGGTCACAGTAGCAAAAACTGAGGGCCGGCGGAACGCCGGCGCTACAAAGGTGGGCACATGTTTGGAATGGGATCGAAGTCCATTGTTGGCCTGGATGTAGGCTCTTCAAGCATCAAGGCAGTCGAGCTCAAGAAAAAGGGCGGGCAGATTGAAGTGGCTCACCTCGGTCTGGAGCCGCTGTCTTCCGACATCGTGGTCGATTCGATGATCGTGGATTCGGGCACGGTTTCGAGCGCGATCTCGAAACTGTTCCTCGACAACGCGATCAAGACCAAGGCCGTGGCCACGGCAGTGAGCGGACACTCGGTGATCGTGAAGAAGATCTCGCTGCCTTCGATGAGCGACCAGGAACTGGCCGAGACCATCGAGAAGGAAGCGGCCCAGCACATTCCTTTCGATCTGGCCGATGTAAGTCTGGACTACCAGATTCTGTCGGACGAAGTGGGCAGCCCGCAGATGGATGTCCTGCTGGTGGCGGTGAAGAAGGACAAGATTTTGAACTACACCAACGTACTCTCGATGTCAGGGCGCACCCCGGCTATCGTCGACATTGACGCGCTGGCGCTGCAGAACTGCTACGAGTACAACTACCAGCCGGCGCCGGGACAAGTCGTCGCGCTGCTGAACCTGGGCGCCAGCGTGATGAACATCAACATCGTGAAGGGCACGACGCCGCTGTTCCCGCGCGACGTCAGCGTGGGTGGTCACCAGTACACCGATTCCTTGCAGAAGGAACTGGACCTGAGCTTTGAAGACGCCGAGTCGCTGAAGCTGGGCAACAAGGTGGGCACGGTCAGCGAAGACGCGAAGCAGCCGATCCTCCAGCAGGTCACAGAAATCATCGTGCTGGAAATTCAGAAGACGTTCGACTTCTTCCGCGCGAGCGCGGCGGGAGAGCACATCGAAAAGATTTATCTGGCGGGCGGTTCGTCGAAAGTGCCGGGCCTGGTGGAGGCGTTGCGGCAGGAGTTCTCGATGCCGGTGGAATTGTTGAATCCGTTCCAGCGGGTGCTGCCGCCCACGGAAGGTCCGGGCGCGGAACTGGTGGAGCAGAATCCCGGCCAGATGGCGGTCGCGGTGGGCTTGGCCCTGAGGAGCTTTGAATCCCTATGATCAAAATCAACCTGCTCGAAACATCCAAAGGCAAGAGGAGTGGCGGCGGCCCGTCGATGCCCACCATGGAAATGGGCGATATGGGCTCGCCCAAACTGAAGATTCTGGTGGTGCTGGTGGTGGCCGGGTTGTTCAACCTGGGCTACTGGTACCGGCTGGATCATCAGTCGAAGGAGATTGCGGCGCGGATGAAGGTGGCGGACGCCAACAACCGCACCCTGGCCGACGTGAAGGCCCGGTTTATCGAGCGCAAGACTCAGGCCGACAACTACAAGCAGCGCGTGGATGTGATCGACGGGCTGCGCGCCAACCAGACCGGTCCGGTGAACCTGATGGCCATGATGGGCGAGACGGTGAACAACACCGAAGCGGTGTGGCTCAGCAAGATGGACGATTCGGGACCGAGTGTGAACCTGGAAGGCACGGCGTTGAGTACGGACGCGGTGGCCAACCTGATCGCGAATCTGCAAAAGACCGGCTATTTCAAGAACGTCGAGATCAAGGAAACCTGGCAGGACGACCAGATCAAGGACATGCAGGCGTTCCAGTTCATTTTGAGCTGCGATAAGAACAGCGGCGGGAAGGGAAAGTCGTAAGGGCGGACCTATGGCGATGACTTTTGGGGAAATGTCGGGCATCAAGCAGTGGGCAACGGTGGTTGTGGGCGGAGTGGTGGTGACGGCGGCTCTGTACTTCACGCTGTTCAAGAGCCAGAACGACCACAACGCGGCCGCGCAGCATGCCCTCGAAGACAAGATTCGGGAAAACAACGAGCTCGAATCTTACCGGCCCAAGCTGAAACAAATGGAACAGCAACTGGCCGAACTCAAACAGCAACTGGAGATCGAGCAGCGCATCGTTCCCGACGAGAAGAAAGTGGATGACTTCATCGAAATGATGGGCGGCGAGGCTCAGAAGGCGGGCGTGGAACTGCGGCGCTATCTGGCCAAGGACACCAAGGCGCAGCAGTACTACACCGAAGTGCCCTTCGATATCGAGATGGATGGGCCGTACTATTCGGTGCTGAATTTCTTTGACCGGGTGAGCAAGCTGGAACGGATTGTGAACATCAGCGGACTGCTGGTGTCGACCACGAAGAATCCGAGCGCGGCCAAGACCAAGCACACCTATCAGTACGCACCCAACGAGAGTGTCATCGCGGTTTTTACCGCGACCACATACTTCAGTCACGACTTGAAAGCTTCCGCGGCAGCAGCCGGGACGAAACCGGGAACGCCGGCGGGTAAGTAGGTATGACTATGAAGCTGACCATCAAACGAACGACAGGCATTCTGGCAATGGCAATCACGATGGTGGTGGGCGGGTCTGCGGCTGCGCAGGCCCAGAGTCCGGACGCCATCGACAACGCGCGCAGCACGGCAAAATCGCTGCAGCAGACGCAGGCCAACGGTTCGAGCCCAGCTCCGGCGGCAGCCAAGCCGGCGCCCGGCGCTCCGGCTCCCGCGGTGAAACCCGCGGCGATTCCGGGGGCCAAGTCGGCTCCGGCGGCGAAACCAGCTGCGGCGCACACTTCGGCAAACAATCAGCTGCAGAAGGTGAATGTGCTGCCCGGCCCGGATGGCGTCGACATCGAAATCACTTCCAGCCAGACGGTTACGCCCCGGGTGAGCAAGCTGAAGTCGCCGGACCGGCTAGTAGTGGAACTGCCGGAGACGGTGCTGGGCAGCGCGCAGAACAAGATTCCGGTGGGCAGCGGCGGAGTGAAGGGCGTACGCATCGGCATGGACGGCAAGACTCCTCCGACGACCAGCGTGGTCGTCGACCTGGAGAAGGCCATGGCCTATGACATGACGCCCGGCGACGCCGGCCAGCTGATCCTTACCCTGCACGCGCAGGGCGCGGCGCCAGCAGCTCCAGTGGTCGCGAAGAATGCTCCGGCTCCGGCCAAGCCAGCTCCAGCCAAGACTGCGGCGCCAGCGGCCCAGCCGAAGACGGTGGTAGCGAAAGCGGCGGCGCCAGCAGCGGCCCAACCGCAACCGGCTGCAGCCAAGCCTGCCGTCACCAAGGCTGCCGTCATCGTGGCCAAGGCTGATCCGATGAAGCCGCCCGCCAAACTGGCTGCCAAAGAGACCAAGCCCGCGGCTCCGGCGCTTGCGCCTGAGCCCAAGGTCGAAGCCAAGACCGAAGCCAAGATTGACACCAAGACTGAAGCCAAGCCCGAGGCGGCGAGTGCTGCCAAGGAACCCAAGCCGGAAGACAAGAAGTGGGCGATGAGCGGGAAACGCGATCCGTTCTTCAGCCCGGTGGTGCAGCAGAATGGCTCGGGCTGCTCGACCGGAAAGAAGTGCCTGGAGATTGGAACGATCAATCTGCGGGGCGTGGTGAAGTCCGACAGCGGCTTCATCGCGGTGGTCACCAACAACATGAACAAGGCGTATTTCCTGCGGGAAAACGATCCCGTGTTCAACGGCTACGTGGTGAAGATCACGGGCGATTCGGTGGTATTCCAGGAGACGGTGCTGGACAAGCTGGGCAAGTCGTTCACGCGGGAAGTGGTGAAGCGAATCTTCACCCCGGCAGTCTAGACCAGGTTTCAGGCAAGACGGCGGGACCGTACGCGGGTTCGCCGAAATCGAGTTTGACGAAGGAACACGCGGGCCAGGCCCGCGGGTGGGGAGAGGCGAAATGCGAAAGCAACAAGTGACAGTGACAATGCTCGTATCGTTGCTGCTGATGGTGGTGGCTGCGGCCGCGCAGACCCCGAGCCAGCTCGATCGAGTCAACGTAGTCCGGGGCACGGACGACATCCGGGTCGAGATGAGCGCCAGCGGCACAGTGTCGCCCAAGCTCAGCACTCTGGACTCGCCCGCCCGCGTGGTGGTGGATCTGCCGGAGACCGTTATGGCGACCAGGCAGACCCGCATCGCAGTGGGTGCGGCCGGGGTCAAGGGCGTGCGCATTGGCATGGACGGCCAGTCGCACCCGACCACACGCATCGTCGTCGACCTCGACCAGGCTTGCGCCTACGAGTTGACGCCGGGCGCGGCGGGCAAACTGGTGCTGACCCTGCACGCGAACGCCGTGGCCCAAGCCGCCTCTGACAGCAAGACGGTAGCCGCGAGCTCGCCGGTTCCGGCCAGCAAGCCGATGTCGCCGTTCTCGCCGCGAGTGCTGGACGCACAATCGACCTCCACGCCCAAGGCCGAGACGCCGGCCACCAAGGCCACGGCCAAGGATTCGGCTGCGCCCTCTGACTATGTTTTTGTCGAGCCTTCGTATCAGGCCAAGAGCGCGGTGAAGGACGTTAATAAGGACGCCGCCACGGACGATCCCACGGTTCGGGCGCAGGAAGCGGCGGCGCGGTTCTCCGACAAGACTGCCGCGGAACTGCTCCCGGTCAGCGTTCACGCTGCCGAGGGCCAGGCTCAGAGCCAGGCTCCCGCCATTACTCCGGCGGTGAATCTGGCCGCAGAACAAAAGGCTCAGGCCGGGCAGCAACCGGTCTCGGTGGGTCCGAAGTACACCGGCGAGCCCATCTCGGTCAACCTGAAAGACGTTGACCTGAAAGACTTCTTCCGTCTGATTCACGAAATCAGCGGGCTGAACGTAGTGCTCGATCCCAACGTTCATGGCACTCTCACCGTGGTTCTCGATGACGTGCCGTGGGATCAGGCGCTCGACATCGTGCTCAAGAACAACGACCTGGCGCGCGAACTGGAAGGCAACGTTCTGCGCATCGCCACGGTCGAGACGCTGAAGCACGAAGCCGATGCCCGCCGGGCGCAGATTGAGTCGGAAGCGCTGGCCGTGGAAAAAGTCCAGGTCACGCGTTTCCTGAGCTATGCCCAGGCGAAAGCGGTGGTCGTGACGGTAAAGAAATTCCTCTCGCAGCGCGGCGATGTGGTGGCGGACGATCGCACCAACGCTGTGATCATCAACGATATTCCGAAAGTGATTCCGGTGATCGACCGCCTGCTGACGCAGCTTGACCGCAAGACGCAAGAAGTTGAAATTGAAGCGCGCGTGGTGGCGGCGACGCGGCAGTTTGCCCGCGACATCGGCACCCAGTTTGGCTTCGCCTGGGGCAACGGCCACACCGGCGTTGGCGGCAACCAGGGAGCCGGAAACTCTCCGATTACGGTCGGCGGACTTACTCCCGGCTACATTACGACGGCGGGATCGGGTAGTTCGACCGGCTCGACAATTCCCTTGTTCTCGAACCTGGGATCGACGGCGCCCACCAGCGGTTTGAGCTTCGTGAACGCCAGCAACAATGTGCGGATTGACGCCATCCTCTCGATGGCGGAATCGCGCGGCTTGCTGAAAGTTCTCTCCCGTCCGCGGGTGGTCACGCAGAATAACATTCAAGCGCTGGTCAAGCAGGGCGTGCGCGTGCCCATCGTGACCCAGGCGCAGTTGGGCGGTCCTCCGACTGTAACCTACGTCGACGCCTTCCTGCGGCTCACTGTCACTCCGCAGATCACGTCGGAAAACACCATCTTCCTGAACGTGGACGTGGAAAACACCACGCCCAACTTCGGTCAGGAAGTACAGGGCAACCCGGAACTGATCACGCAGCAAGCGACCACGCAAGTACTCGTCACCGACGGCGGCACGGTGGTGATCGGCGGCGTCATTCAGACGCAGAACTCGATCAACATCTCGCAGGTGCCGTTGCTGGGCAACCTCCCGTTCCTGGGCAACCTGTTCAAACACACCAACGTTACGACTTCCAACCAGGAGCTGATTTTCTTCATCACGCCGCGCATCATCCAGACATAAGCGTCTAGCAGCGAGTTCGAAGATTTGGCCGCCGTCCTGAAGAACCTGTCAGGACGGCGGTTTTGCGTTTGGGGGTACTCGAGTACTGCTACTGATAAACTGCAAGCAATGAACTTTCCTGCGCGCCAGAAGAAATTACGGGAGCATCTTGCCACCACCCGGTTCGATGCTCTGCTGATCAGCCATCTTCCTAATATCCGATATCTCTGTGGCTTTACCGGGAGCGCTGGATTGCTGCTGGTGGAAGAAGCGGGGAGCGTGTTCTTTACTGACGTGCGTTATGACACGCAGGCGCACGACGAAGTAAAGGGCGCGAAGGTGATGGTCGCGCGCAAGGCGGTGGTGACCGCTCTGGGCGAATGGCTGGCGCGGCGCAAGCGGACTCGAGGATGGACGATCGGCATCGAGGCCGAGCACTACACCGTCGCCGAGAAAAGGCGGCTGACCAAACTGCTGCCGTCCACGGTCAGGCTGAAGGATTCGCCTTTGGCGGTGGAACGGTTCCGCATGATTAAAGACGGCGACGAGTTGGACCTCATCCGCGCGGCCGTGGCATTGGGGGCAAAGCTGTTCGACCAGGCACTGGACGTGCTCCGTCCGGGTGTGAAAGAAACTCACGTTGCCGCCGAGATGGAGTTTGCGGCGCGCCGGGGCGGGGCGGAGGAGATGTCGTTTCCGACCATTATTGCCTCGGGAGCGAGGTCGGCACTGCCGCACGGGCGAGCTTCCGATCAGGTCATTCCGCCGGGTGGGTTCGTGGTCTGCGACTTCGGTGTTATACTTTCAGGTTATTGTTCCGACCAGACGCGCACCGTATGGGTGGGCGCCGTTTCAGAGGATGCCCGCTTGGCTTACGAGTCAGTCAAAGAAGCCCAGCAGGCGGCCATCGACGCCGTCCGGCCCGGTGTGGCTGTCGGGGAAGTGGATGCAGCAGCTCGTAAGGTATTGCGTAAAGCGGGGTTAGGGCGTTATTTTACGCACTCGACCGGGCACGGCGTGGGGCTCGAGATACACGAAGCCCCGCGGGTGGCGAACGGGCAGCAGGAAGTCCTGCAGCCGGGGATGGTCATCACCATCGAGCCGGGAGTATACTTCCCCGGCAAATGGGGCGTGAGGATCGAGGACATGGTGGAGGTCACGTCGGGCGGTTGTGAAGTGCTGACGCCGACGAGCAAAGATTTTCTGGCAGTTTAGATGAGAGGTCTTATGGTGTTAGGTCTTGGACCTAAGGCCATTGAGTAAAACGGCAGGCGATCACAAGGCGGCCTAAGATGAAGGGCCCTAACACCTGACACCTACCACCTAAGACCTGAAGCAGCGGTCCCACCGTAAACGAATGAATCTAAAAGAGCTGAAAGAACTCATCGAGTTCTTAGAAGAAAAGAACATTGCCGAGTTCGAGTTAGAGCGCGGCGATGTCAAGGTCCGCATCAAGCGGGCGGGCGAGCAGACGATTGTCCACACCGGCGGCGAGCCGCGGTTTTATGCGGTGCCGGCGGCACCGGGGGCCGCGCCGGAAATCGGTTCGGTGCCCGTAACCCCGCCGGCTGCGGCGGAAGCTCCTCCGGCTCCCGAAGAAGGGCTTCACATGGTGAAGTCGCCCATCGTCGGAACGTTCTATGAGGCTCCCTCGCCGGGCGCTCCTCCGTTTGTGAAGCCGGGAGACTCGGTGGAAGTGGGGCAGGTTCTGTGCATTGTCGAGGCCATGAAGCTGCTCAACGAGATTGAGTCCGACGTTGCCGGGGAAATCGTCAAGAAGCTGGCGGTCAACGGCCAGCCCATTGAATACGGGCAGGAATTGTTCGTCATCAGGCCGAAGAAGTGAATCTGGGGATTACCCGCTGGGGCGCGCCGAGCCGCGCCTCTTTGTGTCTGAGCGTTTGGCGAATCACGAGAGTTTATTCTGAAAGGGTGCGGCTTTAGGCCGCGCCGCCTGTTGATGATGTAGGGCTTGGCCTTTTTAGGCCCTGTGGTACCTCAGCGGCTGAAGCCGCTCTTCAGCGACTGCGATTCCGGCACGGCTTAAAGCCGTGCCCCTTCAAAGCCGCTGTCAGCGGGAAGGGGACGGGCGGGGAGAGGCCATCGCCACTCGGGGGTTTCAGCTAACAGCCAGGAGCTAAGAGCTGCATTTCTCATGTTTAAGAAGATCCTGATTGCCAATCGCGGAGAGATTGCATTGCGCGTAATTTGCGCGTGCAAGGAGCTGGGGATCCGCACGGTCGCCATTTACAGCGAGGCCGACCGCAACTCGCTGCCCGTGCGTTTTGCCGATGAGGCCATCTGCATTGGGCCGCCGCAGCTCGCGCTGAGCTATTTGAACATTCCTGCGGTCATCAGCGCGGCGGAAATTGCCAACGTCGAAGCGGTGCATCCCGGCTACGGGCTGCTGGCGGAGAACGCCAACTTCGCGGAAGTGTGCGAGACCAGTGGCATCAAATTTATCGGCCCGCGACCGGAAGTGACGCGGCTGATGGGCGAAAAGGAAAAAGCGCGCACTGCGATGAAGCAGGCCGGAGTGCCGATTCTGCCTGGATCCGACGGCATCATCGCGTCCGAGGGCGAGGCCATGGAGTGGGCGCGAACGGTGGGCTTTCCCGTGATCGTCAAGGCCTCGGCCGGAGGCGGCGGACGAGGCATGCGCATCGTCCGCAAAGAAGAAGAGTTGCCGGGACTGTTTCGCGCCGCCCAGGCGGAAGCGGCGGGCGCGTTCGGCAACGGCGATCTCTACATGGAGAAGTATGTGGAGCATCCCCGGCACATCGAATTTCAGGTGCTGGCCGATGAGCACGGCAACGTAGTCAGCCTGGGCGAGCGCGAATGCTCGATCCAGCGCCGCCACCAGAAGTTGCTGGAAGAATCGCCGTCGACCCAGGTCACCCCCCAACTGCGCGACGAGATCGGCGCGGTACTGTGCAAGTCGCTGGCGGCGATTGGCTATACCAACGCGGGCACGATTGAATTCCTGATGGATCAGGATCGCAAGCTGCACTTCATCGAGATGAACACCCGCATCCAGGTGGAGCATCCGGTCACCGAGATGGTGACCGACGTCGACCTGGTCAAGAGCCAGATCATGATCGCCGCCGGGGCAAAAATGAGTGAGGTGCTGCTGGGGCCGATCGTGCACCGTGGACATTCCATCGAGTGCCGCATCAATGCCGAGCATCCCGAGAAATTTACGCCGTCGGCGGGGAAGATAACCGCGTTCCATCCTCCGGGAGGAACGGGCGTGCGCGTCGATACGGCGGCTTACGCCGAGGGCGTGATCCCGCCGTATTACGATTCGCTGATTGCCAAGCTGGTCGTGCGCGGCAAGGACCGCAGCGAAGCCGTTTCGCGCATGGCGCGGGCGCTGGAGATGTTCATCGTCGAGGGCGTGTATACGACGATCCCACTGCATAGGAAGATTCTGGCGGATGAAGATTTTCGAGCCGGGAAGATTGATACCGGGTTCATTGAGAGATTTCTGAAGAAAAACGGTCGGTAGCGAGCGAGTACCCAGTACTCAGTACCCAGTGCATCGAATGCCTTTTCTCCGAAAACATCATGATTCAGCTTCCCCGGCTTTACTGCATTGTGGATGCGGCGTATCTGCCGGCAAACTCTGAGTTGCTGGCCTTCGCAGGTGCTCTGGTCGCGGGCGGCTGCACTGTGCTGCAATACCGAAATAAATCCGGCGATGCGCGGATGATGCTGGAGCAGGCGCGGGCGTTGAAGGAGCATCTCCGCTCCCACTCTAACGCCGCACAGAACGCGGCGTTAGAATGGGCCACCCAGGGCGCCCTGATCATGAACGACCGAGCCGATCTGTGTCTGGCTGCGGAGTTTGATGGAGTGCATGTGGGGCAGGAGGATTTGTCTCCGGAATCCGTGCGCGGGATCATCGGGCCGGAACGGTGGCTGGGGGTCTCGACGCACAATCCTGAACAGCTTCGCGAGGCCGACCTCACTTCGGCCGACTATCTTGCGATCGGGCCGGTGTTCGCGACGTCGAGCAAGGATAAGCCCGATCCCGTGGTCGGCCTCGAAGGCGTGCGCCGGGCGCGGGCTTTGACACGCAAGCCTCTGGTCGCGATCGGAGGCATTACGCGGGCGAATGCGGCATCGGTGATTGAGGCCGGGGCCGATTCCGTGGCGGTAATATCCGATCTGTTACGGGAGCCGCGAAAATCAGCAGAGGAATTTTTCCGCGTCTTGAGGTAAAGTTCTCAGGCATTACGATTTGCTTTTTCCATTGTCATCCTGAGCGAAGCGAAGGACCTATGTACTCTGCGGCCAGTTGCACAGGTCCTTCGCAGCAAAGAACGCTGCTCAGGATGACAGAGCTGTGGGTCGCAGCCGACAGCGAACACGCGAGATAGCTGAGAGGAACGGCCACCCGGAGGAATTCCTGAGCACACCGACAACGCAGTCGTCCGCGGGCAGCGACTGGGAAATTCACAGTCATCAGGACAAGGAACTGGTACAGGGGTTGGGCCTGACCAGCGCCACGATGCTGGTCATGGGGTCGATGATCGGCTCGGGCATCTTCATCGTGTCGGCCGAAATCGGCCGCGAAGTGGATTCGCCGGCGTTACTGATCGCCGCCTGGGCCGTCGCCGGGTTCATGACGATCGTGGCTGCGCTCAGCTATGGCGAACTGGCGGCCATGATGCCGCGAGCGGGCGGGCAGTACGTTTATCTGCGCGAGGCGCTGGGCCCGCTCTGGGGATTTCTCTACGGCTGGACTTTATTCCTAGTGATTCAGACTGGAACCATCGCCGCGGTAGGCGTGGCGTTTGGCAAGTTCCTGGGTGTGTTCGTTCCGTCGATTTCTTCAACACACTGGATCCTTCATCTCTGGAAGGTTCCGCCGATTCGTGTCGGCCCGATGGTGCTGGGCAACATGGATGTCGGCATCAATACCCAGAACCTGGTGGCGATCCTGCTGGTGATTTTCCTGTCAGTGGTGAACGTCTTCGGCGTCAAACTGGGGGCGGCGATTCAGAACGTGTTCACGGCGGCCAAGGTTTCCGCGCTGCTGGGGCTGGCGGTATTCGGGTTCGCGTTGGGGCGCAACGTGGTGGCGCTGACGGCGAATTTCGGCGCGAACTTCTGGCATAACGCAGGGCTGAGTGCGCGGCACGCGGTGCAGGTCGGCGTGGGTGGACCCATCGTCATGGTAGGGACGCTGACGATTCTGGCGGTGGCGCAGGTCGGGTCGTTGTTCTCCGCCGATGCCTGGAATAACGTGACGTTCACGGCCGGGGAAGTGAAGAATCCGAGCCGCAACCTGCCACTGTCGCTGGCACTGGGCACGGGCGTGGTGATCGCGCTCTACATCGCCTGCAACTTTATTTATCTGAGCGCCCTGCCGCTCGATGGATCGCCGGGAGCCGCTACAATTTTGGCCCGCGGCATCAAGTATGCTTCCGAGGATCGCGTGGGCACCGCAACGATGACGCAAATGTTCGGCGCGGTCGGCGGCCTGCTCATGGCCGCGGCGATCATGATTTCAGGCTTTGGCTGTGCCAACGGCCTGATTCTCTCCGGCGCGCGGGTGTACTACGCGATGGCCAAAGACGGGCTGTTCTTCCGCAACGTGGCCAAACTGCATCCCAAGTACAAGACGCCGGCGGTTTCGCTGATGGTGCAGATGGTGTGGGCGTGCCTGCTGTGCGTCTCGGGCAGCTACGGGCAACTGCTGGACTACATTATTTTCGCGGTGCTGGTGTTTTACATTCTGACGATTGTGGGATTGTTCGTGCTGCGAAAGACGCGTCCGGACGCGAACCGGCCCTACCGGGCAGTGGGTTACCCGATCCTTCCGATCATTTATATTGGGATGGCTTTATTCATCGATGTCGTACTATTGCGCTACAAACCGCAATACACGTGGCCGGGGCTGATTGTGGTGCTGGCGGGGATTCCGGTTTACTATGCGTGGTCGCGAAGCGCGCGGCGTAACTCTTAAGGAGAAACCAAACGGATGGCAAATCTGCTGGCAACCAAGCCGCTGAACCTGCTGATGGAAGAAGCCCGCGAAACGGGCGAGCACAGCCTGAAGCGCACGCTCGGAGTTTTCCAGCTCACGGCCCTCGGTGTGGGCGCGATCATTGGCGCCGGCATTTTTGTCATGGTGGGGCTGGGAGCGCAGTATGCCGGGCCCGGACTTTCTTTGTCGTTTGTGTTGTCCGGGCTAGGATGCGCCTTTGCGGGCCTCTGTTACGCGGAGTTCGCGGCCATGATTCCTCTGGCCGGCAGCGCCTACACCTACGCTTACGCCACGCTGGGCGAACTGCTGGCCTGGATCATCGGATGGGACCTCACGCTCGAATACGCCATGGGCGCCAGCACGGTGTCTTCGGGATGGTCGAACCACTTCATCGAACTGCTGAATATTTTTCATATCAAGATGCCGCTGTGGCTGGCCTACGATCACTGGACGGCGCTGAAGACGGCCGAAAATATTGTGGCGCGGCAGATTGCGCAGTCCTCGGATGCGTCCCTGGTGCCGGGCACGCAGGCGTTTCTCGACAAGGTGAGCGCGATTATCGCGGCTCAGTCTCCAGAGTTGTTGCAGCGGGCGCATGAGTTGCTGGGTGCGCCGCACGTTTTCGGCATGGATATCGGGTTAAACCTTCCAGCCTTTCTCATCGCGCTGGTGATCACGGCGATTCTGGTGGTGGGCATCAAAGAGAGCGCCAGGTTTAACGCTACCATCGTCGTCATTAAAGTGTCGGTCGTGCTGTTCGTGATCGCGCTGGGCTCGCACTACGTCAATCGCGCTAACTGGGGCACGGACTGGCACACCTACGCTCCCCACGGTCTGGGTGGAATCTGGCAGGGCGCAGCTTACATATTCTTTGCCTACATTGGTTTCGATGCGGTTTCAACCACAGCGCAGGAGGCCAAGAACCCGCAGCGCGATCTGCCGATCGGCATGATCGCTTCACTGGCGATTTGTACGATTTTGTACATCGCCGTGGCCGGCGTGCTGACCGGGATGATGCACTGGCAGCAGATCAACATTGAAGCACCGGTGGCGGTTGCATTCCTGGACCGGGGGCTCACCACGGCGGCGAACATTATTACGCTGGGCGCTCTGGCCGGGCTGACCAGCGTGATGCTGGTGATGCTGCTCGGGCAGACGCGCGTGCTGTATTCGATGGCTAACGACGGCCTGTTGCCGAAGAAATTCTTCGCCGCAGTTCATCCCAAATTTCGCACTCCGTGGAAGAATACGATCCTCGTGGGCCTGCTGGCGGCGATCGTGGGCAGCCTGACGCCGATTGACGATATCGGCAAGATGGTGAACATCGGGACGCTGCTGGCCTTTGTGATCGTGTCGATCTCTGTCATGGTGTTGCGCTATACGAACCCGAATCAGCCGCGGCCGTTCCGCACGCCCTGGGTGCCGCTGATCCCGATTCTGGGCGTGATCTCCAATGGCTACATGATGTACAAGCTGGGCTGGGTCAACTGGGCGCGGCTGATTATCTGGCTGATCATTGGCTTGGTGGTGTACTTCACCTACAGCGTGAAGCACAGCCGGGTGCAGGCGCTGGCGGCGGGACGCACCCCGGAAGCCTGATTTCATTTTTGATTCTGAGGGCCCTCCGCACGGCGCGGAGGGCTTTTTTGTTTTATAGTCGTGGGCGTTATGAAAATCGTGACTGCGGCGGAAATGCGGGCGATTGACCACGCGACCAGCGAGCGCTTCGGCGTGCCGTCGCGGACTTTGATGGAGAACGCAGGCACGGCGGTGGCGGAACACGTCCGCGCGCTTTACGGCGACGGAAAGATCGTCGTCGTGTGCGGCAAAGGGAACAACGGGGGCGACGGATTTGTGGCGGCGCGGCTGCTGCATCAGGCGGGGAAGAAGGTTGATGTGATCCTGCTGGCGGATCCGGCCGATCTGCGCGGTGATGCCGCGGCCATGCATGAAAAGTTGCCGGTCGCGGCGAAGGTTGTGAAGTCGGTGGAGGACTTACGGAGCGAGCCGATGCGGGCGGCTTTCAAAGCCGATGTGTATGTCGATGCCATTCTCGGAACGGGATTCAAGCCTCCGGTGAGTGCTCTGTATGCCGAGGCCATTGCGATGATGAACGCGGGTGGGTCGCCGGTGATTGCGGTTGACATTCCGTCCGGCGCAGATGCGGACGCGATGGGCCCGCAACCAGGCCTGCAACAGGGAACGATCGCGCGGGCCGATGCCATCGTGACCTTCACGGCGCCGCGTCCGGCGCATGTTTTCGGCGCGCTTACCGCGGGGCCAACGTATGTTGCCGGCATCGGTTCACCGGAAGAGGCGATCGTGTCATCCTTGCAGCTCAACGTGATTACAGCGCGCGATTTTGCCACAATGCTGGAGCCTCGTCCCGCGGAATCGAACAAAGGAAATTATGGGCACGTGCTGCTGGCCGGAGGTTCGGTGGGCAAAGCCGGATCGGTGGCCATGGCCGGGATGTCGGCGTTGCGCGCAGGAGCAGGATTGGTATCTGTGGCGACGGCAAAGTCAGCGCTGCCGACTGTCGCCGGACTCTATCCGGAGTTGATGACGGAGCCATTGGCAGAAACTGATGCAGGCACGATTGCAGCGCGTGCGGGCGAGCGACTGACGGCGCTCACCAAAGGCAAGAGCGTGCTCGGAATTGGGCCGGGAATTTCGCGAGTTGCGGAGACTTCGGAGCTGGTGCGAGCGCTCGTGACCAAGACCACTGTTCCCATCGTGCTCGACGCCGACGGGCTGAACGCCTTCGAGGGACTTACGAATGAACTGAGTGGCAAGGGCCGGACGCTGGTGATCACACCGCATCCGGGAGAAATGGCGCGGCTGTGCGGATGTACCATCGCCGAGGTGCAGAAAGACCGTCTGGGCGTGGCTCGGAAGTTTGCTCGCGAACACGATCTGATCGTGGTGCTCAAAGGGCACCGGACGCTGGTGGTCGAGCCGAGTGGCGAGGCGTGGGTGAATACGACGGGTAATCCTGGGATGTCGACCGGCGGCACTGGCGACATTTTGACCGGAATGGTTGCGGGGATGATCGCGCAGCATCCGAACGAGGTGATGCTGGCGGTTTGTGCAGCTGTTCATTTGCATGGACTCGCAGGCGATGTGATGCGCGAGAGCGTGGGCGAACACTCGCTGGTGGCGACTGATCTGCTGCGGGGACTTCCCGAGGCTTTTAAGCGCGGGCAGCGATCCGCGCGAGAAAAAACGGTGCGCTGGGGTGTATAAGAGTGGCGCTGGCCGAATCATGGCGCGCAGGAGGAGAAACAATGCAGAAACGAAAACTCGGAGAAAGCAATCTGGAAGTTTCGGCTTTGGGCCTCGGCTGCATGGGAATGAGCTTTTCCTACGGCCCGCCGAAAGACAAGAAGGAGATGACCGATCTTCTCCATGCCGCCGTGGACCGTGGCATCACATTTTTTGATACCGCCGAAGTGTACGGCCCGTTCACGAACGAAGAACTGGTGGCCGAGGCTCTGGCTCCATTTCGTGGCAAAGTGGTGATCGCCACCAAGTTCGGGTTCGACGTGGGCGGAGGCGATAAGCGGCCGGGAGCGGCAGGGGTGAACAGCCAGCCCGCGCACATCAAGCAGGCTGTGGAAGGCTCGCTCCAACGGCTCAAGGTCGAGACCATCGACCTGCTCTACCAGCACCGGGTTGACCCGAATGTACCGATCGAAGACGTTGCCGGCGCAGTGAAGGAACTGATTCAAGCGGGCAAGGTCAAACACTTCGGTCTCTCCGAGGCGGGCGCAAAGACAATTCGTCGAGCCCACGCAGTTCAGCCGGTCACGGCGCTGCAGAGCGAATACTCGTTGTGGTGGCGCAAGCCAGAAGCCGAGATAATTCCTACGCTCGAAGAACTCGGAATTGGTTTCGTCCCTTATAGCCCGCTGGGCAAGGGCTTTCTGACCGGAGCGATCAAAGAGAGTGCGACCTTCAACAGTACTGACTTCCGCAGCACTCTGCCGCGCTTCACGCCTGAGGCTCTCAAGGCAAACCAGGCGCTGATTGAGTTGCTGGGCAACATCGCGCAGCAGAAGAAGGCGACTCCGGCGCAGATCGCGCTGGCCTGGCTGCTCGCGCAAAAACCGTGGATTGCTCCGATTCCGGGTACGACCAAGCTGAACCGGCTGGAAGAGAATATCGGTGCCCTGGCCGTCGAATTGACGTCTGATGATCTCCACAACATCGATGCCGCGGCTTCGAACATCAAAGTTGAAGGAGCTCGTTACCCGGAACGCCTGGAGAAAATGACCGGTCTGTGAACGACGGCCGAAGAACGAAGATCGGAAAGGAAAGTCAAAGTCGACGTCCAAGCGCAAGAGCCTATTCCGCTGCCAGCGCGACCTCGCCGCTAGCCTCTACCGTATTCCCGCGGCGCGAACAATCGGATGTGAAGTACCGCTTCTCGATCGACATGGCTTCTCTCAAAGAGTGAATGGAAGTTGACGAAGTCGGGGGAAACAAACTATGGACATAAAGAGAGTTGGCACGCAACCCTCGGCCAAAGGTCCGGCGGATTGGTTCACCGGCACGGTACGAATTGATGCGCTCTTTCAGGCCCCTGATCCGGCGCTCGTGTCGGGCGCCAGCGTCACGTTTGAACCGGGCGCGCGGACGGCCTGGCACACGCATCCGCTCGGTCAGACTCTCATCGTCACGGCTGGCTGCGGCTGGGCGCAGCGCGAAGGCGGGCCCATCGAGGAGATCCGGCCGGGTGACGTGGTCTGGTTCCCGCCCGGCGAGAAGCACTGGCATGGGGCCACACCGACGACGGCAATGACGCACATCGCCATTCAGGAAAAAAAAGACGGCAAGGTCGTCGATTGGATGGAACACGTCACAGACTCACAATACCGCAAGTAAACTGGCCACGACCGCCTCGAGAATCAAACCTGGTGGTTCGCGCACAGCGAAATTCGGATTACTCGCGGGACCTTACCTCAGAGGCGGCAGCACAATGGTTTTCCCCGCGGCCGCGGAACGGCGCGCCGCGTCGAGGATTTCCGTCACCGTTACATTCGTCTCCAGCGATGACAGGGCGTCGGATGTCGCCCCATCGAGGATGACTGCCCGCAGATAGGACAGTTCGTTGTCGTACGGTGCGGGGACGGGCTTGGCGGCGAGTTGTTCTTCGTGGCTGTTATCGCCGCCGCGGCGCACGCGAATGTCATTGCCTTGCACCGTGATGGCGTATCCCGTCTGTCCGTAAACTTCCATGTCCTTGCGGCCGAAGGGCCAGTTCCACGACGCCTGCACGATGGCCTGGGCGTGCGGATACGTCAGAATGATCGTGGCCTCGTCATCGACTCGTGAGTAAATTTCCGGCTTGAGTTGCTGGGTGACGGCGGTGACGGTCTGCGGGCGCTGGACGTTCATCAGCCAGGTCATCAGGTCGGCGCCGTAGCAGCCAAAGTCGAACAGGGCGCCACCACCGTTCAGTTTAGGATCGGTGAGCCAGGATAGAAATTCCGGCTCGACGCCAATTTCTTTCGGACCGTTGTGGCCGTCGTGAATCACGACCTTGCGGACGTCGCCGAGCGCGCCTTCATGGACGAGGTCGTAGGCGGCGTGGTTGCTGCGGTACCAGGAAGTTTCGTAGTTCACCAGCACCTGGATTTTGCCGGAGTGTGCGGCCTTCTCAATGGCGAGCGCGTCGTCGAGACTGACGGCCAGCGGCTTTTCCATCATGACGTGGACGCCGTGGCGGGCACAGGTCTCGACCACGCGGCGATGATCGTAGGTGTTGGTGTAGACCAGAACAGCCTGTGGACGGGCTTTCTCGAGCATTTCTTCCAGATCGGTGAATCGAAGGGCCGGGGCGAAGCCATAGCGCGTGGCGGCCTGCGCAAGCAGACGCGGGTCGGGTTCGGTGACGCCGACAATCTCAATCTCAGGACTGTGTAATGACTGGCCGAGGAATCCGTGCACATGCCCGTGAACCAGTCCGACGATGCCGACGCGCAGAGGCGGTTTTGCCGGCGAGGTCTGGGCGGAAGCCAATGTGACGGCAAGCAGCGTCGAGAGCAGGGCGAGATGCACGAGGCGGTTCATGATGATTCCTCCGAAACCAGTCAGACACGACAACCAGAGATGGTAAATCGAGTTGTCCCCGCGGCGCCGAAAATCCATTCCGCCTGATCGCTGCTTTGTCCTCCGGGACATTAATCAGATAGTTAACAGGCGCTAAATACTTCATAGGGCAGGGGACCGATGCTTCCACTTGCCGCACTCCGCGCGGGAATCCGGACGAGGGGCTTCGGTAATCTATTACTCAACAGGGGATGGTGCGATAGTACACCTAGCTTATGACCCACTTCCCCCAACCGCACCCTTCGCGGCGCGCGGCCCGGGTCCAGCTAGGCGATTCGGTCCTGGCTGCGATCCGTCTCGAAGACGGCCGGCGCACTAAAGCTAAACTCCAAACCATTTCCGTGACTGGTGGCCTGCTGCAACTGGCGCACTGCCTGGCCCAGGGCGACTTCGTCGAAGTGGCTTTTCAGACCCAGGCCGGGCCGGTGCACGGCATGGCCGAAGTCCTCAGCCCCATGCGCAAGAAGGCGGACGGCGTGCTGCAGCCATTCCGCTTCGTCGCGCTCGAGGATGATGACCATCGCCGCCTGCGCACCTCGCTCGATCACGTCGTGGATCGGAACCTGCTGGGGATGAAGACCAGCGCGTTCTCCACGTATTAAGCTAAGCGCGTGGGCTGGAGATTAGCTGCCGCGAATTTCGGCGAATGACGCGAGAAGCACTCTCGCTATACTGGACGTGTGGACGGCCCGACCAACCTGCGTTCCGACAACCGCTCTAACAACAGAGACCTGCCGCGAGAGACGACCACGCACTCTGCGGAGGAGACGGTCGCCTTCGGGCGAACGCTGGCTGGGTTGCTTGCGCCGCCGAAGCTGGTGCTCCTGCGCGGCGATCTGGGCGCGGGCAAGACTACGTTGGTCAAGGGAATTGCGGCGGCGTTTGAGGCGGCCGCCGAGGAAGACGTCACCAGTCCTACCTTTACGCTGGTGCACGAATATCGCGGGCCGCGCGCCAATCTTTATCACATCGATCTGTACCGCATCGACACCCTGCGCGAGTTGGAAACGCTGGGACTGGACGATCTGCGCTCCGACAACAGCATTCTGCTGATCGAGTGGGGAGAAAAGTTTCCACGGCTGATGCGGGATCGGGATGTGGAGATTGCGCTCGAGCGGGTGGGCGAGAATGTAAGGCGGATTCAGATCAGCAGCTAACGTCTGGTCTGGGTCGCGAGGGACGGGGCCAGGATTGAACGTGGGCACACTGCGGGTGCGCTCCATTCCCGAATCATCGAAAACAGGATGGCGGCAGCGAAGAAGGCGAAGGTAAGTCTTCGATGGCGCATGGGCATTATTATCCCACGGCTGCTTATCTCCGCAGAGCATAAAGGAGAGCCTCGGCGGATGACGCCGACGTCTCGCCGGGTTCTCTGAAGGCGGTCTGGGTGTTTTCTTTCGCCCCTTGCGGGGCTTGGTTCCTCTCCGGCAGCTTACCCACGCCTTACGGCGTGGGCTTTATTCTTGTGCCGCTTCGCGGCTGTTCAGTTGCTGGCCCCACTTGCCATTCCCACGTAAAAACGTCAGGAGTGATCACTCCCACAGCGGGTGCCAGATCCCGAGCAATTCGGGTTTGCTGTCTGCACCCTGGCTTTCGGATGTCCCTGGCTGTCCCTCACTCACGTGGGGAGGTTGCGGGGGTCGCGAGTTTCCTAGGACTGGCGCGTCGTTGCATCCGGGCCCTACGTTCGCCAGATTGCACCATCTGAAATTCTCGGTAAAGGTTGTTCGTCACAATTGGAAAATAAATTGTGTGGAAAAGTCGAGCTGGCGGATTGAACGGGATGATTCGAGATTGGTCGTGGTAAAGTGGGGCGCTGTTCATTCTGGCCGTCAGGAGAGATTGAGAATGGCTCGAATTCTGGTTCCGCGTGTCACGCCGGAGCGGCCTGTGCGCAGAGGCCATTCGCGTTTCAGCTTGCACCTGATGTTCCTGCTGGTTCTATTCAGCGTTCGCGGGTTGTCCCAGTCGCTTGTAATCAAGGACGTGACCGTGATCGATGCCACCGACCGCGCTGCCGCACCGCATAGCACCGTGGTCATTGACGGCGATCACATCGTTGCCGTAAGCCGGTCGAAGAAAACACATCTTCCACAGAACGCCGTAATCATCGACGGCGCCGGCAAGTTCCTCATCCCCGGCTTGTGGGACATGCATGTCCACGGTGCGTCAGACGCCCGCGCTCCCTGGAGTCATCTTCTTTTTGTGGCGAACGGAGTGGTCGGTGTTCGTGACATGTCAGGCCCACCCGACGCCCATGGGTGGCGCGCGACGCAGGCCTCCAATCCGGATCCATCGCCCACCATTTACCTGGGCAGTCCTATCGTCGACGGACCAAACCCAACCTGGCCCGATTCGATTGTGGTGGCAGATGAAGCGCAGGGGCGCGAAGTAGTGGATCAACAGCAACAGCGTGGTGCGGACTTCATCAAGGTCTACAGCGGGTTGTCGCGCAACGCTTATTTCGCAATCGCCGACGAGGCCAAGAAGCGCGACATCCCATTCGAAGGTCATGTACCGGAGGCGGTGACGGCAGCCGAAGCAAGCGGAGCCGGCCAGAGGAGCATCGAGCATCTCACCCAAGTGGCTGAGGGTTGTTCAAAAGAGGAGAAGACCATCGCGGCAGAACGGCAGCGTCTGGAAGCCTCGTTCCGGGCGCCGGACGCGACCATGCCCCAAAAAATCGCCGCTGGGCAAAGCATCATTCGACTCAACTTTCATTTGGTTGAATCGTTCGACGAAGCCACTGCCCAGTCACTGTTTGCGCAGTTCGTGAAGAATGGAACCTGGCAAACTCCCACGCTCACCTTGCTTCACGGCCAGATCGACGATCCCCTGAATACGAATGACCCACGATTGCAATATCTGAGCAAAGAAGTGCGGGCAAAATGGGACTCTGGCTATTACAGTCATTTTCCTCCCCCGGCCCGGGCCGCAATGGTCCAGTTGGCAAAAGCTGAATTCGACGAATCCAAAAAGGTTGTGGCTCTCATGTACCGGACGGCTGTCCCCATCCTCGCCGGCACTGACACCATGAATCCGCACTGCCTTCCCGGCTTTGGCATCCATGACGAGCTCGCATTCCTGGTCGATGCCGGGTTAACTCCGCTAGCCGCTCTCCAGGCCGCCACTCGCAATGCGGCGCAATTTATGGGGCAGCAGAACCGCCGCGGCACGATTGAAGCCGGCAAAGCCGCCGATCTCGTTCTACTCGACAAAGACCCGCTTGCCGACATTCATAACACCAGCTCCATTCAAGCGGTCGTGCTGAACGGCAAGCTCTTCCCCCGTGCGGCTCTCGACGCGATGTTGACCAAAGCTCAAACGCTTGCCAGCACCGCGGATGGCGCCGCATCCGGAAAATGAGGAACAGGTCCCGAGGGACGCAATCGAGTGCCTGAGAAGCCGCCCTCAGAATCCCATGATGTTGAAACCGCAGTCGACGTAGATTACTTCGCCGGTGATGCCGGAGCTGGCATCGGAGGCCAGGAAGACCCCGGTGTTGCCGACTTCTTCCACTTCCACGCGGCGGCCGAGCGGGGCGCGTTCTTCATGGCCTTTGAGCATGTCACCGAAGCCGGCGATGCCGCGGGCGGCCAGAGTTTTGATCGGGCCGGCGGAAATGGCGTTTACCCGAATTCTTTCTTTGCCCAACTCGAAGGCCAGATAGCGCACGGAGCATTCGAGTCCGGCCTTGGCCACGGCCATCACGTTGTAGCGGGGGACGACTTTTTCCGAGGCGTAATAGGTCATGGTGATGATCGATCCGCCGTCGGTCATGAGCGGGACGGCGGCGCGGGCGACGGCGATCAGCGAATACACGCTGACGTCGAGTGCGATACGAAAGCCATCGCGCGTGGTGTTGATGAAGTCGCCCTTGAGTTCTTCGGCGGGAGCGTAGGCCACGGAGTGCACCAGGGTGTGCAGTTTGCCGTGGCGCTCTTTTAATTTTGCGAAGAGGCTATCGATTTCCTCGTTCTTGGAAACGTCGCACATATAAGCTTCGGCCCCGGGCAGTGAGAGGATCAGGTCCTTCGCTTCCTGCTCCAGGCGCTCATTCTGGTAAGTGATGGCCAGCTTCATGCCGGCGGCGTGCAGTCCCTGGGCGATGGACCAGGCAATCGAGCGCTTGTTGGCGACTCCGAAGACGACGCCGGTACGGCCTTGTAAGTCAGCGGACATGAGTGCTCCTTAGGAAGAGGAAGAATAACAGCCGGAGGCGGTGGTTGACCACGGAGTCTGTTTCCGGTGTGACCGGTGGAAAGTCAGATTCCCCACCCTCTTTTCGCAAAAACCGCGAAAAGAAGGATGGGGCACCGGGCACGGGGGAATTGCTGCGGTGATCCCGGCCCTTGCGTGCGGCTGCGTTCGGCGCTAGGATTCGCCTGCTGCTCGAAAGTTAGGAGTCCTAATTCGCGCGGGACACTCTCGCGTAAACCGGAGGCGGGCTATGAGACGCTGCAGCGGTAGGGTCGTGCTGGTTGTGGTTTCCCTTTCTTTTGCGGTTTCCATTTCACAAGCCAGAGCGCAGGTCGATCGCATCGAGATTGCGGCCGGCACGGATGAGGATCACGCGCTGCAGGCCATTTCCAACGAGCAGGATGCGCAGAAGAAGCTGGCGATGTACGAAGACTTCGTACAGAAGTTCTCGGCGAATCCTGCGGCCGTGGCTTACGGAAACTGGCAGATTTCGCAGGCCTACCAGACCACGGGCGATCTGCAGAAGGCGCTCGATTATGGCGACAAGGCGCTGGTGGGGTCTCCGCACAACCTCGACATTCTGGTGTCGCAGGCCAACGTGGCGCAGCAGGCCAAGAACAATGCCAAGCTGATGGATTACGCGGCCAAGGGCGGCGCGGTCTGCCTCGCGGTCGCCAAGCAGCCCAAGCCCGAGGGCATGAGCGACGCCGACTTTGCGCAGAAGGTGAGCCAGGATCAAGCCGCGGTGCAGAACAACTGCGATTTTCTGGAAACCACCGGCTTCAACGTGATCACGACCGAAAATGATCCGAAGAGCCGGATGGCCGACATCGAGAGATTCACGGCGGCTTTCCCGGACTCGAAATTTCAGGACCAGGTTTCCAACTACGTCATGTACACGCTGGGTCCCGGCCAGCTGAACGACAAGGAGCGCCTTGTGTCCTACGGGGAAAAGACTCTGGCGGCGAATCCTAACTCGCTGCCGGCCTTGCTGCTGCTGGCCAATTACTATGGCGACGATACCAAGCCGGGAAGCGCCGCCAAAGCGATCGCGTATTCGCAAAAAGTCATCGAGATAGCGAAAGCGGATGCTCCGGATGCTGACAAAATGAGGAAGGTTGAAGCCGGAACTGCCCACAACACGATTGGTTGGGCCTACCTGAAGCAAGATAAAACCGCGACCGCGATCACCGAGCTCAAGACAGCCGCGGGTCTTCTTAAGGGACAGGATGATCAGCAATATGCGCGGGCGCTGTACGGCGAAGGCTTCATTTACGCCAAATTGAACAAGCTGACCGAGGCGCGCGAAGTGCTGACCGAGGCGGTGAAGATTCCCGGTCCGCTGCAGTCCATGTCCCAGGACTTGCTGACTAAAGTGAACACCGCGCGAGCTAAGGGGCAGTAAGTCGCGGGAAGAAACTCTTTGAGCACTTGCTTTTACTTCTCCGGTTTGATCAGTTCTTCAGAGAGCAGTTGAGCCTTCCAGGCGAGGGTGCGGGCGCGGTCCGGATCGCCGGCGTCAACGGCAGCCTTCGATTGACCCATGAACTGGCGGATTTGATTGACCATATCCTGCTGGTTCGGGGTGAGCTGGCGTCCCGCGATTTGCTTCAGGTTGGCCTGCGTCGCTGCCAGCATTTGATTAGCCGTGTCCCGCTCGTGAGACGTCTGGTCGCCGGGCGCGCCCCCAGCGAGTTGAATATTGGGGTCGGAGGCTCCTCCCTGGGGCACGATGACCTTCCGCGGAGGGCAGGGTGCTGGGCCGCTTTTTGTGGGCGGCGCCTCCGTCGGAGTGGGTGTGGATCCGGCTTGTCCAGCGGCTGCCGGGGCGGGGTTGCAGTTCGGTGGCAGCACTCGTTTTCGGTGATGTGGGCGCGGGGCAGTCTTGCTCTGAACTTGCGTAGTGGATTTCTGTGCTGCAGTGGTCGCCGGGGCGTTTGGCTGGGACTGAGCTGGCGGGCTCTGGGCCGGTGGCGCGGTGGCTTGATCTTGCACCGGTGCCGGAGATGCCGCCTGCGGTTCAGTTTGACCGCGCGCCTGCAGCAACGGCGAAGCCGGAGAGGCACAGACCACGCTGAATAGCAGGATTGCGGCCAGAGTCATAACAGAGCCCAACATCAAGTGCCGAAGTCTTTTAATCTTACGCCTCCGGAGTGCGGCCTAGCCATGGATTCTCTCCACCGGATTCTCTCTAGCGAGGTGCGTCACCACAAAATCTTTAACCACAGAGAGCACAGAGTTCCACGGAGGAAATCCATTCTATGTCGAGAGCATCGTCACGCGTTCACGCCGCCGGGATGTGGAAACGAAAAACAGTTCCGGTGCCGTCGATCGATTCGAAGTCGACGGAGCCGTAGTGCCATTGCAGAACCTGATAGGTCTGGGCCAGGCCGATGCCGCTGCCGTCTTTCTTGGTGGTGAAATAGAGCTCGAAAATTTTGTCGTGCAGATCTTGCGGAATCCCGCCACCCTGGTCGCGGACCTCGGCAACGACGGCGTTATCCTCGCGCCGGGCGGAGATCGTAAGCAAGCCGCCCTCGGGCATGGCCTGCACTCCATTGAGCACGACGTTGAGGATGGCCTGCTTCATCAGATCGACGTCGACCTTGATGGCCAGCCGCTCTTCCGGCATATGACGTTCGATGGTCACGCCATGCTGCCCGGCGTCGGGGGCGGCGAGTTGGGCCACTTCCTCCATTAGGCGGCGCAGGTCGACTTCTTCCAGGTGGAGATCGCGGGGACGGGTGAAATCGACGAGAGTTTGCACCACGCGGTCCAGGCGGCGGATTTCGCTGTCGATGATGTCCATATGCCGGCTGGTGTCGGGCTCCTGCTCGGCGAGTTTGTTGCGCAGCAGTTGCAGGTGGAGCACGATGGCGTTGATGGGATTCTTTACCTCGTGGGCCACGCCCCGGGTGAGGCGTCCGCTGGCGGAGAGGCGGCGTGACATCTCAATCTCGTCGCCAATGCGGCGCACCGATTCGGGGTCGCGCATGATCAGCAGGGCGCCAATCTGCGAATTTTTTTCCTGCACGAAGTCGAGCGACACCTGGACGCGCTTGCCTCCGGCAGCGTCAAACTCGCGTTGCGACAAGGGACGGCGGCGCTCGAAGGCGTCGAGCAGCGCCGCGCCCAGCAGGGAATCGCGGTCGAATACTTCGTTGACCGTATGTCCGAGAAGTTCGGCGCGAGGACGTCCTAGAAAACCTTCCACCGGCGCGCTCACCAGCACCACGCGCGAGTCGCGGGCAAACAGCATCAGTCCATCCTGCAGCTTGGACATGAGTTGATCGACGTTATCTTTGAGGGCCGAGAAAATCTCACGGCTGTCGCGAATCTGGCGGCCCAGGTTGGCAATTTTCAGAGTGACCAGGCCGTACTCATCGTGCTGGGACTCGTCGCCGGAAAGCGCATCGGCGTCGCCCGCGCTCACGCTATCGAGGTTGAGGCTGATTCTCTTCAGCGGGCCCAGCGCCAGATTGGAGATTCCCGCAGCCAGAAACAAGGAGCCAAAGATCAACGCGACGGAAATATAGCCGGCCCGCATCAGCCGGGCCTGTACTTCGCTCTTCAGAAAAATGGTTTGCACCCCGATGCGGATCGTCCCGAAAGGCTCGCCGTTCATTTCCAGCGGGTAGGACACGTCGTAAACCGCAGCCGGGCTGAAGACCAGTTGAAGCTGGTCGAAGAAGCGGGCGCTGACGACCCGCTGAAAGTCAGGACGCGGAGCAATCACCTTGCCCACCATGCTAGCGTTGGTGTGCAGCAGGGCCTTGCCGCTGACGTCAACGATGGTCACGTCTTGCACGAATCTCCAGTCGCCGGTATAGGACTGAAGCAGATTGTTCAGGGCCACGTCAGTCTGCACGTAATCCACCAAGGCGCGGCGCACCGCGGCGGCGTTGTTGGTGTCGACAGAGGTGCTGGTGAAGTCGGGTACGGCGTTCGAAACGGCGTACGCCAATTGATGGGTCAGGTTGGTTGCGGTCTCGTTGGCGCTGGTGATGCGCAGGCGAAGGATTTGAGAGATGTAGAGATAGGAGAACGCGGCGACCATCGCCGTTACCATAAGCGTGATGACCAGCACGATGATGGTCTTTCGTCGCAGCATGGAGAGAAGAAAGAGAGTGCCTCGCCGGACAATCGCGAGGAGATCTTAGCTACTGGGAACTTCCTCCTTGCCGGGGAGGGCCTCCGCGGCGGCGCTGCCGTATTCCTTCAGTTTGTTGTGCAGCGTCTTCAGGCTGATGCCGAGGATTTCCGCGGCTCGCGTCTTGTTGTTGCTGGTCGCCTCCAGCGTTTTCAGAATCAGCATTTTCTCGGCTTCTTCCACGGTCGTGCCTACCCCCAGGCGAACCGCGTCAGGATCATTGGCCGCGGTGCGCAGCGGAGCCTGGCCAAATCCCGGCGGCAGATGCTTGGTCTCGACGACTCCGGCGTCGCAGACGATGACCGCCCGCTCGATGGTGTTGCGCAGTTCGCGCACGTTGCCGGGCCACGAATAAGCGTTGAACTGGTTCAGCACCGCCTCACTTACCGCCGCGACTTTGCGGGAGTGCTTGCTGTTCATCTCGGCCAGCAGCAGTTGCACCAGGCTGGGAATGTCCTCTTTGTGCTCGCGCAGCGGAGGCATGTGGATGTTGAACACGTTGAGGCGGTAATAGAGATCGCTGCGCAACTCGCCGCGGGACACGGCCTCGTCGGGAACTTTATTAGTGGCGGCCAGCACTCGCACATCTACTGAAGTTTCGACCTTGCTGCCCAGACGCCGCAGTTTGTGGTCTTCCAGAACGCGCAGCAGTTTGGCCTGGGTTCCGACCGGCATTTCGCCGATCTCATCCAGCAGCAGCGTTCCGCCCTCGGCGAGTTCGAAGCAGCCGGTGCGGCGTTCCATGGCGCCGGTGAATGCGCCTTTTTCGTGGCCGAAGATTTCACTCTCCATCAAGGTTTCGGGAATCGCGGCGCAGTTGATGGCAACGAAAGGCCGGTCTTTGCGCGGGCTGAGTTCATGGATGGTGCGAGCCACCAATTCCTTTCCCGTGCCGCTGGCGCCCGTGATCAGCACGGATGCGGTGCTGGGCGCAACCATTTCGATGAGCCGGAAAATCTCCTGCATCTTGCGCGAGGCGCCGTTGAGACGTCCCAGCGAACCCGCGTCTCGCAACCGGCGCCGGGTAATTTCAAGTTCGTTACGAATACCCAGCAGAGCCGAAGCGTTGCCGAGGATCGTCCGCAGGCGGTTGGTGTCGATGGGTTTGGTGATGTAATCGTAGGCGCCCATGCGCATGGCCTGCACGGCGCTGTCAATGGTGCCCTGGGCGGTGACTAAGATGACCGCGATGGTCGTAGCCTGATCCTGATTGGCAAGATGCCCCAGGAGTTCGATTCCGCCCATGCGCGGCATTTTCATATCGGTGATGACAATCGACGGAGACCATTGGTTGGCTTTCTCCAGCCCCTCGGCGCCATCGCGGGCCGTTTCTACGCGGAACCCCCAGGAACCGACCAGCTCGGCCAACCCGGATCGTTCATTCTCCTCGTCTTCGACAATCAGTATTTTTTCGTGGCTCATGGGCTTGTTCTTACCTGTTTCCGTCGCTGCCAGTTGTCTCTGGTTTCAGTCCGGCGGTTCACTCCGGGGCGGTTCAGTCCCGAATTTGCCCCCTCGGATCGAATCCTCACGATACGCGGCCAGCTTCCTGCCCGGCAAGGTCTGGATGGGCCCGCTCGAGGGCGATGCTCCCGTGGAATTTCAACTTGAGACGAAACTGCCTGCTTAGCTCTCGGGGCCTAGTTCGAGTCTACGCTTTCGCTTTAAGCAGCGGTGCGATAGAATTCTGCGTTCCCCGGAACTGGTCTCCGTCGTTCTAGTTACACTTTTCCCCATGGGCAACTGGTTGCACGGCAACCTGGGAACCATAACATTTTGGAGGATTCCATGAAAGTTAGCAGCACTACACGCGCACGCAGAGGGCTCGTGATCGGCCTGTCATCGTTGGTGGCAGTGCTTGTGATTTCCGCTTCCGCGTTCGCGCAGGATAGTTCCACCCCGAACTGGGATATATTTGTGGGGTACCAGTACCTGAATCCCGGCGGCACAGTTCCGGCTCCGGGCGGCGATCCCAACAATCCGACTCCGTATCCGCTTCCCGCCATGCCGAAGGGATTCGGAACCGCGGCCACCTACAATTTCGATCCGCATTGGGGCCTGGAGGGAGACTTCGGGTACAACCGGTACTCGTCCGCGGAAAATTCGGAACTGACTCTCGGCGCCGGCCCAAGGTTCGTGGCGCACGACGAAGGGGCACGGTTCTTCATTCACGCCCTGGCAGCTCTCAATCGTGTAGCGTATGACGGTTCAACCTACACCCATAATGGGATCGGTCTGATTCTGGGCGGCGGCATGGATCTTAGCCTCACGAAGAACATTTCCTGGCGCCTGTTTCAAGTGGACTACGTCTGGGCAGCGCACAACTTTGCCTCTGCGGCGGCTCCGGAATTTCCATCTCTGCGCCGGCCCGAATTCGAGGGCGAAAGACTGCGCACCGGCATAGTGTTCACCTTTGGCGGCGCGCCGGCTGCGGTTCCAGCCGCAGCTTGCTCGGTGCAGCCCGGTGAAGTGTTGGTGGGCGAACCCATCTCGGCCACCGTCACGGCCAGCAATTTCAATCCTAAGCACAGCGTCACTTACAGCTGGAGCGGGAATGGCGGCGGCCAGATCACGGGAAAAGATACCGCGGCCAGCATTGACACCTCCAATGCGGCTCCGGGCAGCTATACCATTACAGCGACTGTGACCGACCCGAAGTCCAGCAAGAACGGGGTCGCGAGTTGCTCGGCGAACTACAAGATAAAACCGTTGCCGCCGAAGAATCCGCCAACCATGTCGTTGTCGGCGAGTCCGACGGATCTGGTCACGGGGGGCAACGTGAACCTGTCGGCCTCTTGCACCAGTCCCGACGGCGTGCCGGTTTCCGTTGCCAACTGGACTTCTACTGCCGGTACAGTTTCCGGCAGCGGCAGTTCAGCGACCTTAAGCACCGCTGGAGCTCCGGCTGGTCCGGTCACGGTCACCGCGACCTGCACCGACTCGCGCGGTTTAACCGGACAAGCCTCCACGCAGGTCACGCTGGAGAACCCGCCACCGCCGCCGGTTAACCCCGAGGTGGTAAAACTGGAAGCCCGGCTCTCTCTGCACAGCGTTTACTTTGTGGTCGACCACCCCAGGCCTAACGAGCTCAAGGGTGGTTTGCTCCTCAGTCAACAAAAGACGTTGATCGCGCTGGCGGCCGACTTCAAGAAATATCTGGAGAGCAAGCCGGATGCCCATTTGATTCTCGGAGGCCATGCTGATAATCGTGGCTCCGAGGAATACAATCAGGCGCTCACCGAGCGTCGCGTCACCGCCGTCAAGAGCTTCCTGGTTGCACAGGGCGTTCCTGAGGCAAACATCGACACCAAAGCGTTCGGCAAGGACCAGAACCTGACCACGGATCAAGTGAAGGAGTCAGTGGACAACAATCCAGACCTGAGCAAAGAAGAGCGGGCGCGGATTCTCAGGAACATCGAAGTCGTCCGGATGGCGAGCAATCGCCGGGTGGACGTTACTTTGAGCACGACTGGCCAATCCTCGGCTCGCGTGTTCCCCTTCAACTCAACCGATGCTCTGACTCTGATCGGTGGCCGGGAAGCAGCCAAGAAGACCCCGGCCAAGCCAGCGGCCAGGAAACCGGTGAAGAAACCGTAAACTGGACGCTGAAAGGTCTTAGCGAAACTGACACGGAGGGCGGCTGGCCGCCCTCCGTTTTTCATTGCACCCAGGATTGGTTACGGCACAGCGGTATCGACTAAGGTTCTCAATCGTGGCCAGTTCATCTCCCCACGCGACAAGGAAAGATCATGCCCCTCACCCCACTCGATAGCCACGCTGCCCTGATCGTGATTGACCTGCAAAAAGGCATTGTCGGAATGCCGACGGTGCATCCCACCGCCGAGATTGTGGACCGTGCGGCCTAACTGGCGCGGGCGTTCCGCAAGCGAGGCCTGGCGGTGATCCTGGTGGGAAAGGCACCGGCGAAACCACAGTATTTCTCTTAGTCGGTGAGCATTATCACATTCGTCCCCGCCCCGCCTTTGCTAGACTCGGTTGGCTTAGGTGCAGCCTTGTCGAATCGTTCCGCATCCACTTCCGTGGTGAGTGAGACTGTCATAGGATTCTTGAAAACGGTCCCTCCCTTCCAGTTCCTGCCTGTAAGCGAACTCTCCCGCCTGGTGCCCAGGATGACCCTCGATTACTTCCCGAAAGACGACACCATCCTCAGCGCGGGCCATCCTGCGTCGGAAGTGCTGTACATCGTACACAAGGGCGCAGTGCAACTCATTTTGCGTACCAAGGTGGGGAAACAACTGGTTTTCGATCTTCGCAGCGAGGGCGAAATCTTTGGACTGCTCTCCCTCATGGGCCGGGATGTCGCCCGATTCGATGTAATTGCGGTTGAAGATGCGCTCTGCTACAGCATCCCCGGCACGGTGGTTCAGGAAATCGCCTCCCGCTATCCCGAGTTTTCCGAGTACCTGGTGCGCGTTTCCATCACCAGGTATCTGGACCGCAGTCTGAAAGAGCTGAAAGACCAGACGAATCTGATGGGCAACACCGAGCGCCTGCTGTATTCGCTGGCCGTCAAAGATGTCGTCAGCGCTCCGGTGGTGGTCTGCACGGGCGAGACGTCCATCGGGGAAGCTGCCCGGCTGGTTTCAAACGCGCACGCGACCTGTCTGGCGGTGGTGGATGCAGGCGGCCGCGCCCTCGGCATGGTCACGGATCGCGATTTCACGCGCCGCGTCCTGGCTTGCGGACTATCTCTCGATCTTCCCGTCACGAGCATCATGAGTACTCCCGTGGTTGCGGTAGAGAGCACGGCGCGGCTGTTTCAGGCCCTGCTGGCCATGATCTCCAAAGACATCCAGCACGTACTGATTACCGATGAGGGATTGCCGAAGGCTGTGCTCTCCAGCCACGACCTGATGTTGCTGCAGGGCAAGTCGCCGCTTACTGTCGCGCGGCATCTCAAGGAGCAAAAATCCGTTGAAGGCCTGGCTGATGCCCAGAAGAAAATCATGGAATTGCTCCCGCTGCTGCTGCGGGAGGGCGCACGGATGAGCCACATTACACGGGTTGTTTCCGAGATCAATGACGGCCTGATGACAAAGATCCTAGAATTTGCGGAGGCGGAATTGGGTCCGCCGCCGCTGCCTTATTGCTGGGTAGTACTGGGCAGCGAAGGACGCCGGGAGCAGACCTTCACGACAGACCAGGATAATGCTCTAATCTATACCGATCCGGACGAGGGCAATGCCGGAACCGCGCGGGAATATTTCACGCACTTTGCGCTCTACGTCCGGGATGCGCTTGCCCGGTGCGGCTATCCGCCCTGCCCGGGCGACTACATGGCCAGCAACCCGCGCTGGCGGCAGCCGCTCTCCTCGTGGAAGCAGTATTTTCGGGCCTGGATTACCGAGGCCGATCTGCATTCCGTAGAAGATGCCCTCATTTTTTTCGATATGCGTCCGGTGGGCGGCGACGCTGCGCTGTTCGAAGCTCTCGCGGCGTCCGTTCGCGAGACCCTGGAGAATGCCTCTTTCTTTAAGTCGGTGTTCGCCAAGATTTCCACCGATCGCAGGCCACCGCTCGGATTCTTCCGTACGTTTGTGGTCGAACAGTCGGGCGAGCACAAGCAGGAACTCGACATCAAGACGTTTGGCACATGCCCGATTGTGAATGCGGCGCGGCTGCTGGCGCTCGACGGAGGAATCGCAGCCACCAATACCGTTGACCGGCTTGCGGCGCCGCTCTCGCTTACCTATATCGACGAAGTCCGGCGCCGGGATCTGCTGGAGGCGTTCGAATTGCTCACTCTTCTTCGCCTGGAACATCAGCTACAGCAAGCGCAGGCCGCCCAACCTCTCAGCAACTACGTCAACCCCGCCAGCCTGACGCAACTCCAGAGAAGTCTTTTGAAGGAAGCTTTCCGGACGATCGCACGAGCGCAGGCGGCGATCGCAGACCGGTTCCGCAGTGCGGTGTGGGCGCAATTGGGGACGTCCTAAAGATGCCGAGCTGGTTCAAACTCTGGGGAAGCCAGCCTGCGGCAGGCCTATACCCGCCTGACACTCCGATCCATTCGCTCCGCTACGTGGTTCTCGACACGGAATTCACTTCGTTGAACTCTCGTTCCAACCGCCTGCTTTCGGTGGGAGCGGTCACCATGAAGGGCGCGAGCATCCTGATGGGCGAGCAGTTTTACCGGGTGCTGAACCCGGGCGTGGAGATTCCGGCAGGTACGGTGATCGTGCACAGGCTTCGCCCCAGCGACATCGAGCATGGAGAACCGCCGCTTGAGGTCTTGGCGGAACTGAAGGATTACATCGCCGGGGCGGTTCTGGTGGCACACTTCATCAAGATTGATCTGGATATTCTGCGCAAAGAATTGCGAGCCACCCAACACTCGCTGGATAACCCGGTGGTGGATACAGCGCAGGTTCATCGCTGGCTCTTACGGAAGGAGCGGTACGCGGAAGATCTGTTCCATCGCCTGGAACACGTGGACCTAGCCTCGCTGGCGAAGGTCTACAACATCGAGTTCGGCGACGCCCATCACGCGCTCTACGATGCATTCGTTACGGCCCGCCTTTGGCAAAAGCAGATGCATCAGCTGGAATCTCACGGCATTCGGTCCCTCGCCAACCTTTTGAAAGTTGGAACCCCTGCGTGAGCAAAGTTGCCCGCCTTCGCGGCCTCTGGATTGCGGGAGCGTCCGGATTGTCGGCAACTCGGAAGTTACCACCGAGAAAGCGCCCGGGGGGTCAACTTCGCACCCATCATTTTGTAACCCATTATTGTTAAATCAAAGCCAACCGAGTGGGGTCCCCCGGGAAAACGTGGAAACAATCGCCAGCGGGAGGAAGAATCTACTCGGACCCACCCGAAAGTGCCATCGCCAAGCTGCTGATTTGATGAGACCGTGTCTGGTATTCGGGTTGCCACTGTCAGGTCGAAGAAACGCGGGCGAAAATGATTCTCATGAGCCGGCTCCGCAGGCCCCAACGTCTGACGATTTGGCGCACTTTGTTGATGATGTCAATGTCGCTGGCCCTGCTCGGCACGGCGGGGTGCGCCCGTCCGGCTGGGCCGCAGAGCGACGATGTTGCCCTGCACGCTGACCCGCATTCGGTGCCCTTTCAGGAAGGGGGCGTAAGCGCGCGTCAGGAGGATTCTGCGGCCGCTCCAGAAAATGGCAGGAACCTCGAAGCTTGCCTTCCTTTCCACGAGTCGCAGAGCCTGCCGGCCGGCACGCTGCTCACGGTTCGGCTGAAGAATCCCGTAGCGGCCGAGAATCCCGGCGGCAATGGAACTTTTGAGGCGGTAGTGGACGAACCGGTCGTGATCGAGGGCAACAAGTTGGTGCCGCGCGGCGCCACCGTTTCTGGCCGGGTGGAGTCCGTCCGCGTTTCCAACGTCAAGCGCGACCACGGCTATGTCCGCTTGGCCCTGGATTCGATCAATGTGGGAAGCGCAAGCCTGCCTATTCAAACCTCCAGCCTGTTCGTGCGTGGAAACGCTGGCGATGCCCAGGTAATGGCTGGCAAAGTCGCGCCTGGCGAAACGCCAAGTCAAGCTTCCGCTGGGGTGATTCACCTCGAAAAAGGCCGCCGGCTCACCTTCCGCCTAGCCGAATCGGCCTACGTGGCCGCCAGCCAGCGGACACGAATCGATCACTAGCTCGCCCTCGCCATTGTCCTCATCCCCTTCCCCGCCGGAGTTTTCCACAGAAAGAATTCCCGTTTTAGTGACATCTGCCCTTATGCCTCACCGGCCTGGTTCCCTATAGTGGGTTCGGCAACGGGAATTCATTGGGCGGGAGAGGATCCGAATTCCTATTTCAGGAAAACGAAGGTATGGAGTGACCCCGATCGATGGTTTTTTCCGGGAACGATGCCCCAAAGTAGGTTTATGAGCGCTGCTGCTGAAATCCCGTGGACGCCGCAGAATTTGAATGCGGAACTGCATCCCCTGTTGGAGAACTCACCCCTCGGTCTGGCGGAATGCCAGCGTGCGGAACCTTACCGCACTCAATGCGGTATTGATACAGATGCTGGGAGGAAGATCGCGAATCGCGCGAGATCTCAGCTTTGCGGACCTGGTTGACCCTGCAGACCGGGCCGAAGCCGGCCGGCTGTGAGCGAACTGTTCGAGCGCCAGCGCGACAGCTTTCAGATTGACTCCCAAAGCAGGAGCGGGAATGCCCAGCCGGTGCGCTGGACGGTGTGGCGAGTGACCGGCGCAAACAGCCGTCCTGATTATGCCCTGGTGCTGGCGGAACGTGCTTCCCGGAACCAACCGGAGGAGCAGCGCCTGCGCCAGGCCGAGAGGCTGGAAGCGGTGGGGCGTTTGGCCGGTGGCGTGGCCCACGACTTCAACAATCTTCTTACCGGAGTGCTGCTGTACTGCGACCTGCTCCTGGCCCATATCGAACCCTGCCATCGGGTGCGCAAGTACGCTGACGAAATTCGCAACGCCGTGATGCAGGCCACGGGGCTGGTGCGGCAACTGCTGGCCGTGGCCCGGCCCACGACTTGCGCGCCCCAGCTGCTTCTGCTGAACGACATCGCCGAAGGCATGCGGAACTTGCTGGTGCGCCTGATCGGGGAAAACATTGAGCTGAAGTTTCAGCTTGATCCGAATCTGGGCCTGATCAGGATGGATGCCACGCAATGCCAGCAGATTCTGCTCAACCTGGTGCTCAACGCGCGCGACGCGATGCCTGGCGGCGGCCAGATTATGGTGGAGACCTGCAATTGCAAAGTGCAGGTCCTCACCGAGCAAGTCCTCACCGAGCAAGTCCTTACAGAGCAAGTAGTCACTGAGCCAGACTGTGGGGCGGAGAGCCAGGCTTTACTGCCCTGCGCGCTCTTCGTGGTGGCGGACAACGGCAGCGGTATGGACGCCGCTACCCGCGCTCATCTGTTCGAGGCGTTTTTCACCACCAAGGCGGGCAAGGGCACGGGACTGGGGCTGGCGACCGTGTACGACGTCGTGACCAGCAACGGCGGCCTGATCCATGTCGACAGCGCGCCGGCTTGCGGCACCCGCATTTCCGTGCTGTTGCCGCTGGTTCCGACGTCCGTGCTGCAGTTCGAAGAGACGACCCGCAATTTTCAGCTGGAAAAGAATCCGGGAGAACTTGTCCCCGAAGAATAGAAGGAAAAGGAATGAATGCCATGACGTCTGCTGCCGCGTTGAGTCCGATGACTGCCATACCGCAAATTGAGCCCGCCAATTTTCTCAACATTCTGATCGTGGACGATGAACGATCGATCCGCGACGCCTGCCGCGAAGTAGCGCAATCGCTGGGCTATACGGCGTATGCCGCGGATTCCGCCGAGCATGCTTACCGGTTGCTCGATACCCAGGCCTTCGATACCGTCCTGCTCGATCTGCGTCTGCCGGGAGCGGGCGGGTTGGAGGCGCTCCGCCGCATCAAGGAACGGCGTCCTGAGGCCGTAGTGATTGTTGTGACCGGCTATGGCACCGTGCAGTCGGCGGTGCAGGCCATGAAGCACGGCGCCTATGACTACGTGACCAAACCCTTCAGTGTGGACGAACTGAAACTGCTGCTGGAACGGGTGGCCACCCACTTGAAGCTGAAGTCGGAGAACCGCCTGCTGCGCGAGAAAGTAAAGTCCAAACAGGGCTTTGGGGGCATCGTGGGGCGCGCCCCGGAAATGGAAAAGCTCTACCGCATCATCGCCAAGGCGGCCAACAGCGTGCATCCGGTATTAATTCTGGGCGAAAGCGGGACGGGCAAGGAGATGGTGGCGCGGTCCATTCATTATTCAGGGCCCTTCCGCGACAAGCCGTTCATTCCAGTCGACTGCGGATCGCTCGTGCCCACGCTGATTGAGAGTGAACTGTTTGGCTATGTAAAGGGCGCGTTCACCGGCGCCAACCAGAATAAAGACGGGCTGATGACGATGGCCGAAGGGGGAACGATTTTCCTCGACGAAGTAGGAGAGCTTCCCGTCGATCTGCAGGCCAAGATGCTGCGAGCTCTGCAGGAGAAGGAAATTCGTCCAGTGGGCAGCACGCGGCGGGTGCCGATCAATGTGCGCATTCTGGCCGCCACCAACCGTGAACTGGAGAAAGCGGTGATGCAAGGCGAATTTCGCCGCGACCTGTACTTTCGCCTCAATGTGCTCAGCCTGCGTATTCCGGCGCTGCGCGAGCGGCGGCAGGATATTCCGCTGCTGATTGCTTATTTTCTGGAGCGCATGGTGCGAACCTCGGGGCAGGAAAAGATGCTCAGCGACGAAGCCCTTAAATCGATGCTGGCCTATGACTGGCCGGGCAACGTTCGCGAACTGGAAAACTGCCTGGAACGAACCTACGCCTTCACCAGCGGTCCGCTGATTCACAGCACGGATTTGCCGCGCGAAGTGGCCAATCTGCCGCCGCCGGATCCGTCGAACGGGATGGGAGATGGTACTGGGCCGCGAAAGATTATTCCCATGGCGGAACTGGAGAAGAAGACGATCTTAAGCGCGATCACAGAACTCAACGGCGACAAGCTGCAAGCGGCGCGGCTGTTAGGCATCGGGAAAACGACGCTGTACCGCAAGCTCAAGGACTATGCTACCCAGGGATTTCAATCTTGAGCAGGCCCGCTGAGCACACAAGCTGAGCAGACAAGCTGTGCACCCCAGTTTTGAACCTGTTGCTGGGACGGGAGTACCGCAACGGGAAGTCGCATGGCCGCCTGCACCGCTAAGCGCCGTGTTTTCAGCAGGCGGCGCTGTGGCGGCAGACGTGCAGCCTGAAAGAGCATGATCCTACTCATAACGCCGTCCGCGAACGGCCCTCAATGCGCCGCCACCTTGCTGGCCGCTACCGGCCGCGAAACGCACTGGGCCCAGAGCTTGCAGGAGGCTGCCACCCGCCTGCGCGAACAAACCTATTCTGCCGCCGTCATCGACCAGTTTCTGCTGGAAACTGAGCCCGACGAGAGCGATCAGATGATCGAGCATCTGGGCACCGCATTCCCCGTCTACGTCAACTTCGCCGTCACCAACTTGGAACGTCTGGTGCGCGAAGTGCGCGCGGCTCTGCATCGCCGCAAGCGGGAAGAGGGCGCCGCCCGCCGCGCGGTTGCGGAGCAGATGCACAGCGCAGTGCGCGAAACTTTGACCGCCATGCTGCTTTCCTGTGAACTGGCGATGTCGGTGCCTGATCTGCCCGACCCCGCGGTCGAGAAAATTCGCACCATCGACATCCTTGCCCGGGAACTGAGGCTGCGGTTGGAGGTGAACTGAGCTTTAGAGCGTCTCCGCCGCGCTGGTTGCGATTGCGAGGGGCCAGCCGTAGTTCCGCCGCCAAAAAAGAGGCCGGGGGCCGGCTCGCTTTGTCGTCCCCATGGCTTCAGCGCTCAATTTGTGCATCGCTCCATAGTTTGCTGAAAAACTCGCTGCGGAGGCCCGCAGGGGCTGAGGAGTGTGCGGGAGAACGGCTCTCTCGCCCCTTTGGGGCTGGTCTCTCTTCCACTTGGCACCCACGGCTCGCGCCGTGGGCTTTATTCTTACGCCGCTTTGCGGCTGAAACGGATCCCTTGCTCCACCGTGGAGTCGAGAATCTAGTTCTCATGCACACAATGAAGCCTTCACAGAAAAGAAGAGGTTTATCGCAGCGCTGAAAGCGCTGCGCCACCCAAAATCGAGTTTTTCTGCAGCCTGTCCAGGGGGTCCTTCCATGCGGGATTCTGCCCCAGCAATGCCCACAAATCGCTTCCCGCCGAAGCGGATTCACACTAGAATGGACCGGGCCTGGCAGGCGCGGAATCCGTTGTCCCTTGGGGCGTTCCGCGAGCATTCATGGGAGTGCTCAGGCAAGAACCAAGGCAAGTGACCCAGGGAGGTGCTGTGCACGTACTCGTTACCGCCGACTCGCTCTCGGGATCGTGGACCTATGCCCGAGAGCTGGTGACCGGGCTGGTCACGCGCGGGGTACGGGTCACGCTGGTCAGCTTCGGCGAGATTCCGCTTCCCGAACAGACCTCGTGGATGGATCATCTGCACGGCCTCGACTACCGGCCCACCGCGTTTCGCCTGGAATGGATGCAGGAAGCGGAAGAAGACCTGGGCGAATCATCGGCATTCCTGGCGGCGCTGGTTCGCGAACTGCGGCCCGACATTTTGCATTTAAATCAGTTCTGCTACGGGAACCTTGCGGTCGATGTGCCGCGGGTGGTAATGGCGCACGGCGATTTGATTACCTGGAAAAACGCGGTTCATGATCACGCGAAATATGATCCCGCACGCCGTCCTGACCGCTCCCTGACCTGGTACCACAACATGGTCAGCGGCGGTCTGGCCGGGGCCGATGCGGTTGTGGCTCCTTCATCGTGGATGCTCGATCGGATTTCCGTTTGTTACGGCCGTCCGCGGCGCGGAGAAGTGATCTACCCGGGACGCAATCCGATTTTTTTCAATCCCTACGTCAATAAAGACGACTGTGTGCTGGCGGTCGGCCGCCTGGTGGACGCCAGCAAACAAGTTTTTCTGCTCACCCAGCAGCCGTATTCTGTCCCGGTCTGCATAGTGGGCGCGGAACATACCGTACCGGTGCCGCGCATTCCGATTCGTGCGGATGTGAAAGTCGACACCGAGCAGACGTCGGTGGCGATTCGCGGTCCGCAGACCGAAGCGCAACTGCGCGCGCTCTACAGCCGCGCGGCGATTTATGCCGCCACGGCGCGTTACGAACCACTCGGCATGGCCGCGCTCGAAGCCGCGTTTTCCCGGTGCGCCATCGTGGCCAATGACATTCCCAGTTTCCGCGAGATCTGGGGAGACACAGCCCTGTACTTCCGCACCAACGACGGAGCCAGCCTGGCCGACAAGATTCGCCTGCTCAACAATGACCGCCCCATGCGCCGTGCTTACGCCGAGATGGCCTACACTCGCGCCCGCGAACGCTTCACCACCAAGCGCATGATCGACGACTGCCTGCAACTGTATCGGAGCCTGGCGTCAGGCAACTCCCTGGCTGCTTGAATCCATCCACCGTTACTGTTTGGGCCCGGTAATAGCGATCCAGATTGGGTCGCTGGCTACCGCCTTCGTGCCGGAAGCGGTCAAGGTACCATTCCCGTTGACGGTGTATATCGAAACCGAATCGCTATTCTGATTCGTCACATAGGCGAACTTGCCGGACGGATCGATGGCAATGCAAAAGGGTTGCACTCCCGTCGCAATGGTGGCCGGCGTATTCGGGGTTAAGTTTCCGGTGCGGGAGTCGATGGTGAACATCGAAACCGTATTGTCTAACCGATTCACCACATAGGCAAACCTGCTGGTGGGATCGACGGCCACCGAGGTGGGTGAGTTTCCGGCAGAGACGGCCGGTGGCGTATTGGGCGTTAGAACTCCAGTGACGGAATCGACAGTATATTGCCATACAAAGTTATTCGGTTGGCTGTATGCGTCGGGCACGTAGGCGAACTTACCGGAGGGATCTACGGTTACTGCAAAAGGAGACGATCCTGTTTCGACCGTGGCGGGTGTCGTCGGCGTCAGAATTCCCGTATCAGAGTTGATGGTGTACATCGAAACTGTGTCATCGTCCTGGTTCGACGCATAGACAAATTTGCCTGAGGGGTGCACGGTCACCGATAGGGGGCTCCATCCTGCTCCCACGGCGGCGGGCGTGGTCGGCGTCAAAGTCCCCGTGCTTGGGTTGACGGCGAACATGGAAACCGTGTTGTCGTCGCTATTCGCGGTGTAGACAAATCTGCCGAGGGGATCAATCGCGATACCCTGCGGAAAATATCCCGTCGGGACTGTGGCTGGCGTCGTCGGCGCCCAGACCCCAGTGGTGGAATCGATCGTAAACATTGCGACGTTGGCCAGATCACTCGCATTGGACATAAGATTCGCGACGTAGGCGAACCTGCCCGAAGGATCTACGGCCAAGCCTTCGGCCCCGAACTGGTTGCCTCCGGTAGCCACGGTGGCCGGCGTTGTCGGCTGCAAGTCCCCAGTGCAGGAGTCGATGGTATACATCGAAACTGTGTTGTCGCCATCATTCAATACGTAGGCAAATTCCGGTGTGGACGAGGGAGTGCACGACGCTACCGGGGGAACAGTGGTTTTCGGGGCAGAGCCTCCACCGCAGCCAAGACCGGCCAGCAGCAGGGCGAAAGAAGCGACGTGCAGCGAGCAGCTTTCATGTGGATCCTCCCCTGACTCAGACTTAATTACTTCCCGCAGGTTAGACCCGAGACTCTTCTTGGAATCATGCTACACCAAGTCCTCCTGGAAAGACAGGAACGCGCCGTTAGTGGTATCTTCTTATGCTTACTAGAAACCCGTAAGGTTTGGAGGAAGGATTCATGGCTCAGGTAAAAATCACAGTGAGACCGAATGGACCGTTCCGGGTCGAAGCGGCGGAAGGCTCGGTTGAGTTGGTCGATGTTAACGGCACTACGTTCGATCTGACCGGCAAGACGGCATTCTCGCTCTGCCGCTGCGGCGGATCGGTGAACAAACCCTTCTGTGATGGGACCCACAGCAAAATCGGATTCCAGGGCGCGGAGTTGGCCGTGAAGAAAGCCGAAGGCGGCGTGTAGTCGCGCGGCGGAGGAGATCGTGCACGATCGCGAACTGGGAATGCATCGCAGGATTTCGCGCCGTGATTTCCTGAACGGCGTTGCGGTGACGGCCGGCGCGGCCCTGATGCCGTGGGATCTTTTTGCCCGGACGGGAACAGGTCAGGCTGCTGTCGGTCCTGAGAATTCTCCCAATTACTATCCGCCCGCTCTCACCGGCATGCGGGGCAGCCATCCCGGATCGTTCGATGTTGCTCACAGCCTGCGCGACGGCACGTTCTGGGATTCGGCGGGCAAGCCGGAAGACACTGGGGAAAGCTACGATCTGGTCGTGGTCGGCGGCGGCATCAGCGGTCTGGCGGCAGCGCACTTCTATCGCAAGGCAACCGGCGGGAAAGCGCGCATCCTCATCCTCGACAACCACGACGACTTTGGCGGACACGCCAAGCGCAACGAGTTCCGCGTAGGCCAGCGGACGCTCATCGGCTACGGTGGAACCTACTCGATCGAAAGTCCGGAACCTTACAGCGCAGTGGCCAAGGGCGTGATCGAGGAACTGGGAATTGAAGTCAGCAGCTTCCCAAAATATCTGGACAGAAGTCTCTATGGTTCCATGGGCCGGGTTCCCAAGATTTTCTTTGACAAAGAAACTTTCGGCAGCGACAAACTGGTGGACGATCCTTGCCCTTTTCCTGGGGGCGAGACCTTCGACCTCGCGGTTGCCGGGCCCGATGCGTGGGCCCACTTCATGGCGGAGGCGCCGATTGCGGAACAGGCGCGCCACGATGTCGCCCGTTTGTGCCGGGAGAAGAAAGATTATCTTCCCGGACTGAATACCGAGCAGAAAAAAGACCGGCTGGCGCGCATCAGTTATGCCCGGTTCCTCACGGAACTGGCGGGCATGCACGGCGACGTGATTCGCTTGTACCAACCGATCTCACAAACTCTTTTTGGGGTGGGCATTGAAGCCATCGCCGCGATGGATGCATCGGAAACAGGCTATCCGGGCTTTAGCGGGATGGGTCTCGAGGCGACGGGCCTGGCCAACGAGCAGAAATATTTCTTTCATTTTCCCGACGGCAATGCCAGCATCGCCCGCTTGCTGGTGCGCAAACTGATCCCGGATGCGGTGCCTGGCAACTCGGCGACGGATGTGGTCACTGCCCGAGCCAGCTACGCGCATCTGGATGAGAGCAAATCGCCGGTGCGCATCCGATTGAACAGCACGGCTGTTCGGGCGAAGCATGCGGGCAACCCGGCGGCAGCCAGTGAAGTCGAGATCACCTACGCTCGCGGCGGCAATGTCTATACCGTGAAAGCCGGGCACTGTATTCTGGCTTGCTGGAACATTGTGATTCCCTATATCTGCGAAGAATTGCCGGAGGCGCAGAAGCAAGCGCTGGCTTCGGCGCAGAAGGTTCCGCTGCTGTACAGCAACGTACTCTTGCGTAACTCGACCGCTTTTCAGAAAGCTGGGCGCGAATTCGATTTACGCACCCGGCGGTTACCACTCCTACATCGACATGGACTTGCCGGTCAGCATGGGGGATTATCATTGCCCGCGCACGCCGGAAGATCCGCTCGTTGTGCACATGAGCAAGTCGCCATGCAAAGCCGGTCTGCCGGCACGCGATCAACACGTTACCGGCCGCATCGAACTCTACACCACGACGTTTGAAACCATCGAGCGCAAGATTCGTGAGCAACTGGCGCGGACGCTGGGGCCGGGCGGATTCGATCCCGCTCGCGACATCCTGGCCATCACGGCCAACCGCTGGCCGCACGGCTATGCTTACGAGTACAGCAGCTTGTGGGATAAGTTCTGTGCTCGAAGGCGGAGAAACGCCGTGCGAGAAGGCGCGCAAACCCTACGGCCGGATTGCTATCGCCAACTCTGACGCCGGTGCGTATGCCTACACCGATGAGGCCATCAATCAGGCGTGGCGCGCAGTGGGGGAGATCACGAAGGTTTAGCGATTCGGGAAACTGCGTGTCGTGGCAAAGCGACTGAGCGACTAATTGCTCTCTCCGCGCTGCAACCTTGCGGCTTTGTCCTTCGCGTCCTGGGCTTGCTGCGTCATGCCCTTGGCCTGGTAAGCATCGGCCAGTGCGTTTTCCAGTGCGGGGTCATCGCCACTCTGGGCCTGCTCCTTGAGATAAGACGCGATGGCGTCGTCGTACTGTTTTAGCTGCGTCTGGGAAATTCCCATCCGGTAGTTGACCCCGTTAGTCTTCGGATCGAGCCGCAATGCGGCTTTGTACTCCTCGATCGCGGCCGCATGATTTCCTTGATCCGCCAGCGCCATTCCCAAGCCGGCGTGGCCGCTGACGTGGTTCGGTTCCTGGGCCACGAACCTGGCGAATTCCTCCTGTGCTTCCTTCGCCTGCCCCTGGTTCAGATATGCGGCGCCCAATTCCAGGCGAGCTTTTGGATTCTGCGGCTGGAGTTCCAGCACCCGCTGCAGTTCGCTGATGCCTTCGGGGATTTGTCTGCCGATGAAGTATTCGTGGGCCAGCGCGTAATGCGCGGAAGCATCCTGCGGGCTGTGCTGGACCTTCTTTTGAAGGTCGGCGATCATTCGATCGACATTCTTCTGCGCGTCCATGGCGGAATGGAAATGCGTTTCGGAGCCGCGCCAGCGCTGCACTCCAAAGGCGGCAGCCGCTACTGCGAGCGCAACCAGGCCGAGAACGCTGACGCGGCGCAGCGCATCATGTTGCGGCGCGATGCGAGCAATCAGGGCACCAAGAACCAGCCCGCTGACCAGGCCGCCGACGTGGCAGGCGTTGTCGACATGGATTCCGAACATATCTCCGATGGGCGAGATTCCGAGGAGGATGTTGAAGCCTGCGAAGAAAAGCAGGCTCTTTAGATTCGCCTGAATGGCGTAGCGCGGGAGGTTGAATTCTCCGAGGTAAAGCGATGCGATCAGTGCGCCGGTCAGTCCGAAGATCGCGCCCGAGGCGCCCACGCTCCACACACCAGGATTCCATACTAAGCTCCCAACGCCTCCGGCGACGCCCGTGATGATGTACACGGCTGCGTAGGTCCAGCGCCCGTAGAGAGACTCGCAAAGTGAGCCCAAGTTCCACAAGCACCACATATTCATAGCGATATGAAAAATGTCGCCGTGAAGGAACATGTAGGTCAACAGCCGCCACCAGTCACCTGACAATGTGAGCGGGCCGTAGTTAGCGCCGAAGTGCACGCTCAGGGGGAAGGGGAAGTTCGCCATGAGCGAACCATTCGTGTAAGCCATCGCAATGAAGACCATCACGTTGGCGCCGAAGATGATCTGCGTGAGAGTAACGCTGGATTCGCGCTGAACCCAGGGAGCGGTGATGATAGGCTGTTTCGCATCCTCGTCGATTTCGCCGCGCTGGGCTGCCTCGTGCTGCTTACACCACGGGCAGATCTTTTTTCCGAAAATCACCGGAGGCATCTGCCGTCCGCATCGAATGCAATTCGCCATGGCTGTATAAAAGAGTATCAGCAGTTTGACGCAGGGAGCGAGGAGGGAAAATCAAAAGCCCCGCATCTCGCGGGGCTCTTGTGGAACTCTCGGTGCCAGAGTGCTGGCACGCTTGCCAAGCACTTTCAGATTACTTCCCTCCGAAAGCGAAGTCAAGATACCAAAGGGAAGTCGGGCCGGTCGAGTCTCGTTTTGGTCGGACGGTCGCGAGGAGGACAGGGGAATCGAACCCCTTAGGCTGCGTGCAGCCGTCCAACGCTTGGCAAGCGTGCCCAGTACCCACACCGGGAGTGTCCTCCTAAGCCGCACTTGCCACAACGGAATTGTATGAGCAAACTCCGACGATCCGTGGCAAGGGAGCTAATGAATTGTCGGCAATGTTCCATTCCGGGAATTGGTTAATGCGCTAGCGATATACTTTTCGACAAAGAGCTGGCTTGCCGGCTATGCGAAGGGCCGAAGAAGGGCCGGAAGAATGTGAGTTGGACATGATTGCCCGTTCTCTAACTGAATACCTCAGGACGGTTCGGCTGACCCGAGACAGATGGCACGTCCCTGCCCACAGAGAACTCTGGTTTCGGGCGGAGGATCAGAAACACTCTGCGACCAGACTCCAGCCTGGCTTGTTCCGCCCCAGAGGCGATGGCAAGGGGAAGAGCGCTAGGAAGTTACTCGAGTTGGAAAACGACCAATACAAGGAATTCACGAGGTGTTTAGCTCAGCTCAGCGACGTTACGCTCGGGGACGACGAATGGGATCCATAATTTTCTGATGCAACACCACGGTGTTCCCACGCGAGTCCTAGACTGGTCGGATAGCGCCTTAATAGCTCTGCACTTTGCGGTGAGAAACAAGTCGGCGCCAGTGAAGACTGGCTCCGCGATCTATGTCCTTGACCCGTGGTGGCTCCTGGATCTGCTAAGCACGCATCGCGACCGGAGAGATGCGGAGCGGCGCTGGAAGAAATACCATAAGCGGCACCCATATGACGTGTACGAGGATGATTTCGAGCGGCTGTATCTGCCGGAGGACGAAGATGACTCGAAGCAACGGCTGCTCGCGACTCCTAAGACACCGCTTCTGTGGGACGCGCCTCATGTGTCGCGCCGTGTGGCAGCGCAGCGCAGCCGGTTCATGATATTTGGTACTGATCCGCTGTGGCTTTCGAGGCTGGCTGAGAAGAGGGGCTCCCGAATCCTCTCCATCGAAGTACGGGCGGACGCAATCGCAGGCATTAAGCAAGAACTCCGAGACGCAGGGATTACCGAGTCAGTTGTGTTTCCCGACTTAGATGGCTTAGGACGCGAACTGAGGCAGATATGGGAAGCTCGTAGATGAATGCTTCCACTTCTGGCGTCAGTGAATGGTCTTGGTTTTGCGCGACATGTAATCCATCAGCAGGTATTGCCCTAGCGTGTAAGGCGTGGTGAAGTAGGCTTTGCCGCGGCACATCTCGGTGACTTTCTGGACGAACTGCACGAGCCCGTAATCTGATGCCAGCATGAAGGTGTTGATGAGCACGCCGGCGCGTTTGCACTTCGAGACTTCTTCCAGCGTCTGGCTCACCACCAGCGGGTCGAGGCCGAAGGCGTTCTTGTAGATGCGTCCGTCTTCGAGCGTCAGCGCCGAGGGCTTGCCGTCGGTAATCATCACGATCTGCTTCATGTCTTTTCGCTGGCGTTGCAGGATTCTCTGGGCGAGGCGCAGTCCCTCGCGCGTGTTGGTGTAGTAGGGGCCGACCTTAACGCGCGCGATTTGCGAGAGCGGGACTTCTTCCGCCGAATCGTGAAACAGCACCAGCGAAAGCGAGTCGCCGGGATACTGCGTACGGATCAGGTGCGAGAGCGCCATCGCAACTTTCTTGGCGGGAGTGAAGCGGTCTTCGCCGTAGAGAATCATCGAATGTGAACAGTCGAGCATCAGCACAGTGGCGCACGACGACTGGTATTCGCACTGATGCACCTGCAGATCCGAATATTCAATGTTGAGCGGCAGTGTGAGGCCTTCGCGCTGGATCGCGCTGGACAGCGTGGCCGTGATGTCGAGATTGAGCGTGTCACCGAACTCGTAAGTTTTCGCAGACCCGCTGGTTTCGATGCCGGTGGCGAGGTCGCGCGTGTCGTGGCGTCCGAAGCTGGCTTTGCCCAGCGATCCGAGAAGGTTGCGCAGTGACTTGAAGCCGAGGAAGTCGAGGCTCTTGTCGGTGATCTCAAACTTGGCCTGCTGTGCTTCGCCGGTCTGTCCGCCGACGCTCGACTTACGCGCGGGGTCGTGCGGTTCGTCGATCGAGATGTAGTCTTCCTGCTGCATGCGCTCGATGAGTTTCTCGATGAGTTCGTCGAGTTGCCCGTCGGCCTGCATCTGCTCGATCTGCTCGCGCAGGTTCTCGTCGAACATCTCGCCGTTCATGAGGGCTTGTTCGATGGCGCGCCTGAGTTCGTCGAGCGTCTGTTCGCCCTCGGGAAGTTCGTACCACATGGAATCCTGAAACCCGCTCTGCAGCAGGTAGTCCGAGAGCGCGCCGAGCAGGTCTTCCATGCTCATTTCGCCCGCCGGATCGGGCACGTATTTGGAGTAGCGAATTCTCTTCATTTCGTAGAGACGTAGCTGGCTACGTCTTCCTTGCCGCTGCCGAGACGTTGCAAGCAACGTCTCTACGCTAATTAAATTGCCGTCTCTGGCGGAACTGCCGTTCGTCGGGCTCGTTCGATTTCTCGCGCACGGGTTCAGGCTTTTTCTCTCCGGCTTTGAACACGCGTTCCTCGCTGCGGCCGATGCGCTTGTGGGCGTGCAGGCCTTCGAGGATGAATTCCGCCGCCGAGACTTGCTGCTCGGGGCTGTCTTTTTGCGAAATGCTCAGCGGGCCGAGTTTGTCGATAGGCCCTGAATTCCTTTCAAATTTTCCAGCGCCTCGGCGGCCGGCACCGAGTCCGACAACTGAATCTCGCCGCCCAGGTCGAACCATTGCACAATCTGCTGGACGTTGGCGCCGGTGTAATACTCGTCGTAGGTCTTGGCAATCGCGGTGCGAATCAGTTCGCGGCCGACGTGGTCGGCGCCCTTCATCTCGCCTTCGTATTCCAGTTCGAGCTTGCCGGTAATCGCCGGCAGGGCCGCGTAGACGTCGCTGATGCGCGGCACGACAACTTTCTCGTCGTTGCGGATGGCGCGGCGCTCCGCGTTCGAAACCACATTTTCCATCGCAGAGATCGGCAGGCGCTGGCTCACGCCCGAACGCTTGTCGATTTTCTTGTCTTCGCGGGCGGCGAAGGCGACGCGCTCGATGACTTCCTGCACGTAGTTCGGCAGGTGCAGGGCATGTCCGTTCCGGCGCGTCCAGGCTTCCTGCGCGGTGATGGCGATGCCTTCCTCGACCGTGGCCGGGTAGTGGGTGCGGATCTCCGAGCCGATGCGGTCTTTCAGCGGCGTAATGATTTTGCCACGCGCCGTGTAGTCCTCCGGATTCGCGCTGAACACCAGCGCGACATCGAGCGGCAGGCGGATGGGATAGCCCTTAATTTGCACGTCGCCTTCCTGCATGATGTTGAACAGGCCGACCTGAATTTTTCCCGCGAGGTCGGGCAGTTCGTTGATGGCGAAGATGCCGCGATTGGCGCGGGGCAGCAAGCCGTAGTGAACCGTCAATTCACTCGACAGTTCGTGGCCGCCGCGAGCCGCTTTGATGGGATCGATGTCGCCGATCAAGTCGGCAATCGTGACATCGGGTGTAGCGAGTTTTTCCACGTAGCGTTCGTCGGGAGTGAGATAGGCAATCGGCGCATCGTCGCCGAGCCGCGCGACTTCTTCGTGGCAACGGCGGCAGATCGGAGCGTAAGGATTATCGTGAACTTCGCATCCGGCAAGATACGGCATGTGGGGATCGAGCAGGGTGGTCAAGGCGCGCAGGATGCGGCTTTTCGCCTGACCGCGCAAGCCCAGCAAAATGAAATTGTGACGCGAAAGAATGGCGTTGATGATCTGCGGCACGACCGTGTCGTCGTAGCCGACAATGCCGGGGAACACAGGCGCGTCGCCATCGGCACGCAAGCGGTTCGTCAGGTTGTCGCGCAGTTCGTCCTTAACGTGGCGCGTGCGCAAACGCTCTTCGGAAAAGATGCTGCGGCGCAGTTCACCCAGCGTGCGCGGAAGACTACTCATGAAAGGGACCCCCCACAAACAAAACTTTCAACGATTATACGCGCCGCGGCGAGATGACGTGTTGCACTGCGTCTGCTGCTGTCCAACTCCAGGGCGGCAACTCCGCGATCAGCGGGCGTGCCCGTTACCGCCGGCCTTCTCGCGGGCACGCGCGGCGCGCCGGAGGTTGGGAAGCATGCTTTCCAGATAGGTTGCGACCGCCTGGACGCGCTGGCTCTCCGAACGCATCGCCAGCAGTTTCTGTTTGAAGTCGAGATCGAGGGGCAGAGAGCCCGCGAGATAAAAAGAAAGCGTGTTCTGGTCGGCCGCCGCGAGGTCCTGCGCAGCTCCTGCCAGGGACAGAATTTTCAGGTGCGCCTGGATTGCGCGGGCCTTGTCGTCAGGGGACGCAGTGCCGGGTTCGTCGGGAACGAGCAATACATCTGCCTGCAGAAAGGAACGCTCGCGGTTTAGTTCGAGCACCTCAAAGCGCTGGCGGCCTTCCGCGACCAGATCCATGCGCCCGTCGGGATATTTTTTCGTTACCGTAATGATTTCAGCGGTACACCCCACTTCCGCGAAGCCTTCTTCGAGCGCGCGCACCACGCCGAACGGCGCATGGTTTATCAGACACTCGCCAATCATCTCTTTGTAGCGCGGTTCGAAAATGTGCAAAGGCAGAGGCGTGCTGGGAAGCAGGACGAGATCGAGCGGAAACAAGGGAAGAAGAGCCACGAAGTCTCCAGGTGTCGGGCGCGCAGAACCGAGCGGTCTCCTCGATTCGACTTTGCGATTGTACGACAGCGAGGGGTGCAACTTGACTTGCAGCGCCGCGGAGGATAGAACGCGAACATGGAACTCGACGGGCAAGTAGTCGTGGTCACGGGCGCTTCAATGGGGATCGGCGAGGCGATTGCCAAAGTATTTGCGGAGGCAGGAGCGAGCGTGGTGCTGCTGTCGCGCGATGTGGCGCGGGCCGAGGCCGCTCGCGTGCGAATCGGTTGCATCGAACGTACGGCCGCGATGTCGTGCGACGTCCGCAACTCCAAGGAGATCGACCGCGTGCTCGGCCTGACCCTGCATCACTTCAAGCGCGTCGATGTCTGGGTCAACAACGCCGGGCACGGTCTGCTGGATTCGGTGGCGCAGACCGACATGCAGGCTTGCCACGAAATGTTCGAAACCAATTTCTTTGGCGCCATGTCGGCCATGCAGGCCGTCATTCCGGTCATGCGGCAGCAGGGCGGAGGAACGATTATCAATATTTCCAGCGTCGCCGGACACATCCCTATCGCGTTTCACGCCTCCTACAGCGCCACCAAGTTTGCGCTCAATGCCATCGGCAAGGCCGCGGGCGTCGAATTAAAGAAGGACGGTATTCACGTGCTGACTGTCTGTCCGGGGTATGTGCGCACGGCCTTCAGCGAAAATGCGGTTCGGGGGAATGAACTGAAGCGAGTGCGTCCGGGTTCGGTGCGCGGCATCAGTGCTGAACGCGTGGCGCGCGCTACGTTGCGCGGATATTTGAAGCAGAAGCGGGAAGTCATCGTGCCTTGGACCATGCACCTGCCCGTAAAGCTCTATCAACTGTTCCCGGCGTTGGTGGAGTGGGGGATGGGCAGGATGGCGAAATAGTTCGGCCTGCGACTTACGACCCGATATCGAAACTCGGTCAGCCCAGTTCGGCCAGCATGGCTTCCATTTCCGATTGGGCATGCAGGTTGCCGGTGCGCCGCGCCGAGGCGATGCCGTCCTGAGCATCTTCTTCGCGTCGTCCACGCGCTCAGCTCGCACCAGCGTCTGCGCTGCCATGAAATATCCGGCGGTGTATTCGGGATGGTTCTCCAGCAGAATGGAGAATTCCGCTAGCGCGCGGTCAAAGTCACCCTGCTTGGAATACTCCATGGCGAGGCCGTAACGCGCGAACGCGTCTTTGGGATTTTCGGTCAGGATTTCGTTGAGCGCGGCGATGCGGTCCATAGTTACTGGGGAAAGATTCGGAGAAGATCGGGCCCCTGTTCACGAGATTACTACAACCGGCGCGCCCATGCGCGACGGTCCTCGAGTGAACACTCGCCAGACCTTGCTTTAACTGATTAGAATTACCAATTCAGATAAATTCTGAGTTCGAGAGGCGAGGATTGGCCTGTCCTTACTTTATGCCCGTCGCGAGGTTCGAAAACGGCTCGTGGCCGCATCCCGCACGGCTTCCTCTGGGTAGTGGATGGTGCGGGCATTGCACGGCTCCCGGCCACGAAGGTGAGCTTCCGCCGCAGGATGTTCTGGAAGCGTTCTGCAACCTCGGCTATGCCAGCAGTTGCAACTGGTCGCCGGCGGAGCGGGTTTGGGATGCAGTTCGATTTGCCGTCTCCGCGCCGCGCGATTTCGACTTGCCATCCGACGCACAGAACGCCGCCGCGCGGCCGGCTCGCGTGCTGGTGCTCCGTTATGTTTGCGAACGAAATCACCGGCCGGTCGAAGGTGGCGACTTAGAATTTGATCTGGCGCAGGCCGCCTGGCTGCAGACCCACGAAGACGCGCGCATCCAGAAGATGGCGGAATGTTTTTTGCAGTCGTATCTGAAAAAGAAAGCGTGAGCAGCCTGCCGCTAAGAGCAGCGGCTGGTCACGAAAGGAAAGCACGCATGACCGACGATTTGCTGGTTCCGCGTCCGGTACGCGATTCGCAGTCTGAGATGGCCGAAATCGTACTACCGAATGACGCCAATCCGCTGGCCGCCCTGCTCGGCGGACGCCTGATGCACTGGATCGATCTGGCCGGCGCCATGGCTGCACACCGCCACTCGCGCAGCTACGTCGTTACCGCGTCGGTCGATCACATCGACTTTCTTGTCCCGGTGCGAGTGGGAGATCTCGTGATTCTGCGCTCCTCGGTCAACCGCGTCTTCCACACTTCGATGGAAGTGGGCGTGAAAGTCTTCGTCGAGAACTACATTGCCGATACAGCTCAGCACGTGGCTTCTGCCCACCTGACGTTTGTGGCCATTGATAGCGCCGGCAAGCGCCTGAAAATCGCGCCCGTGATTCCCGAGACCGAAGAGCAACAGCGCCGCTACGACGATGCCGGTAGACGCCGCGAGATCCGGCGCTCGGAGTCGGAACGACGGCGCAAGGCGCGCTGATTTTCACTGACTGTTGTGACTTGCATCACATATTGCGTTGCCGAAAAAGCTGTAGGCTAACGGCGATTCGAGGTTTTTCATGGATAGTGCTCTCTTAGTGCATCGTCTCCACTTCGCATTTACCGTTACGTTTCACTATCTGTTCCCGCAACTCACCATGGGTCTTGCGCCACTCATCGTGGTGCTCAAGACATTAGCCCTGCGCCGCAACGATGAGACTTACAATCAGGCGGCACGTTTCTGGGCGCGAATTTTCGGCATCAATTTCGTGCTCGGCGTGGTGACCGGCATCCCCATGGAATTTCAGTTCGGTACGAACTGGTCGCTCTTCTCGCGTTTTGCCGGAGGCGTGATTGGGCAGACCCTGGGCATGGAAGGCATGTTCGCTTTCTTCCTGGAGTCGGCATTCCTGGGCCTGTTTTGTACGGCGAAAAACGGCTCAGCCCGCGCGCGCACTGGTGGTCGGCGGTCGCCGTGTTCCTGGGATCGTGGCTCTCGGGATATCTTCATCGTCGCCACCGATGCCTGGATGCAGCATCCCGTGGGCTACGCCAAGGCCGCCGACGGGTCCGTGCAACTGACCAGTTTCTGGGCTCTGGTTCTGAACCCATGGGCGTGGTGGCAATACGCCCACAATATGTCGGGCGCGGTGATCACGGGTGCATTCGTGATGGCGTCGGTAGGCGCGTTTTATTTGTTGTGGGGAAAATTTGAAGCGCACGGCCGCATCTTCGTGCGAGTCGGAGTTGTGGCTGGCCTGATCTTCAGCGTGGTGCAGCTGTTTCCTACCGGCGATGGCCAGGGGCGCCTGATTGCGCAGAACCAGCCGGTCACACTCGCCGCCATGGAAGCTTTGTTTGCCAGCCAGCCGGGAGCGCCGCTGGTGCTCGTCGGCCAGCCTAATGTGGAAGAAAAGAAAATCGATAATCCGCTGGTGGTTCCCGACGCGCTCAGTTTTCTGACCTACCGCGCGTGGAAGGCGCAGGTGAAAGGGCTGGATGCGTTTCCTGAAGATCAGTGGCCGTCGAATATTGCGCTGCTCTACTTCAGCTATCACATCATGGTGGGACTGGGCACGCTCTTCATCGCCATCGCGGTGGTGGCCGCGTTTCTGTTGTGGCGCGGAAAATTGTTTTCGAGCCACTGGATGCTGTGGATTCTGCTGCTGGCGCTGCCGTTCCCTTACATCGCGAACACGGCCGGCTGGATGACGGCGGAGTTGGGACGGCAGCCCTGGCTGGTTTATTCGCTGATGCGCACTGCCGACGGTTATTCGAAGACGGTCTCGGCGGGGAACGGCATGTTCACTCTGCTGGGTTTCATGGGCATGTACACCGTGCTCGGAATTCTGTTCCTGTTTCTAGTGCGCCGCGAAATTGAACAAGGGCCAGAAGCGGAGACTGGATCGGCACACTAGGGTAGCGCCGTAGTGTCGGCTGACCCTCCTCCGAATGTTGTCATTGCGAGGAGCGCAAGCGACGAGGAACCTGCTGTTGCCGGCGCCGGCAACGAAGCGGGTTTCTCGCTTCGCTCGAAATGACAGGGTTTTGGGAGAATTCTTAAGCGAGGACTCATGGCAACGCTTTGGTTCATGATTGTCGCAGTCATGGTGGCAGCGTATGTGGTGCTCGACGGTTTCGACCTGGGCGCGGGTGTGATTTACCTGGGCGCCGCGAAGACGCCCGCGGAGCGGCGCAGCATCATGCGCGCCATCGGCCCGGTGTGGGACGGCAACGAAGTCTGGCTGCTCGCCGCCGGAGGCACGCTCTATTTCGCGTTCCCTCTACTCTATGCCTCCAGTTTCAGCGGCTTCTATCTGCCGCTCATGATCGTGCTCTGGCTGCTGATGCTGCGCGGCATCGGCATTGAACTGCGGGCGCACATGCAGAATCCGGTGTGGCTAGGATTTTTTGACGTCATCTTTTGCGTTTCGAGCGTGCTGTTGACGATTTTCTTCGGCGCGGCCCTGGGAAATGTGGTGCGCGGTGTTCCGCTCGGGGCGGATCACTATTTCTTCGAAGCTTTGTGGACTGATTTCCGGGTCGGGGCGAATCCGGGCATCCTCGACTGGTATACGATTCTCACCGGGGTGATCGCGCTGGTGACGCTGACCGCGCACGGGTCGTTGTATATCGCGGTGAAAACGGAAGGCGAGTTGAACCGCCGCGCCCGGACGGTGGCGCAGTGGGCGTGGCCGGTGCAACTTCTATTGACTGTCGTCGGATTGATTGCGACGGTTTCCATCCGGCCGGGGGTGCTCGACAATTACAGGCATCATGCCATTGGATTCCTTATCCCTGTCCTGGTGTTCGGCTCGCTGGGAGTCATGATGCACGGAATCCTGAAGCGCCAGGAAAAAATGGCCTTCGTCGCCTCCGCGCTGTATATCGTCGGGATGCTGGTGGGGGCGGCGTTCGCGCTCTATCCCGTGGTGCTGCCGTCGAGCAGCGATCCCGCGCTCAACCTCACCATCTACAACACCGCGGCGGGCGAGCACGGACTGACCGTCGGCCTCACCTGGTGGATTCTCGGCGTCATTCTCGCGCTGGGCTACTTTACCCTGCTGTTCCGCATGTTCAAGGGCAAGGTGCGGCTGGAGGGGGAAGGGTACTGAGGGCGATCGGCTTAATTTGAATGGGCGCGGCTTTCAGCCGCGCCGAAAGAATCCGAAAATTGACATGGCCTGCAGGCCCTGAGGCAGCAGTTCCCTCAGCGGCTAAAGCCGGCATTGATTCGATGCGATTTACGGCGCGGCTTGAAGCCGCGTCCTTTCAAGGCGGGCTGCAGTTTCCAACCTGCAAAATCGCCTGGTGCGATCGCCTGGGGTTCCCACCCTTCGAAAAGCGCGAAGGGTGGGGCAGCCTCGTGTGGTGAAGAGGCGGGGGCAAGAGATGTGGGCCATCCCTCGCGTTCTTAGTGGGATTCAAGGCTTGTCGTCGGGCGTGGCTTGCTCTCCATCGCCTGCGATCGACCTGTACCAGTCCATTCTCCGGGTCAAATACATGACGGCGGCAACGGCCAGGAAACTCGCGATCGCGCCGATCAGAAGGGCGTTGTCTTCCAGCCGCAGGAGCAGGTAGATGAAGGTGTACAGCAGGCTGAAGACAGCCGCTGCTCGTACTCCCTGGGTGTGACTTTTGAAGATCCAGTTGGCATTGGCGGAAAGCAGGAGGACGGTGGCAGTGCCAGCCAGCAGGAATCCCCAATCAAAGCCGATGCGCTCGGCGAACGACATCAGCAGCAGGTAGAAGATCAGCTGGGCAAGACCGACCAGCATGTATTGCGCTGGGTGCACGCGTTTCTTTGCCGTAATTTCGAAAACAAAGTACGAGAGAAATACGAGACCCACAAAGAGTGGCACATATTTCAGCGCGCGATTGACCGATTGGTAGGGGTCGGCGACCTCGATGAAGGAAACTCCGAGAGCCGAAGTGCCCAGGTTGCTGACGGCGACTTCGGTGCCTTCAGCGCGGACGCCGCGCGCGATGAAGGGCACGAACCATTCGGCACGGAATCCCTGAGGCGTGACTGAGCGGTTTGTAGGAAGGAACGCGCCGTCGAAACCAGGGCTGGGCCAATCGCCCTCAATCTTGAGATGGGAAGTTTTGCCGTAAGCGAGGACGGCAAGCCGCTGCGCTCCGGAGAAGCGCAGCGCCGCAGTTGCGTGGAATGTGGCGTTAGGCTGGGCGGCGTCCTTAGCGCTCACCCCAAGATAGGTGAGGGGCAGCCGCTGCTCCGTGGTGGCGTCTCCAAGGTTTTCAGCCGGGGCGAACGTCATGGACTTGCCATTGATAGTGAGAGTGCCATCGGCGAGAGCGCCGTGAGCATTGCTGACTCCGACGAGGATGGACGCGCGGGACCAATCCAGCCTGGCGTCGGCTGGCGCGGCCGAAGGTACCCCGGCGAGGTCGAACGCGGCGTCGAACTGCAAGTCCGCCTGAAAGACGGGGACCTTGAACAGCGATCGGCGGCGCTGCTCGGTGCGGACTTTGACGGTGGCATCTCCTTGAATGGGAAACACGACGTATGTGCCCGTGGTGGTAGGGCCGCCCTTGTAAGTGGGCTCGACCGTGTAGGGAATCGTAAGGATTGGGCCGAGAAACGTTTGTTGACCTCCGACGTGCCCGCTGATTTCCTGTACGACGTCATTGGCCCGACTGGTGCGGTCTTCGACGACGCTGCTGACGAAGAAGGCCGGGATCGCCATGAGGAAAGCAAGAACACTGACAACCATGAGCTTGACGCCCACGGATCGGGATCGGCTGCGAATCAGGGTGAGCAGAGAAGAGGGTGAATCGAGGGGCAAGAGGCCTCCTTAATTTACACAGAAAAAGCATATCACAAACAACTTTACAATGCAAAGTAAATCGCCGACCGTTTCACCCGAAAATGTGGCGGCTTTGGCGGATTGTATAATCAACAAGTCGGAGTTCTGCGCGTCGGTTGATCTTCCATCTCACGTATCTTACGTCTGGAGTGTGATTCTTTGAGCTCACATATGCCGCATCAGCATGGACAAGCGACGCCGCAGGGGCCGCAGCCGCTGCCGGGGGTGGACGCCATCATTGCCGTGGGGTCGGGCAAGGGCGGCGTGGGCAAGACCACGCTGTCGGTGAACCTGGCCGTGGCGCTGGTCAAGATGGGACACAAGGTCGGGCTGCTCGATGCCGACGTGTATGGTCCGAACGTCCCGCTTATGCTGGGGGTCAGCGCGCAGCCGCGGATGGTGGGCGAAAACCGCATTGAGCCGATTCAGGCGTTTGGCCTGAAAGTGATTTCTGTCGGATTCCTCAATCCCGGCGATAAGCCGATTATTTGGCGCGGGCCCATGCTGCACCAGATCATGCGGCAGTTTCTGGGGCTGGTGGAGTGGGGACAACTCGACTATCTGATTGTCGATCTGCCTCCGGGGACGGGCGACATTGCGCTGTCGCTGGTACAGACGGTACCGCTGACCGGGGCGGTGGTGGTGTCGACGCCGTCGGATGTTTCTTTGCAGGACGCCCGCAAGGCCATCGAAATGTTTCGCCAGATGAAAGTGGATGTCGTGGGCGTGGTCGAGAACATGAGCTATTTTGTCTGCCCGCACTGCTCGCATGAGGTGGATATTTTTTCTCGGGGCGGAGCGGAAAAAATGGCGACGCAGTTTGGCGTGCCGTTTCTGGGCAACATTGCGCTCGATCCGGAAGTGCGTAAGTCCGGGGACGGCGGGAAGCCCGTGGTGCTGGAGGGCGAGAACTCGCCGCATGCCAAATCGATTTACGCCTTCGCGCAGAACGTCGTGACCCGAGTGACGGAGATTCGGGCGAACGCGCCGGCCAGCGTGATTCAGATTCAGTGAGGTGACCGTGCCGTAGTGGTTTGTCATCCTGAGCGGCGGCGTAAGCCGGCGTGAGGGACCTCGCGTCGCCCAGGCGTCACGATGCGGTGAATGACATCAACCACTGCTTATGGCGTAATCACCCTCTTGCACTGGCGCAGCACTGGCACTGTACGCGCATCGTAAGGTCCCTCACCGCGGCTTCGCCACGGTTCAGGATGACAAGGCTTGTTGGCTCTTGAAGCGCGACAGGCGAAAGAGCGCTTCCGGTTCACGGTCTTTCAGAATCAATTCCCCCATCATCTCGCCGATTGCCGGGCCGTGCTTAAAACCGTGGCCGGAGCCGCCACCTACGATCCACACGTTATGGTTGGCCGGATGGCGATCCAAAATGAAGTGGCTGTCGGGGGTTTGTTCGTATTGGCAGACGCGGGTCTCGACCAGCGGCGCATTTTTCAGAGCAGGGAAGCGGAAGCCGACATATTCGCGAATGTCTTTTAACGTTTCCTGACTGACTACGCGCTCACCGTCGGTGGGATCAAAGGCGGGTCCGCGGGTGTCGTCGGCAATCTTGAATCCGCGGCGGTCGCTGCCGGGAATGCCGTAACGAAAGCGTCCGAGGTGATCGCCCCAGACCGGGAGGTGCGGGTCGCTCAAGCGATCGTCCCCGGCAGGCGTGCCAAAAAAGAAAATATCCTGTTTGGTGGCTTGCACCAGATTGCCGATGGCTTGCGGAAACAACTTGCCGAGCCATGGTCCGCACGCGAAAACATAGACATCAGCGTGGAGAGGTTGCAGGGAAGGGCAGTCTGCCGAAGGAGCCCACCGGGGCTAAAGCCCGCTCGGACTCTACGCGGTTTACGCGGCCCTGAAGGGCCGCTCTTCCACGAAGATCACGCGCCCTTCCACCAAGAACAGGTGCCCTTCCACCGAGAACGGGCGCTCTTCCACCAAGAACAGGTGCCCTTCCACCAAGAACGGGCGCTCTTCCGCAGAGAAGCCCGTTTTCCAGGCCGTCGGCCAGCACCGTGGCTTGGCGGTACCTGCCTCCCGCCGCCAGGAACGCTTCCACGACCGCCTGGCAGCTGGCGCGGGCGTCCAAGTATCCGCATTCCGGCTCGAAGATTGCCCAGTCGATGCCTTCAAAGTTGATCTGCGGCCAGCGCTTCTTCATCTGCGGCGCCGAGAGTTCCTGAAACTTGATCTTCGCCGCGCGTAGCGCCTTCACTGATCCGCGCTCGAAGGCGTCGTCATGATTGCGGTCCGAAGCCGGCGCCATCCAGAGCACGCCGGTACGATGCAGAAATTGCCGCTTCCATCGCCGCTCATATTTTGCCCAGAGCTTGAGGGAGCGGGCGGCCATCTCTGTGTAACGTTGATCGGGGCCGTAGGCGCCGCGCATGATCCGCGTCTCGCCGCCGGAAGAGGCACGCGAATTGCCCGGCCCCCAGGCGTCGAGTAGTGTGACTCGAGCGCCGCGCTCGAGAAGGTGCAGGGCGGTCCAGCCGCCGAAGGCTCCGGCGCCGATGACTGCGACGTGTGGATGGGATTTCATTGATTCAGGTTGCGATGAATCCGCCCAGCCCATTGAGAATACGCAAAGCGGCCACAAAAGAGAAGAATGCTCCTTGACATCAGGGCGGCTCCGCCGTAGGAAGATCATAGTCTGGCCAACACATCTGGCTAACATGTCTGGCCAACAAGCAGAGCTTTGCTTGCGGAGGCGATGATGACACCACCAACGGTAGTCTCGAACCGACGGGAATTCCTGCGAACTTCTGCGGCAGCGATGGCCTCGGGCGCAATGGCGAACACCGGACCGTTTGTGGGTGCCGAACGGATCCTGCAGCCCAGCCGGCAGCCTAACCTGCCGCCGAGCCAGGAATTTGCCGCCAAGCAGGAGCAACGCCGTAAAGAGTTGTGGGGATTGCTGGGGGACCTTCCGTGGCAGCATCGCCCCGGTCCGGCGAAGTTGATAAAGACCGAAAAGCATAACGGATACACATTAGAGCGGCTGGTGCTCGATCTGAATGGCAAGGAGCCAGTCCCTGCGCTGCTGCTGATCCCGGACAAGCGGCAGACGCCGGCTCCCGGCTTGCTCTATATTCACTGGCATGCTGGGATGTATGAACTGGGCAAAGAGCAACTGCTGAAGGGCGTAGAGGCGCAGCCTGCCTACGCTCCCGTATGCGCGGAGAAGGGCCTGGTCACGCTGGCAATCGATAGTTGGTGCTTTGGTGAGCGGCAGCTCGAAGCGAACGGTCAAACCGGCGAACAGGATGCATTCAAGCTGATGCTATGGAGGGGCCAAGTGCTGTTTGGCATGATGATGTTCGATGAGTTTCGCGCCATCGACTATTTGGCCAGTCGCGCCGAGGTTGACCCGCGACGTCTGGGTGCATTTGGCATGTCCATGGGATCAACCAAGGCGTGGTGGCTGGCGGCGCTCGATCCCCGGATCGCGGTTTGCATGGATGTCTGCTGCCTTACCGATTTCGACGAGCTCATCAAAACCCAGGCGCTCAAGGAACACGGCATCTTCTATTACGTGCCGTCTCTGCTGAAGCATTTTCAAACGGCGGAGATTAATGAGCTGATCGTGCCCCGGCCTCATTTGAGCGTGAACGGGCGCCGGGATCCTTTGACTCCACCGGCAGGGGTAGAAAAGATTCGTGATTACCTCATGCCCCTTTACCGGCAGCACGGGCGAGAGCGCGACTGCCGCATCGGACTTTACGATTGTGCGCATGTGGAGTTACCAGAGATGCGCAAGCTGGTGTTGGAATGGATGGACCAGTATCTGGTGGCGAAGGGCGCAGTGTCGTGAGCTTGACCGCTCTATCGTATTCCTACAATCCGGCCGGGGACCGCAGCTTTCATCCAAAAGCCAACCTTCTGCATCTACATATAGTTAGGTAAAATGAATAGGAAGAGGTTTCTTCCCCCGGCGATTGCCGCTCGGACTGAGACAACTGACATAGTTGGCTGACCCAAATTGCGTATGCCTGCTGACCCCAATATCGGGAATCGCGAACGCGAAATTCTGACCGCGTTGGTGGAGACGTTTATCTCCACGGGCGAGCCGGTTGGTTCGCGGACGCTGGCGCGGTCGAACCGCGAGGGGCTGAGCCCGGCATCCATCCGCAACGTGATGGCCGACTTGTCCGACGCCGGCTTTCTGGAACAGCCGCATGCCTCTGCCGGGCGCATCCCGACGACTGAGGCGTATCGCTATTACGTTGAGCAGATCTCCGGCACTGCCCGGCTGGCGCCGCAGGAAGAAACCATGATCTCGGATTCGCTAGCGGGCATCACTGATGTGCAGGAATTTATGGAGCGAACTTCGCACGTGCTCTCATTGATTTCGCGCAACGTCGGCGTGACGGTGGCGACCAGCGGACCGAAGAACGCGCTGGAGCACGTGTATTTCTCGCGGCTGGGCGAACAGAAAGTATTGGCCGTGCTGGTTACGCGTTCCGGCCTGGTGCGGGACCGGGTGTTGCGCCTTGACCTAGCGCAGTCGGAACTGGATCTGGCGGCGCGCTACATCAACGAAAATTTTCGCGGCTGGACCATGGAATCGATGCGCGCGGAACTGGCACGGCGACTGGAGCAGGAGCGCAGCGAGTACGACCGCCTGATGAATTCGATTGAGCAGCTTTACAAGCAAGGCGCGCTGGCGGCGGAACAAGGGTCGCAGTTCGTGTTCGTCGAAGGCGCGGCCAATCTGGTTGCCGGCGAACAGGACCGGGAGCGGCTGCAGGAGATGCTCAAGACGCTGGAGGAGAAAGAGAAAGTTGTCCAGTTGCTGGGCGCGTATCTGGATGTGAAGCAGGAGGCGGTGCGAGTCGTTATTGGACTCGACCAGGCCCTGCCGTCGATGCAGAACTTCGTGCTGATCGGGGCTCCGGCGCATGCGGGCAACGAAGTCATGGGCTCGCTGGCGGTGATTGGCCCGACGCGCATGGACTATCAGCACACCATCACCGCGGTTTCGTATATCGCGCGGTTATTTGACAAGATTTTGAATGAATCGGATTAAACCCAGGCTGTCGTGAAGATCAGTTTATGAAGAAAGCAAACGGAAAATCGGAAACGGAAATGGCAGGGCTTGATCTGGAACACGAACTTCCTCCTGCGGACGGTGATGAAGCTTCCGCGGAATCGGCAGGCGGCGGAGCTACGATCGACATTGCCGGTCCCGGAGCAGAATTGCAGAAGCTGAAGGCCGAGCGGGATTCCCTACTCGACCGTCTGGCGCGCGCGCAAGCCGAGTTCGACAACGCTCGAAAACGCGCGGTCAAAGAGCAGCAGGACTTCCGCGACTACGCCGCAGTGGATGTGATCAAGCCGCTGCTGCCGGTCATCGACAGCTTCGAGCGGGCGCTGCAGGTGAAATCAGAGCCGGGCGACTTCCGCAGCGGCGTGGAACTCATCTACAAGCAGTTGCAGGATGCACTGGCGAGAATCGGTGTGCGTGTGATTCCCGCCAAGGGCGAGCCGTTCGATCCTCATGTGCATGAGGCCATCGAAATGGTGGAAACCTCCGACGCGGCTGACCACGAAGTGCTCGAGGAATTGCAGCGCGGCTACAAGTTCAAAGACCGCTTGCTGCGCCCGGCCATGGTCAAGGTCGCAAAGAATCCCTGAAGATCGGCGCTGGGAAACTAGCTGAACGCTGTGGGACGTTTCGGCCTGTCATCCCGAGCGAAGCGAGGGATTCCCGTTCTTGCCGGTGCCCGGGGAAACCATGGTTCCTCGCTGCGTTCGGGATGACACAATTTGCGTGACACCAAACTGACATTGTTTTGAAGGAAGGTTTTTCTGACCACGAACGCAAAACGCGATTACTACGAAGTACTCGGCGTGAGCCGCACCGTCACTGAGGTGGAGCTCAAGAGCGCCTATCGCAAGCTCGCGCTGCAGTATCATCCCGACCGCAATCCCAACAATCCCGACGCGGAAGAAAAATTCAAGGAAGTTAGCGAGGCGTATGCCGTACTCGCGGACACCGATAAGCGCGCGGTGTACGACCGCTACGGCCACGCCGGATTGGGCGGGGGCTCGGGGCAGGGCGCGGGCTTCGATCCCACCGTCTTTCAAGACTTCAGCGATATTTTCGGGGAGTTTTTCGGATTCGGCGACATGTTCGGAGGAGGTGGAGGCGGGCGGCGCAGCCGGGTGCAGCGCGGCGCCGATCTGCGCGAGGATCTGACCCTCGAGTTCGAAGAAGCGTTCTTCGGCACCGAGTCGCGCGTCACCGTTCGCCGTCACGAGGCCTGCGAAGATTGCCGTGGTTCCGGTTCGGCGCCCGGCAAAGGTCCGACGACCTGCCGCTCTTGCAGCGGGCGGGGCCAGGTACGCTACCAGCAGGGATTCTTCAGCATCGCGCGCACCTGCCCTGCCTGCCAGGGGACGGGCAACGTCATTACCGATCCCTGCGCGAAGTGCAAAGGCGAAGGACGTATTCTGCGGCAGCGCACGGTCGACGCCAAAGTTCCCGCGGGTGTTGAGGATGGAACCCGGATTCGTTTTTCCGGTGCGGGCGAGGTTGGCGCATTTGGCGGTCCTGCCGGGGACTTGTACGTGGTGTTGCACGTGAAGGAGCACGCTTTCTTCGCGCGCGAAGGCAACGACTTGCACTGCGTGGTTCCAATATCGGTGGCGCAGGCCGCGATGGGCGCGGAGATTCGCGTGCCGACCATGGAGGGTGAGCACACCCTGAAGATTCCGGACGGGACGCAGCCGGGCGCCGTGTTTCGCATCCGCCACAAAGGCGTGCCGGTGTTGAATGGACACGGCAAGGGCGATTTGTACGTCGAGGTTCGGGTGCAAGTTCCGACCAAGCTCAACAAGCGCCAAAAAGAGTTGCTGCAGGAACTCGACGCGCTCTCGAAAGTCGATAACCAGCCCTTGCTGCGCTCGCTGCTGGGCAAGATGAAAGACATGTTCGGCTAGCGTGATGACGCTTAACCGGGAAGGCACCTGCGTGCACCCGGTTTTGGGTTGGCGCAGCGCTTTAAGCGCTGCGATCAGCGGCATATTATTAGCGCGGGCTTTAGCCGCCGAGGTACCTCAGAGGCTAAAGCCTTCACTGAGAGAGTGGCCATCGCAGCGCTAAAAGCGCTACGCCACCCAAAGGCCCTTTTCTCGGAGAGTTGTTCAGTTGCTCAGGCCGCACTCCTCTATGACCAGACGCCGATGGATCGCGGAAGAATTTTCCGGCAACCAGGCTGCCCTCACCGGCACTCACGCAGATCACCTCGTGCGCGTTCTGCGGGCACGCGTCGGACAAGAATTCGATATCTCGACCGGCGTCGCAGTGAGGCGCGGACGGATAGTGGCCATCCAGGATGGCCGAGTCGAGTTTGAACTCGGCGAGGAACTGTCCGCCGCACTGGTGCACAACGTCACGCTTCTGCTGGCTGTTTTCAAGTTTGACCGCATGGAGTGGGCGATTGAGAAATGCACCGAGCTGGGAGTTTCGCGAATCGTTCCGGTAATCGCCCGCCGCACGGACGCGCACCTGGCTGCGGCCGCGGCAAAGCGCGCCGATCGTTGGCGCCGACTCGCGTTGCAGGCCGCCGAGCAGTCCCGCCGTGCGACGCCGCCGGAGATCGCTGCGCCTATCAAGCTGCAAGACGCGGCGAATGAGGTCAGCACGGCCCTGCGCATTGTCCTGGCAGAGTCGGAGCAGCAAGCCCTGCTGCGCGATGCGCTGGCTTCCCGCCCGCAAGGCGAGATCGCGCTGGCGATCGGTCCTGAAGGAGGCTGGGCGGAAGACGAATTGCAACTATTCCAGAGGTCCGGATGGATCTCCGCGTCACTGGGCAACACGATTTTGCGGGCCGAAACCGCCGCCATCGCTGCCGCCGCGATCGTATTCTCGGAACTGGGTTAAGGCGGCAATGGGACAGCATTTCAAGGATAGACGCTTCGCCTGGCCGCCGCCCGTAAGCGTTCAGTCCTCTCCGGCCCTCGGTGGTATGCTGACCTCAATGCCGCCTTCGAAGAGCAGTTCCCGTCCCGCGCCGTTTGTTCCGGATGATCGTCAGCGCGAAGCTATTGAGCACGTCGACGGGCCGATGCTGGTGGTCGCGGGTGCTGGCACGGGCAAGACTTCGGTCCTGACCCATCGCATTGAGCGACTGGTCCGCGACGGCCACGCGCAACCCGACGAAATTCTTGCCCTCACCTACACGGTCAACGCCGCTCGAGAAATGCGCGAGCGCGTAGCCCAGTTGCTGGGCGGAAAAACGGTGAACGCCGCGACTTTCCACGACTACTGCCTCGGCCTGCTCACGCGTGTGCATAAGGATTTCGGCGTGCTCGACGACAAAGATCTCTGGATCTACCTGCGCCGCCGCATGCGCGAACTTCGTCTCGAGCACTTTATTCGCGCCGCAAATATCGGGCAGTTTCTGAACGACCTGCTGGAGTTCGTCAGCCGCTGCCACGACGAACTGATCACGCCGGAAAGATACGCGGAGTACGTCGAACGCCTGGCGCGGGGCGAGGTCCCCATGCCGCGCGTCGCCAAATCCAAGAATGCTCTCGCTGACGCCGAAGTCCTCGGACGTTGCCGCGAGATTGCGCGCGTGTTCGAAACGATGGAGCGCTGGCTCGGCGAAGAGAACCTCGGCACTTTCGGCCACATGATCACGCGCGCGCATGTCTTGCTGCAGACCGACGAGAACGTTCTGGCCGAGGCTCGCGCCGGGGCCCGCTTCATTCTCGCCGACGAGTTTCAGGATGCCAACTTTGCGCAGATCAGGATTCTCAGCCGGCTTGCCGGTTCGCAGGGCAACATCTTTGCTGTGGGTGATCCCGACCAGGCGATCTACCGTTTTCGGGGCGCATCGAGCGCCGCCTTCGATTTGTTCCATCGCCACTTTCCCGGCGCCAAGCAGGTCGCGTTGGAGAAGAACCGCCGTTCCACGACTCCCATCCTGCGCAGCGCGTTTGCCTTAATCGACAAGAATCCACCGGTCTTTGCCAGGAATGCTGATGGGGATCTGGCGTACCGGCGCCAGCCGCTGCAATCGGCCCGCGAAGAGGAAGCCGCGAAAGCTGGAACCCAGCTGCCGAGTCCTTCGGTGTCGGTGGTCGTGCTTACCAGCAGAGACGCGGAGGGGCCCGACCTGGTGGCCTTCATCCGCGATGCGCAGAAAAAATCGAAGTGCAAGTGGTCGGACTTCGGCATCCTCTACCGCTCGCATCTGCATCGCGATGATGTGGTCCACGAACTCGCCAAGGCCGGGATCCCGTTCGTCATCGAGAGCATGGACATCTCCGATACTCCTGAAGTTCGCGACCTGTTCGCTTGCCTCAACGCGATCGTTTCCGCCGGTGACGACGTCAGCCTGTTTCGCGTAGCGGCTTTGCCGGCGTTTCACGTGCATCCGGAGCAGCTTCGCCAGGTCATGCGAGCCATCGCACGGGACAATCGGGAAGGCCAGGTCGTTCCTCTTTCCTCCGCGTTGGACCGCGTTGATGGCGGCCCTGAGGTTCTGGCTGCGGTGCAGCGCGCCCGGGAAGAGATTCGCCGCAAGGAAGCGAAGGCGCGCGCCGCGCTCGACATCGTCGTGAGACAGTTTGGGTTCGATGTTGCATCGCCCATCCTTCAGGCGGCCCTGCGTTTCGTAAAAGAATGGGAACTGAAAAAGGTCAACAAGACAACGGAACTGGAAGAACTGGTCGACTATCTGGGATACTTCCGCGAAGCCGGCGGCGTGATTCCCATGGAATCGAATGAAAGCGAAAATGCCGTGCGCCTCATGACCGTGCACGGCGCCAAGGGACTTGAGTTTCCCCACGTCTTCATTCTTCGCGCCAATGCAAGCTCTTTCCCTAGTTCGTATAAGGAGACGCTGGTCGCCTTCCCCAGGGAACTGCGTGACGCGGATTCGATCACCGAGGCCGACGACAAGACGCTGCACGGCCAGGAGGAACGCCGGCTGTTTTACGTTGCCATGACCCGCGCCCGCGATTCGCTGCACGTCTACTCCAAGCAGGGAAAAGGAAAAGCTAACAAGAATCCCGACGGCTACATGCGGGAGCTGATCGAGAACCAGAGCCTTGCGCGTTGGCTGGCCGCGATTCCGGCACGCGGCTCGCAAACCAGCCTCGACATCTTCGCCGAAGCCTCGGTAGCATATCCCGCCGAATCGCAAACCAATCACTGGTTAGAACTCCCGGTGCTGGAAGGTCTGCAATCGCGGCTCAGCGCGTCGGCCGTCGACACCTACGAGCGCTGCGGATTACAGTTCAAGCTCGACCGCGACTGGCGACTGTCGACTAAGCCTGCCGCCGCCATGCAGTATGGCGCGGCCATTCATCGCGTGCTCAAGACCTATTTCGATTCCGTAACTCTCGGCCGCCCCAAGACCGAAGACGAACTCATCGACCTGTTTCGCCTCGATTTGGCCGAAGCCAAGATTCTGGAACCCTACCAGCACGAACTCTATGAGAAGCAGGGCATCGCGCAACTGCGCGACTTCGTGGCTGCGGCTTGCCTTATGACGCCGCAGGTGCTGCATACCGAACAATCGTTTGAGATTCGCCTGGGACAGACTGCGGTGGTAGGCCGTATTGACCGCATCGACCAGCGCGCCGACGGCAGCGTGGCTATCGTCGACTACAAGACCGGCAAGGCTCGCGATCAGGAAGACGCGGACGAGAGCCTGCAATTGTCGCTGTACGCGATCGCGGCCCGGGAAAAATGGGGATACACCGTCGGCGCACTGATTTTTCATAATCTGGAGGAGAACGTTCCCGTCATCACGACTCGCAGCGAGGGCCAACTGCTGGAGGCCCGCGGCCGTGTGGATGCCGCTGCTCAGGGGATTGCCGCGGGCGTATTCAAGGCGAAGACTGGCATGCATTGCAATTTCTGTGCGTATCGGAGCATATGTCCGGAGAAGGAGAAGCGGATTCCCCGGCGTGTGGAAAGCCGCGCCGGTCGGCCTAACTAGCCAGTTTGCGCCGCACGATTCCTGGCTCAAAAAACTTAGGGGACGCTCTGGAGCGTCCCCTATTGCCTTAGTACTGAACCTTACTTAGTGTTTCTTTTTCTTCTTTGCCTTTTTCTTGGTTGCCATTGTTCCTATTCTCCCTTCCATTTTTCATGGAAAATGTTGCAGCGGTCTTCAATACTGCAACTAGTTGATGTATAGAGTTAATGAAAAATGAAGTCAAGAAAAAAATGATGATCACACCGTGCAAGGTCGCGATACCAAAGTCACACCGAAAGAGTTTTCGCAGCGGAAGTCAAGCAACTTCTTGAAGAGCGCAGTGAGTTGCGCAGGAATTTCTGCTGCGAACCCGTCGCGAACACGGTTTGAACTCGCGAGCCGATCGAAGAGTCGCAGTGCTTCCGTGCACAAGCGCAACCTGAGCGTGCACCTCTGCGAGCGACGCATTCCTGCACCGCTGCATCTATAATGAGAAGCGCGAAATCTTCGCGGGAGCTTGATTCATGGCCTCTTTTGACGATGTTGTCATCATCTCCGGCTGCCGCACCGCGGTCGGAAAATTTCAGGGCAGTCTTTCCGATTTCAGTGCCACTCAACTCGGCGCTATTGCCGTTCGCGAAGCCGTCAAGCGCGCCGGCGTCGATCCGGCGCAGATTGATGAGTGCATCATGGGCAACGTCGTCTCCGCCGGACTCGGCCAGAATCCTGCGCGACAGGCCGCGATCTATGGCGGACTCTCTCCTGCGACAGGTGCCATGACAATCAACAAGGTCTGCGGCTCAGGATTGAAATCGGTTGCGCTTGCGGCGCAAGCGGTGCAGACCGGAAACAGTTCTATCGTCGTCGCTGGCGGCATGGAGTCGATGACGAACGCTCCTTATCTTCTGCCGCAGGCGCGCAAGGGATATCGCCTGGGCAACGCGCAGATCGTCGATTCCATGGTCCACGACGGCCTGTGGGACATCTACAACGACTACCACATGGGAATTACCGGCGAGAACGTTGCTGAGAAATACGGCATCACGCGCGAAGAGCAGGATGAGTTCGCGCTGCACTCGCATCGCAAGGCGCTGTCGGCGATCAAGGAATGCCGCTTCAAGTCGCAAATCGTTCCCGTCGAGATTCCGGCGAAGAAGAAGGGCGCGCCTCCGACAGTCTTTGATAAAGACGAGAGCCCCCGCGAAGACACGACCATCGAAGTGCTGCGCTCGCTCAAGCCGGCTTTTAAGAAAGATGGCACGGTCACCGCGGGTAACGCGCCTGGGGTTAACGACGGCGCTGCGGCGCTGGTCGTGACCAGCGCGAAGCGGGCGGCTGAGCTGGGCACGAAGCCGATGGTCCGGATCGTGGCGCAGGCGACCAGCGGTGTCGAACCGAAGTGGGTGATGATGGCTCCGGTCGGCGCTGTCCGCATGATCTGGGAGAAGACTGGCTGGAAGAACGAAGATGTCGATCTCTACGAACTCAACGAAGCTTTCTCGGTGCAGGCGCTGGGCGTGATGCGCGAGTTGGGCCTCGAGCCCGATAAGGTCAACGTGAACGGCGGGGCCGTCGCCATCGGCCATCCTATCGGCGCCAGCGGCGCGCGGGTGCTGGTCACGCTTGATCTACGAAATGATTCGCCGCGACGTAAAGCGGGGGATCGCCGCCTTGTGTCTCGGCGGAGGGAATGCGGTGGCGATGGCGGTCGAGCGCTAGGCTGGAGTGGCGTGTGCCCTTGTCATCCTGAACGAAGTGAAGGAACTATGTATTTTGCAGGCGGCACCGGCGCTGCAGACAAGTTCATAGGTCCTTCGCTTTGCTCAGGATGACAAGTTGTTGCTTACCCTACCGCCGAGACCGGCAGCGTCACCGTGAATACCGCTCCGCCCTCGGGAGAGTTGGCCGCTTCCACGCTGCCGTTGTGTTCCTTCATCACCGACTTGCAGATGCTCAGGCCCAAGTCCCGTGCCGCGCCCCGGCCGCTTCGTCGTATAAAACGGATCGAAGATGCTCGCCAGGTTTTCCTTCGGGATTCCGGCCCGTCATCGTGAAAGCTGACCCACACAGAATTTTCGCCTCTTGCCCAGCCGAATCCGCAGCGTGCCTTTATCGCGAGCTTCGCGGATGGCCTGCTCGGCATTGACGATCAGGTTCAGAAACACCTGCATCAACTGGTGCGGATCGCCCAGGGCATAAGGCACTCCGGCCTCTTTCAGAAAGTCGACCGTAATGTTGTTCTTGCGCAGCGAATAGGCGTGCAGGTTCAGGGTGCGCTCGACCACTTCGACCAGATTGATGCGGCTCTTGCCGGGAGCGGGAGGACGCGAGAAATAGGTCAGGTTCTGCACGATCTCTGCAGCCCGGCGCGCCTGCTGTTGCAGCATGGCCAGCTGCTTGCGCGAGGCTTCGTTGGTCTCAGTGTCCTGCAGCAGTTCGGCTGACGCCCATGATGCTGGTCAAAGGATTGTTCAGTTCGTGGGCGACGCCGCCGATCATTGCGCCCATGGCCGCCAGGCGCTCGCTCTGCACTACCTGCTGTTCTAGCTTCCGTTCGAGGGTGATATCGCGCACCGAAATAATGACTCCGCTGGTTTTTCCCTCGGCATCGACCAGCCGGCTGCCAGCTGCGCGCATCGTCCGCCAGTTTCCATCACGATGCCGGGCCCCGTATTCCGCGGACGCGAAAGCTTCCTTGCCGGAAACGACTTCGTGGTACAGAGCAGCCAGCTCCGGAGAGTGATCGTCCAGCTCTGAAATCTTTTTACCCAACATTTCTTTCGGCTGGTAGCCCAGCAGATCGCGAGCGCCTGGTACTCACGAAGGTATAGCGCTCTTCCAGGTCGACCACCAGAATGAGATCCGGAAAACTTTCCAGCAGGCGCCGGCGAAACTCTTCCTGTTGCGCCAGTTCCTGCTCCATCTTCCGCTTTTCTGTGATGTCGACCAGAGTTCCCTGGTAGCGGATAATATTGCCAGTGGTGTCCCACACCGCTCGCGAGGAGTCCAGAAAGACTGGCGGCGGTTCCATCCTTGCGCCGCAGTTTGATCTCGCGGGTGCGAACCCCTCCACGATCATCCACCGCCCGTCCCAGTACGGGCTGGCCGGGGTCGAAATTCAACGCCGCCGGCTCGGCCGCCAGAAGATCGCGCTTCTCCACATATCCCAAAATATTTACGAGGGCTGGATTGGCGTCCAGCAAATGTCCCTCGGGCGTGCTGAAATAGACGCCCTCCTGCAAGGTCTCGAACAATTCGGTGAAGCGGAGTTCTTTCTCGCGTTGCTCGGTCACGTCGCGGCCTAACAGGCTGGCTCCGACCACCTCGTCGCCTTTAATAATGCCGTTCACCACACATTCAAAATAGAGCGGCCGCGAGTTGTTCTTCAGCCGGATTCGGACCGTCCCGGACCATCGCCTCTTTTCCAGAAAACGCCCCAGGCCGCGTTCCACATCCGCTTGCGTCGGCTCCTCGACCAGATCGTAGATCTTGCGGCCCACCAGTTCGGTGTAAGACGCACCAGTCAACTCGGTGATGCGCCGGTTGACGGTGCGCAGCGTGCCGTCGAGAGAGACCGCGCACGCGGGGTCGTCAAAGGAATCAATCAATTCCTTGAAGTTGCGTTGCGAGCGCAGGATAACCTGGCTGAGCTGGTCGAGTTGCTCTTCCGAAGGCGGCGCTCCGACGTGCTGCAGCCCGCGCAGCAGTCCCTTGAGCTCGCTAACCTCGCGCCGGCGTCCGTAGGCGTAGACCGCGAACAGGAGCGAGAGAACCAGTACTCCGATCGGAATGGCGCGCAGCGAGTACGGGATGTTTTCCAGCCGCTCCCACAGCAGCCCGGTCAGCGCCACGGCGAGCAGGATCATGAACCCAAGCAACCACCGCCAAATCTGGGATTCTTCTCGTTCCAGATTTCCGGAGGGACGAGGCGGATTCGCGGGATTAGAGGGGTCCGGGTTCATGAGGAACAGCGTCGATCTCAACCAAAGCCTTCTTACATTCTATACGCGCCGGCGGAGCAACTGAGTGGTTGGACTCTTGGTACCTGAGGTTCACAAACGGTTACAAGCCAGGCGGATGCCAGCCTGTTTTCCACAGATCCCCGGTGACATCTGTCACAGCCAGACCCGCACTCGACGCGTAAGGTTGGTATCTGGCACATCAGGACTTCGTGTGCCCAAGGTCTGGGTGCCCCTTTTCTCGCGTTTTTTGGCGAGAAGTGGGGGGTGCCACCCTACGCCGCATGCTCTATAAGACTCTCAGCGCCGCCGTGTACGGCATCGATGCCAACATTATTCAGGTGGAGGTCGATTGCTCGGGCATCAAGTGCGATCAGGACCATTTCCACACGGTTGGCCTGCCCGACGCCGCGGTCCGCGAGAGCCGCGACCGCGTCCGCGCCGCGCTGAAGAACTGCGGCTACGACATCCCGCCCACGCATATCACCATCAATCTGGCCCCGGCTGATATCAAGAAAGAAGGTTCCGGATTCGACCTGCCCATGGCCCTCGGCATTGTCGGAGCCTATGGCGGTCTGACCAAGAAAGATATGACCGACTGTCTGTTTGTCGGCGAACTCTCGCTTGACGGTGGCGTGCGCGGTGTCCGGGGCGCTTTGCCCATCGCTATTGAAGCCCGCAGCAAGAAAATCGCCCGCATGGTTGTGCCTGAAGCCAATGCCAAAGAGGCGGCCATGGTCTCGGGCCTGGACGTCTATCCCGTCCGGTCACTGCTTGACGTGATCCATTTCGTGAACTCGGGCAACGGCATCGTCCCCATCAAAGCCGACGGCGACTCGCTGCTGCGCGAGTCGCAGCAGTTCTTCGTCGACTTCAAAGATGTTCGCGGCCAGCAGACCGCCAAGCGCGCCATCGAGATCGCGTGCGCTGGAGGCCACAACATCCTCATGATCGGCCCGCCGGGCTCCGGCAAGACCATGCTGGCCAAGCGCATGCCCACGATCCTGCCGCCGTTTACGTTTGAAGAGGCGTTGGAGACGACCAAGATTCACAGCGTGGCCGGAGTGCTTGACCAAGGCAGCGGTCTAGTGGGAACGCGGCCCTATCGTTCACCGCATCACACCATTTCCGATGCCGGACTGATCGGCGGCGGCGTCATCCCGCGCCCCGGGGAAGTTTCGCTCGCCCACAACGGCTTGCTCTTTCTCGACGAACTTCCAGAATTTCCCCGCAACGTGCTCGAAGTCCTGCGCCAGCCGCTCGAGGATGGTACGGTCTCGATCGCACGCGCCTCTATGTCGCTGACGTTTCCCGCGAGATTCATGCTGGCCGCCGCCATGAATCCCTGCCCCTGCGGCTTCCACAACGATCGCACCCGCGACTGCCAGTGCACCACGCCGATGATCCAGCGCTACGTGTCGAAGATTTCTGGCCCGCTCATGGACCGCATCGACATTCACATCGACGTCCCGGCCGTGAACTACAAAGAAATGCGCTCAACGAACGAACCGGAAAGTTCGGCCAAGATTCGCGAGCGCGTCATCCGCGCCCGCCAGAAGCAGATCACACGCTTCGCCTCGTCTCGCGAAAAACTCTACTGCAATGCTCAGATGCACTCCCGCCACATCCGGACATTCTGCGAGCTGTCGGCCGACTGCGAGCGCCTGCTGGAACGCGCCATGACGCAGCAGGGCCTGAGCGCCCGCGCCCACGATCGCATCCTGAAAGTAGCCCGCACCGTCGCCGACCTGGAAGACTCCGCGAACCTCGAGCCCAAACACATCGCCGAGGCCATTCAGTACCGCAGCCTGGATAGGACGTATTGGGCGTAGGGCATGCGTGTATACGGGTTCCTAAGCGGCGTGAGTCAAAGGCGGTAAGGCGAGATGAACAAAAGCCGCAGGGGCGGCGGAAGAATGGAGCCCACGGCGTAAGCCGTGGGAGGTTGCCAGGGGATCAATCAGCCCCGAAGGGGCGTAAGAGTATGGGCCATACGGCGACGAATGTCCTAGTCCATTTCATCTTCAGCACGCGTCACCGGGCGCCGCTGATTACGAAGGAGGTTGAGGGCGATCTGCACGCCTATCTCGGCGGCATCCTCCGCGAACTCGGCGGAATTGCACTTTGCATCAATGGGATGCCCGACCACGTTCATCTGCTCGTCAGAATGCCCTCGACTTATTCCGTGGCGGACGTTGCCCGCCTGATCAAGACCAACTCATCGCGATGGGTGCATGAAAAATGGCCTCAATTTAAGGTTTTCGCGTGGCAGGCCGGATACGGGGCATTCAGCGTGAGCGAATCCGGCGCTGACGCGGTTCGCACGTACATCTTGCGCCAGCAACAGCATCACGCGACGCGATCGTTCCAGGAAGAGTTTGTCGTGTTCCTAAAGAAGAATCACGTTGAAATCGACGAAAGACATTTGTAGACCTGAAACTCTTACGCCCCTTCGGGGCTTTCATCACGCCGAAACTGAAACCCACGGCTTGCGCCGTGGGCTTTATTCCTGCGCCGCTTTGCGGCTTCTCACAGCCGACTTTGCATCCCCACTGGTCGGCTCCTAAGTCTTAGCCACTGCCAGAGTTTCTTGGCTGTTTTCGCCACTGCTAGAATCCTTTGGCCTTCAACATTACGTCGAGATCTTCCGGATGCAGCGCGCGGACCAGGGCATCTTCGCGGCTGAGATCATTTTGAAAGACCAACTGCGCCAGGGATTCTTCCAGCGTGAACGAGCCTTGTTTGCGGGTGATGGTGATCTCCTGCTGCAGGTGCTGCAGCGCGTTCTTACGGATGTGCTGCCGCGCGCCGTAGCCGACCATCAGCAGTTCCGCGGCTGGCACGCGGCCTCCATTTTTCCGCGGAATCAGAGTTTGGGTCAGCATGGCGGCCAAGGCCATGGCCATCTCGGCGCGAATCGAGTGCTGGCGTTCCTGCGGGAATGAGTCGGCAATGCGCGAGACCGTTGAGGCCGCGTCGGTCGTGTGCAGCGTCGTAAAGACGAGATGTCCCGTCTCCGCGGCTGACAAAGCAATCCGCGCCGTTTCGGGATCGCGCATCTCGCCCACGACGATCACATCTGGCGCCTGCCGCAGCGCCGCTCGCAGAGCGGTAGGGAAGTCGGGAGCATCGATGCCGATTTCCACTTGCTCGATCACGCTCAGGTTGTGCTGATGCTCGTACTCGATTGGATCTTCAATGGTGACAATGTGGCGCGCTTCGCGCTGGTTGATTTCGTTGACCAAAGCAGCCAAGGTCGTGGTCTTGCCCGAGCCGGTCGCCCCGCCGACAATCACCAGTCCACGCCGCAACTTGGCCAGTGCAGCAATTCCCGGCGGCAGGCGCAGTTCGTCGATTGTGGGTATCTTCGATGGCAGCGCGCGCACCGTGGCGGCGGCGCGTCCGCGCTCATGGTGCAGATTGATGCGGAACCGTCCCAGCCCTTCGGCTCGATACGACGAGTCAGCGATGTGGCTCCGCTCGTACTCTTCGCGTGCATGGAGCGCCAAAGTTGGCAGCACGGCCGCCTCGATTTCCTCACCACTCAGAGGACGGTCGCCGATGACGACCAGCGTTCCCTCGACGCGGATCGACGCGGGCGCCTGCGGCACCAGCAGCAGGTCGCTGCCCTTTCGCGAGACGAGTTGCTCCAGCCACGAGTCGAGCTGGTCCGACGCTTGCGTGCGGGGTTCGGGATGAATGAGTTGAACGCGGGCTGGATTGGCTTCGGCCGTCATTGTCCTAGCTTAGATGCAACCAGGGTTGCCCGTGAAGCGGAGCGTGCGCTGTTCTCGTCTGGTGAACGCCCGCCGTTCTCAATTATGCCCATGCGCGCGAAACCCCGGACGAATGCGTCCGGGGCCACACGATCCGGACTCGAACTTAGTTCTCCTCCCGCGGACGCATGTTTCCCGTCCGCAGGTAGCGGTTGTGCCAGCCCAGGGATTCGCTTAGCAGGTGGGGCGTATGCTTGCCATACGATAGTTGCTCGGCGCGCGATAGATAGTCGAGCAGAAGCGGTTTGTACTCTGCACTGGCGCACTTCTCGATCACCAGCTTCGCCCGCTCTTTCGGCGAAAGTCCGCGCAGGTCGGCCAACCCGTTCTCTGTGACGAGGACCTGCACGTCATGCTCGGTGTGATCCACGTGCGACACCATGGGCACGATGGTCGAAATCGTCCCCTTCTTGGCCGAGGACGGCGCCATGAAGATCGACAGATACCCATTGCGCGCGAAGTCCCCTGAGCCGCCAATGCCGTTTTGAATGCGCGATCCCATCACGTGGGTCGAGTTCACGTTGCCGTAAATGTCGGCCTCGATCATGCCGTTCATGGCGATCACGCCCAGCCGGCGAATAATCCCAGGATTGTTCGAAATTTCCTGCGGCCGCAGCACAATCCGTTGGCGGTAGCTGGCCATATCGGCATTCACTTCGTCCAGCATGGCTGGACTGAGCGAGAACGCGGTCGCCGAGGCCGAGGTGAGCTTGCCGGATTTCAGCAGGCGAATCATCCCATCCTGAATCACTTCCGTGTAGGAAGTCAGCCCTTCAAACGGCCCCTCCTCCAGCCCAAACAAAACGGCGTTCGCGATGTTCCCTACGCCCGATTGCAGGGGCAGAAGGTTTTCCGGCATGCGGCCCTTTTTCACCTCCCAACTCAGGAACTCGAGGATGTGCCCGGCGATGCGCTTCGACGCCTCGTCCGGCGCCTTAAACGCACTATTGCGGTCGGGAGAATCGGTCAACACGATGCCGGCAATCTTCTCGGCTGGCACCTTGAAATACGGCGTGCCGATGCGATCGCCCGGTCGCACCAGGGGAATTGGCTTGCGATTTGGAGGCGGCTCCAGACCGTAGTAAATGTCGTGCATCCCCTCGAGCGCCAGCGGTTGCCAGGAGTTCACTTCGAGGATGATGCGCTCGGCGCAGTCGATCCATGTTTTGTTATTGCCGATCGAAGAACTCGGCACCACGCGCCCGTCTTCTAGAATCGCGGTGACTTCGATCAAAGCCACATCCATCTTGCCCAGGAATCCATACTCCACGAACTGGGCGACATGGCTGAGGTGAATGTCCATGTAATCCATTTCGCCGGCGTTGATGCGCTTGCGCGTCTCGGGATCAGACTGATACGGAAGCCGCAGATGAATGCCGCCCGCCATGGCGAGAGCCCCATCAAGCTCGGGCCCGGTCGAAGCCCCGGTGAACACGCTGACCTGAAATTTCTGTCCGCGGAAGTGTGCGTCGGCAATGCGATGCGCCAGTTCGATCGGGACGGCTTTTGGGTAACCCGACCCGGTAAATCCGCTCATGCCAATCTGGTCACCCGATCGGATTAGCGCCGCCGCTTCTTCGGCGCTCATGATTTTGTTCTCTAAACTGGGGTCTAAAATTCGCGAAGTGCTTGAGGCCGCAATCGACATGGAAAAGCCTTTCCCGATAAGTAATAGTCCACATTCACGGTAGCGGGGTGAGACCTCGGCGGTCTGTGATTTCCATCACGGGCGGCTGTGGCGGATGAACCTCTACTGCCAGCAAGAGCCTTCGTTCGTCACGGAGCCCGGCGGATTGGATCAATCCTGGCTGCGACGGGGCGGGAATGTAACATTGCCCGGAGATTGCAACAGCCATTCGCTTAGATCGTCCGGTTAAACCATTGATTCTAAAGTAAAATATAGGCACTCGCTACCTCTCGCGTACCACTCTGGGCCGCGGAAACCCGCTGACCTGCCAGGTTGACAAATAATTACTTGACCTCCTCTTCTGTTGCAGCTAGATTAGACAGTTCCAGGTACATCCGGAAGCTTCTGGGCCGTTTTTGCGTCGCCCGCGCCTAAGGAGCCAAAGCCCAGAAAATTGAGCATCTTCGGAGACCTGTCACGCATCTATTCCAAGTGAGCTTTACGCTAACTCCATTACAAACTGTTAGGAATCAGTGGCTTAGATCGGACTGTGGGGTTCAAGTCACCCTCCCTGGCGGAAGATGAAAGCGCGCAAGGCCACCATCATAAAGTAAGGAGAAAGAAAGCACATGCGCTCTGATCGTGTGTTTGATGCTTTACAGACCCTGCGGAACCGGTATATGCTTTGTCAGCTTGCCTCCAAGGCCACGCGGAAGTTCCACCGGCCCAGCACCAGAATCCAAGAAACGATGAACGGTGTGTTGGATCGGATCGCCGGCGCGGATCGGCAAGAAGTGTTGTCGGAACCAGAGAATTTTGCTGAGGCACAACGGCGGGCTGCTTAACCAGCCCCGCCTTCCTGCCTGGTAGTATTTGCGTCTTTCCTGAGTCCCCTCCTTTTGAAAATCTCCCGTAGACACTAACGAACAAACCTTAGTGCACGGGTTCAGGTGAATCATGACCATTGCTGAACTGAAAGAAAAGAACATCACCGAGTTGACCAAGATCGCAAGGACCTTGGATCTGCCCGGTGCCAGCGGTATGCGCAAGCAGGACTTGATCTTCAAGATTCTGCAGGCGCAGAGCGAAAAAGAAGGCCACATCTTCGCCGAAGGTGTCCTCGAAATCCTGCCCGACGGCTACGGTTTTCTGCGCTCTCCCGACTACAACTACCTTCCCGGGCCGGATGACATCTACGTCTCGCCCTCGCAAATCCGAAAATTCGATCTCAAGACCGGCGACACCATCAGCGGCCAGGTGCGGCCTCCGCATGAAGGCGAAAAATATTTCGCGCTGGTGAAGATTGAAGCCGTTAACTTCGAATCGCCCGACGAGGCGCGCAACAAGATCCTGTTCGATAACCTTACGCCGCTGTATCCGCAGGAGCGCCTCAAGCTCGAGACCACGCGCGAAAACGCCAGCGCTCGCGTCATGGACCTGCTCACTCCCCTCGGCAAAGGCCAGCGCGGACTGATCGTCTCTCCGCCGCGCGCCGGCAAGACCATGCTGTTGCAGAATGTGGCCAACTCGATTACGGCGAATCATCCTGAAGTCGTGTTGATGGTGTTGCTCATCGACGAGCGCCCTGAAGAAGTTACCGACATGCAGCGGTCGGTCAAAGGCGAAGTGATTTCCTCAACCTTCGATGAGCCCGCAGCCCGCCACGTTCAGGTCGCCGAGATGGTGATCGAAAAAGCGAAGAGATTGGTCGAGCACAAGCGCGACGTCGTGATCCTGCTCGACTCCATCACGCGTCTGGCCCGCGCCTACAACACGATTGTTCCGCCGAGCGGCAAAGTGCTCTCCGGCGGCGTCGATTCGAACGCTCTGCAGCGTCCGAAGCGTTTCTTCGGTTCGGCCCGCAACATTGAAGAAGGCGGCTCGTTGACCATCATCGCCACCGCGCTGATCGACACCGGGTCCCGCATGGATGACGTGATCTTTGAAGAATTCAAAGGCACGGGCAATTCGGAAATCATCCTCGAGCGCAAGCTGGTCGACAAGCGCGTCTTCCCAGCCATCGACATTCAACGCTCTGGTACGCGTAAAGAAGAACTGCTCATCCCGAAAGAAGACTTGCAGCGCATCTGGGTTCTGCGCAAGGTGCTGAACCCCCTGTCGCCCGTAGAAGCCATGGAACTGCTGGTCGAGCGTCTCAATAAGACCAAGGCCAACGCCGAGTTCCTGGCCAACATGAGCTCGCTGTAGTTCGAGACGAAACACAGAAAGCCAGAGCCCCAGGTTCTGGCTTTTCTGTCTCCTTCCCATTTCCTCCGTGTTCCCCTGTGTCCGCTGTGGCTGATTCTTTTTCCCGCGAAGTATAATTTCCATGAGCAGTGCTCGCCGACTCTCAGCGAGGTGCCCGTGCAATCCCGATTCGCTGCCTGCAAGTTCCCTACGGTGACGTTCACTGCGAGGACGTTCGTTCTTGGCTTGTGCCTCTTTCTCGGCGTCGCGCCAAACGCCAGTGCACAACGGCAATCGACACCATCCCCTCCGCCACCCAAGAGCGACCCCAACATGCCGCCCATCACCGACGCGGATGAAGCCCGGGACCGCATCACCACCGAGATGGCCAAGAAAGCCGCCAAGGACCGCGTCGCCGCGCTCAAGATCGACACTGACCGGTTATTGAAACTCTCGGTCGAACTGAAGCAGTCCGTGGACAAGTCCGACGAAAATGTTCTCTCCCTCGACGTGATCAAGAAGGCCGAGGAGATCGAAAAACTCGCCCGCAGCGTGAAAGAAAAAATGAAAGGGCCGAGCTAAAGGCACCGGGATGTGTAGCCAATGCGGAAGGTTGCCTGCGAGTGCAACCCGTGGAGTTAGTTTTTCGCCGAAACTCCTGTTCACCCCGCGGGTTTCCATTCCTAACCGCGGATTGCGGTCGGAGGAAAAGATATGAAACGCGCGATTGCTGGAGTTCTCTTGCTGGTAGGGATGAGCGTGGCCCCAGCGTTGGCCTGGGACGGTGACCGCGGCGTGCGCCGCGACATTCGCCACGACGAGGTGAGAATCGCACACGACCGCCGGGAATTGCGGCGCGACCTGTACTACGGGAACTATGCCGCTGCGCGTCACGAGAGCAGGGAACTGCGCCGCGAGTATCGCGACGTGAATCGCGATCGCCGCGAGTTGGGCTGGCGCTAACCCGTTTCGACGCCGAGCTCGCGAACGGCACGATTCGGAAAGGGCACGACTGCCAGTTGTGCCGTCCCGGGCCACGGTTCGTTCGCCGGCTATAGCCGCTGAGGGCAGAAGCGCCTTAGCAAATGAAAACGCCGTCCGCATCATGCGGACGGCGTTTTTTGTCTTGCGAAGCGTCTTCTACTCCGCGCCCTGCTTGATCCGCATGCCGTAGAACGAACGGTATACGAACGTGAACGACACCAGGAAGAATGCCGCTGCCAGCACTCGCGTCAGCGTTGTCCCCTGATCCGCTGCCAGCTTCACCGCCAGTTCCACCGCCAGCAGGCCGAATAGCGTGGTGAACTTGATGACCGGATTCAGCGCCACCGACGACGTGTCTTTGAACGGGTCGCCGACCGTGTCGCCAATCACCGTGGCATCATGCAGCGGCGTGCCTTTTTGCTTCATCTCGACTTCCACAATCTTCTTGGCGTTGTCCCAGGCGGCGCCCGCGTCGGCCATGAAAATCGCCTGGTAGAGTCCGAAGATCGCGATGGAAATCAAATAGCCCACGAAGTAGAACGGATCGACAAAGGCGAAGCTCAGCGTCCCGAAGAACACCGCAATGAAGATGTTCAACATGCCCTTCTGCGCGTACTTCGTGCAAATCTCCACCACCTTCTTGCTGTCGGCGATGGAGGCTTTCTCTGCGCCCTCGAGTTTAATGTTGGCTTTGATGAACTCGACCGCCCGGTAAGCGCCGGTGGTCACGGCTTGCGTGGAAGCGCCCGTGAACCAGTAGATCATCGCTCCGCCGGTGATCAGGCCCAGGAAAAACGGCGCATACAGTAGCGAGAGTTTCTGCACGCTCTCGACGCTGGTGAGCCCGTTGGTCAGCGCCATGATGATGGAAAAAATCATGGTGGTCGCGCCCACCACGGCGGTGCCGATCAGCACCGGCTTGGCCGTCGCCTTGAACGTGTTGCCCGCGCCGTCGTTGGCTTCGAGCAAGTACTTGGCGCGCTCGAAATTCACATCCATGTTGAAGTCTTTCTTGATCTCGGCCTTTACGTTGGGCACGGCTTCGATCAAAGAAAGTTCATACACCGATTGCGCATTGTCGGTGACCGGACCGTAAGAATCCACGGCGATGGTGACCGGCCCCATGCCCAGGAATCCGAACGCCACCAGGCCAAACGCAAACACCGCCGGAGCCAGCATCCCTGCCGCCAGAGCCAGTCCCATGGTACTCATGTAGTAGGCAATCGACATCAAGAACATCATGGCCAGGCCGAGATAGTAGGCGGAGAAATTGCCCGCCACGAATCCCGACAGAATGCCCAGCGAGGCGCCACCCTCTTGTGCCGAGATCACCACTTCTCTGACGTGCCGTGACTCGGTCGAGGTGAACACTTTCACCAGTTCCGGAATCAACGCGCCGGCTAGCGTGCCGCAGGAAATAATTGTGGCCAGCTTCCACCACTGCGTTTCATCGGTGCCGAGAGCCGGAATAATGAAGTAAGAAATGAGGTAGGTGAGTGCGATGGAGATAATCGAAGTGAGCCACACCAGTGAAGTCAGCGGCGCTTCGAAGTTCATCTCGGAGGCCGAGCCGTACCTCGCCTTGGCAATCGCGGCGTTCAAGAAGTACGACAGGGCACTCGATACCAGCATCATCACGCGCATCACGAAGATCCACACCAGCAACTGCACCTGTACGTTCGGATCTTTCACGCCCAGAAGGATAAACGTGATCAGCGCGACGCCGGTAACGCCGTAAGTTTCGAAACCGTCGGCGGAGGGTCCCACCGAATCGCCGGCATTGTCGCCGGTGCAGTCGGCAATCACGCCCGGATTGCGCGCGTCATCCTCTTTGATTTTGAAGACGATCTTCATCAAGTCGGAGCCGATGTCGGCAATCTTGGTAAAAATTCCGCCGGCAATGCGCAGCGCCGCCGCGCCCAGTGACTCGCCGATGGCGAAGCCGATAAAGCACGGTCCGGCGTAGTCGCCCGGAATGAACAGCAGGATGAAGAGCATGATCAACAGTTCCACGCTGATCAGCATCATCCCGATGCTCATGCCCGCTTCCAGCGGAATCTGGTACACGGGATATGGTTTGCCGGGCAGGGAAGCGAAGGCGGTCCGCGAATTGGCGAACGTGTTCACGCGAATTCCGAACCATGCCACGCCATAGCTTCCCGCGATGCCCACCAGACTGAAGCCTAAAATAATGGGAAGCGTGAGAGCGACAGATTTTCCCGGCACTGGCGAGAGCCATCCAAAGTAAGCCGCAATAATGACCGCGATAAATGCCCACAGAAACAGGATGAACTTGCCCTGCGTGACCAGGTACGTTTTGCAGGTCTCGTAGATGAGTTCGGAGATCTCGCGCATGGAGCGATGCACGGGCAGGTTCTTCAACCGCATGAAGATGGTCATGCCAAAGCCGAGCCCGAACAGGCAGAACAGGATGCCGATCAGCAGCAGTTTGTGACCGTCGATGGCGCCATGGAGGAAGCTGACCTGCGAAAGGTCAGGCAGCTTCAGGGAAGCCTCGCCGCCGACGGCTTCGCCGGCAGGTTCAGCCAGTGCAGTAGCGGTGCTGGCCATAAGCAGCGCGGCCACTGCGGTAATTCGTGAGACCACGCCGCGCAGGGCGGCAGTGGCGAGCCATTTACGCATAAAAGTCCTCCGAAAATGTCGTTATAAGGAATATAAAAACGTGTTTAGGTGCTGCCTTCCGGACGCAGCCTCCCGGCCCGCGAACCACGGTTCACCACCGTGAGCACCCCCAATCGAGCATTGGGCATCTGTTCCGGAATTCCGAACACGCTTCCACCGCAAGACCTGAGTGTTGGAGCTTGGACGCGTCGGAGTTCGCGCTGGTTTTGAATTAAGAAGCCAGGCCGCAAAGACCCGACCAGACAGAATCAGACTGTAGTCCTGTCATACCAGCGCAAAACAGGCGTTTATAACACGTTGGATCAGAAGGGTCAAACCTAATTCAAGTGTTAAGGAAGCCCGAGCTCCCGGATCGGGCGGAGAATCAGTCCCCACACGGTTTCCGGCAGACTGTGGCCCCTTCATCCCAAATACTTCTGCAGCGGTTCCCAGTAATGCGACCACCATCCCGGTGCCAGGCTCACGGAGGTTCCCTGGGGAAATCCGGTGTGATCGAAAACAAGTTTGGTTTCGGCTTCCTGCTCGTTCAGCTGGAATCTCACGATCGAGTACAGACCCGGCGGCCAGTCTTTTTCGCGCCAGGCCTGAACAATGCGCTCGTACGGAACCAGTTCGACGTGGCGGCCCTCGATCACGCCTCCAAACAAGGAGAACGAACCGCCGACGTCCGGACTGATTTGAGTGGAGGCACCTCTCATGATGAAGTCGGTCACCTGGCGGAATTGCTTCTCCTGGGTGAGCGCTTCGTAAACGCGCTTCCGCGCCGCCTTCAACACAACTTCCTGATGGATGCATTCACACGCGTTCGAGATCCCGTTCCGGTCAGCTGGCGGCGTCATGCGGAAGGCGTTTTCTGCGATTCCGAACAGCGGCAGCACGGCGGCTAAGCGAACCGGAAAATCTCTTCGCGTGTATCGGGGGAGATTCATTGGCTTCCACCTCCGTGCTGCGCTTAGTTCGACGTTTTCAACGACGCGTTATACATGGCGACCATCAAGTCCTGCGAGTGACCATCGTAGTCGGCATCGAGCGACCACATAAAGGTTCCACCGAGTCCCCGCTCCCAATCGGAATACCACACGCGATAGTAGGTCGAGAACGCATCGTCGTAGGTAATATAGCCGTCGCTGCCATCGACTCTTAGCATGTAGGGAACGAGCGCGATCGGATCGTAGAGAGTCTCCCATCCGCGTTTGTTGATCAAAGGCTTGAAGTCCGGAAAATAGTTTCCGCTGGTCACCGTGCCATCGCATTCGCCGTCGACGGTAAACGCCGCGTTCGGACACAATCCAAACAGCTGGTTGATGTTGTGGTAGTGGTAGCCGTAGAAGGGTGTACCCATGTTGAGCTGGGCGCCGGGGACTTCCTTCAGAAAGATGTTGGCCGTATCATGCACGCTGCCTCCGGGCTGGCATTCATAGGGTGCGGGGTCGTGGTTGTCCCAGAAGATGGCCGAGTTGAGTTGCCCGTGAGCCGTCCAGGGGCCGGCGCAGTCGTACATCATGATGTTGATGTAGTCGACGTAGAGCGGCAGGTTCTTCAGGTTGTATGCATATCCACCCCATGGCGCCGCGTCGATCGAGATTACATAATCCGCGTTCGACTCGCGTAACTTCTTCACCAGTTCGAGCAGGAAATTGTGGTCGCCGCTGGTTTCAGGATATTCCCAGTCCAGATCAACGCCGTCGTAGTGATGCTCCGTTTCGAAGGCCGCGAGGTTGTCGACCAGAGTTTGCACTTCGCCGCTGGCCTCCAGGCCCGGGAAGTCCCCGCCCAGCAGCAGCAGAACTTTTACCCCCTTGGCGTGAGCCAGGTTGTTGAGTTCGGGCTCAAGGAATTCGTTCCCGGGCCCTGACGGCACCGAGAGCGTGCCGGTCGCATCGAATGACACGCCGGCGTGGTTGATATGGGTCAGCATATGGTAGGGAATCTGCGGGGCGCCATATGCCGGCGTCTGATACTTGCTCCAGTAGACGTAATCGGCCACCACGCGCTTGGTGAGATTGTTCGGCAGGGTCTGTTGGGCGGGCGCGCTTGGAACCGAAACCGCTGCCATCAGACCGATGAACGACAATGAAGCCAGACGTAGGTATTGCAAGGAACGAAAGATCATGGGGTATAGCCTCCGGGAGAGAGGTTCGAGGCCGGAACAGCCCGTCCAAAGCGGCGTCCAGCGCGAAGTTCGAGGATTTTACCACGCCAGGACAGCTTCCGTTCGGGGATTCTTTATTTGCCCTTCATCGCTGGAACGGGTGTGACTGCCAGAGTTCGCAACAACATTCGCTGGTCGCTGGAGTGCGCGTCATGACAGTCCACGCAGGATGCCTTCACGACGGGCACGTGCTGGCGCAATTCGGCGGATTTCTCGTGGCAGGCGAAGCAGATTTCTTCCTTCGGCATGAGCAGATTCAAAGTCGTCATGTCGCCTTGCGTGTTAGCTACATGACACACCGTGCACGAAGTCAACATGGCCGAGTGCACCGACTTCCCAATGATTTTCTTCACGTGACAGGACGAGCAGTCCGCGTCGATGGGAAGTGCGCCCGGATGCTCCACGCCCCATGCCGGCATTGCCGCCAGCAGCAGGAAAAGGAAAGCGATCGGCGTGATCGATTCGTGCTTCATGAAACGTCGCGTCATTGTATTGAGGCGCGGACGCCCGATCACTACCACAAATCTACTAGATCGCTATCCGGGATACTTGCGGGCCTGGTCGATCCAGGCGGTGATGTCTTTTTCGGAGGCGCCGGACTTCTGCAGATAGTCGCGCATTTCCGTTTCCAGCATCGCCTCCGATGTGCTGGTGATGGCGGCTGCGCCAAAATCGATGCCAACGACAATGAACGTCTCCGGATTTGTGCCCTTCACCTTGATGACTCGGTATTTTGTTGCCATGATTTCTCCTTTGCCACTGATCTATGACTTTGTGCCGGAGTGGTACGATGGCCGGCGCCATCCACGATTTTCCTCGGTGAACCTCTGTGCCCTCTGTGGTTCAAGCTTCTTCCCTCGCCGTCTTGATCGACGGTCGCAGCGTTACTGGGTGCGATCCAGCAATGGTTGAAAGATGTCCAGATTTTTCTTCCATCGGTCGATCGTCCACAACCTCAACTGCTTTCGGCGTTCCTGTTGTTTGGCGGGAGAGGCGCGAAGCTTCTCCAAACATGCTGATTCAGTGATCGAAATATCGTAGGTGATGACGGCATCGGGTGGGAATCCGTACAAGTTCCGCAGGCGCTCCGGCATCACCATAATACAGTTCATCTCCGCGCCGATGATGAGCGCGCCAGTGAACCGGAAAACAAAGTACTCCGATTCTGGAACGATCGGGAACCAAAGAAAGATTGGTTGGGCCTGTTGGGCGAGGGAAGACATGAGTCGGGGACCATCGAGGCCCATGTGCTGGGTATAGGCTTCTTGGCCGGGGAAGTGGTGGCAGGGATGCCGATCGTAGTGCACGAGCTTGCCGCCCGCTTTCATGTAGGCGACGGCGCTGGCTTTATCTTTGCGGTCGAACGAACCGATGCTGATGAGTGTGGGCAGTTTGGTGGCGTCGTGCGTGGAGAGACGAGCATTCTCGTCGAACTCGACTGCCGATGGATCGGAATATAGGGGAAAAATCCATCTCTCTTCCCCCGCGGCCGGGGTCAAATAGATGGACGCGCCGTGCGGGTTTAGCGCCGTATCTTCTGGATCGTGGTGCACAACGATGAGCCGGTTGTGGGCATTCCAGTGCTGCAACTGACGCGAGTAGTCGAGCCAGACATACGAGGTATTGAGAAGGATGACGTCGTAGTCGGCGCTGTGCTCGTTGATATACGACCACTCATGGATATGATCGGCCGCAATGGGAATGCGGGTGCGCAGATACTCGGCCACGTGAAATCGATCGGTGTGATTGAAGAGCAGGTGAGGCTCGTAACCGAGTTCCAGCGCCAGAGCGGCAAAGCCGCCCATCACCTCGGTGTGACCGGGTAGGCGCTCGACGATGGCGATGGTGCGTGTCATGGACTGGCTTGCAGCCTCGCAAGGGTACCTCAAATCTGGGCGGCCTTGTGTGAATTCGATTCGCAGAGTCCGTGGTACCCACCCTTCGAAAACTGCTTAGGGTCGGGCAACCTCGGTCGTGGTCGTGCATGGGTAAGCTGGGGGAACGTCCCGCTGTCCCGGGTTTCCGATTCGACTCATCCAGCGATGGGCAGCGCGTCGTTCAAGGCGCCGCGAAAGAGACCAACTTGGGGCGGCACCAGCCAAGGAAGGGCCTTCCAATACAGAGCCTGCTCGAATGACTTCACGACGAGAGCTTTCCGCAGATCCCTCGGCGGGGCCGGGTGCCCCATCCTTTCGCGTTCTTTGCGAAAGGGTGGGATTCGCACTCCGCCTCATCTTCGCGCAAAAAACAAAACAGCTCCGATAGCCAATCGGAGCTGTTTCTGAACTTGATACTGAACGCCGCTTGCCACTTTCATAGCGCGCCATGGCTCCTTGTCCAACGTAAATCAAAAGCGAGGCCCTCAGCGGCTAAAGCCGGAGTCTTTCTGGCGTCTAACGGCACGGCTGAAGCCGTGCCCTTCCACCAAACCCTTACTCTTTCACTCCCAACTGCCAGAACAAGAACGAATAGATATCCGTGAATTCTTCGATCAGCTTGGTGACGGGCTTGCCCGCGCCGTGACCCGCCTTGCTCTCGATCCGCAACAAAATCGGCCGCGTTCTGCTTGATCCGTTCTTAGCTTCGGCTTGCATCTCGGCGGCCATTTTCTTGGCGTGCATGGGGTCGACTCGGGTGTCGGTGTCGGCGGTCATAAATAAGACGGCGGGATACTCTGTGCCCGGCTTCACATGATGATAGGGCGAGTAGGCGTAGAGCCACTTGAACTGGTCGGGATTCTCGGAGCTGCCGTATTCGGGAATCCACAATTTCGCGATCTGGAAATCCTGGTAGTGGAGCATGTCGAGCAGCGGGACCTGGCAGACTACGGCGCGGAACAGGTCAGGGCGCTGCGTGATCATGGCGCCCATGAGCAGGCCTCCGTTGGATCCGCCCTGGATGGCGAGGTGATTTTTGTCGGTATATTTCTCAGAGATGAGGTGCTCGGCGGCGGCGATCATGTCGTCGAAGACATTCTGCTTCTTGTCGAGCATGCCGGCGCGATGCCACTCTTCGCCGAACTCGGCTCCGCCGCGCAGGTTGGCCACGGCGTAGACGCCGCCGTGCTCGAGCCAGAGATACTGCTGGCGCTTAAATTCGGGCGTGAGGCTGATATTGAAACCGCCGTAGGCAGTGAGCAGCGTGGGATTGTGGCCGTTTTTCTGCAGGCCTTTCTTGTAGACGATGAACATCGGCACGCGTGTGCCGTCTTTCGAGTTGAACCACTCTTGATTGACTTCGTAGGCAGAGGGATCGATGGAGGGGGCGTCGACTTTGGTCCAGAGAGAAGTGGAAGCGTCTTTCAGATCGTAGCGGTAGATGGCAGGGGCGAAGGTGAACGACTGGAAGCCGTAGAAAAGCTGGTCGTGATCCCAGCGGCCACCGGTGCCGAAGACGCTGCCGATGGCGGGAAGGACGATGTCGGTGAGTTTCTTGCCGTCGAGATCGAATATCTTGAGCTGCGATGTGGCGTTCTGCTCAAACTGGGCAAACAACTTGCCGCCGAAGACGGCTGTGCCCTGCAGCACGGCGTCGGACTGCGGGATGATTTCCTTCCAGGCCGCGCGGTCATAGTTGCCGGCATCGGCAACGAAAACGCGGTAACGCGGGGCATCTTCGTTGGTGGTGACGTAGAGCTTGTCATTGTAGACTTCGCCGCTGTACAGAAAATCTTTGCCGGTGGTGACGCGGGTGGGCGGCGTGCCTTTCTTCAAGTCCATCAGAAAAAGCTCAGACTTGGTCCAGCCCTGCGAGACGTTGATGAGAAGCCAGCGGCCGTCGTTGGAGAGATGCACGCTCGGCCAGTCTTCGGGATCGCGGCCCTCGCCGAAAATGGGTTGATCTTCCTGGGCAGGATCGTCGCCGAGGGAATGATAAAAAACGTGCCGGTTGTACATTTCCTGGCCGGCGGGCACGTCTCCTTTTTTCGGATAGCGGGTGTAATAGAAACCGGAGTTATCGAGTTTCCAGGCGATGGAGGCGGCGCGGGTGCGCTCGATAGTGTCGGGCAGGACGGTGCCGGTCTTAGTTTCGATGACGTGGAGCGTGCTCACCTCGGAACCGCCGGGCGACGTGCCGTAGGCGACATACTTCCCGTTTTCGCTGGGCTGGTACCAGTCAAGCGCGACGGTGCCGTCGGCGGCGAGCTGGTTAGCGTCGACCAGGACGCGGTCGCGGCCGTCGACGCCGTCTCTCACATAAAGGATGGGCTGGTTCTGCATGCCCTCGCGCTTGGTATAGAAATAATGGTGGCCAGCGAGGATGGGCGGCGTGACGCTGCCGATGGAGAGCAACTCGGTGAGCCGTTTGTGGAGCGCGTCGCGTCCCGCGAGGCGGTCAAGCATTCCTCGGGTATAGGCCATTTCCTGGGCGACCCACTGCCGCGTCTCAGGACTGTTACCGTCTTCGAGCCAGCGGTAGTTGTCGATGACTCTGGTGCCGTGAAACACGTCGGCGATGGGCTTGATCTCGGCGGCGGGAGGAGCCGAGGGGGCGTTGGAAGATTGGGAGTCGTCGCCCGCGTAAACCGCGGCTGCCACGAGAAATAAAGACAAAGAAGAAAGAGTCAGGAACAAACGCTGACCTCCTGTCATTGGGCACCTCTTGCGTAAGCCAGGGCCGGCCGTGGTGACGAGGGCGACCCGCAGTCTAGCGTAGCAGAATGGCGCGACGAGAGTTCTTATGATGACTTGCGTCTAGTGCTGCGCCGGAAGTGTGTGTGCCGGAAGTGTGTAGCGGAAGTGTTTTCAGACCGAAGGCTGGAATGCTATGATAAGTCGTCGTCTGAAGATCGGGGTCCACGCCGGGTCTTCCACACTCCTCAGTAGCTCAATGGCAGAGCATTCGGCTGTTAACCGAAGGGTTGTAGGTTCGAGTCCTACCTGAGGA
>CAWDBW010000021.1:0-16490 GCA_963800405.1 uncultured Acidobacteriota bacterium
AGTAGACGGCACAATAGAGCGAATAGAACAGGGGAACACGCGAAAACTCACCTTCGGAAACTGAATCCCCAACGAATTCTCCGATCGCGTCGATCGCTGACCGGAATCGCTCGACATTTTCATCCCGCTTTGGGAATGCCTCGTCGTAATCGGCATAGAATCCGTCAATGGACTTCTTCTTGTCCTGCATGCCGTCTAATTGCGCAATGAGAAGTTCGCTCGTGAATTCGACTTCCGCCATGCGTGAGATTGAGTTGTGGGTGAAGATGCCATTGCTGAGCCAGAACTCCACGTGCTCAAACGCGAGTTCATAGGCAGCCTGCTTGAAGAACCCGAAGTATGTTCCATTTCGAATTTCCTGCGCATTGAGCTTGATCGCATTCGTATTTACTCGCGCAAAAATCTGTAACACCTCCGCGTCTGTGATATTCCGGAACACTGCTGTAATGAAGCCGTAGGTCGCGACCTTCGACCGATCAGACTCGTCAAGCTGAGAGAATCGCTTGCCGGCATACGCCTTTGGGGCGGCCTTCGAGATCGCGAACTCGTCATCCATGAAAGCGAGCACAGTCCGAAGCCGCTGCTGGCCGTCGATGACTTCGCGGACTGCCCGTTTCCGATCCTCGCTTTGTGCGAGCCGAAGAAAAATCGGTGGGATCGGAACATTCCTGAGAAGACTGTCGACGAAGAACGAGCGAGCTGATGGTTTCCACACTTCGCGCCGTTGAAATTTCGGCGTCAGGAGAAGAGTTCCCGCCTCATTCCATTCCTTATAATCTAGCGAGGTGAATTGAGATATTTCTGGGCGTTCCATACGTTTTCCCTGGTTGACCGATGTTTCTTGAGATTAAAGGCACTAATTCCGTTCCGATGCAGGCACAAGTTAATGTGTCCGAGTAATCCAGTTTCAAAGATCGAGAATGAGGTCATCACGGAACCCCGGTTTGCTCCGGGTCTTGCGCGGTTCGACACTTACGGGCAATGTTCATGATTCAGGTGCGACCGAGCGTGCAGTCGCGGATCTCGCGAGATGTGGCCGCCGTTCTCAAAGGCTGAATCTATCGAAAACTTCTCTTCTGTGCCATGCCAGTGCATCCGTGTGCGGCCAATAGTACTGGTCCTTCGGTAGCTGAATCTGACGACGATCCATCTCCAGGAGCGGAAAATTGGCGACACTGGCCGCCCGTGCCTTCGGATTGATCACCACCTCGTACTGGTCCGAGATCGTAAAGACGCCGCGGTCGAAGGCCCAATGCACCGACTTGGCAAGCGCGACGCCATTCCGCGGATCATCCGTGCCGCGTGCCTCCTTGCCGATGATGTGCGCGCCATCCGCTTCCGTTAGGTTGGTCGAGTGAAACCTCTGGCCAGTGACCGCGCATGTGTGGCCGTAATTGTCCAAAACGATGCCGCTGAAGGCGCCATCCCGCTTCTGACGCGACACCTGGTATATCGCGCGATCCTCCGCCACAAACGGCGCCCATTGTTCGAGCGACTCCAGTCGCAACGCAGTCTCGAGGAGGTCGTCCGACAGTCCCATGCCGAGAAGCCCGGCAACTTCGGTCCACTCCAATCCACGAATGCGAAACAGGTCCTTACTGGCGTCAAAATGCTCAACAAAACCGAGACCGAGTAGGCGGTGGCGGGCACCTTCCGCGCTATCCTTGCTCGACACCTGGCGCAGAACCAAGACCGGCTGACGGTCGGTCATGCAACGCACCAGCCCGGCGTTTACCGCGATTCCCATTCCCCCGGCTTTCGGGCTGTACTGAATCCACCACGTCCGATCCGGGTTAAAGTGGACCACGTCACCATATGGGCTCTTCAACATCGACGCGATGCTGAGGGAATAGGCGGACCAGACTGGTTTGTAGATTCCCTCAATGAGGTGATGCACGCGTTCCACCCCAGGAATGACAGTGGACGTCTTTTGATAGAAGGACGCAGGCAACACCTTTCCAAAATGCGGAGCCACCGCCCGGAATATTTCGAGGCGCTGCGCGACATCGCCGGTAGGGATAGAGACCGCCATCGAATGCGGCTTTGACCCGTGAGGATGCCTTCTTGGGCGCAGCAGGGCGACTCGAAAACTAGGTTGGCGCCCGCCGCCCTCCATTCATCCGGGCGGTAGATCAGCCAAATTCGCCCCCGCAAGTTGACCTACTGGAGTGAATCCCCACGGTTCCCAAGCCAGAACGGATTCTGAAACAGAAAAGGCCACGCTCGTTCCGATTCGACTCCATTTGTCTCGGCGACCGGATCTGCCTCCTTCCTCGTCATCCACGAGAACATGAATTATCAGGCCGCGATACTTGGCGGGGTCGGTAATTTCCACTGAGGCCATGTCGCCACTGTAGCCCATGTCGAACTGGAAATATAGACCACCGTTGTCCTTATCGCGCGCATAGCCGCGAACCACGCCGCGAGTCGAAACCGGGTTTTCATAGCTCGAGTAGTCGATCGGGTGAAACGTTCCGTTCTCGAATTCCAGAGAAAGTTGCGGTCCGGGTTGAGAAACCGAAAATGGATCCGGAGCAGGCTCGACCGACCTGGTCAAATCGTCGTCCTCGGAAGTGAACGAAATGGCCTTACCGACATATTCACGTACGTCCCGCTCATGGGAGATAATAAACAGTCCGACTCTCTTGCCATGATAACGGGAAGGCGCCCGCAGGATGAATTCGCCATAGAATCGGAAGCTTCCGTTTGTGGCCCGAGTCAGATTTGCGACCGTGCCGCTAACTGCTGTATGCTTTGCTTGGTCCGTTGCACCTGTGCCGGTGCGGCAGCCGCAAAGACCGATCACTGAAGTCAAGATCAGCCAAACGAACAACCTATAGCGACGCACGAGGTTCATATTGATCAGGGTCTAGGCTCATTCGAGGTATGTCCGCCTGAACTCCTCTACCCGCTGGCTGCCGTCGAGTCCAATCTCGGCGATAGGGCGCCCTCCGCCAGAAACCAGCCACGCATACGAATCGCGCCCAAGGCTCTCGCCGTTCTTATTCATTTTGATCAGCGACCTCGAAACGAGGAGCTTACCGGCGTGCGGACCACGGCGGACCACTTCAACCGAATTCCCGTCTGAAATGAACTTTACTTTCCCGGTGCATATTTCGACGCACTGGATGGATCCCGACGTAGCCCAAGCGGCGCTGACAAAATAGAGGAGCCTACCGTCGAGTGAGAAACATGGCCTCCTGATATCGGCGATAGTCTTCGTAATGTCCGCGTTGGCGCGACCTCGAACGAGCAACACAGGTTGGCCCTTCCGCTCCCGAATCACCCACAATTCGGTCGCATTTGAGTCACCGCACCCTGTTGAGACCAATTGTGCCGGGGTGTCCTGAACCCAGGCAACGCACTGTCCATCCGTAGACCTGCACTCCTGCGCGCCAAATGCCGCTGCCGAAACCACCGCGAACAACACTATGAACGCCCAATTCTTCATTCGCGGTCGCTGCTTTCGCATGATCATTCGGAGTACAGGGATTCCGGTCGAAAGTGCCAATCTTCCATGCCGGCTGGCGCACGGCGACTCGAAAACTGGCGTGATGTCGACCGCCCTCCCGCCCTCCGTTCAACACGATGCCGCCAAATAGGCCCCTTCGCCTTCAGGCTAGGCGAACCGGGGTCTCCTCGTGCGGGAGAGCCGGCGCCACCTTGGGACCGGCAATGGTGTAGTCTGCAATGTTGAGCGGCTCGTTGCCGCGCACGCGTTTGAGCCCATAGAAGCCGTTCATGGCGGAAGAAAGCAGCGCGGCGCCCGTGCGGAGCGACCGTCCTGCCCGGGCGACTCGCGCCGCGACATTCGCGGGCGAAAACGCCCGCCGCCACAATTCGCGGTGCGCGGCTAGCAGCTCCTCGGGTGACATCAGGCGCGGCGCAAACGCGACGTTGTACCCATTGTAGTACTCCCAGCCACGGTCCTGCATCAGCCGGCCCGCACCCTGCAACTGCTCGAACAGCGGCGTGCCCTTGTAGGGCGTGAGCACGCTGAGAAACGGCACGTCAACTCCGATTTCCTGGAGGTGATCTGCCATTGCGATAATCGAATCCGGCGTGTCGTGGTCGAAACCGGCCACGAAACCGGCCATGACGGCAATGCCGTGGGCATGCATTGCTTTGACGGCGGAGGCGTAATGTTCGACGCGATTCTGGCGCTTGTTCGCGTCGCGCAGCGAGTCGGTGCCAAAGCTCTCGATCCCGAAGAAAACGCCTATACAGCCCGAGTCGCGCATTAGGGCCAGTAGCTCCGGATCGCGCGACACGTCGAGGCTGCACTGGGTGAGCCACCAGCGCCGGAGCGGAATCATTGCCCGGAGCAGCTCCTTGATGAAGGCACGGCGCGCCGAAAGGTTGTCATCCCAGAACCACACAACTTTTCGCTGCCACCAGAACGGGAAATCGTCATAGGCGATATCGCGCAGCACCTCTGCCACCGGTCGCACGCGAAACCCCGGGTTGACCGAGGGCACCGAACAAAACGAGCAGCTATACGGGCAGCCTCGTGTTGCTTGCACCACCCGCCGTACGACGAACGCCTCCGACAACAGATCGTAGCGCGGTGTTGGCAATCCTTCGAGCGGCTGCCCGACGCCGGCATAGACGCGATGCAATTGGCTGCGCGCTGCGTCCGCTACTAACCGCGACCAGACTGACTCGGCTTCGCCGGTGACGACCGAGTCGCAGAAACGCAGCGCTTCTTCGGGCCAGAAGGTCGCATGCGGTCCGCCCATGACGACGCGGCTGCCGTGCGCCCGGTAGTACTGCGCCAGACGGTACGCCACAGGCGCAAAGCCGCTGAAAAACGAAATCGCCACCAGATCCGCCTCACCTGGCGTTGGCAGCGCATCCACCTGCTGGTGGAAAACCCGCACCGCGTGCTCCCGCGGAGTGAGCGCCGCGAGATGAATACCGGTGATGGGTGGAACGAAATTCGCCTCATGGCCAAAACGATAGCGGGGGATGTAGGCGACAATAATGTCGATTTTCATGGCGTCCGAGGAACCCCTAGCTTGTGGGTGCCGGATGAAGAGCCGATGAAGCCAGCGTGAATTGCGCGCGAATTCGCGGGCCACTGACGCCGCTTGAGCCTCGGGCGGCGACGTGGTGAGACTTTCCCGCCGCAGTCATTCGAAATCCTCGGCGCGTTCAGGATACGCCGGTGTCCAGCTACTTCCTGAGGGATAGAAGGTCCCCATTGCACCGCTCAATCCGCTCGCGAAGGAACACGAGATTCGCCTTCTCGGTCGCACTCAGTTTCGCTTCATCGACTTGGCCGGTCGGTTTGTACCAGCCGCCGTGCCACGAATAGCCCATGAACGCGGTGCCCCAGCGCGTGGCCTTTCGCACGGGATATCGATTAGCGCCGTTGCTTTCGTAGTGATCGATTGGGTCGAATTCCTGGCCATGCCTCGCGATGATCTCGTGCAACAGCCATTCGGAAATCCATAGATCGAGCCGAAGCAACTGGATCGACGTCAGTTGTTGAGGGAAGTATTGCTTTGCCAGTCTCGTCTCCTGCGTGAGCAACAGCGCCAGGTAGTCGTTCGAGTACAGCTCTCGGTCACCGACGTAAGTCGCAGCCAAACCGTAATAATAGATTTCGTGACCATCTTCATCGTAAGGGGGCACGTCTTGCCACTGAACCCAGCGGACGAATATTTCGTCCGTAGGAGCCCAGTCCTCAAAATGCCACTCCAGTTTTTGGCTCGTCACCCATCTTGCGGTGTCAGGGTAGGACGCAATTTTAAGCATCGAAGGGTCCGGGGCCGCATTCGGATTTTTCATTTCACTATCGGTCCCGTTCTCCGAGTCCTTCTGTGCCGATGGAGTCGCGAAATCAAAAACGAAGTCTGCCTTCCCGATCTTACCTTTCCATAGGTTCCCAGTCGATACGACGTAAGTTAGCTGCGTGGCGTCAGTGCAGAAAGTGGAATTGGAAACGCGCGCAAACCGGTCCGTCGTGTACCGAATCCTCACAAGCTTGGTTTCGTTGGCTGCCCAAGCCATTTTCCACACGATATTCTTGGGGTATTTCATCACATCCTTAGGCGGCGCGAGCATCATCTCGCCCAATGTGGAATCCGATGGCACGTTTGAAGGCAAATCGGACCTAAACGCAGCAACCGCAAACACCGGGGCCTCTCGCACCAAGGTCCCCACCTCAACCTTGAAATCACGATCGACCTCTTTCAAAACAAAGCCTGGAAGTTCCAAAACCGGAAAGGCAACCAGACTCGTGATGGAATTCGGAGAGGTGTTCTTCAGCCTGAAAACAGCCTCCACAGTGTAGCCAATATCCACGGATTTGGAGACCTTCACCACTTCGGATTCCATCCATACTTCGTTGGACTTTACTGGCGCGATGCATCCACCTTGCCGGCACACCATGTACGTGTCGGCCAGTAAACATGGAGCGGCCAGCAAGACGAACAGGGGGAGAGATCGGAAACATTTCATCGCAATTTAGGCCGGGGAAAGGAGCGAACGAGTAACCGGCGCAACTCGTCATGATGGTCGTTTCGCTCGTGATCTAAGGTCTCAGCCGACTTGGAGCAATGCTCGTATCGCGAGCAGGCACGTTGTCTATTTTGGCGACCGATATCAGGGAGACGCGATCACTCACGCCATATTTCGAGATAGTGTAAGGAATTCGGTAACGCGGGTGTAAACCGTCAGCTTCCGGATGGCACGGGCGTCGCCAATGACTTCCTCGACGTCGGCCACCATGCGCGGCCCGTCGTCCTCCTCGGATCGGAATCTCGCCGCCAGCTTTTCCAGCGCCTCATTCACCAAGGCGTCAGCGCGCCATGCATGGAACTGGGCTGCCAGCGGCTCCAATCCGTCCGGGTATTGCTCCAGGCAGAAATGGATGTCGTAGGCGTCCTTCGGCTTCTCGCGCTCGGCCAGGGCGAGACTCTTCATGACGATGAACGCCACAATTCCCGCGACGCGCACCTGCGCCGTGTCCGCGCCGCGCGCTTGCACCGCCGCCTGGTCGCGGAACGCCATGTCCGCTCCATGCACGGCCTGCGGCGCGGTGGCGCTGCCGGCAAAATGCTCGTCGTGGTTGCGCGTGCTCGTAAGCAAATCAAGTCGCGCCATCACGGTGCGGCCGTCGATCGCCATCGGTTTGAAGAACTGGTAGCCGTTTTCGCCCTGGTGAAAGCCCTCGCCACGGAGCAGCGCGACAACCTTCTCGTATCCCTCGCGGTCCAGACGCATCGCCAAGTCGACGTCCACACTGCCCACGTGGGGCGGCAGCGCATCCGGGAACAAGACGTCTGGCACCCACCCCCCGACAAGCGCCGCGTCGTCGCGATAGGCGTCGAGAAGCGTGCAGACTTCGCGCAACAACGCGCGCGCCGCCCGGACTTGGTCATTTGGTGTGGGCATCGTGAGGGAAGAGTTTTGTCCGCCTCAAGTGATCGGCGGCTTCTTCATCGCGCGCTGGATCGCATTCTTGGTTCACAAAAGCCCCTTCCCTTTCCAGGCCGGTTTCAGATTCTGCTCCAGCAATGCCTCGGCCGCTTCTTCACCGCGACCCTTGCAGTGGAAGAGATCAACATAGGTCTGCACTGGATTGGTGCAGGGGAGCCGATCCGTTCTTTCCTCGGAAAGGTAAAACACGCCGTCGTCGTCGGGAATGAGGACTGAGAGATTGTAGCCGGAAGAATCAACGAGCTTCGCCTCCAACGCGGATTGAAATCTCTCCTCGAATTCCTCGCCGACAAAAAGCCACTCCCTGGGCTGGCGCACGTGTGGGGACTGAAATTCAGCGGCGGAGAACGCCGCGAGCGCAACCTGGCCGTCAGTTGACGACTTCAACGACCGCAGCGCTTCTTGCAGCCGGTCACCTTGCAGCAGGGTGAAATAGGGCCGAAGGTGATGCCGGTCAAAACGGTAAGCGTCGCGCCACGCCGTCAGCAACTCCACCGGCTTCCGGAGACGGAAGCCTCCGTCCGGGTGGGCCTCGATATAGGACTCGTTGCGCAGGTACTGAACGACCTTATTCACGAGAGCGAGGCTCGGCTGGGACAGCGGAGGCATCTGTTCGCCGAAGTGCACGGACATTTCCCGCTGGGTCCAGCGCCTGCCAGCATTGGCCGGCGCGAGCAAGGCACGGACTACTCGTGCCGACTCGGCCGTGCCGAGGTTAGCCGTCGGGCGGGGAACTGCATGAACGGGCTCCTGCCCCGACCGCTCCAGACGAAACGGAACGCCGGGGACGCTAAAGTGACAGTTGCCGGCGAGATCAAACCAACTCCAGTTATGCTCACGGCAAACGTTGCCCATGTTCGGCGAAATATACGGCGCGGCAAAAACCGGCACCCGAACCGTCCGCTTACCTTGAGGCCCGAAATGATTCGAGACGTTGACGTAAGGGAATAGCGAGGGTCGCGGGTCGGCCTTGCACTCGACCCAGAATTCGACGGTGACACCACCCGGCAATGGAACCCGGGCCTCGATGTCAAACACGCGGTCATAGGCTGCTAGATTGCGTTCTACTGCCCAACCCGTGAGTTCGGGCATGCTGGCAAGCAACTCGCGGAGCTTTTCCGCGAGAGCCTTTTCCAGCATGACGCCAGACATTATCCCGCTGTTCATGTATATGCAAGATTCACGTATACGTGAACATGGCTATTGTGTGAACATAAGCAAGACCAATCTCGGCCCTTCCTGGAATGAACCGTCATCTGCCGTGGAATGGTGGAGCGAGCGCGTCGGAGCGACGGAAAGCTGCAACTTGGCCTGGCCCGCCGGTCGGCGAAGCGGGAACTGAAAGCGCCGGGCAGATATTTATCGCCTTGAGGCAAGGTCAACGCCGAGTCATACACGGGGAGTCATGAAGTCCTCTACCGCAATCAAGCCCAACTTGTCTCATCGAATGATGATGAGCCCTGGCCTGTTTGCGCCTATCGAGGACACCTTGCGCGGGTAGCAGTCCTCCAGCGCAAACGACTTTGGCCCAGGTGCAGGCGCGCCTGGGCCTTTCTGTTTTTCCATTCAGCCGACCATGAAAAATCGCTCCTACATCACCACTGCGATCCCTTACGTTAACGCGGCACCACACATCGGCTTTGCCCTCGAACTGGCGCAGGCCGACGCTACCGCACGGCGTCACCGTGCGGCGGGTCGCACCACACGGTTTCAGACTGGCACCGACGAGAATGCCCTCAAGAACGTCGACGCCGCAGTCGCCGCTGGCGCGGCCACGCTCGATTGGGTGGACTCAAGGGCAGAGCAGTTCCGGCAATTGGCTGACCATCTCGATATCGGTTATGATCGCTTCATCCGCACCACCGAGGAGGCCCATGTTCGGGGTGTGCAGCGGTTCTGGAAATCGTTGCGTCCTGATGACATTGTTCGGAACAGCTACTCAGGCCTCTATTGCTCGGGCTGCGAGGACTTCCTCTTCCCAAAGGACCTCGTCAACGGCTGCTGTTCGGATCACCTGATTGCACCGGTCCCGGTCGCCGAAACAAATTACTTCTTCCGCCTCTCGGCCTATCAGCGACCGCTGGACCGCTGGCTTTCCAGCGAGGCAGTGAAGATTCGGCCAGACTGGCGACGGAAGGAAATCCTGTCGTTCGTACGTTCCGGACTGCAGGATATTAGTATTTCACGTCCGTCGACGCGTTCGGCCGGCTGGGGTGTCGCCGTGCCAGGCGATGCCTCGCAGGTCGTGTACGTCTGGATCGATGCCCTGGTCAATTATCTCACCGGGCTCGGCTATGGCGCTAACGACGAATGGCAGGATTGGTGGAATAACGACACGCAGAGAATCCATTTCATAGGCAAAAACGTTTGGAAATTCCACGCGGTCTATTGGCCGGCGCTGTTGTTGTCGGCTGGTCTGCCACTGCCCGGTGAGCTTGCGATCCATGGATTTCTGACCATCGATGGGCGCAAGATCGGCAAGTCCCTCGGCAACGCGGTCTCTCCCGATGATTTCATCCAGCGATATGGGGCCGATGCTGTTCGCTATTTTCTGTTGCGTGCCGTGCCGCAATTTGGGGACAGCGACTTTTCTACGGAACGGTTCGCCGCTGTTTATGAGGCGGACCTCGCCAACGGTCTGGGCAATCTTGTGAGTCGATCGCTTACGCTCGCTGCGCGCAGTGGCCTTGAGGCTGTGCCCCCTTCGTCCGATCGGTCGGTTCAGTGCCGGGAGCTCGACCTGGACTTGCCACACGACGAAGCGCTTGCGGCCATCTGGACACAGATCGCCCAGCTCAACCGCGAACTTGAACAGGCGAAGCCATGGGTCGCCCTGCGGGCGGGCAGCACCCCTCAAGTGCGCGAGGAGATCGCGGCTTGGCTGGTGCGGCTCGCTGGCATCGCTCAACGCATCGCGCCCTACTTGCCCAAGACGTCCGATAGAATTCTTTCGCTTCTCGCCGCCCGACCCATTCAATCCACAGCACCTCTTTTCCCTCGGGTTTGATGTTCAATGGAACCAGGCACCTACCCCAAACGGCGTATCTTCCCATTCGTTTTCATCTCAGTTTTCACACGCCCGGGGCTGCGAAGAGCTGGGGAGTTTGGCCGAGTTTCTGCGCCTTTTCTGGCCACAGACGCAATACGCCAAGGACTTCCTTGCGCTCGGGTCACTGTCAGAAGTCCTCCCATTCCGGCCCTTTCGGGGCTACCGGTTCTTCGGTAGGTCCAAGAGCCCGCGGTCCGACGAAAACGGGTTGCCCGACGAACGTTAGCTCCGCGGCTTTTCGCCAGGGGTTTGTTGAGATTAGCCGGCCGGTTTCGTGCGATCCTGGATCAGCGACTTACATCCTATGCGAAGTCCATAGGGCCTTGCGTCTGTCACCAGAACAAGTGCGCAAGTGTTGGAAGAACCGGGCCTGCTCGTCGCAGCCGAGAACGCCGGAATAACCAGAGACCTTCTCGGAAGAACGGGAGAGCCGGATATGCCGAGCCTACCGTTTCCGCGGGAGCCTGACTGCCGCGATTTCGGTAGCCCTGCACGGTTGGCGGGCGCCGGAGGCTCGCGACAATTGCGGCATGAAGACACCCTGTTTTCCCCAATTTGAACTGGATGGCATGGCAGAGAACTCCGAATCGAACCGCAGTGAGTCCGACATCGTGGACCGCGGCCCGCGGGCGCATGCCAGCGTCGGCGGAAATGGCAGCCAGCTCCGCCCCATCGTGCTTCCGAGCGATGCGGTCGCAGAGGACCGGCCACCGGTGTGCAGGGCGGTCGAACCGACTGCGCTGGAGCCGCTGCTCACGTTTGCCCAGGCAGCCCGCATGCTCGGGATTTCGCTGCGGCAGTTCCGCAGACTTGCCGATAGTGGAAAAATCGCTTTTGTCCGGGTCAGCGAGCGGGCGCCGCGGGTGCGGCCGCGGGAGCTGCAGCGGTTTCTCGACGCGTCCATCGTCAAATACTCTGAGGTGAAGTCATGATCGAATACGTCTTCAGGCCGTCTCGTTTGATCGCCGGGAAAAGGGTCGTTTCCCGGGTGTTCTCTGGCCGCTACGCGGTCGATAAGGGCGCAAGGGTGGTAACGGTGCGGCTGAATACTCCGGACCGGGAAATCGCAAGGAAACGGCTCCGCGACATCGTCGTCGAAAAGCAGCGCGAACAGGAAGGCATCATCGCACCGAGCGCGGTGCGCGTTACAGCGGCGGCAGCCTTGCCCTGTCTCCTCGACGATTACGAGGCCGATCTGAGCGGCCGCAGCCTGGCCACAAAGCACGTGCACGACACCATGACGCGCCTGCGGCGGATGGTGGCCGAAAATGGCTGGAAGCTGGTCAGCGATTTCCGCCCTGATTCGTTCGCGCAATGGCGGGCGGGACTCACCTGCTCCGCCAAAACAAAGAAGGAATATCAGATTTCTGCCGGCGCGTTTCTCAATTGGCTGGTGAAGACGGAGCGCCTGCTTCGAAATCCGTTGGCGAAGCTCGACACGGTCGAGGTGCGCGGAAAGCAGGTCCGGACAAGCAGGGCATTTTCCGAGGACGAACTACGGCGTTTGCTCGCGGTCGCCGGCAAGCGGCGGCTCGCCTACCTGACCCTTCTCTACACCGGCCAGCGCAAATCAGAGGTCCGGGCGCTCGTGTGGGGCGATCTTCACCTGGACGGACCGCAGCCTTACGCGCTCTTTCGTGAAACCACGACGAAAGACAAGGACAAGCGCGCGGTGCCGCTCCGGCAGGAATTGGCGGAGGAACTTCGCCGGATCAAGCCGCAGGGCGTCGAGTCGACCGATCAGGTTTTCTGGTTCCGCTGGCCCACCTACGACATTCTTCGCACGGACTTAAAGCGTGCCCGTATTGAGCGAAAGGACGCTCTTGGCCGCGTCGTCCATTTCCATTCGTTCCGCAAGACCTGGCAGACGCTGGGCGTGCGTTACGGGATTAACCAGCGTGCAGCTCAGGAAGTTTTGGGCCATTCGGACGCGAATCTGACCGCAAAAGTCTACACCGACGTTCCGGCGCTGGCGTTGCATGATGAAGTGGCGAAACTTCCGTGGATTTCGGGCTCGGCCAATGACGCACAAATATGCGCACAAAAATCCGGAAATTCGGGTCATCCGGTGTCACTTGCCGACATTTTGCGTCAGCTTCAAACGCTCGCACAAGCGACTGGCACCGATGGGGTAAGTCACTTCCCGGCACCCTCTGGCACGTTCGGTCAGATCGACGAAATGGCTGCCCAGGCTGGGATCGAACCAGTGACCAAGTGATTAACAGTTATTTTCTTTACGTGTCCTCCCTTGTCCTTCATTGTCCGCTTCTGGTTGCATGAAGCTGGTTGTGTTCATAGGTAAAACAGAGCGTACGTTAGAATCAGGAGAGACAAAATGAAGATTCTTGAGGACAAGGAAAGTGGCCAAGAAGTGGCCAAGCATAGTGGCCAAGCATCCGCGACGCGGTACCACGTCGATTACTGGAAAGAACGGCTCTATCGGAAGACCTACACGCGCGACGGCGTGTCGCACGAGGTGCCGGGATGGTCCGTTCGGTTGCAGCACCTCGGCCGGCGTGAGGCGTTCGCGCTCGATTCGGCCAACGCCAGCGCAGCCGCGACAAAGGCAAAGGAGATCGCCACTTTTCTTAATGCCAACGGCTGGAATGCGACCCTGGCCAAGTTCAAGCCGGCCCCCTCTTCCCAGGCAGAAGTCTGCACATTGGGCGAGTTTCTGGCCGACGTGGGGCAGCGCAGCCATTTGAAGCCGATGACTGTGCGCCGGTATGCGGTGAAGCTGCGGAAGATGGTCGCCGACGTGGCCAAAGTGGATGCGGGCGTGAGAGGCAAAGCCCGCAAGGCAAAATATGATTACGTCAATGGCGGGCGAGCCGCATGGCTCGCAAAGGTGGACTGCCAGAGACTCGACGTGCTGACCCCGGATTCCGTGAACGCATGGCGTAACGTGTACGTCGCCAAGGCCGGCAGTGATCCCCTGGCCCGGAAATCAGCGGAACGGTCGGCTGCATCCTACCTGCGCTGCGCCCGCGCGCTCTTCACGCCAGGACGTGATTAGCGTTCTCAAGGTGAAGCTGCCGGCGAATCCCTTTGCAGGGGTGAAGTTGAAAGACCCCGGCCCGGCGCGGTATCATTCTGAGGTTAACCCGGAATGGCTGCTAGGCTGCGCAGAACGCGAATTGAGGGCCAAGCAGCCGCAGCTATACCTTGCCCTGTTTCTTTGCCTCTGGGCGGGTCTGCGGCGCAAGGAAGCGGATTTGCTGGCGTGGGAGCAAGTCGACTTCGATGCCGGGGAAATCCACATCCGCCGCACGGCATGTTTTGAACCCAAGACAGAGGAGAGCCAACGCGACATTGACCTTGCGCCGGCCGCTCTCGACGTTCTGCGCCCGTTCAAGGCCGGGAGCCAATCAGAATTCGTTCTCACGGGTTCAGACCCCCACCCTGCGGCGACATACGATTTCTATCGGTGCGATTGCACCTGGCGCGATCTTAACGCTTGGCTGCGCGAAAAGGGCATCCACCAGACGAAAGCGATTCACTCTCTGCGCAAGGAAAGCGGTTCGCTGATTGCCTCGACATTCGGAATCGAAGCCGCGCGCCAGCATCTTGGGCACCGGGACATCCGGACGACGTCCTCGCATTACGTGGACAAGAAAGAAGCGCGTGGAAGTGAGTCTGCCAATCGGCGCGGCGGGAGAACTGCACGCCGCGGAGGGCTGAGCCATGCCCAAAGGGATCACTCCGCCTGAAAACGTCTATTCATGGCCCGACCGTCGACGCTGTGTCGCCAAGGCGAAGCGGGCAGCCGCGCTGCGTCCGGCCTTTCCATTTACTCCAGATCAGATCCTTCTTCTTGCCGAGGTGGGGATGAATCCGAGGTGCCTCGGACGCGTAGTCACGAGCGAAGGAGGCAAAAAAGACATAGACCAGGTGAATCGTTGGTATGCGGCAGAGTTAGTTTCGCTGATGGCGCAAGCTCCAGCCCCCGCATGCCGCGTGATCCTGGCAGCACAGAGAGAAGCAGAGCGGATCAGGACTACGAAGTTGTGGGCTATTCGGCGAGCCATTCGCGAAATTGTCCTTTTGGATAGATTGAAGACGAATCCTCTGCTGGATTGCCAGCGCATCCAGAGTTTCGTCAAACGAGATACGCATTTCGACGTATCCGTGAAATTGATTCACAAAGCTCTTCGTGCGGAGCGAGCAGTGACGGGAACGGAGGATGCGGACCAGATGCCGTCATTCGCCCCACCCTGCAGCGAAGAGGATCTCGCGCGTGGGCTGGAAATGTTTGGCTCTGACTTCGCAACAGATTCTTTCCGCGTCCTCCGAGCTAGGATTTGCACTTTTGACGCTGGAAAGCGCGATAAGCTACCAAAAGTGCGCGAAAGGTAGCTGTAGATCCTTGGACACTCACAGGCGCGAGGGCGCATCGTTGCGCCACAATGCGCAATCACTCAGACACAAACGCGCCGGCGGTCCCTCCGCGGCGCTTCTCAAAAGCCCGTCCTCTCGCCGCTCGCCTCGGCATCCATCCGAAAACGATTTTCCGATGGGCCGACGCCGGCTTGATTCACCGCCACAAGGTCAATGCCCGGATCGTCCTCTTCGACGATGCTGAGGTGATGGCGTTCATCGAACAGGCCGCATCGCCTAATTCGCCATGAGCGCCGACCAACTGACGAGGACGGACAGGCGAATCGATTCGCCATCTCTATCCCTTCTTGGCGAGGATGCAGTTTTGCTACCGCTCCCCAAAGGCGAAAAGGGGCCGCGGCGTAAGGGCTGGACTAAGGTCACGTTGGCCGAGACGCGGACACCTGAATTCCAGGCTGAGCTTCGGCCGGCGATATAGGCGTGTTGCTCGGCAAGGCCGGAAGCAGGATTTGCACCATCGATTGCGATACGGACGCAGCCGCGGCAGAGCTGTTGAATTGCAACCCATGGATGGACGGCATGCTCAGGACTCGTGGGGCGCGCGGCTGCAATTTCTGGCTGCGGATCAAAGGAGAAATTCCGCAGACAGGAGAGATCACATGTGGTGGCGCCCATGTCGGCGAGTGGCGGGCGGATGGGCACCAGACGAAGATTCGGGGGACGCACCCGAATGGCATGGAGTATTCGATGCTCCACGCCGCGCCACCCGTTCAAGTCGATTTCTCTAAAATCGTGTGGCCGCAAGGGTGGAGCGCGAGCTCCATCAGGTCTGAAATCGACGCATTGTGTGAGAAGTGGGGTGAGCCGGGATTCTTTGAGGAGAACAAGAAAGGTTCACGCCGCTTCACTGGGCTCGATTTTCCGCTTCACGGGCTGTGCGTGCAATGATGGTCCACGATTGCACTTCGAACCGTGCGAAGGGCAGTTCTACTCTACAATCCAGACCGGGGATTATGGATGCCCACTTCCCCCGCCAAGCTCAAGAACGCACTGGTGCAAGACATTCGTGATGGAGCATAGAGGCCGGAATTGAAGTATCTGTTGGGCGCGGCCTATCCGACCGAACGCTGTCTGACATACTCCGACAGGCCGAGGGCGAAGTCCGAGGCTCGGGACGCTTTCCACCCAACCGCGACATTCATCCATGTGGCGAATGGAATGATCGACCTAAGCGTCGCACCTCCCGCATTGCGCCCGTTCAACCGTGAGTATTTCTCGCGCAACCAGACCCCGGTCCCATGGCTCCCGATGCCCCGTGTCCTCGGTTCCTCAATGAACTTCTTGGCTCTGCGCTCGACCCCGAAGACATCAGCCTGCTTCAACGTTGGCTCGGATCGGTGCTACTCGGCGGAAACCGCGCGCAACGCATCCTTCTTTTGACGGGTACTGCCGGCGGCGGCAAAGGCACATTAATGGAAATATTCGAATGGATTGTCGGGCATGAGAATGTCGCGCAGTTGCGAACCCCGCTCCTTGCAGAACGTTTCGAGCTTGGCCGAATTGTCGGACGCTCGCTGCTAGTCGGAAAAGACGTTGACGCCGGGTTTCTCCAGGAGCGCGGCGCCCACGTTCTGAAAGCTCTTGTTGGACACGACCT
>CAWDBW010000022.1:0-13474 GCA_963800405.1 uncultured Acidobacteriota bacterium
CGCGGGAATGCTACCCTGATTGCTGGTTTCCCCAGTGTCCGGAGTCGTCCGCTCCACTTCTTCCGGAAACAGATTCAAGGCTTGATGCAGATTTTCCGCGGCTGCCGCGCACGGAACCGCCATGGGGATTTTGAGCATGAGTTGGTTGATTATCACTCCGCTTATTCTCTGGATCGGCTGGAAGGCTTACGCTGGTGCCAAGGCCAACGGAACCTGGTCGAACAAGGAGTTTTTTGGGGTACTGCTTGGCCTCGCGGTGCTGGTTGCCCTCACTATGATCCCCATCTTCCTCATTCCGCAGGCCACCATGGAGGCGCACATTGGGCTGGCTATGACCGGCATTTTGGCGATCATTGCCGCTGGAGTCGTTGTGATTACCATTTATGCGAATCGATGGCGGAAGAGCATGCTTCTCAAGCGCTCGGGTCAAAATCCATCCGGCCCTTCCGGCCCGGCATAATTCTCTCTCATGCGCCACGGCCGTTGAGCCTCGACTTCATGAGCGGATCGCAACGGAGCAAAACAAAGCGCCTGCAAAGGGCTCCGGATCGATGGGCCGGCGCCTTTTAAAAGGAGATGGAAAAATGGACGACCCTTCCAGTTCGCGATCCACCCTGGAGCGATGGATCGCGCTGCTTGTACGCTACTGGGCTTACAACATGACTTTGGCTTTCAAGTCGGGAGGCTACTATCCCGGTTTTGGCTACAGCGACGGCGAGAAGGCGGAGATGGCCGCCCTCAGTCAGAAATGTTCCTTCGGGCAGTTTGTTGTCTGGGCCTTTGTCGTCGCTCTGGTTGCCATGCCGGTCATCGCCGTCACCTGCGTGCCCGGGATGTACTACGTGATCGTCAAGACTGGCGCGACACTTCCCGCTTCAATCTTTTTCCTGTCGATGGGGGTGACCGTCGTGGGCTGTTTCACGATTGCGCTCCCGGTGGCCATGCTGCTTTCCTCAGCGCTTGTGGGCAGATTTTATGGAGTTGCGAACTCGGACCTGCCCGATCGCGCAACCACCGCGCGATTCTTTCACAAGTTGTGGTTCCAACTTACGAGGATGGCGATGGTGATGATGGCGATCCTCGTTCCGGTGTGGATCTTCGTTCCGGGCGATTCGAAGATCTGGGTGACCCTGAGGGTGGTGATGCCCTTTCTGGGACCCGCCGCCGCGGTGATTACCAGTGCCTATTACTTTTCGCTGCATTTGAATAAACAGGCGGACAGGTAAACGCCAATGTTAGAAATGCGGGATGAGAACTTATCCGTAAATTGCGTATACGTGTAGCGCCTGTTTCCAGACCAGGGTTTTGCGGTGGTTGCCGGTGAAATGAGGCGGCTGGCGGAGCGAACGAAGTCCGCGACCGAAGACATCAAGGGCACAATTACAGCCATCCAGAACGAGACCCAGGAAACTCTGAAATTGATAAAGTCTGGAAGATCCAGCGTGGCTGCGGGGATCACGGAAGGCGAGAATGCCCGCCATACGCTGGACGCACTCATCACCCCGGCAAATCGCTCCGGCGAACAGATTGGGATGATCGCAGCCGCTGCCACCGAGTGAGCGGCTGCCAGCCAGGAGATCAGTCAGGCGTTGGCGAGCATTTGCGAAGCTTCACACAGCGTTTCCTCGGCTTCGGACGAAACCACTCAGTCCAGTCTTGGCCTGACCAGGCTGGCGGCAGAATTAGAATGTGTTGTTAAGAGTTTCCGCTTGGCAGGCAGCGATTTGGCCGCGCGAGGGCAGGGGCCTGAGGTTTCGGCCCATCCAGATTCCAAAATTCCGATTTACCTTGCGGTACCAGAAAGAGAATTCAAAGTGCCGAACGTTCATACTGCCTTTACTCCTGCAACGCTGCGCCGGCTGCCGCAAGCGATGTTTATTTTGCTCTTTTTATTAACCTTGGCGGCGGGTCTGCCGCTGGCTGCGCAGGACGACATCACCACGCAAAACGCGACGTCGGCTTACAATGGCGCCTACATCACCGGGCCCGCATCGAACCCACTGAGCTTCCTGAACGGCCCGGCGTTTCGAACCACGGGCAACCCGGCGCCTTATGACTTTCATGACTTTGCCCCGCTGACCGGCCTTGACGCAAAGTTGCCCAGGTGGGCCAATCTCGAGGCCGAGGAACGATTCCGGTACGAAGCGTACGACAACAATAGCTTCAAGGCAAACGCGGATGATTCCTATCTATTGAACCGCTTCCGGTTCCAGGTGGATCTGCATGCGGCCAGTTGGCTGCGGGTAACGGCGCAGGTGCAGGACGCCCGCGCGGGCTTCCAGAACCCGCCGCTGGGTCCGCCGAACACGGTTCGCTGGGATCTGAAGGAGGCATACGCCGAGATCGGCGCGCCCGAACAGCACTGGTTCAGCCTGCGCGTGGGCCGGCAACTCATCAGCTACAACAACACCATCATGTCCAACTCCGAATGGCGCAACCAGGGCCGATCCTACGATGCGGCGGTGCTGAACCTGAACGCGAAGCGCGAGCACCTGGGCATCTTCGCCGCGTCGGCTGTGGTGCCGCAGGGCTATGGCGTGAGCCCGCACCAGGAAGGCAACAACATTTATGGAGCCTACGGCCGGGTGGATGATTTTCTTGTGCCGCACTCGAACCTGGAGCCGTTCATTCTTTGGCGCGTGCAGCCGGCAGAGGTTGTGGAAGCGGCCGTCGCCAAGACCACCGGCCATGAGAACGAGAAGGCTTTTGGCGTGCGCTTAAAGGCGCAGGCCCACACGGCGCTCGACTACTCGGGCGAGGCGATCGTGGAAACCGGCACGGTGGGATCGCAGCCGATTCGAGCCTGGGCAGCACAGGCGGGCGTGGCATACCAGTTCCTCGATGTGATGGCCAAGCCGCGGGTCTTTGCCCAGTACGACTACGCCTCCGGCAACAGCAACCCGGCGCAGAATGCATCGCACACTACTTTCGACACCATCTATCCGTCAGCCCACGACCGCTTTGGCATTACCGACCTTTTTGGCTGGCAGAACCTTGAAACCGTGCATGCAGGAGCTACGGTTGAGCCTCATCGGCGGCTCACCTTCACCGTGCAGGGGCTGGACGATTGGGCGGCTGAGGCGCTGGACTCGATCTACAACACTTCGGGCAGCGCGATCGTGAACAACAAGACCAACCACGGCCGCCATGTGGGCGCGGAAATCGATAGCTACTCCTGGTATGAACTGAACGGGCATTTCAACCTGGGAGGCGGCATCGGCTATTTCGGCGGCGGCCAGTTCCTGACGAATGTGACAACCAACCACTCGTACACGACGTATTACATGGCGCTGAACTTCAAAGACAGCGGCAAAAAGTAGCAAACGGCTGAAGGTTGCCGCGCCGATCAAGGGGCCGGGCTATCATTCGCGGGCAGGATTCTCGCCGTCGATTGAAACAGTCTGTAATGGGAATACAGGTGAGTCTCTCCTCCGGCCCGGTACTCCGTCTTCCATTGGGTATCGACCTCAGCCGGCAGCCAGAGGGTTATATTGAGCGCGCGAATCCTGACTGCGCCGTATTCAAGTATGGAGCGAAGCTGATTGACTTGAATGCCGGGCAGAGGAGTCAAGAGATCGGTCTGCATGCGAACCATCTGGAATGTCGATTGGTCTATCCAGGCCACGCCCTGGATCGAGGTTGAGCAAGGGCCGTAACTGGATTCAATGACAACGCGTACACCGTTGTGTACGGGATTCTGCGCAAAGGCCAGGACATAGGTTTCGCGATTGCCGATCTTCTGCACTCCCAGGTAGCGAAAGCGGGACTCCAGAAGATTGCCAGGCAAAAAGTAGAGCCACGTGGTCGCGAAGCCAACACTGAGAGGTCGCTGGGCATTGTGAGCGGAGTCGTCGATCGGCTGGTCGTGGGCATTGGTCCGGAACTCGTCCACGGTGTCGCCGCCCGCCGCCGTTTCCTTGTGAACGATGCGGTAGGTGTAAACACTGGTTTTGAAATGCGTAATCGGGATTCCCTGCTGGGGAGATGCGATCCATCCCCCTCCGCGTGGCTTTGGCATGTCGTTTTCCATTACCGTATCGGTTGGCTCTTTTACGTCCTCGCGCGCAATCAGGTTCGGCATTCTGTGAAGGAGATCGGCGATGACGGCGCTGGTTCGGTTGAGGATGGATAGGGTTTTTTCCCGCGCCGGCACAGCAGGCGTGCCAGTCCTTGCGTTGCTGTCGGCTTCGATTCTGATTCCGCTTAGTCCCGGAACCATCTTTTTCAATTGATCGATGGGCTCGTCGATATAGGAAGGCGCCTGCGCGCCAGGCTGAGCTCCTATCCCGGCTGTACAACTGGGGATGGCAGTACCCGGATCGCTGTTGAAGCCTCCCGCCGAGCCTGGATCGTTCTGGTTGGTACTCTGCGCGCACGCCGGTGTCAGCGCTGTTGTCATGGCCAGAACCGCGGTTGCGAAGCGACGTGTCATTCCCTGCGCCAGAGCCCTGCACCCGGTTGGTTTAAACCGGAGTTTTCCTTTTGAGGGCGGCTTCCCCTGGATTGTATCGCCGGTGGAGGGCTCTGGGGAGAATTCGGTCTGCTGTCGATTGCCGGTTTGCCTCGGCCAGCCCAGATATTGCTGTGTTAGTCTCGGAGGACCGTGAGGGAATGCATGACTCTTCGTAAGTGTTCGACCCTGCGACAGGTCTCACTGTACCGCCTGTTGCCCGCCTTCCTGCTTATCGCTGTTGCAATTCCCTGCATGTCCGGGGCGAATGCAGATCATTGGAGGAATTCATGAAGAGAGCTCTTTTGGCGTTGGCAGTGGCAGTGGAAATGATATTCACGGTTGGCGGATGGGCGCAAAATGACGCAGCCGGCTGCAAGGATTCACCGATCCTGACGCGATTCCCTGGAAGCTACATTACGCTGTGCTCGAAGAAAGACGACGACGCATTCGACTTTCCGATCACGAACAAGCCCAAGCTTCACCTGGAAGGCACGCTCGAGACAATCACCTACCAGTTTCCGAGGACGGCGACCCTGCCGCAGGTGGTCAGGAACCTCAACACGGCGTTGCACACCGCGGGATACACCTTCGACTTCGACTCGGGGTCAGTTTTCACGGCGCACATGGGAAAGACGTATGTGCTGATCCAGGTCGACTGGGGCTTTAACTATACAGAGACAATTTTGACGCAGACGGAACTGAAGCAGGAGGTGGTGGCGGATGCGGCGGCACTGCATTCAGGGCTGACGGCGAACGGACACATGGTGGTGAACGGGATTTTGTTTGACACGGGAAAGGCGGATTTGAAGCCGGAGTCGAAGGCGGCCCTGGAACAGATTTCAAAGATGCTGCAGAAGGACCCGAAGATGAAGGTGTACGTGGTGGGGCACACGGACAACGTGGGCGTGCTGGCGTCAAACGTGGATCTGTCAAAGCGGCGTGCGGCGGCGGTGGTGCAGGCGTTGACGAGCCAATATGGCGTGGCGGCAGATCGGCTGGCGCCGTATGGGGATGGGCCGTACGCGCCAGTGGCGTCGAATGACACGGAAGATGGGCGGTCGTTGAACAGGCGAGTGGAGCTAGTGAAGCAATAGCATAGCTGGTGGCCCACATCTCAAGTTGGTTGCCTCTCGGCCAAGGGCTTTGGAAAGACCAAGGCCCATGGCCGATGACGGCGCCGCGCGGGAATCGAGTGATGCGCTGAAAAACTCCGTGTCCCGCATGAAAATCTCATGGCTGATTCTCTCCATGAGGCGCAGGTCATTGTCTGGACACAATTCGAGTTCCGCCTGGACATGCCCGCAAACATCACCTTAAGAAAATGGTGCGACTTCCCGGCTGGCGGTGACACACTCGGAACTCAAGGGAGCGCCCTGACGCCGATCGAAGTCAGAGTCACTGAGTTGCGAAGGAATCGCCTTCCATTCCACGGTTGCCCAATGCCGTGCTGGTGAAGTTGGCGGGCCCGGAGTTGCTGTAGGTGACGGTGGTGATGCCGATGTCTCTGGCAAATGAGCAGAAGCTTTTCAATCCCGGCTTTTTGGCAGTGGCGTGGGCTTCCCAGGTCATTCCGTTCACGCTGAGGGTGTAGGTGTAGTTGGGGTCGGTCTTGTTGGGGTTGAACTTCAGGTGCTCGATGTGGCTTCCGATGGGATACGATCCCGACAGAATCTGCTCCAATGGGCAAGCGTGCTGAAGGTCGAGCTGGCATTCGTGCTCGATCTCCTCAATAGCCGAGAGAAACATATAGGCGATCTGCTCGTCGCGCTTGAGATGGACGGGGCCATTTGCATCTTCGATCTCGACCGTGGCTTTGGTGGCGAAGGGGCCTGAGGTTGGTGTGGGACCAGAGGCGGTTGGGGCCGGGGCGCTCGACGGAGCCGAAGATGTAGGGGCGCTGGAGGCGGCATAGATGGCTGCAACCTCAGCGGACTTGAGGGCGCGATTCCAGAGGGCTACATCGTCGATGGCGCCGTGAAAGAAGCGGCCGGTAAAGACGACACTCTCGCCAATGGTGAAGACATTCTTCTTGCCGGCTTCGCCTCCGCCTTTATCGGTGGCGACGGACTTGCCGTCCCAATAGAGCACGCGGGTGTGGGTAGCTGTGTCAAGCGTGGCAACAATCTGATGCCACTGGCCGATCAGCGAATTGGGTGAGGGAGTGTATAAAAGATGGCCGCCGGCCTCGGTATAGAACCTGAGGGTATCGTCGGTTTCGAATTGCACGTCGAGATCGTTGCCGTTCTCAGACTCGCCAGCGACGTAAAAGAAATGGCCGGCCTTGGAGGGCAATTCAGCCAGGTTGACCCAGGCCATGATGCTTGCGGCGGCGCCGACTCCACCGAATTGCGTAGTCGTGATGTAGGCGGATTTTCCGTCGAGTTTGAGGTAGCGGCCATTCGCGGTGACGACAGGCGCCCCGGAGAGGGCAATGCCGGCAGAGCCAATTGCCTTGTAGGTGGTGCTGCCGGCCTGACTTTGTCCGGAGGTGGAGTCGATCCGGTAGAAGGCGATGGGTTTAGTGGAAAGGACCTCATCGGAAAAGCTGGTTTGGGCTTGAAGTGCGACAGAGCCGACAGTAGCGATGAGAGCCAACGCGGCGATGGCCGCAGCGCGGGCTTGGGTAGAGAGGATCATGGGGAAGCTGCCTTTCTCGTTCGAGTTCTGGAAGGTCCGGCCTGATTCGAGCGCGCATCAATGCGCATCCCCCAGTGGACCTCAAGAGCTGAGTATAGAGAACGAACGCCGGAGGGTCCAGAGTGGCTGGCCAGGCCGAAATTATATTTTTGGTGCATGATACGAATTGAGCGGCTATCTTGTTATACATAGTGAGCGGCCATCCTGAACTCCTGTTCGCCGCCCAGAATCGAGGGGGACGGTCATGAATACAAAGAAATTAGCGATTTTCGCAGGCGCCGCGGTCGTCGTGGCTGCTGGTTTGGTCTATTGGCTCGGCATCTATCCTCCGGCTTCCACGCGTAACGGACAGGGTGCAATCGGAAAGCGCGATGTGTACCGCGCCGAGCAGCCGGCGGACGCATCCGTCACACCGGGCGATGCGCCAGTGGCCACGCAGGCGGCCACCGAGCAGATGAAGAACCAGAAAATGCCGGAACTACAGGACGGCCAGTTCTTCCAGTTGAGGACCGGGCAAATGTATCAATTCGTCCACGGCCAACTGTTCCTGGTCAAGAACGGCCAGATGTTCCAACTGCAGAATGGCATGAGGCTTCAATTCCAGAACGGCATGCTATACCAGCTGAATAACGGCGTGTTGACGCATCTGGCCGGCGGCCAAATGTACCAACTGGTCAGCGGCCAGATGTTTCAAATCAGAAACGGCATGATGGTTCAAATGCAGAACGGCATGATGTTTCAGCTGAATAACGGCCACATGTTTCAAATTCAGAACGGCATGATGTATCAGATCAGGAACGGCATGGCGTTTCAGCTGACTGGCGACCATATTCAGATGGCGATCAAGTCGGAATAAGCGTTCGGGAAGCGGGCGCCTTCCGCATGGCGTTGAGGGCGCCCATTCCTGAGACCAGGCTTTAGCCTGCGGAAGTGCGGTAATCTGCTCATGGATGGCAACGCAAGGGGGCAGGATCAAGTTCGCACGAAAACTGACGTCCGCCGGAGGCATTGGCGCGCTTCTGCTTGGCGCGATGCTGGCGGGCGGTTTTGCAGCGCGTGCTGAGCCGCGGCTTTATACCCAGGAAACCAAGCAGTTCCGGATCGTCTACTACTCCCCCGAGCACGAGTATCTTGCTCCGCTGCTGATCCGCTCTCTGGAAAACGCAGCGCAGTTCTATAAAGAGAAATTCGGCTACCAGCCGCACGGCCAAATCACCATCCTCATCCAGGATTTCGACGACTTCGGATACGGAGGCGCCGGAACTGTCCCCACCAATTTCATTCAGATCGGCATCGAGCCATTCAATCTAGTCTTTGAGACGCTGCCCTCGGCCGAGCGCATGGGGTTAATGTCGAAGCACGAGATGATGCACATCGTGATGGGTGACCAGCCGGCCCCACGCGATGCCAGGTTCCGCGAGATCTTCTTCGGAAAGATCATGCCGAATACCGACGATCCGATCTCGATCCCCTACAGTTTTCTGGGCAGCCCGCGCGTGTACTCGCCGCGCTGGTTCCATGAAGGCGCCGCCGTATTTATGGAGACATGGCTGGGCGGCGGGCTGGGACGCGCCCTGGGCGGCTACGACGAGATGACGTTTCGCGCCAAGGTCCGCGACCAGCAGCCCATGTACGACGTTGTGGGCCTGGAGTCGGAAGGAACGTCGGCAGATTTCCAGGTGGGCGCGAATTCGTATCTGTACGGGACGCGCTTCATGAACTACCTGGCCAACCAGTATGGTCCCGACAAGCTTACCTCATGGATCGTCCGCACCGGCACGAGCCACGCCTATTTCGAGAGGCAGTTTCGCGAAGTATATGGCGATTCGCTCCACGAGGAGTGGCGCCGCTGGATCGCATTCGAGCACACTTGGCAGGAGGCCAATCTGAAGTTGATCCGGCAGTATCCGGTGACGCCGGTGAAGCCGCTCTCGCCGAAGATCCTGGGATCGATTTCGCGATCCTATTACGACGCGAAAGACAATGTGATTTACGTCGCTGTCCGGCATACCGGCCCCATGCCATACCTGGCGGCCATTCATCTCGATTCCGGGCAGGTGGAACATCTGACCGATGTGCGGGGCGGCAGCATTTACGATGTCACGTCTCTGGCCTTCGATCCCGACGGCCGCCGGCTCTTCTTTGCCACCAACGAATCGCATGGACTGCGCAGTTTGTATGTCTTCGACTTGAAGACCCGCAAGACGACCCTCCTCGGGCCCCACATGCGGCTCGGCGATCTTGTCTTCAGCCGCACCGACGGGACACTGTGGGGAGTGACGCATAACAACGGTCTATCCAGCATTGTGCGCCTGGAGGCGCCGTTCAAGTCGCCGAGAGTGCTTTACACGCTTCCCTATGCCAGCGATTTCTTCAATCTCGATCTTTCGCCGGACGGCACGCAACTGACCGGCGCGCTGACCGATGAGACGGCAACCCAACGGCTGGTCCGATTCCAAACCGCCGACCTGCTGGCAGGCAAGACGACGCACGAAGTCCTGTACGATTTCCAGTTCGATTCGCCAGACAGCTTTACCTTTTCGGCGGATGGCAAGGTTCTGTTCGGATCGTCCTATCTGACGGGTGCTTCGAATCTGTTTCGTTTCGATCTGGAGACCAAGAAGCTCGATGCGCTGAGTAACTCCGAGACCGGGCTCTTCCGGCCGCTGCCGCTCCCGGACGGAACCCTGGCGGCATTTGATTATTCGGCCAAGGGATTTCGCCTTGTGAGTTTGCCGATTCGGGTGATCGATGACGTTAACGCGATTCCCTACCTGGGACAATCGGTGGTCGAGAAATATCCGGAATTGAAATCGTGGAAGCTGCAGTCGCGCAACAACATTGACGACCTGAAGCTGCGTACTTACGCAGGCTACTACCGGCCTCTGCGTCACATCCAACTGCAGTCGGCCTATCCCATCCCACAGGGCTACGAGGACGCGAAGGCTGGGGGTGTGCGCCTGGATTTCGGAGATAGCCTGGGGCTGAGCCACATTACGACGACGCTCTCTTATTCTCCCGGCTCATCCGCGGGGATGCGGGATCGATTCCATTTCGGACTGGAGGCCTCCTATTGGGATTGGAAGCTGTCCGCGTATTTCAACAGGGCGGATTTCTACGATCTGTTCGGGCCTACGAAGGTGGGACGCCGCGGATTCGGGTTAATCGGCGAGAAGAAGAAGAACCTCCTTTACGATTCGCAGCGCACGCTGAACCTGAACATGACCCTGGCCGGTTACTCCGGCCTGGACCAGCTTCCTGACTATCAAAACGTGACCGCCGTGCACACGCAGTTTATCGGCGCTACGGCGGAGCTGGCATACTCGGATTTGCAAAAATCGCTGGGCGCGATCGAGGACGAAAGCGGCGTGCAGTGGAAGATGAGCGGTGAGGTGGACGACACGTTCCCCAAGATATTTCCTCACGTGTGGGGAGAATACAGCCGCGGATATCTTCTCCCGCTCAGAAATTCGTCGCTTTGGATCCGCTCGTCGGCAGGCAAGGCGTTCGGCGACGCGACCGATCCGTTCGCCAACTTTTATTTCGGCGCCTTCGGCAACAACTGGGTTGACAAGGGCGACCCCAGCCGCTATCGCGAATACTATAGTTTTCCCGGCGTGCAGATCGATCAGATCGGCGGCAACAGCTTTGCGAAATCTCTGGGTGAATGGGATCTTACGCCGCACCACTTCCGCGATCTGGGTTCTACGATGCTTTATTGCAATTGGGTAAGGCTGGCCCTGTTCACGGGGGCTCTGGGGACGAATCTGGGCAGCGACCAGCGCAGCGGTTACGTGGACGGCGGCGGTCAATTCGACTTCCGGCTGGTGTTGTTCTCGCAGGTGAAGTCAACGTTCTCGGCGGGGTTCGCGGCATCGCGCGACGACAACGGGAACGACGATCATGAATTCATGTTTTCGCTGAAAATCTATTGAGTACGCCGCAGACTTCATCCGCTGCAGGCCGAAGTGCCGGATCGCGATCGAGCATGCGCAGAAGCAGCGCATCGATTTCCGGAGGTATACCGGCGCGCAGCGTGGAAGGCGCCGCGACCGGGCGGCATTCAATGGCTTCGAACACGTCCAGCGGCGTTTCGCCCGCGAAAGGATGCTGCCCCGTCCACATCTCGTACAACAATGCGCCGAGGGAAAAAACGTCCGCAGCGCTGCTGGCCACCTCGCCACGAAATATTTCGGGAGACATGTAGAGCAGCGTGCCCGAGAGCGTGCCGGAAATGGTTCCGGACGCGCCTCGAGAATTCATCTCCAGACGCACAGGTCCGGCAAGACGGGCGAGACCGAAGTCCAGGACCTTCAACACTCCGTCCGGGCGGATGATGATGTTTTCCGGTTTGATATCGCGATGCAGGATTTCTGCGGCGTGCGCGGCAGCCAGGGCGCGGGCGGCCTGTCGAGCCCAATCAAGGGCCTGTGCGGCATCCACAGCGCCGGCATTGAGGGTTTCGCGAAAGGTGCGGCCCTCAACCCATTCCATCGCGATGAACATTCCCGCGGGCGAGTCTCCGGATTCCAAAACCGTGACGATGTTGGGATGGTGCAGCGCGGAGGCGGCGCGGGCTTCCGTCTCGAAGCGGGCCACGGCATGCGGGCTCGCGACCAGATGGCGGCGCAGGATCTTCAACGCGACCGGGATTCCTGAGGGGTCATGTGCGCGATACACTTCGCCCATTCCGCCGATCGTGATCAGGGATTCAATCTCGTACTTGCCGATGCGCTGGCCCGCCGTAAGGGCGCCGGGTTGATGCTCCACCAGGTCGGCAGCGAGATGAGCGGGAGGCGCGGCGAAGAACGTTTCGCCGTCGGCTTTGAGGAGCGATTCGACCTCTGCCCTGACCGGGGCGCTGGCGGACGCGAGCAGAGCCTGGCGCTCATCGACCGGTAGATCGATCGCGGCGTGAAACAGGCGTTCGATTTCTTCCCAATCGGCTTGTGGGCTCATGACCCTCCGCCGCCCATCTCGCGGATCAGCCATGTACGCGCCAGCCGCCAGTCGCGATTTACAGTAATCACGGATACGCCCAGGGCTTCGGCCGTTTCCTCGATACTCAAGCCGCCGAAGTAACGCATCTCGACAACCCTGCTTTTGCGCTCGTCAATGGCCTGCAGACGTTCGAGCGCTTCATGGAGAGCTACAACCTCGGCAGCCTCCTGGTTCACTGCGGGCTGCACGTCCTCGAGCGACAAGACGAATTGCCCGCTGCCGCGTTTTCCGGTTTGACGGCTCTTGGCATGATTCACCAGGATCTGCCGCATGGCGGTGCAGGCGACAGCGAAAAAATGGCGGCGGTCTTGAAACGAAGCATTCGCGGAGCCGGCCAGTTTGAGATACGCCTCATTGATCAGCGCCGTAGGCTGCAGAGTGTTGCCTTGATTTTGCCCGCTCCAGGCACGTCGCGCCATGCGATGCAGTTCGTTATAGACGAGCGGCATCAGTTCGTTGAGCGCATTCTGGTCGCCTTTGCCCCAGGCGGTAAGCAGGCCGGTGATCTCGCCTTCGGGATTCATCTTTCCTGATCCTCGGTTCATCATGATACAGCGAACGATGGGATGTTACGCCGGTTTTCCGGCAGCAAGCTGCTCAACCTCAGCGCAGCCCCTGGCCCAGGCGATGCATCTCCCATAAATCGCGCGGAGTCTGCGAGAGCAGTGGACGGACCGCCAGCATTCCAATGGGTCCGATACTTTTCTCAAGATACTGCAACTCCGCGAACAGGCTCTTTAGCTCAGGGTCGGGTGCAACTTCCAGGCCGACTTCCAGAAGCATGAGATCGCTCTTGGCGCGCACGCTGAGTTCGGTCGTCAAGTAGAGAAGCGACAGCATGTCGCCGCGCAGTTCCGGCGGGAAGGCTTCCTGCAATGACATCAGGTAAGCGCCAACCCGCGTCTGCTGGAACTCCTGAGAGCCAATCATATTGATAACGTTGATGTCGCGGTCCATCTTTCCCCCCAGCCATCGCCGCAGGGAGCGTTCGCTGAAGTAGAACACGGCGCCGAGGATCAACGGAAGGCCCACGACCGCCGCCAGCATCGAGGCTACGGGAAATTGCAAATTCTGATTGAACAAAGAGTGAAGCACAACTGCCGTCAGCAGGCCGGGAGCAAAAAGGCGCACGCCGCGCCACTGCCGGCTCTCGAGCAAATAGGCGGAAATAATCGCGCCGAGCGCGGCCACGCCTCCGTGCATCACGGCGGTGCCAAAGCCGCGCAGGATCCAGATACCGATTTCATCTCCCTTCAGCAGGTGAAGGTAGGAAAGGTTTTCGATCAATGCGAATCCCGCACCAACGGCGAACCCGCAGATGGCCGAATCGGCCATGAACGCCACAGCAATACGTAACGCTGAACGGAGTAACGTACAGAACAT
>CAWDBW010000023.1:0-84793 GCA_963800405.1 uncultured Acidobacteriota bacterium
TTGGATGCGCAGCACAATGGCCGCGTCCTTCACCGTTTTCGCCAGCGGCCCAATGTGATCGAGCGACGATGCAAACGCGATCAGCCCGTAGCGCGACACGCGTCCATAAGTCGGCATCAACCCCACCACGCCGCAAAACGAAGCCGGCTGCCGGATCGACCCGCCCGTATCCGACCCCAGGGCAACCACGACCATTTCGGCAGCCACTGCAGCTGCTGAACCTCCCGACGATCCTCCGGGCACGCGGTTCAGACCGCGCGGATTGCGCACCGGATGATACGCGGAATTCTCATTCGACGAGCCCATGGCAAACTCATCGCAGTTCATTTTGCCCAGCACCACCGCGCCCGCCGCTTCCAAGCGCGCCACGGCAGTGCAGTCGTACGGAGGAATATAGTTTTCCAGAATCTTCGAACCGGCCGTCGTACGCAGGCCGCGCGTGCTCATCACGTCTTTGATGCCGACCGGCACGCCGCCTAAGGGCGGCAACGTCTTGCCCTCTGCCGCCAAGCGGTCGATGCGGTCCGCCTGCTCCAAAGCGCGCTCTTTCGAAAGAGTTAAGAACGCGCCAATCTGGCCATCTTCCTTCTGAATGCGGGCGTAGTACGCCTCAGCCAGCGCGAGCGCGCTGGTTTTGCGCTCCTGCACGGCCGTACGGGCGGTGTCGATGGTGAGTTCCTTCAAATCCATGTTCTGTTCGTTGAACGTGCTGCGGCTTTATCGTTCAATCACTTTCGGAACCCGGAAGAAATCTTCGTCCGCATCGGGTGCGTTCGCCAGCGCTTCGGCATGCGGCAACGACTTGCGTAATCCCTCTGGCACATCTTCGCGAGTCGCATAGGCAAATCGTTCGCTGCCCTGCTTGGCTTCATCCACACCGTAACGGTCGGAAACCTGCGCCATCGGCGGCACATCCGAAGTGTCGAGTTCATTGAGTCGGTCGACGTATTCAAGAATGGAATTCAGGTCGCGCAACATCCCTGCGCGCTCTTCTTCAGTCAACTCCAGGTGAGCCAAATCTGCGACGTACGCCACATCTGTTTCGGTAACTTTCATGGGATAAGAAATCTGATTCTAGCGATCCTTGTCTGCGCCGTCGGCACGACTCACGACGAACTCTATTCTGCGAACCGGACCGGCGGTATATCGGTTGATCATCGCCAGATATCGTGGCGCCAGCCCCTGCAGTTCGGCTTTCCATCCCGGCCCGGCCACTTCCACACGCAGCACTCCGTCCTCGAAACTCAGAGCACGCGTGCGCTCGGCCACGGCTGAACCGCACACCACCGGCCAGGCCATGAGCGGAGCCTCATCCCGCGGCACCAGTCGCAAAGACTGCGCAACAATTTTTTCCAGCCCTGAACCCGCTTGTTCCAAATGCCGTCCCTCGTCTCAAAACTCGCTGCGCCTAACCAGCGAAGTCTCGATTCTAGCATTGCGGTCGCGCTCGGGCTCGCAGTCTACGTGTGGACCAGTTCATGCCGGGAATTCACGACGCACAAATTCCAGCGCCGCATCGCGCCCCGTCAATCGCCCTTCAAGCTGTGCATCTTCCACCGCGCTCAGGATCTCGCGAAATTTTGGCCCCGGAACATGTCCCCCTGCGATCAAGTCTTCACCCGTGACCAACGGTGAAGGACGCATCTTCTCCGGCGGAATCTCTGCTCTCTTCTGCAGGACAAATTCGTATGTACTGAGATTACGATGACTGGCGAGCGAGTCCGCCCGGTGCAGCGCCAGATGTTCCTCGAACGCCGGCATGCGAAGAAATTTTTTCAGCGTCGATTCTTTCATGCGGCTCACGTGGCCGAAGCGCATGTGATTGTCTACCAGCGCCAGGATCTGCTCGGTTTCGTCGTTCGAAAATCGTAAGCGCCGGCAGATTTCCTCCGCCATCTTCACGCCTACTTCGACATGGCCATCGAACCGAATGCGGTCGGGCGCCACCCGAAACGTCGGAGGCTTGCCAACATCGTGCAGCAGCGCTCCCCACGCCAGTGTCAGCGAACAAGGCTTCGGCAGGTTCTCCAACAGCAGCAGCGTGTGCACAAATACATCGCCCTCAGGATGAAACTCCGCCGGCTGCGCCACTCCCTTCATCGCTGAAATCTCCGGTAGCACGTGCTTCAGCAATCCGCTCTCATCCAGCAACAGAAACGCCCGCCGGGCATGCCCTTCGGTCAACATGCGCGTCAGTTCGTCGCGCACGCGCTCGCGCGATACGACCTCAATCTGCGGAGCCAGTTTCTGTATTGCTGCAAACGTCGCCGCCTCGATCGTGTATTCGAACCGCGCGGCAAAGCGCACGGCGCGCAGCATCCGCAACTTGTCTTCGCCAAAGCGCCGTTCCGGATCGCCGATCGTGCGGATGATTCCCGCTTCCAGATCCTTCCGCCCGCCCACAAAATCCAGCACCTCGCCAGGCGTCTGAGCGCCGAGGGGGTCGAGCAGCATGCCGTTGATGGTGAAGTCGCGCCGCGCCACATCTTCCCGCGGATCGCCGCTGAAACGCACTTCATCCGGATGCCGCCCGTCGGAATATCCGAGATCACTACGAAATGTCGCGACCTCAATGGCATGAGACTTCGAAGCACTCTCCGTAGAGACGTTGCTCGCAACGTCTCTTTCTGCCACCGGTACAAGCACGACCCCGAACTGCGCTCCCACGGCATAAGTCTCGGGAAAAATCCCCATGACCTGCTCGGGCGTCGCGTCCGTCGCCACGTCGTAATCCTTCGGCTCCCGCCCCAGCAAAAGATCGCGCACGCATCCCCCCACCAGGTAAGCCCGAAAGCCGCGCTGGCGCAGGGTTTGCACGATCGAGGTGGCAAGAGTCTTCACGATTCAGATTCCATCATACCGCTCGCAGAACATTCACTTTCTAACGCTCGTTCCATGCTTTGCGATAAGAATCCGTCAAGAGGCGAGATATTGCAGCGCGATCAACTCGCTCCGGTAGCGGCGATGATTTCGCGGCTTGCTCGCATTCCGCAAAAAGCTTCTGCGCCATCGCGACAACCTTGTCCATTGAATATTTGCCAGTCCGTACGCGGATCAGAAAATCCCGTTCGGGACGAGGCAGCGTAATCCCGCCCTCGGAAAGTAATTCCTTGCACTCATAAAGCAGGCGTAGCGTGTGCATGCCCGCCTTCACGTCATAACCGTATTTTGCTTCGATCTCCGGACGCTGTCCTTTCTTGCCTCGCCCCTTCGTTCCAGTCATGCGTTTGAGTTGGTCGTCGGCGAATCCCAAGAACGGCTTCACAAAGATTCGGGCGAGAAAAACACTCTTGTTCCGCACAATTTCTGCCCAGATCGCGTCGCGAAGAACGCCTTCAGCGAATAGGAAGTGCAACGCCGTGGGATTCCCTTTACACGCCAGTCCCGCCCACTTCTTCAGCGAGTAGAGCGTGATATCCACGTCACTCGGGCCGTTACGCCGGTCGTTCCCGGCCGTGGACCACACGAAGTGCGGCATGGACTCAAGCCCAAGAACCAACTCCGGCGGCTCGATATAGACGCCATAAATGTCGAGATCGTCGGTGCCGTGAACCTTGGCTCCATGCAACTCTGAGCCACCGACGAACAAGTGGATCAGCCGATCCGGGTAAGGAAATCCCGATTCCCGCACGTGTTGCAGCAAGTCCGCCATGAGACTTCGAATAATATAGGAACATGCCCGGCGCCTTCATCCTCGGCATCGAGAGTTCCTGCGACGAGACCGCAGCGGCCGTGGTGCGTTCCGGCGAGCAGGTCATCTCCAACGTCGTCGCCTCGCAGTTCGCCACTCACCAGCCCTACGGCGGAGTCGTGCCAGAACTGGCCTCGCGCGAGCATCTTCGCGCCATCGTGCCCGTCGTGCGCCAGGCGCTCGCCGAAGCCCAGCATACCTACGATTCCGTGGACGCCATTGCCGTCACACAGGGCCCCGGCCTCGCTGGAGCACTGCTCGTCGGCATCAGCTATGCCAAGGCGCTGGCGTTCGCCCTCGACAAGCCGCTGATTGCCGTCAATCATATCGAAGGCCACATCCACGCGGTACTACTTGAAGAGCGTCAGAAGGGCCGTCACGAGTTGCAATTCCCCGTGCTCGCCCTGGTCGTCTCCGGCGGACACACGCATCTCTATCTTGCCGCGCAACAGGATTCCTCCTGGACTTACGAGAATATCGGCCACACTCGTGATGATGCTGCCGGAGAAGCCTTCGACAAAGTTGCCAAGCTTCTCGGCCTGGGATATCCCGGCGGCCCCGTCATCGATCGTCTTGCTCCCCATGGCGACGCCAAGGCCATAAAATTTCCTCCCGCCCAGATCAAGCACCGCGATCGCCGTGACCGAAAGGATGGCAAGGCAGTCGAACTTCATTCTGCAGCCGACCATCCCCGCTTCGATTTTTCTTACAGCGGGATCAAGACGGCCATCCTGCGCTACGTTGAGACTCACGATATGCGCGCCGCCGTCGAAGCGCGCCGTAAGGCGTTACTGAACATCGCCAAGCCCAAGCTCGAGGATTACCTCGCCCATTGCGACCAACCCACGCTCGACCTGGTCGCATCCTTCCAGCGCGCGATTGTCGACGATCTCGTGGGAAAGACCCTGGCCGCGGCTCGGGCCTACGATGTGGCCACGCTGTTCGTCACCGGAGGGGTTGCCGCCAACAGCGAATTACGGCAGACCTTTGAACGCGAGGGAGCGAAGCAAGGCCTGCCCGTCTACTTCCCCTCGCGCCCGCTATCGACTGACAATGCAGCCATGATCGCCGCCGCTGCCTATCCGAAGTTTTTGCTGAAAGATTTTGCTGCGATGGATTTCTCGGCAGAAGCTGGACTGCAATTACGCTGAGCAACCCGCGGAACAGAAACTCTGCTGATCCACTCAGTTCCCCGCCGCGTGCCCGCGGCCGGCCTCGCCGAACAGCTCATCCAAGGACTTGGCCAGTTGCGCTTCGATGTCAATATCTTTGTAGATGGAAGAACTCGCGCGCTTCTCAGACTTGTCGAAGCCACTGCCCCGGCCCGCGAGAATAATGATGGGAATCTCCGTCGTCTCCGGCTTGCTCTTCAGCGCTGTGATCAATTCGCTCCCCGACATCTTGGGCATCTGCATGTCGGTAACGATCACGGCGGGCCGGACGTGAGCCAGCAGTTCCAGCGCTTCCAGCCCGTTGGTGGCACACTCCACCGCAAATCCGCGCTGCTCCAGAAACCGGCAAACGGTATAGCGGATCAGCATCGAGTCGTCGACGACGAGGGCGACCATGGCCATAAGAGATATGGAGGCCGTGTCTCAATACACGCCCCCCGTGGCTCGACACTAGCAGGGGATTTTCGTGCGAAACAAGCTGAATCCAAAGGTCGCGATTACCATGGTCACCGTGCTGCTCACGACAACGAGAAAACGATCAGATCTCGCTTTCCTGCGTTCGCTCTTCGATATTCATATCCTTGAATTCGCTGGACTCGAAGACTTCGCCGCATTCCTTGCACTCGACGAACTCCGAATCCTCGTCCCGGCCAACGATTTGCACGCGCGGATGCTTGCAAGGCTGCTTGGCTTCAGGGGCTGGAGGAGGAGCGGGCGGCTTTGGGGTCATAAATCCGGAAGGTTCCCTCAAGAAACACACAATTGCGCAGCGCCGTTTTTGCCGGAATTCCCGCCATTTTAGACCGGCTTGGCTCGTTGTCAAGTCCCCTGCGTTACGCTGTCGTAAATTTGTAACCCGGCCAAACAAACCGGCGGGCAGCTAGGCCCGTCTCGGTTCGCTTACGATCTCCGACTAAAATCGTCGCACAGATATAAGCCATTCAGTTGTTGATACTTACCGTTAAGCCTCCTTTTCTGGCATCTGCCTGCGCGGGCTTGCTACCAACTGAGTCGGTGTCGTAGAATTGAATTGCGACAGAAAAGGTCGGAATTTGACCCGGCCCTGTTTGCAGGCTCTTACAGAGGAAACCAGTTGCTGAAGCTCACCAAGAAAGCCGACTACGCGCTGATGGCGATGAAGCATCTCGCCGAGCACTCCACCGAGGGCTCGCGCAGCGCCAAGGATGTGGCCGATGCCTTTGGAATTCCGCCCGAGGCGCTCGCCAAGATTCTGCAGCGGTTGGCCAAGGCCGGTCTATTGCAGTCCCAGCACGGCACCAACGGCGGATACACGCTGGCCCGCGCCGCCCACACGATTTCGGCTTTCGAAGTGATTCAGGCCATCGACGGCCCGTTGTTCATTACATCCTGCATCACCGTTCGCGGAAACTGCGACCAGAGCGACCGCTGTAATATTCGCGAGCCGCTGCGCAAGGTGAACGACAGTATTGAAGCCGTGTTGAAGCGCATCAAGATTTCGCACATGCGGGAAGAACCGGAAGAAGCCGGAAGCGACGAACCTAAACTGGCCGAGTTGGTCACGATCGGCTGAAGCGCAAGGGACAAGAGATTCATCAAAAGAGCTAACGAGAAAGATTCAACCAGTAGGAGACGCAATTCATGAGCACCGACGTTAAGATCCCCCAGGCACTGACGCAGTCCCACCACCCCGACGCCAAGGGCGTGAAGCTTCCTATTTATATGGATAACCACGCCACCACCCAGATGGATCCGCGGGTGCTGGAAGAGATGCTGCCTTACTTCGTAGAGAAGTTCGGCAACTCCGCCAGCCGCAATCACTCCTTCGGATGGGCCGCCGAAGAAGGCGTGGAAACCGCGCGCGAGCGCATCGCCAAACTGGTCGGCGCCACCACCAAAGAAATCATCTTCACCTCCGGCGCCACCGAGAGCGACAACCTCGCCATCAAGGGCGTCGCCGAAATGTACCGCGAGAAGGGCAACCACATCATCACCGCGGTCACCGAGCACAAGGCCGTGCTCGACACCTGCAAGCGCCTGGAAAAATATGGCTACCGCGTCACCTACATGCCCGTCCAGAAGGACGGCCTGATCGATCTCGACGACCTGAAGCGCGCCATCGACGACAAGACCATCCTAGTCACGATCATGGCGGCCAACAACGAGATCGGCGTTTTGCAACCCGTCGAAGAAATTGGCAAGCTGTGTCGCGAGCGCGGCGTGATCTTCCATACCGACGCGGTACAGGCCATCGGCAAAGTTCCGGTCGACGTGAACAAGCAGAACATTGACGTCATGTCGATCACCGGCCACAAGCTTTACGGCCCCAAGGGCGTCGGCGCCTTGTATGTTCGCCGCAAGAATCCCCGCGTCCAGATCTCGGCCATCATCGATGGCGGCGGCCACGAGCGCGGCATGCGTTCCGGCACGCTCAACGTTCCCGGAATCGTCGGCCTGGGCAAGGCTTGCGCCATCGCCCAGGAAGAACTGCCCAAGGAATCCTGCCGCCTGGCCGGCCTGCGCAATCGCCTGCGTGACCGCATCATGAATCGGCTCGACGAAACTTACATCAACGGTTCCATGGAGCATCGTCTGCCCGGCAACCTGAACATCAGTTTCGCCTACGTCGAAGGCGAGTCGCTCCTGATGGGCATCAACGACATCGCCGTATCGAGCGGTTCGGCCTGCACCTCGGCCACGCTTGAGCCATCGTATGTATTGAAGGCTCTCGGCACCGGCGACGACCTGGCGCACAGCTCGATTCGCTTCGGCATCGGCCGCTTCAACACCGAAGCCGAAGTCGACTACGTTGCCGATCGCGTCATCGAGACCGTCGAACGTCTCCGTGAATTGTCTCCGCTCTACGAAATGGCGAAAGAAGGCATCAACCTGAAAGACGTAAAGTGGGCAGGAGAAGCGCACTAAAACGAAGGCTTTGAAAGGGCGCGGCTTCAGCCGCGCCGCTGAGGTCAAATCTTGACGGGGCTTTAGCCCCTGAGAGACATCCAGAGTTCAGGAGAAAAACATGTCATACAGCGACAAGGTCATCGACCACTACAACCACCCCCGCAACGTCGGTTCCATGGACAAGCAGAGCACCGACGTGGGCACCGGCCTGGTCGGCGCACCCGAATGCGGCGACGTCATGAAGCTGCAGATCAAGGTCAACCGTGAAACCAACGTCATTGAAGACGCCAAGTTCAAGACCTTCGGCTGCGGCTCGGCCATCGCCTCGTCCTCGCTCGCCACCGAGTGGGTCAAAGGCAAAACCGTGGACGAAGCGCTTTCCATCAAGAACATGGACATCGTGAAGGAGCTTTCGCTTCCTCCGGTCAAGATCCATTGCTCCGTGCTGGCCGAAGACGCCATCCGAGCCGCCATCGGCGACTGGAAGAAAAAGCAGGAAGCCGCGCAACCGGTAGCTGCCGAAGCGAAGTAACGGAAGAGCGCCACGGAAGAGCCCGCTCGAGGAGCCTGTTCGAGGGACGCCCTGAAAGAGCCCCGTGGAGAGCGACGTGAAGGGCCCGGTTGAAGAACACCGTGGAAGAGCGGCGCTTTAGCGCCGCGTAGAGTCGGTAAAATCAATTGGGCTTTAGCCCCTGGCTCTGAAAGGGCGCGGCTTTAAGCCGCGCCCAACAGGACCACGAATCTCGACGGCTCTACCCGCTGAGGGATACATTAAAGATCGATGACAACGGCAACGGAAACCACGCAACCCGCACAAGCGCCCGCCAAAGGCATTCTCGTCACCGAGAAAGCCCTGGCCAAGGTGCGCAGCGCCATGGCCAAGGAAGGCATTTCGCCCGAGCAGGGCGGCCTGCGCCTGGGCGTGCAGGGCGGAGGCTGTTCCGGCCTGAGCTACAACATCCGGTTCGACACGCAGCCCCGCGAGCGCGACCGCATTTTCCAGTTCGGCGATGTGCGCGTTTTCGTCGACCCGAAGTCGTTTATCTACCTGCACGGCATGACCCTGGACTATCAGGAAACGCTGATGCGACAGGGCTTCGTCTTCGTGAATCCCCAGGCATCGAAATCGTGTGGCTGCGGCACATCGTTCTCCGCCTGAGCCTGTGTGGCGCGGGCACTCCTGCCCGCGAACGCTGCGCCACGAGACAATCGCCGCGAGCAACGCAGGCTTTAGCCCGCATGCGTGAAACAAGGAATGAGAAGTTGACCACCAAGTCCGCACTCACCACGATCGGCGCCAAGCCCCTGCCGGAGGACACGCACTCCTGCTGGTCGTGTGGATCCATGCGCGCCGCGCACTTCTGTGAATCCTGCGGCAAGGTACAGCCCCCGGTTCCCGTCGACTATTTCACTTTCTTCGGTTTGCCGCCCAAACTGAATCTCGACGTCACAGCTCTGGAAACGACTTCTACGAACTCAGCCGCAAGCTTCATCCCGACCTCAACGCCAGCGCCGGAAGCCGCGAGCAGGAATGGAGCCTGGAACAAAGTTCCCTGCTCAATGACGCTTACCGCACTTTGAAGGATCCCATCAAGCGCACGGAATATCTTTTGCACCTCGAAGGCGTGGTGTTGGAAGAACAGTCCAAGAGCGCCACCGAACACGCCCGCGCCACCGGCGAAATCAAGAAACAGATCGTTCCCGCCCGATTTGCTCGAAGAAGTCTTCGAGCTGAACATGCAACTGGAAGAACTGCGCATGAACAAGAAGGTCGGCGATGACGATCCCGCGCTATTCGAAGAAATTGGAAAAGCGAAGCTCTCGCTCGAAGCCAAGCACGAAGCGCTTTTGCGCGAACTGCAGACCTACTGGAAAGCTTGGGATCGCCTGATCGACCGCGGCCCCGAGACATCCGCCGCGGAGCGCGCGGAAGTGACCGGCAAAATGGTGGATGTGCTGAACCGCCGGAACTACATCCGCAACCTGGTAAGAGATGTAAATGCCGCGCTGGAGGAAATGAAAGATTGAGTAATTGAGTGATTATTCAATGATTCAATGACTAATTGATTCAATGGCTACTGATCGCATCGTCGGTATCGACCTCGGCACCACGAATTCCCTCGTGGCGTTCATGCAAGGGGAGACCCCTGTCGTCATCCCCGGCGACGACGGCCTGAATCTGCTTCCCTCGGTGGTCGCACTCGACGCCAACAACCAGCCCGTCGTCGGCAACGCCGCCCGCAACTCTCTGATCGAGACGCCGGAGCGCGCCGTCTACTCCATTAAACGCCTTATGGGACGGGGCGTCGAAGACATTCAGGAAGAATTAAAACTCTTCCCTTTCCGCCTCGCCGAAGACCTGCAGCCGGGAGAAGTCCTCCGCATCAAACTCGGCGACAAGACTTTCACCCCGCCGGAAATTTCCGCGCTCATTCTTCGCCAGCTCAAACGCAGTGCCGAGCGCTTCTTCGGCGGCCCGGTCACCAAGGCGGTCATCACCGTTCCCGCATATTTCAATGACGCCCAGCGTCAAGCCACAAAAGATGCCGGCCGCATCGCCGGCCTCGAAGTGCTGCGCCTGGTCAACGAACCCACTGCCGCGTCGCTCGCCTACGGCCTCGACAAAAAGCAGAACGGCATCGTCGCCGTCTACGACCTCGGCGGCGGCACCTTCGACATTTCGATTCTCAAGCTGCACGACGGAATTTTCGAAGTCATCGCCACCAACGGCGACACGCATCTCGGCGGCGACGACATCGACAACCTGCTCATCACCATCGCCCTCGACGACATTCGCGGCGACCTCAATCTCGATCTTCGCCGCAACGCCGAAGCCGTGCAAGCCATCCGCAAAGCCGTCATCGAAGCCAAGATCGCGCTCTCCTCGCAGCCTTCGGTCAAGCTCGACATCGAACTCCCCGGCGGCCAGCGTTACCGCCGCGAGATTACGCGCGAGTCAGTATGAACAACTGATTCAGCCGGTCATCGATCGCACCGTCGGCCCCTGCAAGCAGGCCCTGAAAGACGCGAATCTGAAGCCGGAGCAGATCGACGAAGTCGTGCTCGTCGGCGGTTCCACCCGCATTCCGAAAGTTCGCGCGCTGGTGAAAGAATTATTCCACCGCGAACCGCACACCGATCTGAATCCCGACGAAGTCGTGGCCCTGGGCGCAGCCGTGCAGGCCAACATCCTCGGAGGCGGATCCGAAGCCACCGAGAACATGCTGCTGCTGGACGTGACTCCTCTCTCGCTCGGCATCGAAGTTGCCGGCGGAGTCACCGACAAAATCATCCTGCGCAACTCGACCATCCCCGCGTCGGCCACGCAGTTCTATACGACTCAAATCGACGGTCAGACCAACGTGGCGATTCACGTGCTGCAGGGCGAGCGCGAACTCGCCAAGGACTGTCGATCGCTGGCGCGATTCGATCTCAAAGGCATTCCGCCGATGGCCGCCGGCATCCCGCGCGTCGAAGTCAAATTCCTGATCGACGCCAACGGCATTCTGCATGTTTCCGCCCGCGAGCAACGCAGCGGCAAAGAAGCCGAGATTCAAGTCCAGCCCAGCTATGGCCTCACCGACGAACAGGTCGAAGGCATGATTCTCGATTCCTTCGACAATGCGGAAGAAGATTTCCGCCGACGCCAGCTGATCGAAGCGCGCGCCGAAACCTCAACCATCCTCACCGCGCTGGAAAGGGGCAAGAAGAGCGCGGCCTGGGGACAACTCAACAACGACGAAAAGAAACAGATCGCGAAGAATGGAAAAGTCGCTGGTCGCCGTAAATGCCGAAGAAGATTATCAGGCGATCCGCAAAGCCATCGACGCCCTGAACCAGGGCACGATGCGTTTGGCGGAATTGATGATGGACACCGCCGTTTCATCGGCACTCAGAGGCAAGAACATGGATGATACGGACCTGGGCGAAGGCCCGACGGCCCCGCATCCCATGGCGAAAGCAGAATTCGAATGATTAGCGTTGTCATCCTGAGCGGCGTTCTGTGCCGCGAAGGACCTATGCAACTCGCTAGAACTACATAGGTCCTTCGCTTCGCTCAGGATGACAACAGATTGAGGTTGAAATGTCAGAAGAAAAAACGGAGGGAGCCGGCACCTTGATCGAAGACGCGCCCGGCGAGAACAAGCTCGCAGAAAATGCAGTGCAGATCACGTTCCTGCCCGAAGGCAAGACCGTGCAGTTTGAAAACGGAAAGCTGCCCTACGCAGATCATGGCAAAGAGCAGTCGCTGCTCGACATTGCCCTGAACTTCGGCGTCACGCTCGACCATGCCTGCGGCGGCAACTGCGCCTGCACCACCTGCCACATCTGGGTGAAGGAAGGCGCCGAGAATCTTTCTCCCATGGACGACGACGAGGCCGACCGGTTGGACATGGCCGCCGATCTCCAGTTAAACTCGCGTCTCGGCTGCCAGGCGCAGATCACCAAGCCCGGCAAGGTAGTCGTCGAGATTCCTGCGTGGAACCGCAATTACGTCTCTGAGGAACACTGAGAAAAGGAGCACTTGAGGAATGGCTAAGCAACTCACCTGGGACGATGCCTGGGACATCGGGGTTCTGCTCTCCGAAACTCACCCCGAACTCGATCCGCTCGCCGTGCGCTTCACCGATCTGCACCGCTACGTCACCGAGTTGCCCAACTTCGCCGGCGACCCCAAAGCTTCAAACGAAGGCAAACTCGAAGCCATCCAAATGGCCTGGAACGACGAAGTCCAGGACCGTACACAGGGCTGATCGCGGTCGTTAGCCGCTGGTCGTTAGTCGTTAGCCGCTTTTGGTAAGCCAAGGATCAACGACTAACGGCCAACGACTTTCAGCTACTTCCCCGCCTCCGCCAGCTTCCTATAGAACTTCTGCAGCGTATAGAACGCCAGCTTCCTCTGTCCCCGATTCGAAATCAGCCCCTTGCGATTGTGATAATCCTGCACGCCAGGAAGCATGCGAAGTGGCGACCGAAAATCCATCAGCACCCACGGTGTCATCCCCGCCAGATTGGGCATGCGCTCGACCATCCCCAGTTGGTGCTGATACACGTTCTCCTGATATTCCTCCGTCCAGACCTCATCCGCGTCGCCGCGCCGGCCGAATACTGCCCCGCCGCCAAATTCGCTGACGATCAGCGGCTTCGTCCATTTCGTTTTCCACTGCATTCTGTCGGCATCCTCTGGGCGCCCGCCGTACCAGCCTAAATACTCGTTCAGCCCGACCACGTCGAGCACGTCTCCCAGCGGATCGTTCAGCGTCCGCTCATCACCGGTGTTCTCCGTGGGATTCATCGCAGACGTAATCAGCCGCGTAGAATCAAGTTCCCGCGCATCTTTTACCAGCTGCGTAAGAAACACCAGGCGCTCCGGCTTCACCGGAGTTTCGTTCGCCACCGACCACAAAATCACCGCTGCCCGATTATGATCACGGGCAATCTCGTCGCGCAGTTGCGCTTCGGCATTGGCCAGCGTCGCCGGATTCGACCAGTCAATATCCCAATAGACCGGAATCTCTGACCAGACCATCAACCCCAGGCGGTCGGCCAGGCGAATCTCATTCTCGTTATGCGGATAATGCGCAAAGCGGACGAAGTTGCATCCCAGTTCCTTCACCCACCCCAGCAGAGTCTGCGCATCTTCCGCACTGAAAGCGCGCCCCTCGCGAAACGGCGCTTCCTCGTGCATGGAGACGCCGCGCAAGAAAATCGGCTTGCCGTTTAGCAGAATGTTCGCGCCCTGCACCTCGATCGTGCGAAAGCCAATATCATCGGCCACGCTGTCGCCCTCGCCCGAAACGATCACGTGGTACAACTTCGGATGGTCGGGCGACCACAACTGCAGCGGTTCACACTTTCCCTTCGGTTTTGTCCGGCACATGGCTACGTTCGTATCGAAGTGGAAGGCGGCATAACCAGTCGGCGTAGTCAAAGTCTTAATCTCGATCCCTGCCTCGGGAATCTGGATTGTGACTTCGTGCTTGATCAACGGCCCGTTGAACTGCACCCAGCCAGAAGCTTCGTGGTTTGAACCGCGATCCAGCTGAATCGAGTAATCCTGAATGAACGTTGCCGGCACTTCGACCAGCATCACATCGCGGGTGATCCCGCCATAATTCCACCAGTCAAATTTCAGCGCCGGGACGGCGTCGGCGCGGCGGGCATTGTTCACCTCGACGATCAGAACATTTTCGCCGTCGCGCAAAATCGAAGTCGTCTCGAAATCAAACGCGGTGAATCCACCTTCGTGTGCTCCCAGCTTTTCCCCGTTGAGATAAACGGTGGCCTGATAATTAACGGCGCAGAAGTAGACGAAGACGCGCTCATTCGCGCGCTTGTGGTAATTAAACTCGCGCCGGTACCACACCGGCCCTTCGTAGAACATCAGCTGTTCGCGCTGCGTATTCCAATCTCCCGGAACATTCAGAACCGGCGACGCGTCAAAGCTGTACTCCACCCGATCGCCCTTGCTGCGCGGCTTCTCGTCGCGAAAAAATCCCGACCGGCCGTTGTCGAATGGATCCACAATGGCGTGCCACGCTCCGTTGAGGCTGATCGTGGTCCGTCCTGGCACGTTCGTAATCAGCGTGGAGGCGGGCAGAGCCGATGCAGCAGGGCCGGCATAAGCCCATCCCGCCAAGAGCAACCAGAGCAGCCAGCGTTTCATGAAGCACCTCGACGCTGCCCATAGTAGTGAGCGAAGCAAACCGGCGTCAACGAACGACGCTCAACTCCTGGCAGGAGTTTTTACATTTCCGTGACAAATGGGCCGCGTACACAAGCCTATCCTGTCGTCAGGTAGGCCGGTGAGAACTCGCAGGCCTTTCTCTCTCTCTGCAAGCTAAACTGGGAAGGGCACGGCGGTCGCCGTGCCCCTTTTTCACAACGAAATCTTCAGATCGAACCCTTCCGATCGAAATCTTCCGATGGTACCCCTGGAAATCGAATCCCGGCTTACCCCGCCGATGCCGGCGCCGGTTCTTCCACATTCGCCTCGCGCAGAAACTTCGCCGCTTCTTCCGGCGGCGTGGGATTGATATAGAAACCCGTGCCCCATTCAAATCCCGCCGTCTTGGTCAGCTTGGGCATGAACTCGATGTGCCAGTGGTAGTGGTCGTTAGTCGGGTCCTGCGCCGGAGAACTGTGGATCACCAGATTGTAAGGCGGATTGTCGAGCACCCGGTCGGCTCTGCCCAGCAGGTCTTTCAATGACCGGGCCAGATTTTCGAACATGTGTGACGAAGAGTTCTCAAACGCTGATTCATGCTGTTTGGGTAGAATCCAGGTCTCGAACGGAAAGCGCGGAGCATAGGGCGCCAGCGTCAGGAAATTCTCGTTCTCCGCCACCACCCGCGTGCCCATATCCATCTCCTGCCGGATGATGTCGCAGAACACGCAGCGCTCCTTATAAAGAAAATATTGCTTCGCGCCTTCGAGTTCCTGCACCACGTTGATCGGCAAAATGGGCAGTGCAATCAATTGCGAGTGCGAATGCTCCAGCGACGCCCCCGCCGCCTCACCATGATTCTTGAAAATCAGGATGTACTTGAACCGGCGATCTTTCTTCAAATCGAGGATGCGGTCGCGGAACGTCCACAGAACGTCCTCAATCCGCTTGGGCGGAAGATTTGCCATGCTCATGCTGTGGTCGGGGGTCTCAATGATGACCTCATGCGCCCCCACGCCGTTCATGCGGTCGAACATCCCCTCGGCCTGGCGGTTCAGATTGCCCTCAATGCCCAGGGCTGGGAATTTGTTCGGCACCACCCGCACGGTCCATCCCGGAGTATCGCGCTGCGGCGGCGGGCCGCCGTTCGGGTTCGGCCGATAGGCTTGGATCTCCGGCGGCGTCTTGCTTTCATTGCCGTAGCAGAAGGGACAGAATCCCCCCTTAATCTTCATATTTTCGCGGACAAAATCGGTGGGACGCTTTGCCCGGTCGGTCGAAATAATCACCCAACGGCCAACAATTGGATCTTTTCTCAGCTCAGGCAATTACTGAATCCTTTCAATGGGGTTGCGCGAACCTTGCATTCTACGCCGACAAGGAAGCATTCCGGAATACTTCGATCTCTGGGCGAGACGCTGAACGGGCATAGTATACGCCCACAATATCGAATCTCCACTGGCACGTTGGTGGGACCCGCCGCAGGTACTCTCGTGCCACCTGCGCCACCTCGCGCCGCTTGTGCCGGTCGACCGCCGCTTCCGGGGTCTTTACGTCAGCCGAAGTGCGGGTCTTAACCTCAATAAAGCAAAGAACATCTGCGTCCCAGCCAATCAGGTCAATCTCCCCACGGCAGCGCGGCGAGCGGAAGTTTCGCGCCACCATCGTATATCCCAGCTTTCGCAGGTGGAAATACGCCGCCTCTTCCCCGCGCGCGCCAGTCTGCTGATGCCTTGGGCGCGGGTCCGCCGCCAGCACGCGCACCCGCATCCAATCCAGACTATCGACGATCACTCGCGTGAACCCTGCGGGCAGCATGATGAATCAAGCTTCACCATAGCCGGAAAAACCCGAATTGGGCTGTGATTCGGCTCACAGTTCGACGAAAATCAATTGCGAACGCGTCCCATACAGGGAAACACGGCCATCGTATTCGGGTGTGAACCGCGCTTCCAACTACGCCGTCGGAGGCGTTGAAGTGGTTGGCGGGGCGGGAGTTGGCGCAGTCGCCGGCGCCGCAGCCTGGCTCACATTCACCAGATCCTTCAATTCTTTGCTGGGCTTGAAGAACGGAATTTTCTTCGCTGGAACTTCCACCCGCTCGCCGGTCTTCGGATTGCGCCCCACCCGCGGCTTGCGCTGCCGGGTACGGAAACTGCCAAAGCCCCGGATCTCGATCTTGTCGCCGGCGCGCAACGAGCGCACCACGCTGTCAAAAATCGTCTCCACGATCACTTCACTGTCTTTCCGCGTAAGTTCCGCCAAACGCGAGACTTCATCAATCAGATCGGCTTTGGTCATAACCCCTCTTCGTTCCGGTGGGCCAACTTCCCGGCGAACGCAATCCCGCCGACCCGCCACCCATAACCTTCTCAAATTTCAGGGGGTTAATGCAAGTTACGGCGCGGATACCGGGAAATCTCAGGGGCCGTTGCGCGCGGGTAGAATGGTTCTTTATGGTCGACACGAAACGTTTTTCCCTGCCCCTTACACGAATGGTTCACGAGAACCTATCGATCATCATGTGCTATGCATATTCCCGACAACCGCTCGCTGAGTTGGTCACGAGAAAGTTCGCGGGCAGTTGGAAATACCTGAATAAAGCTCTTTTTGAGATTTCCGAAGAACGTGCTAACAAAGCTTGCCTCGAACTGGCACTGTTCCTGCGGATGGTTGATGACGAGGAAGGGCTTTCCACCCATTTTGCCAACGTAAACAAGGTGCCAAATTGCGGCACGCTCATTATCAGGAACGGCTCGCAGAAGCTTCTTCCATTTCGAGAGGTCGCTAACAAGGTGATTCATTCTTCTCGGTTGGAATGGAAGTTCTCCAAGGGCGACGACCCGGTATTGATCTGTCACGCGAGAGACAAAGAAAAGTGGCTTCGGGCAGAGGTCGATGTGGTTGCACTAGCCGCGGTATGTGGCACGCTGATGAGCTGACTGTAAGCAGATCGCACCCACACGGCCGCGGAAAAAAGACCAAGTTCTAGTATTGAGTAATGTTAACTGCAACTTTAGATTCCCAATACAAGCGGGATCGACTATTGCGATAAACGCGGTAAATCTCAAGGTTGGCAAGGTATTTGGCTTGGCGCTTCACCGGCAGCCAGAAGCCGCTCTACGAAGGAAACGCAGAGACCCTGACTTATTTCCACAGATAATAAAATCCCACCTGCTGCTCCAGCATCTTCTCCCGCCCGGGCAGAAAATCGGAAACATCGCCCAGCAGCAAATCCATCAGCGTCTTACGATCTTTATCCGGATGCACCAGCGTCGGTTCGCCCTTAATCCCCACCGACTTCGCCGTATCAGCGACCGCCGTCTCAAAGTCACCCACCCCGTCAATCAGCTTCATCGACATGGCCTGCTCGCCGGTCCAGACCTTACCGTTGGCGATCGACTTCACGTCTTCAAACTTCATGCCGCGCCCTTCGCTCACCGCTTGCACGAACTGCCCGAACATGTTGTCGATCAGCGATTGCATGTAAGCCTGCTCGTTGGGAGTCAGATCGCGGGCCGGGTTTCCCGTATCTTTGAATTCTCCCGTCTTGAGCACGACGTTCTTCAGCTTGGCCCACTTCAACAGATCGCCGTAATTCATCCACTCCGCAATCACGCCAATCGACCCCACGATGCTGCCCTGGTCGGCATAAATCTTGTCCGAAGCCGAGGCCACGTAATACGCCCCGCTGGCGCCCACGGTCTCAATCGACACCACAATGCGCTTCTTCTTCTCCGTGCGAATGCGCTTGACCTCGCGATAAATCTCCTCCGACGCCGCCACGCCCCCGCCCGGCGAATTCACATGAATGATGATGGCCTTGATCGACGAGTCGTCGCCAAACTTCTTCAGTTGCCCCACCACTGGCTGCGGCGAAAGAATCACGCCATCCAGATCGACCACGCCAATCCGGTCGCCGAAGCTGGTAAGCCCGGCATCCCCTCCGCCCGCGTGCAGCGTCATGTAGACCAGACCAAAAACGGCCAGCACAAAGAGGAAAAAAGCTCCTCCCCCAATCAATACCCAAAGCAGTGTGCGCGAGCGTCCGTCAGACATGAACAAAGTTTAGCACCAAGGCAAGTTTCGAGTTCTTGGTTTCTAGAACGCATTTTATAAATCGGTTTTGGGAAGGGCACGGCTTCAGCCGTGCCGTCCCGAGCCCAGAAAAATGCGGGCTTTAGCCCTGAGGGATAGGCTCCCGAGCGGAACCACGTTTATCAAACGCCCTCTAGAAACATATCTCTTAAGGATGAACAATAACTCGCAGCGCACCCCGTTGAATTCCCACCTCAACCGGCGTGCGGCAGACATATTCTCCATCCGCATAAACGTCGACAGGACGCTGCGTCTCAACCCGCACCCGCTTGGATTGAAAATACTCGACTTCCGTAACGTTGAGATGCTGGCCACTATAAACGGTCGGAAATAGCCGCAAGAGACGTAGCCGATCAACTGCCCCCACGACGCAAACATCGAGGAGCCCATCATCCACCCTGGCCCGAGGCGCGATCTTCATCCCGCCGCCATACACAGGAGTATTCGCGAATGCCGCCAGCAACGTGGGCCGATCGCTGCGCGCGATCCAGGACTCGCCTGCACGGTCTGATTCGTTGTTCTCCGCAGCTGTCAAAACTTTCACGCCCACCGGCGCAAACGAAAAAATTGCAGGCACCAGGCTCAGTACATACCCTCCATGCCCGCGCAGCCAGCGTGGCAGCTGGTTCGCCCGCCGCGACACTTCCCCGTCAAGGCCAACTCCCGCAATGCAACAGAAGTACCGGGAACCGTGTGGAGCGGGCGACTCGCCCGCGGTCTCGACTGGAGAAATCAGTCCCAAGTCAATGCTGCGCACATTGTCGGGTCGAGCATTATCCGGTCGAGCCTCATCAGGTCGAGCGTGGACTGCGCTCCCGCAGAATCTCCGCCAAGCCGTCAGCGAATCACGCACTCGCCGCAGTCCCAGCGCCCGCGCAAAATCATTTCCACTTCCCGCCGGCACGACCAGCACCGGCAATCCCAACCGCACCAACTGCCCGAGATGCCGGTGAATCGTCCCATCGCCGCCAAACAGCAGAATCACATCGGCTTCGTCGGCCGAGGCCGGCATGCCCATCCGCCATTCAAGGTCGTGTCCAGAGTTGTGCTCAGCTTGAAACGGCTTCAGCTCTTTCGCAGAACACCCCAGCCCGAGAATGGCAGCCGCGCGCATGTGCGGGAGAGAGTACCAGAATGAGGGCCGCATGATCGACCCACGATGATCAGCGGCAGTGCCAAATTTCAAGATTATTTCAGCACGAGGTCATCCTGAGCGCGGCGTAGCCGGGCGAGGGACCTTACGCCGGCCAACGCCGTTGATGCCGTGGACAGGAATGCCTGCGCATAAAGCAGTCGGGCCTTCTATCTCTTACTTCCCAGATACAAATCAGCAACCCTCAGCGCCAGTTCCTCCGGATCAATGTCCACCCGGTTGGCCAGCACGATGATCGTCAACTGATCGTCGGGATGACGATCTTCGGGAAAGCGCTGGATCGTCGTCCGAAAGCCGATCGTCTCGCCGTCGTGTGACATGCGCCTGTGCCCGCGGTACGGATCGAGAAACCATCCAAAACCGTAGCTCACGCTCGGGCCATCGGAAAACTTCGCCGGCCCGTCTGTAGGCTGTACCGGCGTCAGCGCCGGTTCCATTTCCGCCGCGCTGAGCAGCGTGTGCTCGCGCAACGCGCGGTCCCACTTCTCCAGGTCATCGAGCGAAGAATAAATGCCGCCATCGCCCAGCACCGCCGACGTCGGACTCTGATCGGTCTGCTGCCAGCCATCCTTGTCTTTGGTGTGGCCATACGCGCGGTGCGTCACTTCGTTCTTGCCCTTCTCGTAGGCCAGCGTGTTCGTCATCTGCAGAGGAGTGAAAATTCTTTCCCGCAGAAATTCTCCGAAGCTTTTCCCCGAAACCTTCTCCACGATCATCGCCAGCACCGCATACCCTGAGTTGCTGTACTCCCACTTCGAGCCTGGGGCAAACCTGCCGCTGGTCTGTTGCTCCAGCAGTTTCAGCACGCCCGCATCGTGAATCTGCGGAACCTTTTCCGGTGCCGTATCCGGATACTGCTTCATCCACAGCTCTTCATAATCCGGCAGCCCTGAAGTATGGTTCAACAAATTGCGCACAGTAATCGATTTCCCGTACGCCGGAAATTCCGGAAAGAAGTCAGTCAGGTGATCGTCATAGCGCAACTTGCCATCGTGTGCCAGCAACATGATGCACGCCGCCGTGAACTGCTTGGTAAACGACGCCAGCCGAAAATTCGTTCCCGCATTAATGGGAGCCAGCGTCCGCAGATCAGCAACGCCATATCCCCGCCGAAACACAGCCTTGCCGTTGTGGACAACAAGCACGGCCGCGCCGGGAGTGTTGCGCGACTTCAGGGAAGCAAAGACCGCATCGATCCGGCCGGCGGAAACCTGCGCCGAGGCCACCGCTACGGAAAAGCACAGCGCCAGAGCAGCCAGTACCGCGGAGAGTCTCAGTTTCAAAAGATGATTCCTCAACCTCAACGAGACAAATTTTCGGTGACGATACCCGTGCCAGGAATTCCCGGCCGAACCTTCTTAATCTTTCGCCCGACCTGCACAGTGACCCATGGCGCGATGTCCAATACGGTAGCGGGGTCGTTAACCACTGCGCCGTTGACTCTCACCGCACCCTGCTTCACCATCCGGCCACCGTCGCTTACCGACCCTGCCAGTCCTGTCCGCGCCAGCAGTTTGTCGATTCGGAGCCGGTTTTCGGGGACTTCGGTCTCTTCTATATTCTCCGGTATCTCATCCTTCTGAAACTGCCGCGCCCAATCCTCTCCCGCCTTTGCCGCCGCTTCCGCCGAATGAAAGTCCGCCACGATCCTGCGCGCCAGCTCTTTCTTCGCCGCCATGGGATGCATCTCGCGCTTCATCTTCTCAATCTCGGCGACCTGCACATCCGTCAGCAACTCGTAATACCTCCACATCATTTCATCGGAGATGCTCATCAGCTTCCCGTACATCTCCAGCGGCGCTTCGTGAATGCCGATCGCATTGCCCAGCGACTTCGACATCTTCTGCACTCCGTCCAGCCCCTCCAAAATCGGAGTAGTCAAGGCCACCTGCGATTCCTGCCCGTACGCGCGTTGCAGTTCGCGTCCCACCAGCAAATTAAACTTCTGGTCCGTGCCGCCCAGTTCCACGTCGGCTTCGAGCGCCACCGAGTCATATCCCTGCACCAGCGAATACAGCAACTCGTGCACCGAGATCGGCTTTTCTTCCTGAAAGCGCTTGTGAAAGTCCTCACGCTCCAGCAACTGCGACACCGTGTATTTCGACATCAACCGCACGAAATCGTCGGGCGTGAACGCGCCCATCCAGCGCCGGTTGAAATCAATCACCGTCTTTTCTGGATCGAGAATCTTGAACACCTGCGCTTTATAAGTCTCCGCGTTCTGCTCGACCTGTTCGCGGCTCAGCGGAGGCCGCGTCACCGACCGTCCCGTCGGATCGCCGATCATCCCAGTGAAGTCGCCAATCAAAAAGATCGCCGTGTGTCCCAGATCCTGAAAGTGCTTCAGCTTGCGCAGCACCACCGTATGCCCGAGATGCAGGTCGGGAGCAGTCGGGTCCATCCCCAGCTTCACCCGCAGAGGTTTGCCCGTAGAGCGCGACCTCTCCAGCTTGGCGCGCAGGTCGGCCTCGCGGATGATTTCCGCAGTGCCCTTCTTGATATAGGTCAGCTGTTCGTCGACCGGTGCAAAGTTTGCCATGAGAAAGGACATTATAAGGAATGCGCCGCCAAAGGCCGAATCCAGACGCTAGCATGTTGGCTCGAGATTTGGCAGCCATACAGACCTTGTCATCCTGAGCGACGTTCTTTGTCGCGAAGGACCTATGCAACTGGCCGGGAGTGCATTGGTCCTTCGCGTTGCTCAGGATGACAATGTGCTTACTCTTCCTATGACGGTGAGCATTCGCAAAAGCGAGGGCTATTTCCTCTTCATCCGCAGCCGTCGCCCTAAGATCTCGAATTTTCCGCCGAGCACGACGTTGATCGCTTCCGTGTAAGCAACATGTTCCTGCTCCAGAATGCGCCCCGCCAGCGTGTGTTCATCGTCGCCATTAAGCACCGGCACCGCCTTCTGCACGATGATCGCCCCGTGATCAAGCTCTTCGTCCACAAAATGCACCGTGCACCCGGAAACTTTCACGCCATAGGCAAACGCCTGCTCCTGCGCCTCCAGGCCGGGAAAGGCCGGCAGCAGCGAGGGATGAATATTCAGAATGCGGTGCGGAAAATGCTGCACAAACCACGGCGACAGCAGCCGCATATAGCCCGCGAGGCAGACCAGTTCGACGCCGTGGTCTTTCAACGCGGCCACAACTTCGCGGTCGTGCTCCTCGCGCGGCTTGCCCTTCGAAGGAATGACCAACGCATTCAGCCCGCGCTGTCGCGCAGTCGCGATCCCCGGTGCATCGGCCTTGTTCGAAATAACCACGGCGATCCGCGCGTCTGGGATGCGGCCCGCATCAATGCTGTCAGCAATAGCGACAAAGTTCGACCCGCGTCCAGAGAGAAGTATGCCCAGAGATTTCATTTGGGAAACATCATAATTCACTACGGAGACACGGAGTCACAGAGAAGGCTGAGGAAAGGAATCTCGAAGAACACGGCTGAGTTTGAGGAAAACCGGAACGCAGGGTATCAGTGTGCAGTTTATCGAATCAGAAAAAGACTTTTTTCTCTGTGTCTTCGTGCCTCCGTGCTGAAGGCACCTCTAGCTGTACGTAACCTTGCGCTCGCCCTTCACAATGCGGCCAATCGTGTAAGCCTTTTCGCCCACGCGCTCCAGCACCGACTGCGCTTTCTTGAACTTTGCCGATGGCACGACAAGCAGCATCCCCAAGCCCATGTTGAAGGTGCGCAGCATCTCGTCCTGAGGCACGTTTCCTAGTTGCTGCAAGTGTTCAAAGATCGGCAGCACCGGCCAAGTTCCCATCTCGATGACTGCGGCCGTGCCGCGCGGCAGCACTCGCGGCAGATTCTCGGTAATGCCTCCGCCCGTGATGTGCGCCAGGGCCACAACGCACTGGCCGTCAATCAACTTTCGCAGCGCCGGCCAGTAACTCTTATGCGTCCGCATCAGTTCGTTGCCGACTTTATTTTTAACCTCGTTGACGTAAGTGTCGGCCGAGTAGTGCGCGACCTCGAACAGCAGCTTGCGCGCCAGCGAATATCCATTCGTATGCAGCCCGTTCGACGGCAGCCCCAGAATAATGTCGCCGATCTGCACATCTTTCCCGGTGATAATTTTCTCTCGTTCCACCACGCCCACAATAAAGCCCGCCAGATCGTATTCCCCATCCGGATAAAATCCCGGCATCTCGGCGGTCTCGCCGCCGATCAGCGCGCAGCCATTGTGCTTGCAGGCATCGGCAATGCCTTCCACAACTTTCTCCGCGATCGACGAATCGAGCGTGCCCGTGGCCAGATAGTCCATGAAGAACAGCGGCGCCGCGCCTTGCACCGCAATGTCATTCACGCAATGATTGACCAGGTCCGCGCCCACGGTGGAGTGCAGGTCCATCTCAAACGCGATCTTCAATTTTGTGCCCACGCCGTCGACGCTCGAGACCAGCACAGGGTCGGTATACTTCGTTTTGTCGATGGCAAACAGGCCGCCAAAGCCGCCAATTTCGCTCAGCACGCCCCGCGTAAAAGTCTTGTGCGCCAGGTACTTGATTCTCTGCTTGGTGCGGTTGGCGCGGCTGATGTCCACACCGGCGTCGGCGTAGGTGATCGGCGTCGGGCTGGTTGGAGGAGTCTTGGCCACAGGTTTCTTCCGTGCGTTTCGCAGTTCCGTGCGTGGGGTCGGTGCCGGATGCCGAAGTTATAAGCTAAGGCCGCTCATTGTAGCACGTTCAACGAAGCGTGCTGGCGGGACCGGAGAGCAGCGCGGATTCACGAACAATTTCTGAAGCGGCGTTTTGAACGCTGGGTAGCGACACTTATTCCTCATTCCGCGGGCGCGCACGCCCGCTCGCCAGCGCGGGCCCGGACTAATGAGAAATGAAGTCCGAGAAAAAGTAGGCCAGTACTCCGAACAGTGCCAGGCCGGAAATTCCGTAGGCGGTGAGAACCCACGCTCCGCGGCCTTCATGCTTCCTCATGGAAGTTGTAGTAGTAGAGGACTGCTCGGTGTTGGTAGAGGAGACGACAGGGGCCCGATCTTCCATGCAAAACCTCCGACGGAAAGATCGTGGCGCAAGTACGTTATGCGTCACGCCAGCCTCGCATCATGGCGAAGCCGGAATTATCTGAGCGGGATTCTACTCCGGATTGGCGCCCTCGCGGCACAAAAATGTGACCGGAATCACGATTATGCACTTGACACATCATAGCCTTTTCTGTCATGATGGGCCTGTACTTGGGAGCGCCCATCATGAACCTTTTAGACATCTACAAGGAACTAACACCGAAGAAAAATGCCTTACCTTCCTAGAGCATATGCGCTGGCCCGGCGGAGTCAAGTGTGTCGCCTGTGAGTCTCTGAGGATTTCCCGGATCACCGCGAAGGGCAAGCTCAACAAGAAGACAGGCAAACGCTCTCCCGACCGCGAACTCTACCAGTGCAACGAATGCCGCTTCCAGTTCACCGCCACCACGGGCACCGTCTACCATGACACCCACCTGCCCCTCAGCAAATGGTTCCTCGCCATTGCGCTGATTACTGAATCCAAAAAAGGAATCTCCGCCGCGCAACTGAGCCGCGCTCTGGGTGTGCAGTACCGGACTGCGTGGTATCTGGCGCACCGCATTCGCAAGGCCATGGAGGATGCGAATCCGCCCAAGCTGACGGGCACCGTGGAAGTGGATGAGACCTACATCGGCGGAAAACAAAAGGGGCTGAAGCGCAAGCTGAAGAACAAAGAAGTGGTCATGGGAATTCGGGAGCGCGGCGGCGATCTGCGGCTGATTCACATCGAGAACAATGACATCATCGCGCTGCGCCGCGAGATGAAACAGCACATCGACCCCAACGTCAAAACCGTAATGACAGATGAATGGTCTGCGTATCCTGCGGCCATCAAAGAAGCCGGGCTCACCACTAAGCACGAAACGATCCGCCACAAAGAGAAAATCTACGTGGAAGGCAACGTCTACACGAACACCGTGGAATCCGCCTTCTCTCTCTTCAAGCGCGGCCTCATGGGAGCCTTCCATAAGGTTTCCTTAAAGCACCTACAGCGCTACTTGAATGAATTCTCTTTCCGGTTCAACAATCGGAAGGATGCGAATCTGTTTGGTCTGACGGTTCGCCGGATGGCGCTGGCGGGGAATTTGCCTTACGCGAAGTTGGTAGCAGAGGACGCCTTCACGCCATTTGTGCGGAAAGACGAAAGCCCCGATTTGCGGTCGGGGCCATGGGTGCTGCCGAACTCTCAAAATAAGTATGGCAGCACCTCCGAACACAGGTCAACGCTTAATTTGCGGATGGCGGAGGTGTGTGCAATGGAACCACTCCAAGCAATTGCCGCATGGATGCTCAAAGCCTACAAGGAATCGCCGTTATTTATGGTAATTCTGTGCCTCACCTCAGGGATGTTGCTTTTTGCTCCGCGCCAAATCCTCGCGCACTTATCGCTCGACGGCTTTGCAATGCACAATCGATCCTGGATTGGTTTGATTTTCCTATTCTCGCTGCTGTTCACCATTTCCTACCCGACAAGAGCAGGATGGAAATGGTCTTCGTCTATGGTGCGCCAACGCTTCTTGCTGAAGCGCAGAATTGCAAGGTTGCATACCTTAGACAATCGGGAGAAGGCACTACTTGGTGGGCTTCTGAAACAAAACAGACGGAGCGCGCAGTTCGATTCATTTAACCCCGTGGTACTTGGGCTCATCGGCTGCAATGTGATGATGTGGCCAACTAATTTTATCCCCACGCGAGGCGCACCCGCGATTATTACCGAGTGGGCGTGGGAATACCTTCAAGAACATCCCGAGCTGCTGAAAATCGAATAATATGCCGCGCCACGCTACTCTTGCGGCGGGATTAGCTTCTCCGGTTTTCTCTCGTCCGGCTTCACATCCTCGCGCTTGATGGGCGGAGAATTGAGAAGGTTCTTCACGATTCCTTCAAACTTTTCGCGGTTTACCTTCAAGCTTTTTGCTGGCACTTTTCCACCGTTTTTCACTTTTCCACTATTTGACAAGTTTTTGCCTTTCTGTAGGCTGGCTATTCCCCAGCCGGGAAAGGAAATTATTCCGTTGCACCTGCATCCCTCACCGATGCAGAGAGTCCAGCCATACCAACAATCAGATCGGCGGAGATGAGCAAACCGCTAGGCTCAACGGCCTTAAAAGCCGTCAGACCCCCGACAGGGTTTTGTGGGTTCAACTCCCACCTCCGCCGCGCCACACGAAAGGATGCTTCGCATGGAATCCAATGAGATAGTACTCCAGCTTCTTTTAGAGCAGCAACGGATGATTTGTGAACTCGGCAGAAACGATCTGCTTCTCATTGAATCAATCCGCGCTCCGGGAGTCTCGCCAGAAGCTCTCGCCGTCGCTGCTCAAACAGTTCGGTCAACTCTGCATTCTGTTGACGCACTATCCGATAAACTTCACGCGCTTTCTCTAGCAGTTCGGCGGGCGTAATTTCTTTGGGCCGGGAGTCCTTTCCGGCCCGCTTCTTTCCCCTGTCACGGCTCCTCATTGTGGCCTCTTTCTGAATGATGCGTCAAATGCACAATCGTGACCGGAATCACAGTATCAATATGCAAATATATTTGCATGCTATGATAATCTCCCCGTCCCCGAACACCACAAGTCCTATCTTTGGCAGCAAGTGTAGCCGCTTCGCTTTCACGGAGCTCCCGTTCCTCTCGCGTTTTTCTCGAATTGCCTTCCCCCGCCGCCGCCCGTATCCACCACTACATGGGATAATAACTAGGTTCTCCTAAACACTTATGCGCAATCGCTGCCTTACTCTTCTTTTTTCGTGCCTGCTCACCGCCGGGGCCAGCTCTCAACAACCCAGCCAGAAGTTGCCGGGGTCCACTTCACCAACGCCGAAGGCCGGAACCACGCCAGCCCTGGCCGCGGAAAAAGCTGCGGACTCGGTCAAGATCGAAGCCAAGACTCCCGACTATTCGCAGGAGTCCTTCGTCATCGAGCAAATGCACTCGCGCTACCGCTTTGAGGCCGATGGCACTGGCCGGAAAGAGGTCACCGCCCGCGTTCGCGTGCAGAGCGAAGCCGGAGTGCAGCAGTGGGGACAATTGCAGGAGGGTTACAACTCGGCTAACGAACGCGTCGAGATTCCCTACGTACGCGTCCTCAAACAGGACGGCAGCGTGGTCAAGGCCGGCGACGATGCCGTGCAGGACTTAAGCGCTCCCATCGAGCGCGAAGCTCCCGTCTACACCGATTACCGCCAAAAGCACATCACCGTGCCCGGCCTGCGTCCCGGCGAGGTGCTGGAATACGACATGGTCACGGTCATCCACACGCCGCTGGCCGCCGGACAGTTCTGGACGGAATACGAATTCGACAAAACCAACATCGATCTCGACGAAACCCTTGACGTCGACGTCCCGGTGGGCCGGTCGCTGAAGCTGAAGTGCAAGCCGGGGATGGATCCGACCATCACCGAAGCCAACGGCCGCCGCGTCTATCACTGGTCGAGTTCGCATCTCGAGCGCGAAGACGATTCCGCCAAGGCCAAAGAAGAAAAAGAAAAGAAGAAAAAGAAACACCGTCCCGACGACGATCGCCCCGACGTTCAAATGACAACCTTCGAAACCTGGGAGCAGATTGGCCGCTGGTATGCCGACCTGGAAAAAGATCGCCGCGCTCCCTCGCCCGAAGTTCGCGCCAAAGCGCAAGAACTCACCAAGGGCCTGAACACCGATCTCGAAAAAACCGAAGCGCTTTACGATTTCGTCGCGAAAAACTTCCGCTACGTCAGCCTCTCCCTCGGAGTCGGCCGCTACCAGCCCCACGCCGCTTCCGATGTGCTCCACGACCAGTACGGCGACTGCAAAGACAAGCACACGCTGCTGGCTTCGCTGCTTGAGGCCGAAGGCCTGCACGCCGACTCCGTGCTCATCAATTCCAGCCGCAAACTCGATCCCGACGTTCCCTCGCCTTCGCAGTTCGACCACGTCATCACCATGCTGCCCATGGGCCAGGGCACAAATCCGCGCGGCACAAAAGAAGAAGTCTGGATGGATACGACTGCCGAGGTCGCGCCTTTTCGTCTCCTGTCGTATCAGCTGCGCCGGAAACAGGCGCTCGTAATTCCTCCGGCCGTTCCGCCTTCATCCGTCGCGCCCCATCTCGAAGAGACTCCCGCCGACACGCCCATGCCCGATTCCGAAGTCTCGCAGATCGATGGCAAGGTCAACGACATCGGCAAACTCGAAGCCCACGTACACTACCAGTTCCGCGGCGACGAAGAACTGATGTTGCGATCCGTGTTTCGCCGCGTGCCCGAAGCCAACTGGCAGCGCGTCGTCGAAAACATTAACGCCAGCCTGGGCGGCGACGTCACCAACCTCAAAATCAGCGATCCGGCGGCAACCCGCGAGCCTTTCACGCTTTCTTACGACGTCTCCAAAGTAAATTTCCTCGACTGGTCGAAGAAGAAATCGGAAATCATTTTGCCGCTGGTGCAGTTCAATCTGCCGGACGTCGATACCGATGACACCGACGCCGATGCCGACCCCCTGAAGCTGGGCCCGAAGGCGGAATATTCGTACAACATCACGCTGGAATTACCCGCCAAATACACCGCCCACGCTCCGCTGGCGTTCTCGTTGAAACGCGACTACGCGGAATACTTAGCCACCTACAAAGTTAACGGCGGCGTCTTCACCGCTGGCCGCAAACTCACGCTGCGGCAGGACGAACTCCCCGTCGCCCGCGCAGAGGATTATGAATCCTTCCGCCGCGCCGTCGGCGCCGACCTGGCTCAGCAGTTGTCCATCGAAACCTCAGAGGCCGGAGCGCCCGTGCCTCCCGCCGACATGAAGGCCGACGATCTCATCGACAGTGCCCGCGCTGCGGCCGACAGCGGCAATCTCCCCGTGGCGCTCGTACTCCTGAAGCGCGCGACCGAAGTTGACCCCAAAAGCAAAATCGCCTGGAACAATCTCGGCCTCGTCTATCTCGCGCTGCGCGAGAACGATCAGGCCATCGCCGCCTTCCAGAAGCAGCTTGAAGTCAATCCTTACGACCAGTATGCCTACAACAATCTCGGCCGCGTTTATTGGACCGATCGCAAATATGACGACGCCGTCAAGGCCTTCAACCAACAACTGGAGAACAATCCCCTCGACAAGTTCGCCCACACCAATCTGGGGATGATGTATGCCGAGTGGCACAAATACGATCTCGCCGTCGCTGAACTGGAGAAAGCGGCTGCGGTCACCCCTGACACTGATCCTGGCGCAGCCGAGTTGCAGGTGAGCCTGGGCGATGCCTACCTGAATCTTGGCCAGGACGACAAAGCCCTAACTACCTTTGATCACGCCGTCGAACTCGCCGCCACGCCGCTGGTCTGGAACAACATCGCCTACCAGCTCTCGCTGAAAAATTCTCATCTCGACCGCGCCCAGCAATACGCCGAATCCGCGGTAACAGCCACCGCGGCCGCGCTGCGCAACGTCTCGCTCGACCGCCTGGCCATGAAAGACCTGCCCCTGGTTTCATCTCTGGTCGCCTACTGGGACACGCTGGGCTGGGTCCACTTCGCGGAAGGCAATCTCGACAAGGCGCAAAAAATATGTAGCCGCCGCCTGGGAACTCGGTCACCACGGCGAAGTCGGCGACCATCTCGGCCAGATCTATCAGAAGCGCGGCGAGAAAGACCGCGCCCTGCGCACCTACGCCCTATCAATGAATGGCTTGCGTCCCACGCCCGAAACCCGCGGCCGGCTGGCCTCGCTCGCCGGAGGAGACGCCAAGGCTGACGCGGCCGTGGCCCGTTACAAAGAAGAACTCCAGCACCTCAGCACCATCGACCTGGGCAAAGCCACGCAGACCAGCAACGCCGATTTCTTCATCTTATTAAGTGGTGGAGGCGGCGCACCCGCGAAAGTCGACTCCGTCAAGTTCGTCAGCGGAGACGAAAAGCTGAAGTCCTTCACCGACGCCCTCCGCACCGCCGACTACCATCTCACCTTCCCCGACGACACTCCGGTAAAGGTTTTCCGCCGCGGCACCCTCTCCTGCGCCATCGCCACCGGCAAATGCGAATTCGTGCTGGCCCTGCCCGACGATGTACGCACGGTCGACTAGAAGTTTTTGTGTAGGCCGTGTAGAAGTGTCTACCTACGAACAGCCGGGTACCGGGGATTTCGACGGCAGATTGAGAAATGGCGGGAGGGAGCAAGACCGGGAAGGGCACGGCTTCAGCCGTGCTGTCAGAATCGAAAGCAGGCTGGGCTTTAGCCCCTGAGGGACGCGCTTGTAGAATTTTGCCGTCCCGGTGTTCCCAGAAGAAGCGCAACCCGATGCCGCTACCGTTAGCTAGCGACTAGCTTCATCCTAGGAGGTTCCAGCATGCTCGTGCACGACGCGCAACTCGAAGTGCGTACTGTTTTCGTCGGCGGCTTTTGGGGTCAACTGGTCGCATCCGCGCTCTGGTTAGCGTCCGCCGCTCTCGGAACCTGGGGCACTCCACGCGCCGCCATCATCGCCTTGGTAATGGGTGGCTTCTTCATCTTCCCGCTCACCCAACTGCTTCTGCGACTTTCCGGCAAGCCCGCATCTCTCCCCAGCGGCAACCCCTTGGGACGTCTCGCCATGCAGATCGCGTTTACACTCCCGCTATCCATGCTGCTGCTGGTTCCTGTCACTGAATTTCGGTTGAACTGGTTTTATCCCGCACTCATGATCCTGGTCGGCGCACATTATCTGCCCTTCACCTTCCTCTACGGCATGCGCATGTTCATCCCGCTGTCCGCGATGCTGGTGAGCGCCGGTGTCGTCATCGCTCTATACTTTTCTGCGACCTTCACTTTAGGCGGCTGGATCAGCGGGGCAACCCTCTTCATCTTTGCTTGGATCGGCCGTGCTTCGGCCCAGCCCGAACTCCGCACGGAAAGATGATGCCGCCTCACAACCCCGCGCTCCGCCCGTGCCACGCCGTCGCCTGGTCGTAAGCGTGCGCTAACCGCAACACCAAATCCTCCCGCCAGTGCGGCCCCGCAATCTGCATCCCAATCGGCAACCCGCTCTCGGTAAATCCGCAAGGAACCGAGATCGCCGGCAATCCCCACACATTAAATGGCCGCGTATTGCGCAGCAGCTTCAGTTCTGCCGGACGCAGCGCATCCGGATCGATTTTCAAATCAGCAATTACCGGAGCAGGCATCCGCGTCGTCGGCGTCACCAGCACATCCACATCAGCGAAAATCGCGCGAATGCCACGCCGCGCTTCCTCCAACTCGTGCCGCCGTTGGATGTACTCCGCAGCCGTGACCGCCTCGCCACTCCGAATGCGCCGCACCGTCTCCGCCTGGTAAAGTTCCGGACTCTTGGCCAGGCTCTCGGCGTGAAAAGCATAGGACTCAGCCGCCTGCAAAGTGCGGTCGGTAGGCACATCATTCTCGCCAAACCGCACCTCTCTCAACTCCGCACCGAGACTTTGCAATCCCCGCAGCGCGTGCTCCATCGCCGAAGCCACTTTCGCGTCCAACTCGTCAAAGAAGTATCCCCGCACCACTCCCACGTACATCCCCTTCACATCCTGGCACAGCGCCGAGACATAATCCGCCACCGGAACATCGGCCGATGTCACGTCCACCGCATCGTATCCCGCAATCGCTTGTAGAACGATAGCCGCGTCCTGCACCGTCGCCGTCAGCGGCCCAATATGGTCGAGCGACCGCGACAGCGGAATCACTCCCCGGCTCGACACCCGTCCATACGTCGGCTTCAGTCCCACGCAGCCGCACAGCGCCGCCGGTTCGCGAATCGACCCCGCCGTGTCGGTCCCGATCGCCGCATAGGCCAGACCCGCGGCCACCGCGGCAGCCGACCCTCCCGACGATCCTCCCGCCATGCGCGCGACATCCCACGGATTCTGAACATCCCCAAAATGACTGACCAGCGAACTCCCGCCATAAGCAAACTCATGCAGATTATTTTTCCCGACGATGACGGCCCCCGCCTGCCGCAACCGCCGCACCACTTCCGCATCGTGATTCGGAATCCGATCCTTATATAGCGCACTCCCCGCAGTCGTCCGCACGCCCGCCGTGTCGATCAGATCCTTCAGCGCCACCGGAACTCCGTGCAGCGGTCCCCGCCACTCCCCGCGCAGAATCTCGGCCTCGGCCGTCCGCGCCTCCGCCAGCGCCGACTCAGCCATGACCGTGATGAACGCATTCAGCGCGGGATTCCCCTGCTCGATGCGGTTCAGGCAGTCCCGGGTAATCTCCACCGGAGAGACTTCCCTCCGCCGCAGCCGCGCAGCGAGTTCAGCAATCGTAGTGAAGTCCGTCATCCTCAGCCCGAGCCAATTGTAAAGGCAGTTAATTCTCCTCTGTTACTCCCCTGTGTCCTGTGGGGTTAAGATTTTTTCAACCCCCACCCACCCAGCCGTCATCAAAGTCCTATAATTGCCGAAGCCAGGTGTTTAACTGGGGGGCCAAAGAAAAATCATGGCAGAAATGACGATCGCGCCCGTTGCGACGCACGGTTTCTTCCTGGATGGCCGGTGGCGGGAAGACGGCGACATCGTCGAGATCCACGCCCCCTATGACGGCACCCTGATCGCCCGCGTCGTGCAAGGCCGCCGCGAACACGCCGAGGCCGCCATTGCCGCCGCCGTCAAGGCTTTCGGCACCACGCGCCGCCTGCCCGCCTTTGAGCGCCAGCGCGTTCTCCGCCGTATCTCCGCCGCCATCGCCGAGCGCAAAGAAGAATTTGCCCGCACTCTTGCTCAGGAAGCCGGCAAGCCCATCAAGGCGGCGCGCACTGAAGTCGAGCGCGCCGTCTTCACCTTCAACGTGGCCGCCGAAGAGACCACCCGCATCTACGGCGAATATCTTCCCCTTGACTGGCAGGAATCAACCGCCGGCCGCTGGGGCATCGTCCGCCGTTTCCCGCTCGGCCCCATCGCCGGCATCACCCCGTTTAATTTTCCCCTGAACCTGGTCGCCCACAAAGTTGCCCCGGCCATCGCCGCCGGTTGTTCCATGGTGTTGAAGCCCGCGCCTCAAACCCCGCTCTGCTCACTGCTTCTCGCCGAATGCGTGCAGCAGGCGGGCTGGCCCGATGGCGGCCTCAGCGTGCTCCCGCTCTCCAACGACGACGCCAGCCTGCTCGTCACCGACGACCGCATCAAGCTGATCAGCTTCACCGGCAGCGTTCCCGTCGGCTGGGACATCAAACGCCGCGCCGGAAAAAAGAAAGTCGTCCTCGAACTGGGCGGCAACGCGGCCGTCATCGTCCACAGCGACGCCGACCTCGGCTACGCCGCCGAACGCTGCGTTACCGGCGGTTTCGGCTACGCCGGCCAGACTTGCATTTCCGTGCAGCGCATTCTGGTCGAGCATTCGGTCTACGGAAAGTTCACCGACCTGTTCGTCGAGGGCGTCAAGCAACTGAAGACCGGCGATCCACTGGACGAGTCTACCGACGTCGGCCCGCTCATTCGCAACAGCGATGCCGTGCGCACTACGGCGTGGGTAGAAGATGCGGTGAGTGCTGGCGCGCGCCTGCTGTGCGGCGGCCGCCGCCACGGACAGATCGTCGAGCCCACCGTCCTCACTGGCACCAAGCCCGAAATGAAAGTCAACTGCCAGGAAATCTTTGGCCCCGTCGTAACCGTTGAGCCCTACAAAGATTTCGACGACGCCCTGCGCAAAGTGAACAACTCCGCCTACGGCATGCAGGCCGGCGTCTTCACCCGCGACGCGAAGCTGCTCTTCCAGGCTTACGAAGAACTCGAAGTCGGCGGCGTCATCGCCGGAGACGTCCCCTCCTTCCGCATCGATCAAATGCCCTACGGCGGCGTCAAAGACTCAGGCCTGGGCCGCGAGGGTCTGCGCTACGCCATCGAAGAAATGACCGAACCAAAATTGATGGTCATGAATCTTCGCTGAACCGTAAACGATTCCGAAGCGCGTGTGTTTTTCCTTCGTGAACCTTCGTGTCCTTTGTGCTTCAAGATTTGTGTTCTCCCGCGCACTCTCCGTTGAAAAATTCAACATTTTTTCAGTAATGTTCCAATTGAATCTTTTTTCCTCTGCGAAACTCAAAAAGACGCGACAAACTCCAGCGAAGTATTTATAATTTCCGTTTTCATAGCCAATTCAGAAAGCCAGTGGGTGGTTTTCTTTTCGCCGTACTGAATGAGTATTCAACCAACAGTGGACGATCGAACAAGAAACGATCGAACAACAAACGATCGAACAGGAAACGATCCGCTGGGTCTCTAAACTAGATCTCATAAAAGGGAATGCCGCAGATCTTTCATCGCAGTACGAATACCCTGTCCCGCGCCACTATTTTTGGCGCGGTATTCGTGGTTGCTGCTCTGGGCTGGATGGCCATGGAGATCCAGCGTTCGCCCTACATTACTTACGCCGGAGTCCGCAAGCCGCAGCCTGTCCCGTTCAGCCATCAGCACCATGTCGCCGGGCTGGGCATCGACTGCCGCTACTGCCACACCTCGGTCGAGACCTCGAGCTTTGCCGGCATCCCGCCCACCAAGACGTGCATGAACTGCCACTCGCAAATTTGGACCAACGCCAAGCTGCTCGAACCGGTCCGCGCCAGCTACAAATCGGGCGAGTCATTGCAGTGGACGCGCGTCAACCAACTCCCCGACTTCGTTTATTTCAATCACAGCATTCATATCAATAAAGGCGTCGGCTGCAACACCTGCCACGGCCCCGTCGACCAGATGCCGCTGATGTACCAGCAGGAAAGCCTGCAAATGGAGTGGTGCCTGAGCTGCCATCGGCGCCCCGGAAACAATCTCCGCCCGCGCAGCAGGTATTCAACATGCGTTACCAGCAGCCCACGGCCGCCAATCCAGTAGTTGTGGACGGGACAGCTACACCGATCAGACTGAGTTAGGCGCGATTTGCTGAAGAAGTACAACGTGCGCAGCGTCAAAGACATCACGACCTGCAGCACCTGTCACCGATGAATTGGAAGTTCTGGTCACCGGAGCGGAGGAGGCACTTCGCGCGGCGAAGCGCCGGGGACTCGAAGCGATCCCGTGACGGCTGGCGGTTGTACGGCGGTGCAAGGTGTCGAGCGGAGACTGGCATTCTTTGATGCGGAAGGCAGCGTGACGCTAAAAAGATCCTCGGCGGCGCTGATTCGCATCCGAACTCGCTACGCGAGGATGACAGTGTGAAAATGACGATGGAAGAAAACATGGCACTGCGCAGCGCGAAGATGTCTGCCACCAGCAATCGCAGCACGCTTGATATCGAGGCGGCCCGCGCACAAGTCGCCGAAAAGACCGGCCCGGAATATTGGCGGAGCTTAGAAGAGCTCGCCGGCAGCGAAGATTTCAGAAGAAGCCCTGCACCGCGAATTCCCCAAAGGCGCCTCCGAATGGCTCGACTCCGTCTCCCGCCGCGGATTCCTCAAAGTCATGGGCGCGTCCCTCGGCCTGGCCGGCATGACCGGATGCGTCCAAGCCTCCCGCTCGAGCCCATCGTCCCCTACGTGCAGCCAGCCGGAAGGCGTCATCCCCGGCCGCCCCATGTATTACGCCACCGCCTCCACGCTCGGCGGATACGCCAGCCCGCTGCTGGTCGAGAGCCATCTCGGCCGTCCCACAAAAATCGAAGGCAACGACCTGCACCCGGCCTCGCTCGGCGGCACCGACATTTCGCCCAGGCCTCGATCCTCGGCCTCTACGATCCCGACCGCTCCCAGACCGTCACCTTCATGGGCGACGTCCGCTCCTGGCGGTCGTTCCTCGGCGCCATCCGCGGCCCGCTCGGCGCGCAGAAAGCATTGCAGGGCGCAGGCATCCGCATTCTCACGCCGACAATTTCTTCGCCCACGCTGGCCGACCAGCTGCGCAATTTCCTGAAGATTTATCCCCAGGCCAAGTGGCACGTCTACGAGCCGGTCAATCGCGACAACGTCCTCGAAGGCGCGAAGCTGGCCTTCGGCCAGCCCGTCGAAACCCGCTACGACTTCTCGAAAGCCGACGTCATCGTCTCCCTCGACGCCGACTTCCTCTCCGCCGGCTTCCCCGGCAACACCCGCTACATCCGCGACTTCGCCGCCCGCCGCAATCCCGACACCGGCAACATGAACCGCCTCTACGTAATCGAGAGCACTCCGACTTCAACGGGCGCGAAGGCGGATCATCGGCTGCCCCAACAAGGCGCGACACGTTGCATGGGCGCGCGCCATACTTCACGCACAAATAATCAGGCATGAAGGACGGCAGTGACGTTCACGACTTCCGTCAAATCGCCATAGACCTGCTAGCCCACCGAGGATCGAGCGTCGTTATTGCAGGAGACAACCAGCCGCCCGCTGTGCACATTGCCTGCTCACGCTATTAATGAGAATCTCGGCAACGTCGGTAAGACCGTCTTCTACACCGATGCGGTGGACGCCAACCCGATCAACCAAGTCGAGTCGATCAAAGATCTCGTGGCCGACATGAACGGCGGCAAAGTCGATTTGCTCGTGATCCTCGGCGGCAATCCCGCGTACGACGCGCCCGCCGATCTCAACTTTGCTGACGCGCTCAAGAGCGGCAAAGTTCCCCTGCGCGTCCATCACGGCCTCTATCAGAACGAAACCGCCGAACTCTGCCAGTGGCACGTAAGCGCGACCCACGAACTCGAAGCATGGGGCGATGCCCGCGCCTACGACGGTACCGTCAGCATCATCCAGCCGCTGATTGCACCTCTATACAACGGCAAGAGCGCTTTGGAATTCGTCGCGCTGCTCTCCGGTCAAGCCGACGCCACAGGCTACGATCTCGTTCGAACGTACTGGCAGAAACAGCACTCCGGGACAGATTTCGAACAGTTCTGGCGCAAATCTCTGCATGACGGCTGGATCGAGGGCACAACCTTTGCCCCAAAATCTGCCACCTTCAAGCCCGGCGGCCGCATGGATGCTCCTCCGGCACAAGACGCCATCGAGCTCAACATCCGCCGCGACCCCACCATCTACGACGGACAATTTTCCAACAACGGCTGGCTACAGGAACTTCCCAAGCCGATGAACAAACTCACCTGGGACAACGCCATCCAAATCGGCCCCAAGATGGCGCAGCGCCTCGGCATCGCCACCGAAGACGTAGTGGAATTAGAACTGAACGGCAAGAAAGTCACCGGCCCCGTCTGGATTCAAGCCGGCCATCCCGACAACTCCGTCACCATCACGCTCGGCTACGGACGCACCCGCGCCGGCCGCGTCGGCACCGCGCAAGGTTTCAACGCCTACGCCCTGCGCACCACAACCGCCCCATGGATCGCCAGCGGCGTGACCATCCGCAAAACCGGAGCCACCTACAAACTCGCCTCCACTCAAGGCATGCAGTCGATGGATACGCCCGACGGCGGGCATCGCCCCCTGGTCCGCGAAACCACGCTCGAGGAATACCGCAAAGAGCCCACCTTCGCGAAAGAAGACGAAACGCCCTACGACGTCACCCTCTATCCGAACTATCCATACAAAGAAGAAGACTACGCCTGGGGCATGACGATCGACCTCAACTCCTGCGTAGGCTGCAACAACTGCATGCTCGCCTGCCAGTCGGAGAACAACATCGCCGTTGTCGGCAAAGAGCAGGTCGTCATCGGCCGCCACATGCACTGGATTCGCGTCGACGCCTACTATCAGGGCGACCGCGACAATCCCAAAGCATTCTTCCAACCCGTGCCCTGCATGCAGTGCGAGAACGCCCCCTGCGAAGTGGTCTGCCCGGTCGGCGCCACCAATCACTCGACCGAAGGCCTGAACGACATGGTCTACAACCGCTGCGTAGGCACGCGCTACTGCTCGAACAACTGTCCCTACAAAGTGCGCCGCTTCAATTTCCTGCTCTTCCAGGACTGGGACACGCCGCAATACAAGATGATGCGCAATCCCGACGTCAGCGTGCGCAGCCGCGGCGTCATGGAAAAATGCACCTACTGCATCCAGCGCATCAACGAGCGCCGCATCGACGCGGAAAAAGAAAATCGCAAAATCAACGACGGGTCGCACGAAAACGAACTCCAAACCGCCTGCCAGCAGTCCTGTCCCGCAGGCGCCATCGTCTTCGGCAACATCAACGACCCCAACAGCAAGGTGTCAAAGCTAAAAGCGCAGTCCCGAAATTACAGCCTCTTGGGCGAACTGAACACGCGTCCCAGAACCACGTACCTGGCAGAAGTAAGAAACCCGAACCCGGAGTTGGGGAGTTGAGAGTTTTTTCGTTGTCATCCTGAGACCCGCGTTTTTTGCGGGTCGAAGGACCTATGCAATTCGCCGGCGGCTGATGTGCTGCCGGAAGTTGCAGAGGTCCTTCGGACCGCAAGAGACGCGGTCCTCAGGATGACAAAACAGAAATAAAAATGGCTGACGAATACAAATCGACGCTGGCCACCGATCGCGCCCCGGTCATCGAGCCCGGCCACACCTTCGGCACGGTCACGGAAAAAATCAGCGCCATCGTGCTGACCCGCCCCGCCTCCAACGGATGGTTCGTCGGCTTCGGCCTCGGCTTCATGATGACGATGATGATGCTGTTCGCCATCGGCTACCTGTTTCTCAAGGGCGTCGGCATCTGGGGCGTGACCATCCCCATCGGATGGGGCTTCGCCATCGTCAACTTCGTCTGGTGGATCGGCATCGGCCACGCCGGCACTCTCATCTCCGCCATCCTCTTGTTACTCCGCCAAAGCTGGCGCAACTCCATCAACCGCTTCGCCGAGGCCATGACGCTGTTCGCGGTGGCCTGCGCCGGAATCTACCCTGCGATTCACGTCGGCCGCCCCTGGCTCGCCTACTGGCTCTTTCCCTATCCCAACACCATGGGCGTGTGGCCGCAATTCCGCAGCCCGCTCATGTGGGACGTGTTCGCGGTCTCCACCTACGCCACCATTTCCGCGCTGTTCTGGTTCATCGGCCTCATCCCCGATCTCGCCACTCTGCGCGACCGCACCGACAACAAAATCCTGAAAATTGTCTACGGCATGCTCTCCTTCGGATGGCGCGGCTCCGCCCGCCACTGGCATCGCTACGAAACCGCCTACCTTCTGCTCGCGGGCCTAGCTACACCGCTGGTGCTCTCCGTTCACACGGTAGTCAGCTTCGATTTCGCCGTCGGCATCGTCCCGGGATGGCACACCACTATCTTCCCGCCCTACTTCGTCGCGGGCGCCATCTACTCCGGCTTCGCCATGGTGCTGATGCTGGCCATCCCCATCCGCAAAATTTACGGCCTGGAAGATTTCATCACCGAGCGCCACCTGCAGAATTCCGCCAAGGTCATGCTCGCGACAGGCCTCATCGTCGCCTACGGCTACGGCATTGAAGCGTTCATGGGATGGTACGGCGGCGATCGCTACGACGCTTTCACTCTGTGGAACCGCCTGCATGGCCCCTATGCCGTCCCTTATTACATGCTGCTGATCTGCAACATTTTCATTCCGCAGTTGCTGTGGATTAAGAAAATGCGCACCAGTCCCGTCGCGTTGTTCTTCATCTCCGGCGTAATTCTGGTCGGCATGTGGCTGGAGCGTTTCATCATCGTGGTGGTCAGCCTGAGTCGCGACTTCCTGAATTCTTCCTGGGGCATGTACTACCCCACGCGCTGGGATTGGATGACCTACATCGGCACCATCGGCATGTTCTTGATGCTCATGTTCCTGTTCCTCCGCATCCTGCCCGCGATTTCAATCTTCGAGATGCGCACCCTCCTGCCTGAAGCGGAGGTGAAGGAATAATGGCGAAGCGCGATCCCATCTACGGCATCATGGCCGAGTTCGACTCGGCTCAGGCTCTGGTCGATGCCGCCCACGCGACCCACCAGGCTGGCTACATCAAGATCGACGCCTACAGCCCCTTCCCCATCGAAGGCCTGGCCGAAGAAATTGGTTTCCATCACGACGAAGTTCCCCTGGTCGTGCTCATCGGCGGCATCATCGGCGGCCTGAGCGGCTACCTCATGCAGTACTGGATGTCCGCCGTCGACTACCCGCTCAACATCGGCGGCAAGCCTTACCACTCCTGGCCCGCCTTCATCATCATCACCTTCGAAATGACGATTCTCTTCGCCGGCATCTCGGCAGTTTTCGGCATGCTCGCCCTAAACGGCCTGCCCATGCCCTACCACCCGGTATTCAATGTCCCGCGCTTTTCTTCGGCCTCGAAAGATCGCTTCTTCCTGATCGTGTTTTCCACCGACAAGAAGTACGATCCCGCCAGCACGCGCCAGTTCCTCGAAGCCCTGGCCCCGCGCTCAATTTCGGAGGTGCCCAGCTAAAATGAGCACTGCCCGAAAACTCGTAAATGCCGGGTGCCCCATCCTTGCGCGCTTTTTGCGCAAGGGTGGGATTCCACAAACGTCCGCGCACCGGGTTTCCCTCCGTGACCCTGAGTGCCCCCTGTGGTTAAAGGTTTTCCTTCCCCTGCTCGCGATCGCCGCCGCAACCGGCTGCCGTATCGATATGCACGTCCAGCCCCGCCAGAATCCGCTCTCCCGCAGCGACTTCTACTCCGACCAGCGCTCGGCGCGTCCGCCCGTCGACGGCACAGTCGCCCGCGGCCAGTTGCACGAGGACGCTTATTTCTACACCGGCAAACTCGGCAACAATCCGGGCGATGTCATGCCCTTCCCGGTGACCAAAGAAGTTCTCGAACGCGGCCGCGAACGCTATAACATTTTCTGCGCCCCGTGCCACTCGCGAGTAGGAGACGGCAACGGCTTCATCCCCTCCCGCGGATTCGCCCGCAAGCCGCCGTCGTTTCACATCGTGCGCCTGCAGAAAGCGCCCGTCGGATATTTCTACGACGTCATCACCGAAGGCTTCGGCATCATGCCCGACTACGCCTCGCAGATTCCGCCCCAGGATCGCTGGGACATCGTGGCCTACGTTCGCGCCCTGCAGTTAAGCCAGAACGCGACCAAGGCGGATGTGCCCGACGGACAAAATATTCCGTCCGCCCCTCCGCACTTCCGCGAGCCCGGATCAGGCGCGAGCCTGCCCGTGGTTGCACCGCAAGCCCATTCGACATCCGAAGACGAGAAACACGAACAACCTGAGAAGCCTGAACAGTCCGAGAAGAAGGAAGAACCGAAATGACCGCGACGCCCGTGCAACCACTCGATCTGACGCCCCCGCCAGTGGTGAAGACCCTGGGGCAGCGGTCGTTAATCGTCGGCGTCGTCTTCGGCATCGTCGCTGTCATTCTCGCGCTCAAGAATCCCGACGAGTTTTACCGCGCCTACCTGCTCAGTTTCATGCTGGGTTGGGCATCGCGCTGGGTTCGATGGCCATCATCATGATCCGTCACCTCACCGGCGGCGGATGGGGCGTAGTCATTCGCCGCATCCAGGGCGCGGCCATGCGCACGCTGCCGCTGCTGAGTGCTCTGTTCATCCCGATGCTCGTTGCGGTCATGCAGCAGCGGCGTCTACATCTGGGCGCAGCCGCTCGACAACATCCCGAAAAGCATCTCCACGAACATCTTGACGACACTCACCAGAACCTATCTCACCAGCCGGCTTCATCTATCCGCGCCATCTTTTATTTCGCCATCTGGAACCTGCTCTCCTTCCTCTGTCCAAGTGGTCGAAGCAAACTGACAGCGCCTGGCGCTCCCGATAACACCGACCGCTTCAAAACCGTCGCCGGCCCCGGCCTGATCCTTTACGGGTTCACCATCTCCTTCGCCGCCATCGACTGGGTCATGTCGCTCGATCCCAGCTGGATCTCGACCATCTTCGGCTTGTCGTCCTCATCGGCGAGGTCCTTTCCGCCATGTGCTTCGCGGTCGTCGTCGAACGCATTCTGTTCGACTACAAGCCCATGTCGGACATGCTGAAGCCCGACTTCGTCCACGACCACGGCAAGTGGATGCTGGCCTTCACCATGGTCTGGGCCTATTTCAATTTTTCGCAGTGGCTCATCATCTGGGCGGGCAACCTGCCCGCCGAAATCACGTACTACATTCGCGCCTGAACGGCGGCTGGGGATACGTCGGCCTCATCATGGTCATCTTCCATTTCGCCATCCCATTCGGCATTTTGCTGTCGCGCTCCTTCAAGCGCGACATTCACAAGCTGGTCTGGCTGGCCGCGTGGCTGCTGCTGATGCGCTACGTCGATTTGTTCTGGATCATCGAGCCGAATTTTTCGAAGACTTTAACCGTAACCGTGGCCGATATCGTCGTGCCATCGCCATCGGCGGTCTTTGGCTGGCTTATTTCTTCCACAACCTTGGCCGCGCTGCCGCTGCTGCCGGCCTACGATCCCTCAGCCGCGGAAGTTTTGCAGCCGGCCCATCATCACGGAGGCGCATGAGTTAACGTGGAAGAGCGGCGCTTTAGCGCCGCGTCAAGGCGCCAGGAATTCGCGGGCTTTAGCCCCAGAAGATCCGACCGCTGCGGATTTATGAGACAGCTTCTGAGTACTGGAAAACATGAGTAACCAAATCCAACCCGCGAACTCCACCGGCAACGGCGGCTACGAGCGCCAGGATATCGGCGCCGCCGGAGTTCTCTACTTCCTGTTGGGCCTCGCCGTGGCTGGATTCCTCGTCTACTTCATCGTCGACGGCCTCTACCACTTTCTCGACAAGCGCTCTGAAGCCGAGCAAACTCCGGTCAATCCGCTGGTCACCAATGCTCCGCAGGACACGCGCCACATCCCGAAAGATTATCCTCAAAGCGCGTTCCCCAATCCCAAGCTCGAAGAGGATGAGCGCGGCCAGCTGAACGGAATCCGCCTGAAGGAAGAACAGACGCTGAGCACCTACGACTATATCGACAAGAACGCCGGCACCGTCCGCATCCCGATCGATCGCGCCATCGACCTGATCGTGCAGCGCGGACTGCCCGTGCGCTCGCAAGCCGGAACCGCCGTCGGCACCACCAGCCGAGTCGCCGCAGCCGGAAAAGAAGAAGGGACCCAGGAAGTGAGCAGTAGAAATCACAATTCGATACCCGCGCTTCATCGCATCCAATCCAACGGATGCGTCATCCCGAGCGGAGCCGTTCTTCAGGCGGAGCGAGGAGCCTGCCCTGAGCTGCATGGCGAAGGGATCTCCCGCGGAACAAAGCCAAGCCACTTCGGATTCATGCTGTCCCTCTTCCTGCTGGCCTCCGACCGCATGGGGACAAGACCTGTCGAAAGGCATCATGTCCCCGCCCTCCAACGTGCGCCCGCCCTATTTGCAGAACGTCGGCATCGAGCAGCATCTCAACGGCCAGGTCCCGCCGGATCTCACTTTCGTCGACGACACCGGCCGCACCGTGAAGCTCGGCGATTACTTCGGCAAGAAGCCGCTGATCCTGAATCTGGTCTACTACAACTGCACCATGCTCTGCGGCGAAGCCCTGGCCGGCCTCTCCGGCGCCATGAAGATGGTGAAGTTCAATGTCGGCGACGAATTCGATGTGGTCACAGTCAGCTTCAATCCCAGCGAAACTCCGGAGATCGCCGCCGCCAAGAAACAGGACTACCTCAAGCGCTACGGCCGCCCGGCGCCGCTTCCGGCTGGCATTTCCTCACCGGTCCGCCCGAGTCGATCAACGCGCTCACCAAGGCTGTCGGCTTCCAATATCAGTACGACCCCAAAATCAACCAGTACGCGCACGCCACTGCCATCATGGTGCTGACGCCGCAAGGCCGCATCTCGCGCTATTTCTACGGCGTGGATTATCCGCCCAAAGATCTGCGCATGGGATTGGTCGAGGCCTCGCAAGGCAAGATCGGCAACGCCGTCGATCAGGTGCTGCTCTACTGTTATCACTACGATCCCGCGACCGGAAAATATGGCGCCATCGTCACCAACATTCTGCGCCTGGGCGCGGGACTCACAATTTTGCTGCTCGGCGGCCTGATCTTCATTTTGTGGCGGCTGGACAAAGCCGCCACGCGCAGGATTTCGGGGCCGCGCAGAGATTTCGGTCACGCGACAAAGACTTAGAACGTGAAGTCGGCACGAACGCAAGAAGTTCAGCACGAACGCGAAAGTTCGGCAAGAACGGGAAGGGCACGAGTTCTACTCGTGCCGCAAAGCAGTAGAAATGCGTTGCGCTTCAGCGCCTGAGGGCCAGCTTTCCCCTCGGCCTGCTGAACACAACACCACGAACCGGACGGAGCGCATAAATTGAGTCAAGCAAGTTAAGCTATGTTCGATAATTTTCCATTATGGCCCGACAGGGCCTCCACCGCGGCGGGCAACGTTGATGCCCTGTTCATCTTCCTGATCATCGTGTCAGGACTGATGACAGCGCTCATTTTCACCGCGGTCGTTTACTTCGCCGCCCGCTACCGCCGCCAGAAAGGCGTCCAGGCCGAGCAGATCGAAGGTTCCACGCCGCTGGAATTGACCTGGTCGTTTATCCCGCTCGTCGTATTCATGGTCATCTTCGCCTGGGGAGCCGTCCTCTACTTCAAGAGCCGCACTCCGCCCCGCGACTCGGCCGAAGTCTACGTCGTCGCTAAACAATGGATGTGGAAACTGGAACACGCCGAAGGCCAGCGCGAAATCAACGAACTTCACGTCCCCGTGGGCCGCGACATCAAGTTGATCATGACTTCGCAGGACGTGATCCACAGCTTCTTCATCCCCGCTTTCCGCATGAAACAGGACGTGCTGCCCGGCCGCTACACGGTCGCCTGGTTCCGCGCCACCAAGCCCGGCACCTATCATCTTTTCTGCACCCAATATTGCGGCACGCAGCACTCCGGCATGATCGGTTCCGTCATCGTCATGGAACCCGCGCAATACGAAGCCTGGATGAGCGGCGGCACCACTGGCCCGCTCTCCGCCACCGGCGAAAAAATCTTCGCTGAACTGGGCTGCGCCACCTGCCATCGCACCGACACCCAGGGCCGCGGTCCGAACCTGCAGGGAGTCTTCGGCAAGCCCGTGCTGCTCGAAGACGGACGCACCGTCACCGCCGACGAGAACTACGTGCGCGAATCCATTCTCGATCCCGGGGCGAAAGTTGTGAAAGGATTCAAGCCGGTCATGCCCACCTTCCAGGGGCTGATCAGTGAAGAGCAATTGAACGCGCTGGTGGCCTATGTAAAGTCGCTGTCTCAGCCCGTCGCAACCGGGACCAAGACCGCCGCAGCCACAACGCCGCAGGAGCAAGACAAGGCCCAACCCGCAGGAAGTCAGGTGAACCCGTAATGGCTACGCCCAGTGGTCCCCAGGGAGAACGCGAGAATTATCTCAATAAGCACTACGGTGTCGGCTCGTGGCTGTTGACCACGGACCACAAGCGCATCTCGCTTCTCTACCTGATCTCGATCACGTTCTTCTTTTTCATCGGCGGATTCTTCGCGCTGCTCATCCGCCTCGAACTGCTCACGCCCGCCGGCGACCTCGTTCAGGCCGACAGCTACAACAAACTTTTCACCATGCACGGCATGGTGATGATCTTCTTCTTCCTGATCCCGTCGATTCCCGCCGTGCTTGGCAACTTCCTCGTGCCCATGATGATCGGCGCCAAGGATCTCGCCTTCCCGCGCATCAACCTGCTGAGCTGGTATCTCTACGTCATCGGCGGCGTCATGATGCTGCACTGCATGCTCACCGGCGGCGTCGATACCGGCTGGACCTTCTACACTCCGTTCAGCACGGCTTACACCAACACCAAAATCATCGAAGCCGGACTCGCCATCTTCGTCGCCGGATTTTCTTCCATCCTCACCGGCCTGAACTTCATCGTCACCATCCACCGCATGCGCGCTCCCGGCATGACCTGGTCGCGCCTGCCGCTGTTCATCTGGGCCCACTACGCCACCAGCATCATCCAGATTCTCGGAACTCCCGTCGTCGCCGTCACCATCGTTCTGGTCGCGGTCGAACGCACCCTGCATCTGGGCATCTTCGATCCTAAACTCGGCGGCGATCCGCTGCTCTTCCAGCATCTGTTCTGGTTCTACTCCCATCCCGCCGTCTACATTATGATTCTGCCCTCGATGGGCATTGTCAGCGAAATCATTGCCTGCTTCTCGCGCAAGCGCATCTTCGGTTACACCTTCGTCGCGATCTCATCCATCTCCATCGCCGTCTTCGGATTCCTGGTCTGGGCGCACCACATGTTCGTTGCCGGCATCTCGGTATACGCGGCGCTGCTGTTCTCCCTGCTGAGCTATTCCGTCGCCGTGCCCTCGGCCGTTAAAGTCTTCAACTGGACCGCGACTCTCTACAAGGGTTCCATCCGCTACGACGCGCCCATGCTCTACGCCTTCGGCTTCCTCGGCCTGTTCACCATCGGCGGATTGACCGGCCTCTTCCTCGCCTGTCTCGGCACCGACATGCACGTCCACGACACCTATTTCGTCATCGCCCACTTCCACTACATCATGGTCGGCGGCGCGCTCATGGGATATCTGGGAGGCATGCATTTCTGGTGGCCGAAAATTTCCGGCAAGCTCTATCCCGAGGCCTGGGCGCGGCTCGCCGCCCTGATTGTCTTCATCGGCTTCAACCTGACGTTCTTCCCGCAGTTCATTCTCGGCTACCTCGGCATGCCGCGCCGCTACTACCAGTATCCCCAGGAGTTCCAGGTGCTCAACGTTCTCTCGACCGCCGGCGCCACCGTGCTCGGAATCGGCTATCTCCTGCCCATGATTTATTTCCTGTGGTCGATGCGCTACGGCAAGCCCGCGCCCGACAATCCTTGGAACGCCGCCGGCCTCGAGTGGAAGACGCAATCGCCGCCCACGACTTTCAATTTTGAGCAAGAGCCCGTTGTGACCTGGGAGGCTTATAACTACGAGGAACTCGACGCTCACCCCGACGAGGAGGCTCCCAGTGTCGGATAGCCCAGCAGCAGCCATCCCCAGAGGCGTTCCCAGCGACGTTCAGAACGACGTTCAGAGTGACGTTCACGGCGGCGCTCACAACCCCGCCCTGCTCCACCACTTCGCCACCGAGGAGCAGCAGCGCGACTCCGCCAACCTCGGCATGTGGATTTTCCTCGCCACCGAAGTCATGTTCTTCGGCGGCCTGTTCTGCGCCTACCTGATTTACCGCGGATGGTACTTCGGAGACTTCGCCGCCGCCAGCACCTCCATCAACGCTGCTCTCGGCGGCGCCAACACCGCCGTCCTCATCTGCAGCAGTTTGACCGTCGTACTCGCCATCTGGGCCGCGCAAACTTCGCAGCGCGCTCTTCTGCTCGCCATGCTAGCCCTCACCATGCTTTTCGGATGCGCCTTCCTCGGCATCAAAGGCATCGAATACAAAGACAAGTTCGATGAGCATCACGTTCCCGGAGCGTCCTTCAGTTTCGACCACCAGGAAATTCCCGGACACCCCGGTCAGTACGCGAACCCGCAGCACGCCCAGATTTTCTTCGCTCTCTACTTCGTCATGACCGGGCTGCATGCCCTGCACATGATCATCGGCCTCGGCCTTTTTTCCTGGCTGTTCTGGATGGCCTGGAAAGGCCGCTTCACGCCCGAATATCACACCCCACTCGAAATCGGCGGCCTCTACTGGCACTTCGTCGACATCGTGTGGATTTACCTGTTCCCCTTGCTCTACCTGATCGATCGCCACAAGTAAGGCGGATGAGATTGAATTTCATAAACGCAACCACAATGCGTTGTCATTCTGAGCGGAGCCATTTTTCCGGCGGAACGAAGGATCTCCCGCTCATCCGTCCCGTCGGCGCACAGCCCAACTCTGAGGTCCCTCATGTCTGATCACTCCAAATCCTCGCCCCTCCCAACCTATTTCGCCGTCTGGATCGCACTCCTGGCGGGCACCGCCATCACCTACTTCGCCGCCCAAGCCGACCTCGGACGCTTCAACGCCGCTGTCGCCCTCATCATCGCGACCACCAAAGCCCTCCTCGTCGCCCTCTTCTTCATGCACCTCAAAGGCGCGCACGAACGACTGCTCAAGCTGGTCGTCATCTCCACCGTATTCTTTCTGATCCTTCTTCTGGCGCTCTCCATGGCCGACTACGGCACGCGCCTCTGGACCTAAGGTTTTGTGGAGCTAAGGTTTTTGTGGACCTAAGGTTTTTGTGGAGCTAGGGTTTTGTGGAGCTAGGGTTTTGTGGAGCTAAGGTTCTTGTGGACTAAGGTTTTGTGGAGCTAAGGTTTTGTGGAAGAGCGGCCCTTCAGGGCCGCGGAATGCACGTCATTCACTTGCGGCTTTAGCCGCCGAGGGATCTGCGGTATACTCGCGCGTCGAGCTGAATCGTCGTCGTCCACGAGGTGACTTATGGCATTCTGCAATTCCTGCGGCGCAACCGTGACTGACGGAACAAAATTCTGCAACAAGTGCGGCTCTCCCGTCCCCGCCGGACCGTCGGCTCCGGGCGCGGCTGCAACCACCCCTCCGGCCCCTCCGCCATCCAAGGGCGGCAGCAGCACTCTCAAAATTATCCTGATCGTCGTCGCCGTCATCATCGGCCTCGGGATTCTCGGCATTGCCACCGTCGGCTTCATCGGTTATCGCATCGCCAAGAGCGCTCACATATCGCAGAACGGCGACAACGTGAAAGTCGAAACTCCTTTCGGCTCCATGGAAACCAATAAGGATCCCGCCCAAGCCGCCAAAGATCTGGGAGTTGATATTTATCCCGGAGCTGTTCCGCAGAAAAACGGCACCGCCACCATGACGTTTGGCAACATGCACACCGTCACCGCCACATTTGAAAGCAGCGATTCCGTCGACAAAGTCTGTGACTTCTATAAAGCCAAATTCCCCTCTTCCACCATGACCACGTCCGATCAGAATCACTGCACCATCATGTCCGGCGACCAGCAAAATATGATTACCATCACCGCCCAATCGAATGGCGACTCGACAAAACTCGTAATCGCCAACGTGAGCAAGAAGGCGAATTAAACCGCCGGCATGTCAGAAAAAATCGGGTGCCCCATCCTTGGCGCGCTCTTTGCGACAGGGTGGGGACTTTGATTCTGCTCCAGCAAAAGGCCGGGTGCCCCATTTTCTCGCGCGTCCTTTGCGCGAGAGTTGGGGTCTTTGACTCTTGTTCTCGCAAAGGCAGAAGCCGTCTGTGAGCCGGGAAAAAGCAGCCCACGACCAGGAACCCCAAAGCACACTCCCTGATCTGCGATATACTCGCCGGTTGCTCTCCCGCAAAACTACACGGCCCATGCCCGACACCATCACTTCCTCCTCCGACGCCCTCGCCGCAGCTCTCCGCGCGAACATTCGTGGCGAAGTTCGTTTCGACTCGGGCAGCCGCGCCCTCTACTCGACCGACGGCTCCAACTACCGCCAGGTCCCCATCGGCGTCGTTCTCCCCCACGATACCGATGACGTTCTCGCCGCAATTTCCACGTGCCGCGAATTTGGAGCGCCACTGCTCTGCCGTGGCGGGGGCACCTCGCTCGCCGGACAGTGCTGCAACGTTGCCGTCGTGCTGGATTTTTCGAAGTACATGTCCCGCATCCTCGAGATCGATCCCGCGCGCCGCATCGCCCGCGTGCAGCCCGGCGTCGTGCTCGACCACCTCCGCAACGCCGCCGAAAAACATCACCTCACCTTCGCCCCCGATCCCGCCACCCACGACCGCTGCACCATCGGCGGCATGATCGGCAACAATTCCTGCGGCGTCCACTCCGTCATGGCCGGCAAAACCGACGACAACATCGAGGAACTGGATATCGTCACCTACGACGGCGTCCGCATGAAAGTCGGTCCCACGTCCGCCCACGATCTGCATCGCATCGCCGCCGAACCCGGCCGCCGCGGCCAGATCTACAGCAATTTGAGAGACATCTCGAATCAATACTCCGGCCTGATCCGCCAGCGCTTTCCCAAAATTCCGCGCCGCGTCTCTGGTTACAACTTGAATTACCTGCTTCTTGAAAATGGCTTCCACGTCGCCCGCGCCCTGGTCGGCTCGGAAGGAACCTGCGCCACCGTACTCGAAGCCACCTGCCGCCTGGTCGAGAGTCCTCCCCAGCGCGTTCTGCTGGTCGTGGCCTATCCCGACATTTTTCAGTGCGCCGACCATATCCCGGAAATCATGGAGCACCGCCCCATCGGACTCGAAGGCTTCGACGATCTCCTCGTCTATTACACTCGCACCAAAGGCATCAACTCCGAGGGACTCGCTCTGCTCCCCGAAGGCGGCGGCTGGCTCATGGTCGAGTTCGGCGGCCAGACCATGCAAGAAGCCGAAGCGCAAGCCCACGGCCTCGTCGAAGCCCTCAACCGCAGCGCTTCGCCGCCCAACACGCGTCTCTTGTCCGGCCCACAAGCCAAACGCATCTGGGAGATTCGCGAAGCCAGCCTCGGCGTCACTTCGCACGTGCCCGGCGAGCCCCTGAACTGGGAAGGTTGGGAAGACGCCGCGGTCGCTCCTGAAAAACTCGGCGGCTATCTCCGCGACTTGCGCAAGATGATGGCCGAGTTCAACTACAAAGGCTCGCTCTACGGCCACTTCGGCCACGCTTGCGTGCACACGCGTTTGAACTTCGATCTGCAATCCAAAGCAGGCATCGCCAAGTTCCGCAAGTTTGTCGAAGAGGCCGCCGATCTGGTGGTCAGCTACGGCGGCTCGATTTCCGGCGAACACGGCGACGGACAAGCCCGCGGCGAACTCCTCCCTAAAATGTTCGGCCCGGAATTGATGCAGGCTTTCCGCCAGTTCAAGTCCGCCTGGGATCCCGATTGGAAGATGAATCCCGGCAAGCTCATCGGTTTGCCGGAGCAGACGCCCAACAAGCTCGACGAAAATCTCCGCCTCGGGCCGAACTACGCTCCCTGGGAGCCGCTGACGCGTTTTCAGTTTCGCGACGATCACGGCAGTCTCCCGGCCGCTACTCTGCGCTGCGTTGGCGTCGGCAAATGCCGCCGCGATGAAGGCGGCGTCATGTGCCCCAGCTATCGCGCCACGCACGAAGAAGAACACTCCACTCGCGGCCGCGCTCACCTGCTCTGGGAGATGACTCAAGGAGAAGTCATCCGCGACGGCTGGCGCAGCGAAGAAGTCAAGCAATCCCTCGACCTCTGCCTGGCCTGCAAGGGATGCAAAAGCGACTGCCCCGTCAACGTCGACGTCGCAACCTACAAAGCCGAATTCCTTTCCCATTATTACGAAGGCCGCGTCCGCCCGCTCAGCGCCTACGCCTTCGGCAACATCGACCTGTGGGCGCGCCTGGCGTCAAACGTCCCCGGCCTCGTAAATCTAACGACGCAACTGCCGTTCCTCCGCGACCTCGCCAAGCGCCTAGCCGGAATTCCGCCCCAGCGCACCATCCCCGCCTTCGCCCCCGAAACTTTCAAGCAATGGTTCCACCGCACGCGCCGATGGAAGAACGCTTCGCTGTGGAAGAGCGGCCCTTTGTCGCAGAGCGAACGTTCGTGGAAGAGCGGCCCTTTAGGGCCGCGTCAAGGGAGCGAAAAGAATGGGGCTTTAGCCCCTGAGGTTCTCCTATGGCCCGACACCTTCAATAACTATTTCCAGCCGGCAACCGCCCGCGCCGCCGTCGAGGTGCTCGAAGCCGCCGGATACCACGTCCTCGTCCCCCAGGCCAATCTCTGCTGCGGACGCCCTCTCTACGACTTCGGCATGCTCGACCGCGCCCAGCGTCTCCTGCTCGATATCCTCGACCAGCTCGAACCCGAGATCGAAGCCGGAATCCCTATCGTCGGCCTCGAGCCCAGCTGCGTCGCCGTTTTCCGCGACGAACTCCTCAATTTCTTCCCGCACGACCAGCGCGCCCAGGCCCTGAGCAAACAGACGTTCCTGCTCAGCGAATTCCTCGAGAACAACTCGCGCCTCGCCCCGCTCCCGCAATTCCCCCGCAAAGCCCTGCTCCACGGCCACTGCCATCACAAGTCGATCATGAAGATGACCGCCGAAGAATCCCTCCTGCGCCGCATTGGCATCGATTTCCAATCGCCCGCCCCGGGATGCTGCGGCATGGCCGGCTCCTTCGGATTCCACGACGACAAATACGAAATCTCCGCCGCCATCGGCGAACTCGAACTTCTGCCCGCCGTCCGGCAGGCCCCATCCGACTGGCTCATCATCGCCGACGGATTCAGCTGCCGCGAGCAGATCGCCCAAGGCACTGGCCGCCACGCCCTTCACCTGGCCGAAGTCCTGCAGATGGCGCTCGAGTCTCCCCCTCGGCCTTGTCACTCCGACCGGAGCCGGAGCGCGAGCGACGGCGTAGTGGAGGAACCTGCTGCTGGCCCCTATCCTGAATCCGCTCTGGTGCGCCAGCATGAAGCCGAAGTTCGCGGCTCCATGCGGCGCGCCGGACTCGGCCTCGGAGCCCTGGCCGCAGGCACATTGGCCCTTTGGCTATTCGCTAGAAGCCGCTGATTTATCAGCAACTTACATCCGCTGTTAGCTCTAAGCTATTCCCCGCCTATAGCCCATTCGACCGCTTTCTGGGACAATGGAACCAGTCTCCGGCGCATCTTCCGCGCCTTCCGTGGCTCCGGCAGCCACCGCTTATGGATCGCGAACTCACAACCACGATGGTCAGCAGCCTGATCGCCGACGACGCCGCGTCGGCGTCCCAACTGTCGGCTGCGGCACCCTTGCGTGGGTCGGTTCTGGTCCTGATCCAGTTCGACGTCTGCGAAGAGATCCGTCTTGACGAGCTCCGCAAGATCTTCGGAGCCCGCACCGCCGAAGCCAGCTTCAAGCACCAAGCTCCGGGATACGTTCGCTACCAGCGTCCTCCCGTCGAAGAAACTCTCGACCCGCTGATCCTCGACAGCGGCGAGCGCCTCGAAGGTCAGATCAAGTACTACGATTACGGCGTCGTCAGCCTGGTCTTCGAGCTGCCGTTCTCCGGCGACTGGGACAAGCTCATCCAGCTCTCCTGCCGCTGGACGTCCGACTCGAACTTCGAAAAGCTGGCCACGCGCGTGGTCAAACAAAAGCTCGAACACGCCGCCGCGGCTCTCGTGAAGCCGTATACCGGCGAGTGGCTGCAAGAGGACTACTTCATCTTCCATGTTCGCGAAATCAAGCGAGTGACATACCGCCGCGCCCTCGGCCAACGACCTGCTCGCCGCTCAGGGAGATCACATCGCCCAGGTCGTCCGCGGCGAAATGTCCGTGCTCTCCGAAGGCGAGCGCCAGGAGATTCTGCGGTCCCGCATTTCCTACTATCCCAACGACCTCGCCGTCATCGGATGGAACGCCGCCTTCATCTACGACACCCAGGCCGGCGCCGAGACCGCGATCCAGCTGCTGCAGTACGCCAACTCGCAGCTGCTCGAGTTCCGCCACTACGACGAGCTGCTCACCAAGGAACTCGAAAACGTCTACGACTTCCTCGACGCCGGAGGCACCGGCCTCTGGTCGCGCTGGCGGACGGCGCGCGCCGCCGCCAAACTGCACACCGTCCTGCTCGACGTGAACGAACTCACCGAGCGCGCCGACAACGCCATCAAGTTCCTCAGCGACATGTTCTCCGCGCGCCTCTACAAACTGTGCGCGGCCAAAGTCGGCGTCCCCGACTACAAAGACCTGGTCAAAGAAAAGCTGCAGACCGCCGAAGACCTCTACCGCTTCATGGTCGAGCAATTCAACCAGTCCCGCGCCTTCATCCTCGAACTGATGGTGGTCGTCATCCTCATCATCGAACTGGTCTACTTCTTCCGCGGAAAACCGATCTAGCGATTCATCGGATGCGGCTACGGATAGATCAGGGTTGATGCGGATCGACCTTAAGAATGATCTGAGTCGCGGTGGAAGCCCCGCCGGAACTGAAGGTCAGCGCCTGCGACGCGACGTTGGAGTGCGTGACGTTACCGCTGATCCAAACTAGCTTCGCCGCCGACCCCACCCCAAGGAACTCCCGCACCTTGGCATGGAGCTTCCTATCAGAGGCCTTTGCCGCGAATTCTTGCGCCACAGGCTCGATCCTTTTCAAGGCTTCCTGTGTGAACCAGACCTTCTCCGCCGGGTTGCCGTCGACTCGCCCCGTCGTTAGATGCGAAACCTCGTTGCTGGCCCTCGAGTAAAGCTTCGTCCACTCGGCTGTTGCTTTGTAAGGCCAGCTAGCCGGATCGTCGAAGAAGTGGCGGGCCCTGACGTATTCACCGCGCGTGGGGAAGAAGAAGAACTCGATCAGGTTCCTCAGGTGGATGGCAAAGGACTCGAGCAGGGCGATGTAGACGGTCGTCCCCTCCTTGGCCTCTGGGAGGGCGCATGCCGTTTCCCAGAGCATGCTGAGTTCGTGCATCAGGTGCTCCCCTGAGAAGTTGATCAATTGCTGGTCCGTCATTGCTGGTGTCGTCATGAATCAAGGATGGCGTAGCGACCAGGTGATGTCAACGACACACGTGGTGTTAGAGACGGTCCGCTGGCCCTCAGCGGCTGAAGCCGTATATCTCCCTGGCGTCGGTGCGGTACGACTGGAAGTCGTACCCTTCCCGAGACGCACATTTCTCGAGTCGTTGCCTTCCCTGTTCGTGCGTTTCCCGGTTCGTACGACTCCCATCTCTGAGCGGCTGCTTGACCGGGAAGGGCACCACTTACAGTCGTGCCGACTAAGCGCCCACGGAGATCGCGGCTTCAGCCGCTGGGGGCCACGTATCCAGCTTGAATCCCGGGAACGCCGAACAGTACCGGTATTCAACCGCGCTCCCGACCAGTTTTCCCATCACGGGATTCTGATGAATGTACAGCAGATGTCCTGCAAAGTCCTGGGCATCGCGGACGCGATGGTCGGTGAATCCCTTTTGCCAGATTTCGCGACGGCTGATTTCGATCCCAACCGCGTGCGAGTAACCTCCCTTGATGAGTTGCATTGCGCGCTCCAGCGTGATGTCGAGAGCAGGCGTAAGCAGGAGGTGAACGTGATCGGGCATCAACACGAAGGCGTGCAGCTGGTAGCGTCTCTGCCGGCGGTACCCGTAAAGCGTTTTTAGGAAAAGCCTGGCGTAGGATTCGACAATGAAGAGTCGTCTGCGCTGGAACGTTGGGAACGTGACGAAATAAGTTCCCGGAGGAGAGATCAATCTCGTAGGTTTCATCTCGCGGGCCTCAGCGGCTGAAGCCGCAACTCTAGGCCAGCCTAATGCGGTGCGACTTCAAGTCGCACCCTTCCCGGTCGTTTTATTTTCAGTTCGCCTCGATTCAGGAAGGATCGCCACCACGAATGACAAATTCCATTCCTCCGAATAGAGTCTTAGCGAGGGAGACTTTATGCGAGGGCTCGGATGCGCGGATTAAAGGGGAAGCGGGTTTTGATTACGGGCGGGGCGAGCGGGATTGGGGCGGCCACTGCGAAGCGGTTTTTAGAGGAAGGATCGCGGGTGTGCGTGCTGGATCGGGATGCGGCGGCGTGTGCGCGCATCAAGCACGAGCTGCGTGGGGCGGGTGAGGGCGGAATCTCTGGGGCGGGCGTTTTTTCGGCTGGTCTTACTTCGGCTGGCCTTACTTCGGCTGGCCTTACTTCAGCAATTATTGCCGACGTGACCGATCTGATGCAGGTGGAGGCGGCGTTTGCCGAGGCGATCCGGCTGATGGATGGAGTGGATGTGGTCATCAACAATGCGGGGATCAGCATCCGGCACAAGTTTCTGGAGATTACGCCGGAGGAGTGGGAGCGGGTGATGGCGGTGAACCTGACGGGCGTATTTTATGTGGCGCAGACGGCGGCGCGGCACATGTGGGAGAGTTACTCGGGTGAGGCTTCTTCGGCTAATGCTTCCTCAGTGAAACCCGGCGCGGGGGTGATTTTGCAGACGGCGTCGACGAATGGGGTGATGGGATATCCGTATTACGCGGACTACAACGCGACCAAGGCGGGAGTGATTGAGCTGACGCGGTCGATGGCGCTGGAGCTGGCGCCGCGGGTGCGGGTGTGCGCGGTGGCTCCGGGATATGTGCTGACGCCGATGCAGCGGGCGGAGTATACGGATGCGATGCTGGCGGAAGTGAATGGGAAGATTCCGCTGGGGCGGCATGCTGCGCCGGAGGAGATTGCGGGGCTGTTCGCGTATCTGGCGTCGGACGATGCGGCGTTCGCGACGGGGCAGGTGTTCACGATGGATGGCGGGGAGACGGCGGGAGGGTTGGCTAGCCGGTAGCCACGGGGCTAAAGCCCCTGTTCATTTTTTGGTACGCTTTACGCGGCCCTGAAGGGCCGCTCTTCCACGGTTGTACGGGCGGCCGTTGTTCGGGGAGGGGGATGCTTCGACTTCGCTCAGTATGACAAGCGAGAGAGTTTTGGGAAGGGTGCGGCTTGAGCCGCACCGTCACGGCGTCCACGCGGGGCGCGCCTTTAGGCGCTGAGGTTACATGGCTGACGCAATATGAAAGCTACGGTGTTTCTAGGCGGAGGGCGGATTACGGCGGCGCTGATCGCGGGGTTGCGGCTGGCGGGGGATCGGCGGGCGATCGTGGTGCATGATCGGAATCCGGGGAAGGTGCGGGCGTTGCGGCGGGAGTTTCAGGTTGAGGCAGCGGGGGATTTGAAGTCGGCGCTGCTGCGAGCCGAGGCGCTGCGGGCGGAGATGCTGATGGTTGCGGTGCGGCCGGAGTCGGTGGCGGAGTTGCTGGAGGAAATCGCGGCGTGCGGGGTGCGGACGCCGAAGTTGTGGGTCAGCCTGGCGGCGGGGATTCCGTTGAAGAAATTGCGGGCAGGGCTTGCCGCGGGTGTGCGGTGGGCGCGGGCGATGCCGAGTCCGGTGTGCCGCATTGGACATGGGTTGACGGCGGTGGCTTACGATCGGGGCGTTTCGCGGGCGGATCGCAAGCGGGTGCGGGAGTTCTTTGAGTTGGTGGGGCCGGTGGTGGAGATTCCGGAGAAGCGGTTCGACGCGTTCTGCGTGGTGTACTCGCCCAGCCACGGCTATCACGCGCTGGCCACGCTGGCCGCGGCGGCGGAGGCGGCGGGACTGGACCGGAAGACGGCGCTCACCGCGGGGGCGCATGCGTTCGGGGAGGCGATCCGGTATTGGAGGGAAAGCGCGCAGTCCCTGGCGGATTTACTGCATGAAGCGGCGACTCCGGGCGGGGTTGCGGCTGCCACTGTGGAAGCGATGAAACGATATGGCTACGAAAAGGCTGTGGCCGCGGGACTGCGGGCTGGGATCCGGCGGGCGCGGCGCAATGCCAGGCTGTGATTGGCCAGAATCTAATCTGCGGGGCTTGATCGGTAGTGATGCTTTCCCAGTTACCTCGGTCATCATGGAACTGGGATGCAGGTCTGTCACAATAACGAAGAATCGAATATGGACCCGCGGTGCGGCGGTCCGCCCGCGGGGGTGAAAGTTCTAGGATTGCGATGGAAATTCTGACACAGAAAGAGACGCGAAGAAGCACGCGAATCCGGGTGCAGATTCCGGTGAACGTGACCAGTCTGGACCGGATGCGGCCGTTTGCCGACAAGTGTATGGCACTGATCGTGAGCGCGCAGGGATGCGGGTTTCAGACTTCGAAGGCGATGCTGCCCGAAACGCCTATCCTGCTGAGCAATCTGCCGGGTGGAGGCAGCGTGACGGCGCGCGTGGTGAACTGTTTGCCGCTGGGCAACGACGGCAAGTATTTTCTGATCGGGGCTTCGCTGTATACGCACGGAAATGTCTGGGGGATTGCGAATCCTCCGGACGATTGGAATCTGGCGGCGCTGAACTATCCTGTGATCGGGCCTGTGACCGGGCCTGCGAAAGCAGCTCCGGAGAGCACTCCGCAGCTGACCGTAAACCAAAAAGTCTGGCCGTACAATCTGGTTGCGGAAGGCAACGAAGCGCATCCTGGACGCAAGTAGGGAAGGTCGCTCGCAAGGCAGGGATCGTCGCTTTACCCTCGCTACATTGCCTGCGGCGGCAAGACGCAGCCAGCTGCGTCTCTACGAGGGGCGAAACGAGCCGGTCTTGTTCTTTCGTAACTCGTTCGATTTCTTACACGCTGCCATACTCTGAGTAAGCATATGTCAGAACAGGTCAATTCGACGGCGCCGGTTGAGTCAGGGAATGAAAACAAAGTGAGCGAGCGTCCGTTTCGGGTGAAGCTGCGGGGTTCGGTGCTGGTGCTGGTACGGTTGCCGAACAAGCGGCTGGTGCGAGCGGCGTTTCATCAGCTATCGATCTCGGGTGGAGTGATTCATCTGGAAAAGCCGCTGGACGAGAAGCTGGAAGTGGAATTGATTTTTCACCTGCGCGGAGCAACCATTCGCGACAAAGCGCAGATGCTGTTTCCCATGTGGGCGACCCAAGGATGGATGCAGCCGTTTCGCTTTGTCGAACTATCCGATGCCAGCCGGGAAAGTCTGGACACCAATCTAAAGTCGTTTCTGGGCGAATCGGCCAGAGCCGCTGTGGCCGGCGCCTGATTCGCTTTCCTTCCCGAGCCGCGCGATTCCCTTTCAACCCGTCCTACCGCTCGTCGGCCTCTGCATAGTGACTATGGTTACTTTTGTGATCGTGAGGGGAGTCTTATGATCTGGATACAGAGCCCCATTTCATGAAACGACTCAGTTTCCTGGTGTCCCTCACCAACGACGATAACGACTACCAGCAGGAGCAGGCGGCGGTAGCCGAGAAGGCTGCGCGGCGTCTGGGCGTCGAGGTGAAGATCATCCACGCCAACAATGATGCTCTGACGCAGAGCCAGCAGTTGCTGCATTACGTGCAGGCTGCGGCGGAGGCGCGGCCCAGCGCAATCATATTTGAACCCGCGGGGGGCACAGCATTTCCGCAGGTGGCGCGGGCGGCGGTGGCAGCGGGGATTGGGTGGGTGGTGCTGAATCATGAAGTGGACTACCTACTGGAGTTGCGGCGAGCCTTTAAGGTTCCGGTGTTCGCCATCAGTTCCGATCATGAAGAAGTGGGCAGGATTCAGGGGCAGCAATTTGGGGCGCTGCTGCCGAATGGCGGATCCATTCTGTACATTGAAGGACCGGCGAACAGTTCGGCGGCGAAAGAGCGCACGGCCGGGATGCTGAAAACCAAGCCGGCCAATATTCAAGTGAAGACCATGCGGGCGAACTGGACGGAAGAGAGTTCGTATAAGACGGTGAGTTCGTGGCTGCGCTTGAGCACCTCGCAGGAAAGCCATGTCGACCTGGTGGGAGCGCAGGACGACAGCATGGCGATGGGTGCGAGGAAGGCGTTCAGCGAGATCCCCGAGCGGGAACGGGCGCGGTGGATGAGGATTCCGATCACGGGCTGCGACGGCATGCCCAAGACCGGCCAGGCGTGGGTGCGGAACGGCACGCTGGCGGCGACGATTTTTATTCGTGCGAACACCGATCTCGCGATGGAGATGCTGGTCGAGGCGTTCAAGGGCGGCGCTCAGCCGCCGGAACGAAAGTTAACGGATCCGGAGTCGGTGCCGTCCCTGGCCGATCTGGCGAAGCTGGGGAAGTTGCAGAAGGGCGCGGGCGCGTAGAGTTTGGTTCGGCGCCAACTGCTTTTAGCGAATAGAACTTGGCTGGCACACCATCTCCGTGCCCTTCAAACAAACATCCCGAATCGTTCATTCCTTTTGGACAAAGCCCATCGTTGCAGATATTAAGGGTAGTTGAGAGCAAAACTGACGCTCCATGCAGCATTCGGAATTGCACATAGTTACCGTTGTCGAGATGCTCCAACAACCAAGGGTAATGGCGACTTACCGCGGGAAGAGGGGAGAGGGGACAGATGCGGTGGCGGATGGAGGCCGTAATGGGGAATGGCGTTCTCGTCGAAGCAGCATGGATCGAGCGGAACCGCTATTGCGTAACGACGAGAGTAACCGGCAAGGTCTGGCTGATTGCAGGCGGGCCGCTGCTCGATGCCGTCACGTAGATAGTGCTGGTCCCGGGTGGGGTGGGCGGAGGGGGAGGACTTGAATGTCCTCCGCCACCGCATGAGGCCAGCCCTGATGCTGCCATCAGAAGAATCAGCAAAGCGGTGGGCCACGCGCGACGTAGTGCTACTTTCCGAGGAGCAGTGAGTCCCAATATGGCCATCATTCCCAGGCCAGGAAACAAAAGCGCGTAGATGGGACGATGAGAAGGCGCAGTGGGGAGTCGCATCGCGCCGCTCGTCCCGGTAGTGTTGATGGTGAGCGTGCTGGAGGTCGCGGCCGTGCCGTTGGGAGTGACAGACGATGGACTAAAAGTGCAGCTTGCCCCGACGGGCAGCCCGCTGCAGGCAAAATTCACCAGCGAGCTGAAGCCATTTTCGGGAGAAATGCTCAGCGACACTGTGCCGCTTTGTCCCGCAACCACGTTTATAAGAGTCTGCGATGGAGGCGCCGAGAGGGAGAAATCAGCGCCGTCCCAGGTGACCGTAAAGCTAGAGCCATCCGGCGAGAGGATGGACGGAACCCCCTGAATCATACCGCCGCTATCCATTGTGATCGCGACTACGCTAGTGCCGAAGACGCTGATCGGGCCTGAGGTCGAGGCGTTGGTCGCGTTGTTGGTCGCGCTGATATTCGTGTAGCCTTGGCCAAAATCGACTGTGCCGAAGTCGGCGAGTGGGGCAAAATCCCCCGATGATGAATTGAGTGGCGTCTCAGCAATCCACTCCGCCGATGTCCGTTCGGCGCCAAGCGGGGGCTGATACCAGCAACTGTAAGACTCCTGCGCGGTTTCGTTGGTGATGGTGATCGTAAACTGCGACTGGGAATCGCTGTAGCTGATCTGCGCCGATATCTGATCGCCGGGCGATACCGAGACCGGGGTGTTCGGAAGAGCGCTACCTGCGGTTGGGTAGAATGCCCACCAGGTGTAATAGTTGGGGGTTGTGCCCGTGCAAATGGAGCCCGTTCCTGTCTGTTCCACCGTGCCGCTGCCGTATCCGTCAATACCGACCCAGAATACGGCCCGAGCGTTTGGCGTCTGAGAACAATCAATGGCAGGGACCGTCCACGAGCCCGCTGCCTGCGTGAAAGCGGACCCAGTCACAACATAGCCGCCCCAGTTTTCGCTGGTCGCGGTGCCATCTGCATGAGATACAACATTCCTTACCCGACCCTGCCGGCGCGGAAGTACTGCCGGCGCTGCTTGGGTAGTTGGACATTCTTCCTGCGCCAGAGCCGGCAACACGATTAGCGCCAACAACATCGCCACGCGTCCTAACCGTCGTAACCGCATAATGCTCTGGTACTGCCGTTCTGCGTTGAGGTAGCTCTGGTGCGATTTTACCTTGTCTGAACTCGAATGGTTCGATGACTGTCCCTATCAAGCCATTACGCTCATTCACCGGGGCGAGTTGCCGAAGTTCAACCCTCCATGGTGGAGACATCGCCGGCGTCGACTCCGGCTTCTTTGGCTTTGAGGAAGCGGCGGAGGATTTTGCCGGAACGCGTTTTCGGGAGGGAGGCCACAAATTCTAAAGACGACGGCGTGGCGATTGGGCCGAGTTCTCGTCTCACATGTTCGATCAGCGCGGCGGCCAGCGCTTCTGAGGGGACGTGGTCGGCGCGGACCTGCACGAAGGCTTTGATGGACTCGCCTTTCAGCGGGTCGGGGACACCGATGGCGGCGGCTTCGGCGACGGCGGGATGGCTGACAAGAGCGCTCTCGACTTCGGCGGTGCCGATGCGGTGTCCGGCGACGTTGAGCACGTCGTCGGAGCGGCCGAGGACGGCGATGTATCCGTCTTCATCTTTCATGGCGACGTCGCCGGTGACGTAGAAGCCGGGAAAGAATTGCCAGTCGCGTTCGTATCTCGCGGGATCGCGCCAGACAGTGCGCAGCATGCAGGGGAAGGGACGCTTCAGCACGAGACGTCCGCCAACATTGGGCGGGACGGGCTTGCCGTCTTCGTCGAGGATGTCGGCTTCGGCGCCGGGGACGGCGACTCCGACCTTGCCAGGACGCATGGCCATGGACGGGGGCGTGCCGAGCGTGGGGCAACCTAGTTCGGTTTGCCACCAGTTGTCGATGACGTATCCCCACTTGCCGTCGCCGGCGAGATGGGTCTGCGCCCAGCGCCAGGCTTCGGGATTCAGGGGCTCTCCGGCGCAGGCGATCACGCGCAGAGAGGTGAGATCGTGCGCGGCGGGATAGGTTTCGCCGTAGCGCATGAACATTCTGAGAGCCGTGGGCGCGGTAAACATCTTGGTGACGCCGTAGCGCTCGACGATTTCCCAGGCCGTGCCGGGATTCGGAAAGTCGATGGCGCCTTCGCGGAATAGAGTGGTGACGCCGGCGCAGAGCGGGGCGTAGACGATGTAGGAGTGGCCGACGACCCATCCGATGTCGGAGGTGCACCAGAAGATGTCGCGCTCGCCGACGTCGAAGAAGCTTTCAGGTGATAGGTGGTGCCGACCATGTAGCCGCCATGCACGTGCACGACGCCTTTCGGCTTGCCGGTGGAGCCGGAGGTGTAGAGCAGGAAGAGCGGGTCTTCGGCGTCCATTTCTTCGGCGGGACAGTCGGCGGAGAATTTGAGCAGGTCGTTGAAGTCGATTTCGCGGGGCGCGTTGATTTCGAGTTTTAGGCGCGCGGAATAGACGATGACTTTCTCGACGCTGTCGAGCGCCTCGAGAGCTTCGTCGACGATGGCTTTGAGAGCGATGGTCTTGCCGCGGCGGTAGCCGATGTCTCCCGGCGATCACGATTTTGGCTTGCGCGTCGGTGATGCGGTCGCGGAGCGCGGTGTGTCCGAGCCCGGCATAGACGACGGAATGAATCGCGCCGATGCGGGCGCAGGCCAGCATGGCGATCGCGCCCTCGATGGTGAGCGGCATGTAGATGATGACGCGGTCGCCCTTCCCCACGCCCAGCGACTTCAGGCCGTTGGCGAAGCGGCAGACCTGGCGGTAGAGCTGGCCGTAGGTGACGATGCGCTCGGAGCCGTCCTCGCCGAGCCAGATGAAGGCGGCGCGATTGGCGGGCGCGGAGTTGGCGTGGCGGTCGAGCGCGTTGATGGTGATGTTGGTCTTGCGCTCCTGTGAACCACTTGTGATGGACGCCGTCCCATTCGAGAACTTTGCTCCAGGGTTGTGACCACGCGAAATTCCTGGCGTAGTCTCCCCAGAAACCTTCCGGATCGTTGAACGAGCGATCACGCTCGCCGTTCCAGTTTTTTTGCAGCACGTTATCGGCGACGATGGCGGGCACCGCATATTCCTGATCCATGTGCAGCAGGTTGGAAATGTTTTCTGGCTTGGCGAGGGGAAGCACGCTCATGCAAAACCTCCTGGAGCGAAGAGCTACGAGCCGCGAGCTATGAGCTACGCGAAAAAGAGCGAAGGGCGACCGCGTAAGGACGATGTGGATTCTGCGGCGAGCAAGGAGGGGTGGCAGTGATTCGGATCACAAGTGCATGTGTTTTTGAGCGGGCAAGAAAATCGGATCGGGCATGCCGGAGATTGGGGACGAACCTTCGAGGCGCGGACTGATGGCGTCGAGACCCGGTGAAACGCGGGCATTCTCGATTTTGTTTCTGACCGGAAATGGCAACGAGGGAGAGCTGCTGTTTTCCTGAAAAGGATCGCGTGATGTAAATCACTTCGATTGGTGCGTAGCCGCACATCTTCGCGAGTGTTTCTGCCCTAGTGTGACTCCCCATTACGTCCGAGAAAAAAAGCCTCGGAACCCAGGCCCCAGGTCCCAAACCGGGATCCCGGTCGCGCGTCCGCAAGAAATGAAAGCCTCGCGCTCCCGACTGCACTACGACCGTATGTCCGTGTGCCCACGATGGCACGTGTAAGCGGAACTGCTCCCACGAAGGAGGAGACATTTCATCATGCTTAAGTTAAAGCAGCCGAAGTTCAAGCTATGGATTTGCTGCGCATTGCTAGCCGTCGTATCGGTCGCGCCCGCCCTAGCCGGGGCGAAAGACGCCGCCGACCCGAAGAAACCCGCCGAGACTACCGCCAACCCAGCTTCTGCTAACCCAGCTTCTGCTAACCCAGCTTCTGGTAACCCAGCCGCGCAGCCCGCCCCCGCTGCCAACCCCAACCTATCCCCGGCAATCGGGAATGGCAATGTCACCGCTTTGCTGGGTGTGCTGGTCATGAAGGGAGTGCTGGCGCCGAGCGAGGCCAACGCGATCCGCAACGCGGCTCCGGAGGCGGAGTTTCAACTGCTGGTGGATGCGCTGACCCGCAAGGGAGTGGTAAGCGCGGCAGATCTAACGGCGGCGAACCCGGCGGTGCAACCGGCCGTGGCTGCCGCTGCGCCTGCGCCGGCCCCACCGGTTGCCTTGGCAGTCGCAACTCCGGCGGCACAGGCAGCCCAGGCACCGGCTCCGAAGGAGAGCAAGCCGCCGGCGCCCGCGGTGGTGTCGGCGATCAGTCCGTTGCGCGTGTTGCCGGTCGATCCGCCGGTGAAAGACGGTCTCAAGGCGGCCTTCTCGATGGGCCCGGTGAAGATGACGCCGTATGGGTTCCTGAAGGCGACAGGAGTGTACGACACCAGCAATCCCAACGGCGACGACATGCCGTTTCCGGGCTTGTTTCTGGCGACGCCGCAGGTTTTCAGCACAGGCCCCACGAAGGATCCTGAATTCCATTTGAAGGCGCGCTCCAGCAGGATTGGAGCCAACTTTGAATTCGGCGACCTCTCGCCGAAGCTCACGCTGACGGGCCGAATCGAAGGCGACTTCGAAGGCAACTTCAGCGAAGTGGATAACCGCGACGTATCGTCGATTCGCAGCAGCATGTTCTCCATCCGGCAAGCCTGGGTACGTTTGGATTATGCGGCCAGCGATACCACGGATATCTATTTCGAGGGCGGTCAGGACTGGACGCTGTTCGGATCGAGCGCGCTGCCGAACCTTCTGGAAACAACCGCGCTGGGCTACTGGTATGGCGATGTTTATGAGCGTTCGCCGCAATTCCAGATCGGTCTGGTGCAAAAGGTGGGGGGGGCGCGCAATTTCAAATTTTCACCCACGTTTGCCATCATGATGCCGTCGAGCAGCCAGATTGAAAAGCTGGGGAGCTTAGGTCTGCAGGGGCAGATCGCGCAGGCCGAGCGTGAAGGCGCTGACTCGGGCCGTCCTGAGGTCGAGGGCAGGGTGGCGTTTCAGTTCCAGCTGGACAAAGCGCCAGCCGTCGCCCCGGCACAAATCATTTTTTCCGGAGTTGACGGGCGGCGAACTTCCATCGTTCCCAACTCGTCATATTGCACCAACGTGCTCACGTGTGGTGCAGGCCTTACCCCGGCCAACTATGTAGATGCGTTCCCGGGCGGGTTTACGGCGTCCAGCAACATCTATGGCCTGCAAGGCGCGCTGCAACTGCCGACGCGATGGTTCACCCTGGTGGTCAGCGCCTATCGCGGCGGCGACTTGCGCTTCTTCTTCGGCGGCCAGGTCAACTCGTTTGCCACGGATACGAGCGGGCTGAGCAACATTGTGGGCGGGGCAAACTCAACCTTGTCCGGCTACAACCCCGGCTTCTCGACTCTCGATGGCGGACCGCTGGTGGCTGCCGGTGGCGCGGTACTGGGTTGCAACGTTAACGTCGCGAGCGCCGCGCTTTGCCCGCAGGGCGATGTCGTGGTGGCTCCGCAGCGGGCCATTCGGACGTTTGGCGGATTCGTCAATCTCGGATTACCCATCTCGCGGTGGTTCAACGCGAATCCGAAAGGCCGCAACGCAGGCTGGCAACTCTATCTGCACATGGGAAAGGACCAGGTGCCGCACCACGACCTGGATTATGCCGGCTACACCGGGAACGCCAATACTCTGGCGCCCCTGCCGCTGTTGATGGGAAAGCTGGCGGCGGCCACCCTCTACTACAAACTCAATCCTAACGTCACGTTCGCGTTTGAACAGTCGGTGTATGCGACGCGCTTCAAGGATGGCCTCCCGTTATACGTCATAGCCGGGCAGTCGTCGAACGAATGGCAGGATCATCGCAGCGAATTCGGGCCTATTTTCACGTTCTAGAGCTAGGCTGATTCGCGGACTTGCGAGGGCGGACGCCACCGGGCATTCGCCCCCGCAAAGTCCTGAAGAGCGTAATACCGGTTGCGCAAGGACAAAGCCGGGAGCACAATGTATGCCGCAAATCTGGGCCGGTGCAAGATGGACTCCCGGGAGCGGGCATGGAACGGAATCGCGGAACTCAGAGGAGTCCCATGAATTACGGTAGCGCGGCTTGGCTGGCGGTCTGGTTGTGCCTTTCTGTGTGCGCCGGAGCCGCAGATGAAGAACGGCCCTATACGCATCACGGTTGTGGATTCGCAGACGCGGTCGGTCACCATCGACGGCAGCGGGGTCGAGAAGAACTGTGACGGGGTCAACTACGACGCCTATTGCCACAGCAGCAAAACGGCAGAGATCACCAATATGCTACTGGTGCAGGAAGGCGACCGCCCGCCCTTTTGGGTGAGTTGCAACGTCGACACGAAGTGGTCGAAGTGCGCGCCCCTGCCCAAGGGCGAGAGCTTCAACGCCCGGCAAGAGAAACGCGGCCTGAGCATTTCTTTTGTGGATGACAACGGGAAACCACGCAAGCAGTTGTACGCATATGTGGCTGAGGAGGACAAGGGAAAGTCGGAAGCGGGAGGCGCGGCGCAGATTCAGGCAGGGCAGGTTCAGGCGGGGCAGGTTCAGGCAGCGCCGATTCAGCCCACACGGATTCAGCCCGCTCAAGTTCCATCGAGTCCGGTGCCGGCAGCGGAGGGCGCGCGGACACCTGCGCCGCTGGGGAACACTCAAGGGAAGGCCGACGAGGCGGTGCGGTGCATTTTCGCTTCGACTCCCGGGGGAGCCGAGATCACTGTGGATGGCCGATACGTCGGCAGCACTCCGTCGACTCTCAGTCTGAGCGTGGGAATGCATGCGGTCGAGGTGTCGTTGCCGGGCTTTGTGCCATGGGAACGGCAATTGACGGTCTCCGCCGGGTCGGAGCTGACGGTGAATGCAGTTTTGCAGAAAACGCAATAACGGAGCCCTTAGCCGGGCTACGGCGGTTGCTGTGGTTGTAAGGAAAAGTTGCTGTCGTAAGGGAAAGATTGTTCGCGACATCAGTCGCTTTGGCTCAAGGACAGTCCGGAAGGTGACATCGAACGCCAATACGGAAGAAGGAGCTCTATGGTAGAAGCGAGGAATCCAGAGGTTGCTGAACCGAAGCAGTATCAAACGTCCAAATCGACCTGGGACGAGATTGCCAACAGCAAACCGTTCCAGGACTTGATGGCGACGAAGAAGATGTTCATCGTACCGGCATTCATTTTCTTCGTCGTGTACTATTTTGCTCTGCCGATCCTGGTAGGATACGCGCCCCAGTTCATGTCCACGAAGGTGGGATTCGTCAACCTGGCGTACCTATTTGCGCTATCGCAATTTTTTGTCGCCTGGATCATTGCCGGGCTGTACGTGAAGGCCGCCAACAACTTTGACCGGCTCGCCAAAGACATTCTCAATAAGGCCGAGGATGCACAGGGAGGCAAGTAGCCATGTCGAATATTCCACTGATTATGTTTCTGGTGTTCATCGCCATCACCCTGGGCATTACGTACTGGGCATCGAGACGCTCGGCCGGGGCAAGCGCGTACTTCGCGGCGAGCCGGCAGATCAAGGGCTGGCAGAACGGGGTTGCGGTGGCCGGCGATTACATGAGCGCGGCGTCGTTCCTGGGGATTGCGGGCATCATCGCGTTTCAGGGCTATGACGGCTTTATGTTCTCGGTGGGATGGCTGGTGGCATATCTCACCGTGCTGCTGGTGATCGCCGAACCGTTGCGCAACGCGGGCAAGTACACCATGGCCGACGTTCTGGCCTATCGGCTGAAGCCGCGGCCGGTGCGAGCGACGGCGTCGCTGAGCACGCTGACGGTCAGCACGATTTACATGATCGCGCAGATGATTGGCGCGGGGACGCTGGTGAAACTGCTGCTGGGGGGCATGGTCACCTACAACCAGGCGGTGATCGGCGTGGGCATCCTGATGATCGTCTACGTGGTATTCGGCGGCATGCTGGCGACCACATGGGTGCAGATCGTGAAGGCGATTCTGCTCATGGCAGGGACGTTCCTGCTGAGCATCCTGGTGATGGCGCACTTCCACTTCAGCTTCCGGGAATTTTTCGCGGCGATCTCGCAAGTGACGTATCACGATGCGAAGGGAGCGGTGGTGGTGAAAGACTTTCTCACGCCGGGACTTCGCTACAAACCGCCTTACGGGCCGCTGGACTTGATCTCGCTGGGGCTGGCGTTGATTTTTGGCACGGCCGGACTGCCGCACATTCTGGTGCGGTTTTATACGGTGCCGGATGCCAAGACGGCGCGGCACAGCGTGGTGTGGGCGATGGTGCTGATCGGCAGCTTCTACATCATGACGACGTTCCTGGGATTTGGAGCGGCCACGATTGTGGGCCCCGACTTCATCAAGACGCACGGCGGCACCAACATGAGCGCGCCACTGTTGGCCAACGCTCTGGCGGGCAGCGTGTTCTTCGCATTCATCTCAGCGATTGCGTTTGCTACGATTCTGGCGGTGGTGGCCGGGCTGACGATCAGCGCGACGACCTCGTTCTCGCATGATTTCTGGACCAACGTGATCCACAACGGCGTGGAGCGGAAACCGGGCGAAGAAGTGATGGTGGCGCGGATTTCGGCGTTTGTAGTAGGCGCGTTGGCCATCGGGCTTGCTATTGTTCTGCAGACATGGAACGTGGCGTTCCTGGTGGCGCTGGCGTTTGCGGTGGCGGCGTCGGCGAATTTGCCGGTGATCGTGCTGTCCATCTTCTGGCGGCGGTTCAACACGGCGGGAGCGGTCGCGGGACTGGCGGTGGGATTGCTGGCCTCGATCGGTCTGATTCTGATCAGCCCGAGCGTGATGGGGATCGATCCGGCCACGGTGACGGGCGCGGCGCGGCATTTGATCCAGGCCAAGGCCATTTTTCCGCTGGAGAACCCAGGGATTCTGAGTATTCCTATTGGATTCCTGGGGGCGATCATTGGAACTCTCGTGACTCACGAACCGCAATCTCAAGAAAAGTTCAACGAGTTGCTGGTGCGTTCGAACACGGGATTGGGATCGGAAAAAGCGTCGGCGCACTAAGGGAAAGTGTTTGAGGGTGCCGTCTTTGGAGGCGGCACCATTTTTCTGCTTTTCTTCTACAATGCCGCAATCGGGCAACGCCGCAGCGGAGAAGTGTCGATCATGCAGCGCAAACTTAATCCATACGAGGGGTAACTGATTATGGCGGAGATTCGTGACAAACAGCGGGTGGTTGAGACCAGCGAAGCTCAGATCGCAGTGCACTGGCGCGAGGAGGAATATTACTATCCTTCGGCGAAGTTTGTGGGCCAGGCGAACTTGACGGATCCCGACATCCTCAACCGCTTCAGTGAGGAGAATTTTCCGGAATGCTTCCGGGAATACGCCGATCTTCTGAGTTGGAACCAGTACTGGCATACCACGCTCGACACCAGCGATCCGCCGTTCTGGAAATGGTTCGTGGGCGGCAAGCTGAACGCGTCGTACAACTGCGTCGACCGGCACCTGGCCAAGCATCAGAACAAGGCGGCGTTGATTTTTGTTCCGGAGCCGGAGAATGAAGCGCCGGTCTCGGTGACGTATCGCGAACTCTATGTGCGGGTGAACGAATTTGCCGCGCTGCTGCGGGATTTCTGCGGGCTGAAGGCGGGAGATCGCGTGACCATCCACATGCCCATGGTCCCGGAGTTGCCGGTGACGATGCTGGCCTGCGCGCGGCTGGGAGTGATTCACTCGGTAGTGTTTGGGGGGTTCAGCGGCGAGGCTTGCGGCACACGCGTCGCCGACTCCGCCAGCCACGTACTGATCACGATGGACGGCTATTACCGCAATGGCAAGATGCTCGACCACAAAGCGGGCGCCGACATTGCGCTCGACGTTGCCAGCAAAGAAGGACACACGGTGGGCAAGGTGCTGGTGTGGAGACGGCAAGCCGGGCAGAATGCTTCGGCTTCCCCCTTCGTGAAGGGGCGCGACTTTTTTGTGGACGAAATCCTGCCCAACTACGCGGGTGAAATCGTGGCGCCGGTTCCGATGGATGCGGAAGCTCCGCTGTTTCTGATGTACACCAGCGGCAGCACGGGCAAGCCCAAGGGATGTCAGCACCGCACCGGCGGCTATCTTGCCTATGTGGCGGGGACTTCGAAGTACATTCAGGATATTCATCCTGAGGATGTGTACTGGTGCATGGCCGACATCGGCTGGATCACGGGGCATTCTTACATTGTGTATGGTCCGCTGGCACTGGCGGCGACCAGCGTGATCTATGAAGGCGTTCCTACGTTTCCGGATGCGGGCCGAGTGTGGCGCATTGCGGAGCGGCTGGGAGTGAATATTTTCCATACGTCGCCGACGGCGATTCGCATGCTGCGCAAGGCTGGTCACGATGAGCCGACCAAGTACAACTACCACTTCAAACACATGACCACTGTGGGAGAGCCGATTGAGCCTGAGGTGTGGCGCTGGTATTACGAGACCGTGGGCAAGCGCGAAGCGGTGATCGTCGATACCTGGTGGCAGACGGAAACCGGAGGCTTCCTGTGCAGCACGAAACCGGCAATGGATCCGATGAAGCCGGGCAGCGCGGGACCGGGGATGCCGGGAATTTTCGCGGAGATTCGCGACGAGATGGGAGAGATCGTGGCCCCGGGATCGGGCAAGGCGGGCAATATTTGTATTCGCAATCCATGGCCGGGGATTATGCAGACGATTTGGGGAGATCGCGAGCGCTTCGTCAACCAGTACTACCGGAAATATTGCAAGGACCCCAACAGCAAGAGCTGGCGCGACTGGCCGTATTTCGCGGCTGACGGAGCGGTCGAGGCCGTGGACGGATATTTCCGCATTCTCGGCCGCGTCGACGACGTGATTAACGTCGCCGGCCACCGGCTGGGGACCAAGGAAATCGAGTCGGCATGCCTGACGGTTTCGGAGGTGGCGGAAGCGGCGGTGGTGCCCGTGGTCGACGAGATCAAGGGTCGCGTGCCGGAAGTCTACATCGCGCTGCAGCCGGGACTGGCGCCGAGCCAGGAAATTATCGACAAGGTTAACAAGGCGATCGAAACCATGATTGGCAAGATTGCGCGGCCACGGCACATCCACATCGTGCCGGATATGCCGAAGACGCGTTCCGGAAAACTGATGCGCCGCGTGCTGGCGTCCATTTCGAACCGGATGAATACCGGGGACATTACGACCCTGGCCAATCCGGACGTAGTGGAGAAGGTGCGGGAACTGGTGCAGGGGAAAGAGCCGGTCGTGATCGGGGAAGCGGCCGATGATATTAAGCGGTTCGGGACCGAGGAGTAGGGGAGCGAGAGCGTCTTGGAACCCTTGAAGGCGTCATCCTGAGCGCAGCCGAAGGGATCTCGGGCGCACCAAATGCTAGTCCGGTAAGCGGGAGATCCCTCCCTTCGCCTGAAAAGCGGCTCCGGCTGGGATGACGCCACAGAGGGCGAGGTGAACTATGGGTCCGCGAATATGCTAGATTGAGTTTTGCGGGCCTATAGCTCAACGGTTAGAGCAGCAGACTCATAATCTGTTGGTTCCAGGTTCAAATCCTGGTGGGCCCACCAGCCACCTGCATTTTCTCCGGGCATTTTTCCTGCACAACCGCGACCTTCCCGGTGCGTGTAAGATAATCTTTTCGGCAGTCGAATCGCTTCGAATTCATTCCTGAGGAAAGCTATGGCGCACACGGTTTTTTGCGTGAAGTTGAAAAGAGAAATGCCGGGGCTGGACGAGCCGCCGTTCGACAACGATCTGGGAAAGAAGGTGTATGACAACGTGTCCCAGGAAGCGTGGCGGATGTGGGTGGAACATTGCAAGATGCTGCTCAACGAGTACCGGCTGAATCCGGCGCGACGTGAGGATCAGGAAGTCATCGTCAAGCAGATGGAACAGTTTTTCTTCGGGGAAGGTTCGGCCAAGCCGAAGGAGTACGTGCCTCCGGCGCAGTAGGTGAGAACGGATCGCGGACTTCAGACTTCGGACTTCTGGCTCTCGGCTCCCTTTTATGCTTCGGTGCGTGCCAGGGTGTTAGGCTGTCTCAGAAAGGGCATCGCGCCTAACAGCAAAGCGAGTCCTGGGATGGCAACCCAATTGACCACGGCCAGGCCGAAATAGCCCAGGCGGAGCAGCGAAAAGCCATCGATTGCCAAGCCTACCGGCAGGATCAAGCACAACGTGATCAGCATGAGTAAAGCGGGAGAAAGTCCCGCCGCCAGCCGTGCGCGGAGCGGGCCTTGGGCCCGCTGAGACAGGTACGCTCCTAAAGCGCCGAGCACCGGCAGGCCAGCCAACCACGGCCAGTAGAAGAACATCGCGACGCTTCCGGTCCAGACTAAACGGGGGCGAAAGCCGGCGCGCTGGAGCGCCATCAGCAGCATACTCGTGCCCAAGAGAGTGACCATCGCGGGCAGCCAGAGAGCTTTGGTGCGGTAGTTCATGGGATCCTCCTTCGATTTTGCGCGGCGAATCTTCTCCGCCAGAACGTGCCAGTCTTTCACTTCTTGCAGTCCGACTTCCTGCAAGGTGAGTTGGAGCGCCGCTGACTCGGTCAGGGCTTGCGAGCACGCGGCCTCGTAGGTTTCTTCGAGGTGCGCGGCCAATTCGGCCACAACTTCTTCGCGATGCGGAGCCGGGCACGACTCCAGGCGCTCGCGGACCAGCTTGTTCCAATCAGGCATGGCTCACTCCGGCAAGACTGTCGAGCGCATCGAAGCGTTAACGTCACTCGTGGGCAAAGGGAACGAGTTTGCGGATCCATGCCACAGGAAAGGCAGAGCACCGAACAGCAAAGCCAACCCGGGGACTACCGCCCAGTTTTCGGCATCGATTGCGAAGAAGGTGAGCCCCCAAGGGTACCCGTCAACGGCCAGGTGCCAGGGCAGAAGCAGCAACATCACGATGCCCAGAAGCAGGGCCGGGGAAGTCGCCACCACAAGACGCGTCTTGCGAGGTACATCCGCGCGTTGGGCCAAATAGGCTCCAGCGGCACCGACGAGGATAAGCGTAGCCAGCCAGGGCAAGCAGAACATAACTGGGATGGGCCGCCTCAAAATCAGATCTGGATGGTCAGCCCGGCGTACAACCTCGATCGACAAGATTGTGCCCAGCCAAGTGACCGTCACCGAAAGCCACAAGCGCTTGGTGCGATCAATCATAGGGTCCGCGCGTTGCGCCAAGTAGGCTCCTGCGGAACCGACAAAGGGAAGCGTAGCCAACCAGGGCAAGTAGAACAAAATCAGATCGGGACGGAGGCGGTCAGTCGGCTGCAGAACCATGACCGACAAGCTTGCGCCCAGCCAAGCGACGGCGACCAAAAGCCACAAACGCTTGATGCGATCATTCATCGGATTTCTCCTTAGTCTTGTGTGGCAGATTCGTTTGAGAAGAATGTCCCAATCGTCGACTTCCCCAAGAGTACGTTCGAATGCCGCCTGAGGCGCGCATCCGCGAGCAAGCAGGTCGCTGTAAGTCTCCTCCAAGTGCGTCGAAAGCTCCTCGATAACTTCGTCCGCTTGGGTCACATGCGCCAGTTGCATTCGCTGTCGGACCAAATCCTTCCAATCAGGCATGGCTGACTCCGGCCAGGGTGTCGAGGGCCTGGAAGAAGGTGCGCCACTCTTGCCGCAGGGGCGCGAGTTGGCGGCGGCCGGCGGGGGTGAGGCGGTAGTAGCGACGGTCGCGGCCGGCGTGGTTGGCTTGCCAGCGGCCTTCGACCCAGCCGTGTTTCTCCATGTCATAGAGCAAGGGATAGAGCGAGGCCAGGGTGAATTTCAGGGCGCCGCCGGTGCGCTCGCCGATCTGTTTGGCGATTTCGAAGCCGTACAGGGGTTGCTCGGCCAGCAGGGAGAGGATGGCGAGTTCGCCGCTTCCGCGGGCGATTTTGGAGCGAATGCGTTTGGTCATATTGTCATAAACCGCGTAGTAGGAATCACAGTATAGGAATCCTATGTTTGGAGTATAGGAATCCTATATTGCGAGGTCAACATTACGGGGGTACCTGACCCTGGGCACTAAACCCCAGGGGCTAAAGCCCGTCTGCATTCAGGCTTTACGCGGCGCTGAAGCGCCGCTCTTCCACGGTTCTTATCTGCTTTTGTGCAGTGGGGTGCCCGTAATCCACTGGTTACTTCGATAGTTACCCATGCACCAATATTGATGCACATTTCATCAACCCGTAACATTCCGCTGCTAGAACATAGGAATATGGATCTGCCCGTGTACAACACGCTGATCCTTTCGGACCTGCACCTGGGTGCAGAGACGAGTCATGCCCGCGAGGCCACGCGGGTACTGAAAGAGAATCGCTTTCAGCGGCTGATTCTGCTGGGCGACATTTTTGCCGATCTCAATTTTGCCCGCCTGACCAAGGAGCATTGGAAGTTTCTCGGGTATATCCGAAAGCTATCCAATCCCAAGCGCAACATTGAAGTGGTGTGGGTGGAAGGCAATCATGACCACGGGTTGACCGACATCATGTCGCACCTGGTGGGAATTCGCGTGTACCAGCATTACCGCTGGGACTATCGCGGGCTGCGGCACGTTGCGATTCATGGTCACCAGTTCGACGGGTTTCAAGTCGACCGGATCCGGCTCAGCCAGTGGGGGACGTCGCTGTACCTGCTGCTGCAGAAAGTGGATTTCAAGAGCCAGCCGATTGCGCGAATGATTGACCGGCTGAACACGCGCTGGCTGCGCATGTCACCGAAAGTGGCGGCGGGGGCGCTGAACTACGCGCGGCATCACGGGGCAGACCGGATTTTCTGCGGGCATACGCACGAAGCGCTGCACCAGGAGCAGGACGGCATCCAGTACTACAACTCGGGCGGGTGGGTCGATTCGCGGCTGACATACTTAACCATCGATGAACAGGGGGTAGAAATTCATGACTACGCTCAGCACGACGATGAACACGGGGAACGAGCTGACGATCGTGATTCCGGCGAAGAACGAAGCGAAGCTGATTCCGCGCTTGTTGACTTCGCTGACGAATCAGGACTACTCGAAGATGTCGAGTACGAGAGTGTTAGTCGCTGATGCGAACTCGACCGACGGAACTCCTGAGGTGGTGATGAGCTTCCGCGACCGCTTGAACGTGAGCGTGATCCGCGGGGGAATGCCCTCGGTGGGACGGAACCAGGGGGCGGCGCAGGCTGACACTCCCTACGTGCTGTTTCTCGATGCCGACATTGAACTCGCCGACCGTTCGCTGATCCGGCGCTGCGTGGAGCGGGCGCAGAGCAAGCAACTGCACTGCGTGACCACCAACATTTTGTGCAACGAGGGCAGTTGGATCGACAAGCTGTTCTATGCGGGCAACGATTTCTTTCAGTACCTGTCGTGCCTGCACCGTCCGTTTGCGACCGGGATGTTTATGTTCTTCGACCGGAAGAAGTTCTGGGAGCTGGGGGGATTTCACGAGCAGATTTTGTTTGCCGAGGACTACTGCCTGAGCAACCAGGTCGAGCGCCGGCGGTTTTCGATTGTGCGCGGCGGAGTCTACACCACCAACCGGCGCTTCCAGAAGATGGGGCACCTGCGGGTGGGATGGCTATTCCTGTGGACCGCGATGAATTTCTGGAACGAAAAGCATTTTCTGCGCGACCACAAATACTGGGCTTCGGAAGCGGACAGCGTGCCGCGGGCATAGTAGCTAACGCGAGGTCCCTCCACTGCGCCGTCGCTAACGCTCCGGCTTCGGTCGGGGTGACAAGTGTAGTAGTTGTTCGATCGTGAACTTCGTTTCGAAAGAGTTTTGCCGGCCACAAAAAACAGGATTCAGCCAACCAGCTGAATCCTGTTTTGCGTGGAGTGGAGGCGGCCGACTAGAAGCGCACTACAATACCGGTCGAGAGCCGGACGTTGTTCTGGTATGCGCCAAGCAAGTGGGTGGAGACGTAATCGCCCTGGAACCGCCAGGCGATGGGGCGGAGGATGCGATAGTCGAGGCCTCCGCCGACGGCCGTGGCGAGCGAGGTGTCGGACACGACGCCGTTGATGTTGACGTGGCCGAATCCGAACTCGAATTCGGCGAAGGGACGAAACTTTCCGAGGGACACGGAGAAACGCGGCCCGAACATGCCGTCGAAAGCGTGGATGTTGTAACCGGACGGGCAAGGGCCTCCGAGGGGACAGGCATTCGAAGGTATGATGGAGTTTTGTGAGCCGTAATGGCCGCTGAAATCGGCAACAATTCCCACGCCGGGGAGCACCTTTCCTTCGAGAGAACCTTCCCATCCGTTGAGATTGGCGCGGCCGAGGTTGGAGAAATTCGTGTTGTAGTAGGAGTAACCGAAGAAAACGTTGCCGGAGGTCGGTATTTGGGCAACTGCAGGGGCTGCGAAAAGGAACAGAGCACCGAGAATTGCTGAAATCCTGGCCATGAGACTTCCCCTCGTATTGGCTAATGATGCTGCCAAGCCGGTAGAAAGTTGTAGCAGCCCCGTCAGAAGCGGAGGACAATTCCGGTCGAGATGCGGATGTCGTTCTGGGCAGTGCTGAAGAAGTTGGTGCGCAGGTAGTCGCCTTCGACGCGCACGGCAACCAGGCGAATCAGGCGGTAATCGATACCTCCGCCGAGTGCGCTGGCCCACGAGGTATTGGTGGGAAAGGCTCCGCCCGAACCGACGTGGGCAACGCCCACCATGAACTCGCCAAACGGAGTGAACTTGCCTACGGGCACGGAGACGCGGGGCCCGAACAGGACTTCATATTCGTGGCCGTTCACGGTCGTCGGACCTGGAGTGGGAATGGTTTGCGAGCCGTAGTGACCGCTGAAGTCGGTGACCAGCCCGATGAAGGGCGCGAGTTTGCCTTCCAGCGAACCTTCCCATCCGTGCAGGCTGGGACGAGTGAGGTTGTCGAGGGCGGAGGCACTGGCGTTCTCAAAGGAATATCCGAAAAATACGTTGCCCGAGGCCGGTACTTGAGCGTTGGCTAATCCCGCACAAAGGCAGAGCAGAATCGCGATCGCAATAGCTTTGAGCATTACAAGACACTCCTTCCCCCGCATCTCTGAACCCGTGGAGCACGAAAAAGTTTCTACCCCATCATAGATTCACAAATTGGCGAACGGGTTGACGAAGAAAGTACACGGCAGGACCGGTTCAGAAACGCCAGACGATTCCGGTCGAAGCGCGGTAGTCGTCCTGGTTAGCGCTGGCGTAGTGACCGTGGAGGTAATCGCCTTGCAGGCGCCAGGAAAAATTCTTGAAGGGGAGCTTGTAGTCGGCGCCGCCACCGACGTCGATGGCGAGGGGGTTGTAGATGAAGCCATCGGAATTGACGTGCCGGATCCCGGCCATGGCGTGAATGAAAGGGCGCCATTTCCCGAAGGTGAGGGAAAGGCGCGGCCCGCCCAGGAAGGCGTATTGCGTGACTTTTTCCGTACCCCGGCGGTAGTAACCGCTGCCGTCGGCCACCAGTCCGAGGTGCGGGAAGCGGGCAAAGGGAAAGTCTTCAAACGATCCCTCCCACCCGCGATAACTCTGCGTGTTGATGACGTCGGTGAGCTGGCCGTAGGAGACGCCGCCGTAGACGTTGCCGTTGGGAAGAAGTTTACTAAATTGTGCCGACATCGGAATCGCGAACAGGATGAAACCAGCAAACGCCAGCACCACGGCAGCAGTCTTCGACACGAATTATTCCTCCCCGGCGATTGCGCCGGCAAAAAATCCATTTAATCAACGAAATCTGTTAGATGCAGTGTACTGGATGCCCCAGATGTCCCAGCTGACAAAATTTGTCAAGGCGGTGCCGGGCTTCTGTGCACGATGGGTGAAAATTTACCAGATTTTCACGGTGCTAAAACCATCGCAGCTGCGTCTATGTACTAGGATGCAACCAATCCATACGAATTGGCAAATGGGGCCGCACCTTCAGGGGGGCGGCGGCGTTCGCACCAGGCCTTTTTGAGCCAATCAGGCTTTCTTGAGCCGAGCAGGAGTGGAAGTTGAAACTCAGTCTGGAAACACGCAATCGCGGCGATGTCGTTATCGTGCACTGCCAGGGCCGCATCGTTTATCGCGATGAGGCGGCCGCGCTGTCGCGGGTGGTGGGTGAAGTGCAGCAGCAGGCGAAGAAGCTGGTGCTCGACCTGAGCGGGGTGAGTTCGATCGACAGTGCCGGCATGGGCGAACTGGCCTTGCTGCACACCTGCTCGCAAGGACAGAACAGGAGCCTGAAGTTCGCCGGGGCGAGTCCGCTGGTCAGCGACTTACTCGAGCTTACGAATCTGGATTCGGTGCTGGAAGTTTATCCCACGGTGGAGGCGGCGCTGGAGTCGTTCCACGATCAGCAGGTGGATGAAGAGCGGGTCTGCGCCGACTGCTGACGCTGGGATTGTTGAATCATAAGGAGCAAAGTTCGCTTTGCTCCTTTTTGTTTTTATTGAACTCGAACGCAATTTCCTGCAGGCCGAATGGATGAATTTTCTGTCGTCCCTTCGGGACTCGGTTCCGTTTCTTACTGGCTTACCCAGGACTTACGTCCTGGGCTAAATTATGCCGCCGCTCCGCGGCTGGAATCGACAACTACACCGGCCACAGAATCGCCATCGAGTTCATTTTCCTCGGAGCGCGACAAGAGGCATGACTAGTTTTCGCGCTGGAAGCGGTAGCGGCCTTTACGCTCCGTGGCGACGGCTTCGGCGACTTTCAGGAAGGCCCGGGCGGCGTGCGACAGGTTCGCATCTTTGCGGTAGATGAGGCGCAGCTTTCGTTTCAGTTGCAGTTCGCGCACCGGGATGCGCACCAGTTCTCCGCGCGCGATTTCGGTCTCTACGCTGATTTCGGGGACCAGCGCGACGCCATTTCCCATGGCGACAAATTGCTTGATGGCCTGCAGCGTGGGCAGTTCCAGGTCCATGTGCAGCGGGAGTTTTGTGGCGTCTTGAAGAGTTGAATGACTTTTTCGCGATAGGGCGACGAGACGATGTGCGCGACGAAGGATTCCGCGCCTAGCTGCCGGATGCTGACCTGCGGCGCGGAAGCGAGCGGATGCTTGGGCGGAACGACGAAGACGAGTTCGTCGAGGATATACGACCACGGAATGAAGGCTGGCTTCCTGCGGCTCGTAGGAGAGCACGCCGAATTCGGCGTTGTAGCGCAGAACGTCGTCGGGGATGTGGCTGCCGAGGGCGCGTTCGACCGTGATCCGGATCATGGGATGCAGGCGGCGGAACTCGGCCAGGAGGGGCAGCAGGTAGAGCACGGTAAATTCGTTGGCCGCGATGACCAGCTTGCCTTTCTGCAACTCGCGCAGTTCGGTCAGGGATTCGGCGGCTTCGCTGCGCAGATTGATCAGCTTTTCGGCGTATTCGAGCAGAACTTTTCCGGCGTCGGTGAGCACGCCCTCGCGCGAAGAGCGATCGAAGAGCGCTTCGCCGAGTTCGTCTTCGAGCTTGCGGATAGTCTGGCTGACCGCGGATTGGGTGCGGAAGAGTTTTTCGGCGGCGCGGGAGAAACGGTGTTCGCGGGCTACGGCCAGAAAGACTTCGAGCTGGGAAAGCTCCATGAGCTGGCCTCCTTAATCGTTTCCAGCATTACTATTAGCGAAACTTATTATATCGATTTCTACTAATGATTGGTGAAGAATTATAAGTTTTGCTTCTAGGAGCGATCGACCTAGGATGAAGGTTAGTGTCTGTTTTTAGGGAGATCGGAGCTAGACATACATGAGCGCAAAAGCGCCCCCGCATCACGATTTTCGATACCACGCTTCGCGATGGGGAGCAGTCGCCCGGCTGCAGCATGAACCAGCCGGAGAAGCTGCGCTGGCGCACCAACTCGACCGCCTGGGCGTGGACGTGATCGAGGCCGGGTTTCCCATTGCCTCCGATGGCGATTTCGAGTCGGTGAAGGCCATTGCCGCGGAAGTGCGGCGGCCGGTCATCGCGGGACTGGCGCGAGCCTGCCGGCCAGACATTGAGCGCGCGTGGGAAGCGCTGAAGGATGCGGCGCGTCCGCGCATTCATGTGTTTCTCGCGACTTCCGACATTCATCTGCAGTACAAGCTGCGCATCACGCGCGATCAGTGCCTGGAGCAGGCGCGGGAGGCGATTCGCTTCGCCAAGTCGTTGTGCGAGGACGTGGAATTTTCGCCCGAAGACGCGACCCGCACCGACCCGGATTTTCTGTGCCGCGTGCTGGAGGCGGTGGTCGAGGCGGGGCGACCACGCTGAATATTCCCGATACGGTCGGCTACACCGTGCCGGCGGAGTTCGGAGAACTGATCACGACCATCGGCGGCGGGTGAAGGGAATCGAGAAAGTGACGATCTCGGCGCACTGCCACAACGATCTGGGCATGGCGGTGGCGAACGCGCTGGCGGCGGTTGCGGCGGGAGCGCGGCAGGTGGAGTGCACGATCAACGGAATCGGCGAGCGGGCCGGCAACGCGTCGCTGGAAGAAATCGTCATGGCGATGCGGGTGCGGCCGGACCGGTATCCGTTACGAGACGGGCATGGTCGAGCGAACAGATTTTTGCTGCCAGCCAGATGTTGAGCGAGATCACCGGCGTGCCGGTGCAGCCGAACAAAGCGATCACCGGGCGCAACGCGTTTGCGCACGAGGCGGGCATCCACCAGGATGGAGTGCTGAAAAATCCGCTGACCTACGAAATCATGACGCCGCAGTCGGTGGGCGTGCCCGATTCGAAGCTGGTGCTGGGCAAGCATTCCGGGCGGCACGCGCTGGGCATGCGCTGCGAACAGCTGGGCTATCAGTTCGACCGGCGGGCGCTGGACGACATTTACCGGCGCTTCGTGCGGCTGGCGGACAAGATCAAGCATGTGGAAGATCATCACCTGCTGGAGTTGATTCGCGACACGCACAAGCCGTCAGGATCGGCGACGCCGCTGATTGAGCCGATCGTTCCGCGGACAGGCGGCGGTGGTGAACGCGCCGCAACTTCTCCCGAGGCTGAACCTGTGCCCGAGACGGCTAAGCCGTTTCCGGTCGGCCCGCAGACGAATGCGTTCGGAGTGCCTTTGCCGGCCCACGGCGATTCCCACCACGAACAGACCCAGCAGGAAGATTATCTGTGGGGAGTTTAGGGAATTGAGTAATTGGGAAATATTGGTGATTGAGTAATTGAACGGCGCGAACTCTACTCAGCAGTCTTCCCGCGCACAAGATAGAATCACAAGGTTTTCAATTACCCAATTACCAAGTAACACAATTACTCAATTTAGAAATCTCCCCATGCTTCTAAAACTTACTATTCTTCCTGGCGACGGCATTGGTCCGGAAGTTACTGAACAGGCCGTTCTGGTGTTGCAGGCGGTGGCCGAGGCTTTGGCCATCAACTTCAACTGCAACACAAACTCGATTGGCGGAGCCGCGCTGACTGCGGCGAACGATCCGCTGCCCGCGGATACGTTGCAGGCTTGCCTGGCTTCGTCGGCCGTGTTGCTGGGTGCGGTGGGCAGTACGGCGTTCGATCATAATCCGGGACATCTTCGTCCTGAAGCGGGACTGCTGCGCATACGGCGCGAGTTGGGGGCGTATGCCAATCTGCGGCCGGCTGTGTTTTTCCCGGCGCTGGAGGATTGTTCTCCGCTTGCGCCGGAAATTGTGCGCGGGACCGACATCATGATCGTGCGCGAACTGCTGGGCGGGCTGTATTTCGGGCAGCCAAGGTCGATCGAGGGTGAGCCAGGATCGCGAGTTGCGGTCAACACCATGAAGTATGGGGAAGCTGAGATTGAGCGCATCGCACGCGTCGCGTTCGAGTTGGCGATGAAGCGGCGGCGGAAAGTGCTGTCGGTGGATAAAGCGAACGTGCTCGAATGTTCGCGGTTGTGGCGCGAAGTGGTGACGCGGGTGGGGAAAGATTATCCCGAGGTGAAGTTGGCGCACCAGTATGTGGATTCGGCGGCGATGCTGCTGGTGCAGCGGCCTACGGATTTCGACGTGCTGCTCACCGAGAACATGTTTGGCGACATTCTTTCGGATCAGGCGGCGAGGCGTGGTGGGATCGCTGGGACTGCTGGCTTCGGCGAGCGTGGGCGGGCCGGTGGGATTGTATGAGCCGGTGCATGGGTCGGCTCCGGACATTGCGGGGAAGGGGATTGCCAATCCGCTGGGAGCGATTTTGTCGGTGGCGATGCTGCTGCGGCATTCGTTTCAGTTGGAGAAAGAAGCGGCCTCCGTGGAGAAGGCAGTATCGGCGGTGCTGGCGCAGGGGGCGCGGACTCCGTCGCGGGCGGATCTGGCGGGGAAAACGCATGCGGCGATTTCGACGGCGGAGATGGGGAAGAGAGCCGTGGAAGCGGTGAAGGGCGCGATGCGGCGTGAGTTTGGGGCGTTAACCCTGTTGTGTAGCGTCCGTGGTTTCCACTTCTCGCAAAGAACGCGAGAAATGGGGCACCCCACTGTGTTGGATGAATCAATCCTATCGTTCAGGCATTTGTGATTCCCACCCTAGCCGCAACGAACGCGGCTAGGATGGGGCACCCTCCGCGTTGCAGGTATCTGGGAAATCAAGAACCTAACCACTCGCCACAATTCCGAAGCCACTCGTGACTAGCGCTGCGGCCCGCCGGGGAGCGTTTTCGCGGGCTTGGCGGCGGGCGGGGCTTCAGCGTCGTATTTTCCGGTTAGGCTGTTCCAGCGGATGTGCAGCATCTCCATGCCATGCGGGAGCCGTCGACCAGCGGGTTGATGCTGGTTCCTTCACGGTGTGCCCAGGCGACGGGGACTTCCTGCACTTTGAATTTGAATTTACGCGCAAGGAAGAAGAATTTCGGGATCGAATCCCCAGCGCTCGATTTTTTGCAGCGGGAAGATTGCCTGAACCGCCGACTGCTTGAAGGCTTTGAAGCCGCATTGGGTGTCGGCGAATTGAGGCCGAGGGTGAGCCGCAGGGCCAGGTTGAAGATGCGGCCAAAGAGTTGGCGGTGCAGGGGCTGGCGGTGGGTCTGGGTTTCGGCGCGCAGCCAGCGTGAGCCGATGGCGATATCGGCGCCCTGCTCGAGCGCGGCGAAAAGTTTGGGGGCTTCTTCGATCGGCGAAGAAAGTCGGCGTCGCTGAACAGGACGAGCGGCCGTGAGCGTGGAGCATGCCGTTGCGCACGCTATAGCCTTTGCCGCGATTGCCGGGATTCTCGACCAGGCGCAGCGCGGGATCTTTTTCGCGAATGACTTAGCGATGTCCGCCGTATTGTCGCGCGAGCCGTCGTTGACGACGATGACCTCCGCGCTCCATCGCTGGGAGTGAATGTAGGACAGCACCTTTTCGAGCGTCGCGCCAGGCGCGCACTCTCGTTATAGGCGGGAATGACGATACTGTAAGTGGGTTCCAAAAAACAGTTCTCAGTTCTCGCTACTAAGCTCCCCGTCGCAGGGACTGAGTTGTCCTGATCGGGGAGCAGCCGTGTGAATTGTACATTGTCATTGTACGTTGCGGTATTAGGATTTCGAGAGAAATCCTCAGGGGCTGAAGCCTTCGGGGCGGTACCGTGGCGCTCGGAAGGCTGCGACACAGGGGATTCTCTAGACTGCCGGAGATGAAGTTCCCCTGTTCGAAAACGACTAGGCCCTGAAGGGCCGCTCTTCCACGGTCCTGTGCGCTCGGGATGACGGGCATCTGGAGGGTGGGAACTGAGAACTGGGAACAGAAAACTCAGAACAATGGAAAACTCAGGGCTGAGAATTGGGAGCTGAAACTGCTCTCACGCCACCTGGCGTTTTTGCTCGAGCATGGAAAAATATTCCGCGACCAGTTCGGCGTCCCAGAGGCCGCGGGCGGCTTCGGCGTGCATGGTTTGCGCGGTCTGTTCGTGGGTCAATGCCGGTTTGTAGGAACGGGCGGTGCGCAGCGCGTCGTAGACATCTACCACCTGCAGCACGCGGGGCAGGACTGGAATCTCCGGGCCGGTGAGGCCGTCGGGATAGCCCGAGCCGTCGGTATGTTCGTGATGATGGCGGATGATGGGCAGCACCAGGCGCAGGGAGTGCAGCGGACGGCAGATGTTCTCGCCGGTGATGGGATGCATCTTCATGACCAGCCATTCGGCGGGCGTGAGGTAGCGGGCGACGAGGGCCGCGCGCTGCTGCCCGCGCTCGTGCGCGCGGGCGCGGGAGATTTGCGGCGCGTCAGCGGCTGGCTGCCGCCTCCGTTCGCCCGCGAGGCGCTGCCGCGCGGCTCCGTGCGCGCGCGGAAAAGCGCCTTTCTCATGCTCGTCCCGCTCTCGCAGCTCGCGCGTCACTGGTGGAAGGCGGCGGGCGAAGAGACGCTCGCCGCCCACTGGGACGCGGTCTGGGCCGCCGATCATCTCTAGACGAGGCGCCGGCGGCAGGCTG
>CAWDBW010000024.1:0-89885 GCA_963800405.1 uncultured Acidobacteriota bacterium
CCCGTTCTCGGGGGAAGTGGCGCAGGAGTCTCCTGAGTGCATCAGCGGGCTGATTCTACAAGGGCTCAAGAAGCCCCACCAGTGTCCGGCGTTTGCGGTGAAGTGTACGCCGGAAAATCCGCTGGGCGCGCCTATGGTTTCGTCGGAGGGCGCGTGCGCGGCCTATTATCACTATGGCAGACGCCAAGATCATGACCGAATTCAACCTGAGTTGTCCGGTACCCCGAGTCGCTGACGATCGCATCGTGCTGGCGCACGGCGGCGGCGGACGGCTGACTCATCAACTCATCGAAAAGATTTTCATGCCCGCATTCGGCAATTCCATGCTCGAACAAAGGCATGACGGCGCGGTGTTGCCCCTCGAAGGAGTGAAGGCCGGCTCGCGGCTGGCCTTTACGACCGATTCGTTTGTGGTGCGCCCGCTGATTTTTCCCGGCGGCACGATCGGCGATCTCGCGATTTATGGGACGGTCAACGATCTCGCCATGTGCGGAGCGCGCCCGCTCTACCTGAGCGCCGGCTTCATTCTGGAAGAAGGCCTGGCCATGGACACGCTGCGTACGGTGGTCGCATCGATGCAGCAGGCGGCGGCGAAGGCGGGTGTGCAGTTGGTAACGGGCGATACGAAGGTTGTCGACAAGGGCAAGGGTGACGGCATTTTCGTGAATACTTCGGGGATTGGATTGATCGAGGCGAAGGTGAAGACGATCGGGCCGGCTTCGGTTCAAGTCGGCGACGCTGTGATTGTCAGCGGCGATCTTGGGCGCCACGGGGTGGCGATTCTATCCGTGCGCGAAGGCCTGGAATTCGAGTCGCCGATTCTCAGCGACACGGCTTCGGTCTGGCCTGCGGTAGAAGCGCTGTTGAATGCGGAGATTGAAATTCACTGCCTGCGCGATCTGACCCGCGGCGGTCTGGCCACGACATTGAACGAGATCGCCTCCGACCGCAATATCTGCATCAAGCTGGAAGAGAAGCTCATTCCGGTGCAGGAGACGGTGCAGAGCGCGTGCGAGATTCTCGGACTTGATCCGCTGTATGTGGCGAATGAAGGGCGGTTCGCGGTGTTCGTGCCGGCGGCGCAGACTGACGCAGCGCTGGACGTGATGAAGAAAGTCGAAGTCTCGCAAGGCGTCGTGCGCGTCGGCAAGGTCGAGGAGGCTCCGGGCTGCACAGTCGTTCTGCAAAGCCGCATCGGCGGGAATCGTGTCGTCGATATGTTGAGCGGCGAGCAGTTGCCGAGGATCTGCTAGTAACCAGCAACCGCGGCGCGTTGTCATCCTGAGCTGCGTTCTTTGGTGCGAAGGACCTATGCACTTTTCGTCCGCTGCGTTTCGGAGGAGGCCAGGAAGAAACCGCTTCTATCCCTGGTCACGGTCGCAACTCTCTCGGCTCAGCGCTCGGACAATCGCCTCGCCTGAAGGTCGAACTGAGAACCGACAAGCGCTCCTACAAGCTCTCAGAGGTCCTTTCGTTTGAGATAGGTTGACAAATAAATCTCGCGCCCCGATTTAATGCTTAGCTCAAACCGCGTGAGGCTTACGATCGGCAATTGAGGTCCCCTAGCGCCAACTGCACAGGTCCTTCGCTTCGCTCAGGATGACAAGGCGTGTTCCTGTTCGGCTGAACTTCACCCCTCCCACGGGTTGACCAGCCTTACGCCGCATCCTTCGAAAATATAGATGTCGCGCGTGGCCAACGTGGCTCCATGGACTCGTGCGATCGCGGCAATCTGCGCATCGACTCCGGAGATATGTTTTGCTTGCCGGCGCCGGGAGGACGCAATGTGCGAGAAAGCATGCGCGGCTCTGTCCTCAAAGGGCAGAGTGCGATCCGCGAACACTTCCTCAAACATTTTTTCGACGCCCGCCCGAATTGCGTCGCGGCGCCGGCTCGAGGAGATGAGCTCAATGCCGTAAAGTATCTCTGCCATGGTGACGGTGGTGACGTGAAGGTCTTCGGCAGCCTGGCTGCTGAACCAGCGCAGAACCATCCGCTCCGGTACCGGGCGCATCAGTTCGGCGACGACGTTGGTATCGAGAATGATCATCGGCTGAAGATCGACGGAAGATCGACGCGGTCTGGGGCTTACTCTCTCTCCGCGAGCCAATCTGGATCGCGTATGGGCTCGCGGGGATGATGTTCCAACTCGACTCCACCTAGCGGACCGAAGATCTCGCGAACGCGCTCAGCAACGTTGGCCTTTCTCTTCGAGGTCTGGGCCATCGCGCTCTTCAGGATTTCACGTGCTTCCTGTTCCATCGAGCGTCCGTTCATGGCAGCTCGGATTTTGAGTCTGCGCTTCGTGTCCGCTTCCAGATTCCGGATGGTAATGCTGGCCATGACATCAATGATAGCACTGCGATCAATGATTGCATATGCGACTGGTTTGGGCTGAACCATTCAAGGGCGTTAGCTGTATGTACCTGTAGAGTCACCCCGCAACTGACCGTATCTTGCTGATTCCAATGTATCTACGCCTCAGTGAGCCCAATCACCCCTGCCCGTGAGAATTATCACTGCGGGGTTCCTACAGAAGCCGACAATGAAGAACGGCATTGTATTTATGTTGCACCTACGGAGGTAGGACTATGTCTGTGTTGACGCACCCTGGAGTCAAGGCTCCCGGTGACTACATTGAATCCACGATGATCAGTGTGAAAGCGAAGAACCCTGCCGAGCCAGAGTTTCATCAGGCAGTGGCAGAAGTGTTCGACTCTCTCAGGTTGGTCCTCGCCAAGCATCCCGAGTATCAGTCGGCGCGTTTGCTCGAAAGAATTGTCGAGCCCGAGCGCGTCATTATGTTCCGCGTGCCGTGGTTTGATGATCAGGGCAACATTCAAGTCAACCGTGGTTTCCGCATTGAGATGAACAGCGCCATCGGCCCCTACAAGGGCGGACTGCGTTTCCATCCCAGCGTCAACCTCGGCATCCTGAAGTTCCTGGCGTTTGAACAGGTCTTCAAGAACTCGCTCACCACGCTGCCCATGGGCGGCGGCAAAGGCGGATCGGATTTCGATCCCAAGGGCAAGAGTGACAACGAAGTGATGCGCTTCTGCCAGAGCTTCATGACCGAACTGCAGCGGCACATTGGAGCGGACACTGACGTCCCGGCCGGAGACATCGGCGTGGGCGGGCGGGAGATCGGTTTCCTGTTTGGCCAATACAAGCGGCTGCGCAATGAATTTACCGGCGTGTTGACCGGCAAGGGCCTGGGCTGGGGCGGTTCGCTGATTCGTCCGGAAGCCACGGGCTATGGCTGCGTCTACTTCGCCAGCGAGATGCTGAAGAGCAAGAAAGATTCGCTCGAAGGCAAGCTCTGCCTGGTTTCGGGCAGCGGCAACGTTTCGCAATATACGGTTGAGAAACTGCTCGATCTCGGCGCCAAGCCGGTGACGGTGTCGGATTCGAACGGCGTGATCTACGATCCAGACGGAATCGACCGCGAGAAGCTGGCGTTCATCATGGAACTGAAGAACGTGAAGCGCGGACGGATCCGGGACTATGCCGATCACTACAAGAAAGCGATCTTCATGCCCACGGACATCAAGCTGGAGCACAATCCGATCTGGAACATCAAAGCGGATTGCGCGTTCCCCAGCGCCACGCAGAACGAAATCACCGCAAAAGATGCGGCGAACCTGTTGAAGAACGGCATTAAGCTGGTGGCCGAGGGCGCGAACATGCCGTCCACGCTCGAAGCGACCAGGATGTTCCTCGATGCCAAGATCCTGTACGGACCGGCCAAAGCCGCGAATGCTGGCGGCGTGGCCACGTCTGGCCTCGAAATGGCCCAGAACAGCGCACGGCTGAGCTGGACCCGCGAGGAAGTGGACGACCGTCTGCACAAGATCATGATCGCCATCCACCGCAACTGCTACGAAACGGCCGAGAAATACGGCACGCCCGGCAACCTGGTGAACGGCGCCAACATCGGCGGCTTCCTCAAAGTAGCCAATGCGATGCTGGATCAGGGGCTGGTGTAGTTGAATGATGTGGCGCGGGCCTTCGCCCGCGCTGTAAGAGGAGTATGTGAAATCGGGTGCCCCATCTTTGCCGCGCTCTTTGCGGCAAAGGTGGGGTTTTTGATTTCAGGGGCTAGCGCGCTACGACGCAGCACCGGGCGAATCGAAGTTATACCCCTCGGCCATTGCCTTCCGAAATTTCTCCCGCTCTTCGGGACTCATATTCCGGCAGCGCCCGCGCCATCTGCGCCCACCATGCCCGCCCGGTCCGCCATGCCGCAGGCCACCGAACAGAATCCGGCACAGAGCCAGCAATCCCAAGGCTTGCCAGAAGCCAAGCGTCTTCCAGCCGAACAGCGGCGGCAGCAGCCAGTTCCACAGATGCATCACAACTTCGCCGCCCACGAAGATAAACAGCGGAATTCCGATAATCGCCAGCGGCACAATCCAATACCATTTCCTTCTCATAGTCGATCCCTCATTTCTAAGTTCGTCATTTCATAAATTCGTCGTACACCCGCTGCAACCGGTCCCGCAGATGCAGTACCGCATACCGTTTGCGCGACAGCAGCGTATTCACGCTCACTCCCGTCTCCGCCGATAACTCCTTGAAACTCCGCCCGTCAAACTCGTGTGCTACAAAAACCTCGCGCTGCTCTTTCGGAAGCTCGGCCACAGCTCTCTCCAGTTCAGCCAGCAGCAAACTGCGCGCGTACAGCGCCTCGGGCCCGGCGTCCGGCGAGGGCAACAGATCCTCGAACGGCAGCAACTCGTCTTCCTCATCGACCGCCTCGATCTCGCTGAAGCTCTCCGGCTCCCTCTTCCGAAACAGATCAGTAATGCGGTTTCGCGCCACCCGAAACAGCCAGCCAGTTATGTGCTCGATCGGCATCAGCAGCCGGTTCGCTTCCACCAGCCGATAGAACACGTCCTGCAGAATGTCCTCGGCATCGAGCGGATCGGGTACACGCCGGCGAATGAAGTTGCGCAGCCGGGATTGCTCCCGCTTCACCACGTCCGAGATGCGCTGGTCCTGTTCAATCGCCATGCGCTGCAGGCTCGCCGCGTCGCTCATCTACTGCTGTAGACGAATGAGCGGGTGCGGATATTGTAGTGTTACGGGTGGGGATCTTGACTTTTGGCCGTGGATACAGAAAGACCAGGACCCCCACCCCTTCGACAAGCTCAGGGCAGGCTCTGTCGCAAACAACGCGACAAGGATGGGGCACCCAGCGCTATGATTAGCTGTTCAGAGTCCCGCCATGATCGTCCGCCCTATCGCCGAGCCGATTCTCGACGCCGAAGAGCGCTTCGAAGGCTTCGAGAACCTGATGCCGTTCCGGGTGCAGAACATCCTTCTGGTCTCGAGCCTCTACGATTCGTTCATCCTGCGCGAAGACGGACGCCTCAACGAACTGCTCATCGACGAATCGCTCGAACTGAACCTGCGCCAGATTCCCGGGATCACGCATGTTTCCAGCTGCGCCGAAGCGCTCGATCTGGCGAGTTCAAACCCGCAGTTCAATTTGATCGTGACGAACCTCGCGGTCGCCGACATGGACGCCGCGCAACTAGCTCGCGAAGTCCGGCGCAAGGGACTCGACGTCCCCGTCGTCGTGCTGGGCTACGACTACCGCGAGATCAAGAACTTCGTGGCCAACAATCCGGTCACCGACATCGACCGCGTTTTCTTGTGGCAGGGTAACGCGCGCATCCTGATCGCGATCGTCAAATATGTCGAAGACCGGCGCAACGTGCTGCACGACACGCGCGCCATGGGCGTGCCGGTGCTGCTGGTGGTGGAAGACAACATCCGCTACTACTCATCGTTTCTGCCGGTCATCTATACCGAACTCATCCAGCAGTCGCGGCGCGTGATTCAGGAAGGCATCAACGTGGCGCACAAGCTGGTGCGCATGCAGGCGCGGCCCAAGATTCTGCTGGCTTCGAATTTCGAGGAAGCGGCGCAACTGGTGCAGGAGTATCGCGACTACATTTTCGGGCTGGTGTCGGACGTGGAGTTCCCGTGGGAAGGCAAGCTCAGCCCGGAAGCCGGTTTCGAACTGGCGCGTCTGGTGAAGAGTCTGACCCCCGACGTGCCCGTGGTTCTGCAAACCAGCCGCACCGAGTTTCGCCCCCGCGCCCACGCCGAAGGCTATTCGTTCTTGCGCAAGCGTTCGCCCACGCTGCTGAAGGACTTGCGCCGCATTCTGACGGATCAGTTTGGCTTTGGGGATTTTGTTTTTATTAATCCTAATCCGCGCCTGCCCGAGCAGCGCGAAGTGGGACGGGCCAGGGATTTGAATGAACTGGAAGAGACGCTGCAGAAGCTCCCAGCCGATAGCCTGATGTACCACGCGCAACGCAACCATTTCTCGCACTGGCTGATGGCGCGCACGGAGTTTGCGCTGGCCGCTAAGCTCCGCCCGCGCAAGGTTTCTGACTTCGATGGTCCTGAGCACCTGCGCCGCGATTTGATCGAATCGATCAACGAATACCGTCGCGAACAAAACGAAGTCCTGATCGGCGATTTCAAGTCGGACACGTTCAAACCCTCCGACTCCAGCTTTCTCAGAATCGGTTCCGGGTCGCTGGGCGGAAAAGCCCGCGGGTTGGCCTTCGTCCGTCATCTACTTCGCACCCGCCGCATCACGCGCCGCTTTCCCGGGGTCCGCATTTCGGTTCCCCCTGCGGTCGTGATTGCAACCGACATGTTTGACCAGTTTCTTGCCGAGAATAATCTGAGCGACTTCGCCCTGCATTGCGACGACGATACTGAGATCCAGCAGCGCTTCCTGGATGCAGCGCTGCCTGTTTTGCTGCAAGATAACCTGAAGGCTTTCCTGGCGGAAGTGGATTATCCGCTGGCCGTCCGTTCGTCCAGCCTGCTCGAAGACTCGCAGTACCAGCCCTTCACCGGGGTGTATGAAACGTTCATGCTGGGCAACCAGCAAGCCGGCCAGCAGGCTCGGCTCGACGAGCTTTCCGAGGCGATCAAGCGCGTCTACGCTTCCACCTTCAGCCAGCATGCCAAGGCCTACGTGCGGGCCACGCCCTACCGACTGGAGGAAGAAAAAATGGCGGTCATCCTGCAACTGGTGGTGGGTGCGGCGCACGGCGCGCGATTTTATCCAGACTTCTCCGGAGTGGTGCGGTCGCACAACTTCTATCCTGTGGAGCCGATGACTTTTTCCGACGGGATTGCGGCGGTGGCGCTGGGCCTGGGGCGCACGGTGGTCGATGGCGGCAAGTGCCTGATGTTCTGTCCGCGCTATCCGCGCAATCTGCTGCAGTTTTCTTCGGTCGAAGACATCCTGGCGAATACGCAGACGGAATTCTGCGCCCTCGAACTCGACGGCTCCGACAGCGAGGGCCCCAGCCACTTGCACGAAGTCTGCTTCGGGCTTGATGTGGCCGAGGCCGACGGCACGCTCGACCCGGTGGCCTCGACTTATTCTGCCGATAATCATGCGATCTACGACGGGCTGAGCCGGCCTGGCGCGCGCGTCGTGACTTTTGCTCCGATGCTGAAGCACGGAGTGTTTCCGCTGGCCACGATTCTGGAAGTGCTGGTGCGCTCCGGCGAAGACGCGTTAGGCAATCCGGTGGAGATCGAATTCGCAGTGCGGCTGCCACGCGGCCTGGAATCCGCCGAGTTCGGTTTCTTGCAAATTCGTCCGCTGACTCTGGCGCGGGATCATCAAGACCTTGCGATCGGCGATGTCGATCCGTCTGAATTGATTTGCCGGAGCACGAAAGTTTTGGGCAACGGCCGCATCGAAAATCTGCACGACATTGTGGTTGTGGATTCGCAGCGTTTCGAACGCAGCCGCAGCCAGGAAGTGAGCCGCGCCGTCGCGCAGTTCAACGCCGCACTGAACGCGCAGAGCCGGCCCTACTTGCTGATTGGCGTCGGCCGCTGGGGATCGAATGATCCCTGGCTCGGCATTCCCGTGGAATGGGACGAAATTTCAGGAGCCCGCGCTATTGTCGAAGCCGGCTTCCACGACTTCCGCGTCACTCCCTCGCAGGGCAGCCACTTTTTCCAGAACTTGACCGCATTCCAGATCGGCTATTTCACCGTGAACCCCGACACTGGCGAAGGCTTGATCGACTGGCAATGGCTGGCCGAGCAAACCGCGGTGGAAGAGCAAGGCTGCGTCCGCCACTTGCAATTCGCCGCGCCGCTGCGCATCGTGATGAACAGCCGGACCAGTCAGGGCGTGATTTTCAAGCCTGAAGGGAATTAGCTTAGCGGATGACGTGAATTCGCACGCCCACCTTCAGGGTTTTCCATGCCCTGTCTGCGGTGTAAACAGGTGCCTTCAAATCGAGCGCTAAAGCCAGACAAGCCCGATCACCCAGAGACAAACCCAGCGTCCGAGTCTTTGCGACCATGCTGCCCGCAGCCTTCGCGTGATCGGCGGTAAAGGGAAATATCTCGCTGGCCAGACTAACCGCGTCCGCCCATGCCTGCTCGGGACGCCAACCCAAAAGGACAAGTTTGCTTTGAGCCTCCACCAGATTGACGGTGCTGACTGTCGCGCGAGCGAGCAGTTCGGGCGCGAGCTTCTCGGATCCAGGCTCCTGGTAAATGATCGCCAGGAGCACAGACGCATCCAGAACGATCCTATTCCCGTTCACGCTTGGCGGCCTCGCGGCGCTCCGCGATAAACTCGTCAACGATCGAGACGCCCGGTTTGAGGTAACGCCGTGCGTGGGCTTGCGCTCGCTGGATGCGCTTCTTCATAGTCGTGATCCGCACTTCATCTTCATCGAGCCGCACGATGACCTCGTCGCCAGGGCTGATTCCCAGAGCTTTGCGAAAGGATGCCGGGATTACTACGCGACCGTTTTCGTTGATCCGTAGCCGGGTCTCCGAAGCCATATCATGCTCCTCTGTAAGTGACACAATAGTAGAATATTGTCATAATAGTAGCAAAGTGACATCAATGTCAATGCGTGTCACACTGCCCGCACACTCCATTGTGATTTCGGTCACAGCCGGTGTGAAGGCCCTCCGGACACAATTGTTTAGGCGGGATACCCGCCACTTCTCACTTCTGGGGGGGCACGTGTTCAAAATCGTCGAAGCGCAATTTCTTGCGCCTGGCATCAAGCGGTTCGTGATTGAAGCGCCCCGCATCGCCCGTAAACAGAAGCCTGGACAATTTGTCATTCTGCGGATCTACGAGGAGGGCGAGCGCATTCCTGTGACCATCGAGAACTCCGATCCTGAGCGCGGCACCGTCAGCATCGTGGTGCAAGCGGCAGGGAAGACCACGCAGTTGCTGAATTCGCTGAATACCGGCGGCACGATTCTCGACGTGGTCGGCCCGCTGGGCAAGCCTTCCGAGATCGCGAACTACGGCACCGTCGTGGTAGTGGGCGGTGGAGTGGGCACGGCAATGGCCTATCCCACGGCCGCGGCGCTCAAGCGCGCCGGGAACCGGGTGATTTCGATCGTGGGCGCGCGCAATAAAGAGTTAGTGATTCTTGAGCCGGAAATGCGTGCGGTGAGCGATTCGCTCATGATTACCACCGACGACGGCAGCTACGCCGACAAGGGATTCGTCACCGACAAACTGCGCCAGTTGATTCAGAACGGCACGCGCATCGATCTGGTGGTGGCCGTGGGCCCAATCGTGATGATGAGGGCGATCGCCGATATGACGCGCAAGGAGAACATCCACACGGTGGTGAGCCTCAACCCCATCATGATCGACGGCACCGGCATGTGCGGCGGTTGCCGCGTGCTGATTGACGGCAAGAGTGAATTCGCCTGCGTCGATGGCCCGGAGTTTGACGCGCACCGCGTGGATTTTGCCGTACTGGTGCAGCGCAACTCGATGTACCGCGACGCCGAACAACGCTCGCTGGCGGAATTCCACCGCTGCAAGACGGAGGCGGCGACGCGAGAAATTGAACACACCGCGGTTCCGGCCGGTCGGCAAGGAGAGTCACGATGAACCCCACCGCGAAAAAGTCGCTCAACCCTTTGCCGCTGAAAGAACGCATGAAGGTTCCGCGCCAACTCATGCCCGAGCAACCCGCCGAGGAGCGCGCCCATAATTTCACCGAGGTAAATCTCGGCTACAGTCCGGAACTGGCCCAGCAGGAAGCCCGACGCTGCCTGGAATGCGCCAAGCCCACCTGCACCGATAACTGTCCGGTTGGTGTGAAAGTGAAGGAGTTCGTCGAACTGATCGTGGTTGGGGACTTTCTCGGCGCGGCCGCCAAGATTCGCGAAGACAACGTTCTGCCCGCCGTGACCGGGCGCGTTTGCCCGCAGGAGGATCACTGCGAAGGCAAGTGCCTGCTCTCGAAAAAAGTGAAACCACTCGGCATCGGCTATCTGGAGCGCTTTGTCGCCGACTACGAAAAACGCATGGGAACTCACGTTGTGCCCAGCGTGCCCTCGAGCGGAAAAAAAGTCGCGGTCGTGGGCAGCGGTCCTTCGGGGCTTACTGTCGCCGGCGATCTCATTCAGAAGGGCCACAAGGTCCGCGTATTCGAAGCCCTGCATGAACTGGGCGGCGTGCTTGTCTATGGCATCCCAGAATTCCGCCTGCCCAAACAGATCATCCGCGAGCAACTCGATTACATGCGCGAAATGGGCGTGGAGTTCGAGACCGACGTCGTGGTCGGCCGAACCGTGACCATCGATGAACTGATCGAGGAAGAAGGTTACGACGCGGTTTATATCGGCACGGGCGCCGGGCTGCCGCAGTTCATGAATATTCCCGGCGAGCATTTCAACGGCGTGTACTCGGCTAACGAATTCTTGACGCGCATCAATCTCATGAAGGCCTACAAGTTCCCGACGTACGACGAGCCCATGCTCGATCTGCAGGGAAGAGACGTGGCCGTGATCGGCGGCGGCAATACGGCGCTGGATGCAATCCGCTCCGCCCTGCGCCTGGGCGCGCGCAAGGCCTACGTAATTTACCGGCGCAGCGACGCCGAGATGCCGGCTCGGGCCGAGGAAGTGCATCATGCGCGGCAAGAGGGAATCGATTTCCAGATGCTGACTGCTCCGGTCGAATTTCTTTCCGACGGCAAGGGATGGCTCACTGCCGCCCGCTGTGTCCGCATGGAGCTGGGCGAGCCGGACGCGTCCGGCCGTAGGCGGCCTGTGCCCATGAAAGGCTCGGAGTTCGATCTGCCGCTGTCGGTGGCCATCATCGCCATCGGCACCAGCGCCAATCCAATCGTGCAGAGCACCACGCCAGGGTTGGGCACAAACAAACGCGGATACATTCAGGCCAGCGAGGAGACGCAGCGCACGACGCGCAAGGGTGTGTTTGCTGGCGGGGACATCGTGACCGGCAGCGCCACGGTGATTCTCGCGATGGGCGCGGGCCGACGCGCTGCGAAGTCGATCCACGAGTACCTCACCACCGGCGAGTGGTGAGCCGAAGTCTTTCTGGGGAAGGGCACAACTTTCAGTTCAGCCGTAAGGCCCCGCCACAGATGAGCGCTTTAGCGCCTGAGGTCGGCTCCTCACTGGCGTGTTAGTTCCACCAGACCTCTACGCGAAGCTGATCTCAAAATACGTATCCGTGCGCGCCCAGATCAGCGGAAGCCGTGCTGCCCAATATTTGCGATTGATTGTCTCCCGCGCTCGGGCTTGTTCTTCGGGCGGCAAAATGCGCACCGTCGCGGCAAACTCCGGCCCCGTAACCTTTCCCCGAATCGTACACGGTGCCACGCGCACCTGCGGGTTGTTGCGAATGCGCTTGGTCTTGCCCATGTCGCCGCGAGTCATTACATAGAGCTTGCCGTCTTGCTCTCCAAACCACACGGGAGTCGCGACCCCGGCTCCGGTCTTGCGAAAGGTGGTCAAAGAAATATATTTCTGACCTTGAATGGCAGTGGGAATCTGGCTGGGCATGAACTTCATTCTAGAATGGCTGCGAAGAAAAGTCGCCCGCCGCGCTCCGTTGTCGAGCTACGTCCGCTATCGTCTCTGGTACGCATGCTGGCTGCGCCGATTGCTCCGGCTGCGCCTAATGTGTTAAAAGCCTGAACATGCGTAAATGGATGAAAGATCGCTTACAGCGCCGCAAGAAAAAAGCTCCCGAGCCGGGAAGTCAAGCTGCTCCTCCGCCGCTGCAGCCGGCATATTTTGATGCGGACCAGGCTCCAGGACCGGAGCAGGAGTCCAGCCAGTCCGAATCGAATCCTCACCAAGCGGAAAACGCAGCCGCTCCCGAAGCAGAATTGGGAGGGCAGCCCGCGCACGAAGGGCGCGAGGCCGCCGACACGGCAGAGCCTACGCACCAGCCCGCCGCCAGTGCCACTGGAGACTCCCAGCGAGTACGCGGCCGCCGTCGCCGTGGTGGACGCGGCCGTGGAGGCCGGGGTCGCGAGCAGGCCGTTGCCCAGGCTTTCACGCCAGCGGTTGCGAAAGGGATTATTCCGGACGTTCCCGTCGCCGGCGAAGAAGCGCAGCCGGAACAAATCGCAGCCGACGCCACCGAAGCGGAAGTCGCGCCACTAGCGCCCGTGATTCCCGTCGCCGCGCCCGCTGCCTCGGCGCGGCCGCCCAAAGGCCTCGTCGTGTTGGCCATCGGACTTCCTGGATCCGGCAAGAGTTCCTGGTTCAAGCGCCATAACGTGACGCCGCTCTCCAGCGACATGGTGCGGTCGTTGCTGTTTGACGACGTGCGCGAGCAGCGCTTTCAGGATCTGGTGTTCTCAAACCTGCGGTCCATGCTCAAGGCACGCCTCATCGCCAAGCGTCCGATGAATTACGTGGATGCCACCAACCTGACTCCGCAGGAGCGCCAGCACTGGATCAAACTGGCCAAGGATTACAACTACGAAGTGCACGCTGTGTTTTTCGATGTTCCGCTGGAAGTCTGCGTCGAGCGCCATCAGCGCCGCGACCGCGTGGTTCCCGAAGACGTCATGCGCCGCATGGCCGCCAAGTTGAAGGCGCCGGCATTTGAGGAAGGCTTTGCGAAGATCACAGTGGTGCGGGTGAAGAAGAAGGACGAACTCAGCCCTTCAGGTGCGGCAGCAACTCCTTGAACGCCGCTGAAGAAGACGACCGCATCAATTCATAAATCATCATCTCGGTCGACGAGATCACGGCGCCGGCCGCCCGCATGCGCTCCAGGCCAATCTTCCAGTTCCACTCCGTCCGCGAACTGACCGCGTCGGAAGCTACGTGGACCAGATATCCCTCGCGCAGCGCCGCCAGCGCCGTCTGCGTCACGCAGATGTGGCACTCCATCCCGCACAGCAGCAGCGTGTTGCGCTGGCCTGGAAGCCGCTTCAGCGCCGTGCAAAAAGCGTCGCTGCCGAAGCAGGAAAATAAAGTCTTGTCGATGGCTTCCGTTCCGGCCAGCAGCGACGCGATTTCGGGCAGGGTTGCGCCCAGGCCCTTCGCATACTGCGTGCTGACCAGCGCTGGCATGTTCAGAATCGCGGCGGCGCGAATCAAGAGCTGCGCATTCCGTACCAGCTGTTCCTTCTGGAAAATCGGTGGCAGCAGCTTCTCCTGAATGTCGATCACGATCAGCGCACACCGCTCGGGCTGCAGCGGACGGCGCGCCATCTCAGCGTATTCCGAAGTGGTTGCGGCATTCTCAGGAGCGGTAATCATCTTTCCCTCACAGGCACACGTCAGCCATCAGAGGGATTTTAACGCGCTGCCCGCACCTTCGGGGTACTCCCAGCAGACGCTACCCGGTTGACCGCGCTCGCCCCGGACCATAAAATGAAAACTGAAAAAGGTTGCGCTGCAACGGCTCCAACCAAAAAGACTGCCCCCTCGTTCAACGGCTAGGACACCTGCCTCTGGAGCAGGTTATCGGGGTTCGAATCCCTGGGGGGCAGCCAAACTCTTCTCTTGTCGCCAGAGCATCGCAGTACTCATTCCCAGGTATCATTCGGAGAGCGGCACGTCCTCAAAGGGTTGGAACTTCGGAACATTGAGGCTGATGCGTTTCGAGGTCGCCGGTGGTGCGGGGTATTTAACCCAATTCACTCGCTGCTCGCCCGGCGGCAGTGTTCCCCACCAGATGTCGAGGATCCTCTTGCCGTCGATGCTCAGATTGGCATATTTCTTGTTGGTGGCGGGATCGATGTAATAAATGTCGTCCCAGCTAAAATCGTAGTTTACCGGCTTCGTGCCCGTGTTAATAAAGCGCCACCGGGCTAGAAGTGCGCCACCACTCACCCGCTTTACCTCCAGCAGATCGCAACGCAGATTAGGATCGTTGGCATATTGAGCGCTGGCGAGGACCCCGCTGGCTTTGGCCTGAGCCGGTTCGGGCGCAGGCGCGGGATCGGGAGCTGGTTGCGGGGCGGCCGCCAGGGCTACGGACGTGTCGCTGATGGGGGCGGGCTGGCTGGGAGCGTCCGCCGACTGCGGAGCCGGACTGGGCGGATCGGGCTGTGGTGCAGCCGCGGCTGGACTGGCGAGCAGGTCGATGCGCCCGCTGCTTCCCTCAAAGGTTGCTTCCATCAAGCTGTAAGACCACGCTCCGCCGCTCTTCTGCGCCTTGACGTAAACCGTGCCCTTGCCTTTCGGACCGGAAATGGGGACAGAAAGATCAGCGTCGCCCGCGCCGGGCGAAACATTGATCGAACCACCCACCATCCAGCCTTCGCTGATGGGAGTTCCCAGGCGTTGGCCCACGACCGCGTTCGCCTGCGCCCTGGCGGTCGCCTCCCGGGCTACATCGGAGCCTCGCATCGCGCTCATCGCGCCCATAACCAAGGTAAAGATGCCAACCACGAAGATTGCTCCGCACGCGAATACGGCGGCCAGCAACCATTTCCAGTTTCTTCCCAACCAGCTTCTGCCCTGGTTTGGCATTCGTGTGGGTGAGCTGCCTTGCGGGATGTAGTTTGGTTGTGTGGACATACGCTCCTCCTCATAGAGTGCAATCGAACGGTGACGCGGTCTCGCTGCCGGATGGTTGCTAGAACTTCGCAGCCGGTTCCTGGGGCTGCACTCAATAACGCGCAAAACCAGGAGTAAAAGGCTCACGCCGGAAAAACTATTTTCTCGCGCTGCAACGGATTCGAACGTAAACCGGAGCCCCCAACCCGAACGGAACCTTTGCCGTCACGGCTCAATCCCCGGCATGTTTCCCCAGTTCACTGATCTGACGGGTCCAACATGGCAGGGCGCGCCTGGCCCATCTGGGCTCCCCAGTCCATCAATGCGTCGTTTGCACCTCTTATCGCCCACCGCATGCCGCCCGGGGTGGCGTTAGGATTTCCTTTGTTGGACTGCGTCACACCTGGGGCAAGGGGATCGATCACATACTTGAGGCCATTCCAAACAAGAGCGGCCCCCACCAGAGACCCGCCGACAACAAACTTGACAGACTGGGATTTGTGGTCTGCCGCCCATGCCCGGACTTTCAGGTAATACTCGGCGTCACGCATCACCGTATCCGCGCCATTCGTTCTCCGTGCCTCAGTCATGTACGCTTGCGCCAAGTCCAAATTTCCTGCCACGCTGTTCCACGAGTGGGGAAACATTGCGATGGTTTGGTTGACTAAATCCAGGACCTGTTGATCATGGGCTGCGCTATGCGCGTGAACGTTTTCTAATGCGCCACACTGTGCGGGCGTTAAGACCATGACGGGTAGAGCAGGTGCCGAATAATCATTGCCAAATTGAATCTCAGGGGGTGTCATTTGTTGAAAACCTCATTTTTCGTTCTTTTTGGGCGACGCTGGACAACCCGGTTGTTCTCCGTCCCTACGACCCAGAATCGGCCTCTGTTTAAGTAACGCGAAGAAACTACTGAAAAAGGCTCACATTTATTGCCCAGCTGCCAGTGCTGATTGCGCTTTCACGAACGGCGTGAAGCTCCAAACGTCCTAAAACAGGGGCGCAACTTCCGCTCGCTTTGCGTTCGACTTGATATATACTGCTGGCCCTAGAGATCGTGACCATGGGGCGAGTTGATAATGCTCGCGAGCTCATGGCGTACTCCCCCTGGCTTTTATCTTTTCTTTTTTCGTATTTTCCTGACTCGGTGTGATTGCGGATATGGCGTCGCGGCGTCGGTAGATGGCGGACGTTCCGCGGAGCGCATTCGAAACTCTTCGCGTTCGAAACTCTTATGGATGAGCCCAGGGATGTAGCCGCCCTACTCGGAGAACTCAACGTCGGCAATGACAAGGCAGTGGCCGAACTGGTAGTGTCGCTGTACTCGGAACTGCACCGGCTAGCCTCGGGTTACTTACACCGCGAGCGCAGTGATCACACCTTACAAACGACTGCCCTGGTGCATGAGGCCTATCTCCGGCTGGCCGGTCAGAGAGAAGTCCGCTGGAAAAACCGGGAGCAGTTTCTGGGTGTGGCGGCACAACTGATGCGCCGCATCCTGGTCGATTACAGCCGCGGCCACGGTGCTCAAAAGCGCGGCAAGGGATTTAAGGAAGTTTTCCTGGAAGAGGCCGCGGGCTTTTCCAAGGGGAAGCCGTCGGACGTGATCGCTCTGGACGATGCGCTCAACCGGCTGGCCGTGTTCGATCCGCAACAGGCGCGGCTGGTGGAAATGCGTTTTTTCGGCGGCCTCAGCATTGAGGAAGCTGCCGGAGTTATGGGCGTATCGCGCGCGACTGTGAAGCGCCATTGGAACCTATCCAAGGCCTGGCTGGCTCGTGAGCTCAGCAGAGGCGACCAGAAAGATGCCTGAAAAGTGGGATCAGGTAAAAGAACTGTTTGCCTTGGCCCAGGACCTCGATCCCGGGGAGCGCAGCGGTTTCTTGCGCAAAGCTTGTGCGGGCGATGATTCCCTGCTCGCTGAAGTAGAGTCTCTGCTGTCGAGCTTCGACAGCGCTCCCACCTTTCTCGAGGATAGCCCCGCCGCTGGCCTCGCATCCGCGCAGTCGCGCGCTCTAAACGGAAAACGAATTGGCTCGTACCGCATCCTGCGCGAGATCGGGCAGGGTGGGATGGCGGTCGTCTATTTGGCGGAGCGCGCGGATGATGAGTACCGCAAGCAGGTCGCCATCAAAATGCTGAAGCCGGGGACGGGCAGGGATGAAATCCTGCGGCGTTTTCGCATCGAGCGCCAGGCTCTGGCAGCTTTGGACCACCCCAGCATCGTGCGACTTCTTGACGGGGGCAGCACCGAAGATGGATTGCCGTATCTGATCATGGAGTACGTCGACGGCGTCCGCATCGACCAATACTGCGATGCTCACAAACTACCGATCACCGAGCGTTTGCAGTTGTTCCGTGCCGTCTGCATGGCCCTGCAGTATGCCCATGAGAATCTTGTCATCCATCGTGATCTAAAGCCCAGCAATGTTTTGATTACGAAGGAGGGCGTGGTCCGCCTGCTGGATTTTGGCATTGCTAAAGTGCTCAATCCGCAATGGTCTCCGGAGGCCACGCTGACTCGAACCGATTGGCGGCCGATGACGCCGGAGTACGCCAGCCCAGAGCAGATTCGGGGGCAAGCCATCACGACGGCTACGGATGTCTATTCTCTGGGAGTCTTGCTGTTTGAATTACTGAGCGGCCATCGGCCGTATCGCTCCACCGGCCAGTCTCTGTTGGAAGTGGAGCGAATGGTTTGCGAGACGGAGCCCGAAAAACCAAGTTTGGTCATTTACAGGAAAGAGGAAAACGGATCTGACCCAGGCGACTCGGTGTCTCCAATTACTCCCGAGCGGGTGAGCAGCGAGCGTGGCTTACAACCATCCGAACTGGAGCACAGGCTGCGCGGCGATCTCGACACCATTGTGATGAAGGCGCTGGAAAAAGATCCCAGCCGCCGCTACGGGACGGCAGCCGAGTTGTCGGCCGACATTGGCCGATATTTACTTCACGAGCCCGTGCTCGCCCGTCCCGCCAGCGCCACGTATCGGACTCGAAAATATGTTCGCCGTCATCCCGTAGGCGTCACCGTGGCCGCAGGATTAGTTCTGCTGCTGGCCGGTTTTGCGGTCATGCAATTCTTCCAATTGCGCCGCATCACGCGGGAGCGTGATCGAGCCACCCGGGTTACGGAATTCATGGAAGCAATGTTCAAAGTCTCGAACCCGAGCGAGGCTCGCGGCAACAGCATTACGGCCAGAGAAATTCTGGACAAATCGTCCAAGGATATCGACACGGGGCTGGCCCAGGACCCGGAACTCCAGGCACAAATGATGTTCGTCATGGGAGATGTGTATCGAGGACTCGGGCTCTTTCCGCGCGCGCAGCAGCTTTATCAGCGCTCCGCCGACATCCGGCGACGCACCCTGGGGCCGGAGAACGCGGAGACTCTGCGATCCCTGGACGCCTTGGGGTGGATCCTGAACCAGGAAGGTCACGCCGCCGAAGCGGAAAAGTTGCAACGCGAGACCGTGAATACGAGGCGGCGGGTTTTTGGAACCGAGAATCCGGACACGCTCAAGGCCATGAGTAACCTGGGCTGGACCCTGGACCGGGAGGGACAGTACTCCGAGGCGGAAAAATTGGACCGCGAAGTGATTGACACTCGCCGGCGTATCTCTATGCCCGATACTCATGAGACGCTGGCGACGCTGGCCAATCTGGCCGCCGTTCTCGGCCACGAGGGTCACTTCGCCGAAGCAGAAAAGTTGAAGCGCGAGAATCTGGACCTGGATCGCCGCATCCTCGGTCCGGAGGAACCCGGAAACCCTGACCGCAATGAACAACCTGGCGGCTACTCTGCTTCACGAAGGCCATTATGCGGACGCAGAGAAGTTGCAGCGCGAGACGCTGGATCTGCAGCGCCGTATTCTTGGGCCCGAACACCCGGATACGCTCAGGTCCATGAACAATCTCGCGCACACACTCTCCAGCGAAGACCATATCGTCGAAGCCGAGCAACTGCAGCGGGCAGCCCTGGCTGCCAAACAGCGTGTCCTCGGGCCAGAGCACCAGGACACATTGTGGGCCATGAGCAGTCTGGCTTGGACTCTTCAGAAAGAAGGCCATTTCTCCGACGCCGAGAAGTTGCTGCGGCAGACGCTGGAGATTCAGCAACGCGTCCTCGGACCGGAACGGCCGAACGCGCTCTCCACCATGGGAAACCTCGCTGTTGTTCTGGGAAAGGAAGGTCGCTACTCCGACGCGGAAAAGCTCGGGCGGCAGACGATGGAGGCAATGCGCCGCGTTCTCGGATCCGAGCACCCCTACCTATTGCAGACGGCCGACGAGTTGGCCCACACGTTAAGCAGAGAGGGCCTCTACGTTGAGGCGGAAAAGTTGGCGCGGGAGACGATTGAAATTCAGCGGCGCGTCGTCGGGCCAGTGCATCCCGACACGGCGAGCACCACCTACGATCTGGCTTGTATTCTGGCGCAAACGGGCCGCAGCGATGAGGCAATTTCACTCTTGCGCGAAGCCATCGAACACGGCCTGGACCCGTCGGCCGATCGCGAGCTGCCAACCGATCCCGATCTCAAGCCCCTGCATAAAGACCCGCGCTTCGCGGCGCTTGCGGCGTACGCTCAGCAGCGAGCAGGAACACAAGCGTCTGATCACTAATCGAAGTCCGATCCTCAATCGCTGAACCGTTGCAGCTTCACTGGGCCGATTGTCCCGGGGCAAATTTTAGATAACCATCGAGCAGTTGCCAATCATCCCGGCCCTGCTTCCAGGTGAGCACTCGCGCATCCCGCCACCAGTGAGGTCCAGAAGTTTCCGCCGGTAGATCCTGCTGCAAAGGATTCGGCTTCAGCAACCGGCCGCGCGTACTCAGCGATTGGATGCCCACCTCGCTGTGGCACGTGACGCACAGCTTGACCACTGGATGGTATGCCGACAGCGGAGTGTAGTGACCTGGCTGACCTTCATCTGGACCCCCGCCACCAAACAGGGCGAAGTCCCTTTCATCCTGGCGAGCCGCCTTCAGTCCGCCCGCTTGGCGGGCAAACAGCAACGGACGACTGAGCCGGATCGCATAGAAATCCTGCCCACTGGTTGCGATCATCTGTTCGATACCCACCGCCGACGCAGCGTTGGGCGCGACCGAGCGATACACGCGTATCTGCACGCTTTCCGTGATGGGCGTAGCCGTGAGCTTTCCCAGGTTGTCGAACAGCGTCATCTGGCGAAGCAGCACCACCTGAGTTCCAGCGGGAAGTTGCGGCAAGTTAGGATTCGGAGCCTCATTCTGAACCGGGAAATAGTGCGGGCTCGAAAACGCGGCAGAATTCCACAGGGCAGCTAAATAGTCGAACGTCGCTTTGCGTCCGCCCGGCAGCCGCATGAATACCAGAAAACTGGAACGCCCGGAGAAGAAAGAATCATGTTGTTCAGCCACCGGCAGCGGCTTGCCTCGGCCTTCCAGTTCGACCCACGGCCCGTGCGCGTCAAACAAGTCGGGCGGAAGAAATGCGCGCTCGGGATGATCTGGATCGTACTCCTTGGCGAATTCTCCCGCGGCAACCGCCTGGGCATAATTGTCGGGAAGGGAAGCGATCTGTTCAGGCGTCAACGCCAATCGCCGAAGGACGTCCGCCAACCGGGCCTGCAGCTCCCGCTTTTCCTTTTCATATCCCGGCGACATCGCCGCCGACCAATCGAACACTGCCCACAAGTCCCGCTGCAGCAGGGCACGCTTCACGGGATCAGAAATGAGCTTTTCTGCGTGGGTCTCGAGGAACTCGTCAAGCACGCGCAATGCCTTCTGGTGCGAAGGCTGCGCCAACAGATACGTCGTGTGGCGCCAGAATGGAGGGTCCAGAGCGTCCGGAAGCAGCTCGGTTCCAGGGAGATCCTCACGGACGTAAAATGTGGCGTGCAGCCGGTTCCAGATGTGGCTGGGATCGGGATCGTAGATGACGACTCCTGCTGCCGAGCCGTCCGGAGCCGGTTGAAAATCTCCCCTGCCGGATAGTGCTGCCGTGAGAGCAACCACAAGCATCCCTGCGACGGAAAACCGCATGTTCACCTTTCGGGGAGGAGAAGGGCTCACGGAGCCCTGAATCTTCTAAGGAAGCTCTGATTAAGGTCCCGACAGAAAGCTTGAACCCCGGGGGACGCAAAAGGCGCACAGAGGAACCCGGCCTTAATCAGAGCTTCGCTAAGTTGCTGCCGCCGGTTTTCAGTTACGGCGTAACCTTGAAGGCCACCCCAAAGCCGTGCGCGCCGCCCTGCTTCGTCGTTCCGTAGAGGTTGCCTTCCGGGTCAGAAACCAGATTGCTGAACGAGTATTGGCCGTCGCTGCCTCCGGTAAATAGGTAAAGCGGGTTGTACGTCCATTCGCCGTTGGACTCCGTAAGCTCGTAAACCGTGCCGGAGTTATCCCCGCCGTCACAATGGGTGGTGGCGTAGAGCTTCCCTGCCCTCATAAGGACATTGCGGAAGCTCCCTGAAATGTTCCATCCGTAGAGACCGTAAATCACGCTGAAGGTCCAGCTACCGTTCGATGGACTCAACTTGAAAACTGTGCCGCCGCCGTTCGAACCTCCGCCCCCGCCCTCGGTAGCGGCGCCGTAAAGAATCCCGCCAGTAAGCACTAAACCGGCATACGGAACTCCTCCGTCGCTCTCCAGTTCGAAATGGTGAAGAATCTTTTCCGTCCATCCGGAGGTTGACGGCGACACTTCGAAAACCGTACCGTATCCGTAATTGCCTCCTGCAGAAGTCGTGCCATAGAGATTGCCGGAGAGGTCAAGAGTGACGCCTGCGACAGGAATTGCTCCGTCGCTGCCGGTGCCGAAGCTGTATAACACCTGTTCCGTCCACGGGCTGCCTGCCACGGTGGGGACCGCGAGCTTGAAGACGGTTCCGTTTCCGCTCGTGCCGCCCGCCGTAGTCGTGCCGTAAAGATTTCCCGCCTTGTCGATCGCTAAACCCGCCACCGGATTTGCTCCGTCCGCTTTGCCGGTAAACCTATAAAGCACTGTCTCCTCGCCGGTCTCACTAATCTTGAACACGGTTCCGGCGTTTGCAGGCCCTCCCAGAGTGGTGGTGCCGTAAAAATTGCCCGCCCTAAAAATCAAACTTCCTTCCGGACTTGCTCCGTCGGTCCCACCGGTGAACTCGTGCAAAACGGTCTGCTCGCCGGTCGTACTCAACTTAAATACGACCCCGTCTCCAGAGTTTCCTCCACTGCTGGCGGTTCCATAGAGGCTGCCTCCAACGATCAGAAAACCAGAAAGCGGGTTCGCTCCATCGCTGCCACCCGTGAAGTTGTGAATTACAGTGAACGTCTGGGCTGTCGCCTGTGGTGCCGCAATTGCCGAGAACCCCAGTCCAAACGCGAGGGCCAACCCAAGCGTGACTCTAGCGGATGTCGATGCAAGCTTCATGATGCATACCTCGTCCTTTTGGAATCACGATTCGGGGTGCAACGAAGACTTGTGGCGGAGTCGTACTAAAGTGTGGGCAGTGTGCCATGCTGATCCGGCTTTGTCAAGATTCCGAGGACCACTGTCCCAGGATGCAAAAGGATGCGACTTTTGTACATCGTCCAGCGCGTACTTCGGACGAGGACTCCTGTGCTTGATTCAGTCCGTGCCCCACACAACCTCCGGTTTTCAGTGGCGGGCAAGCCTTCCATCCGGTACCATCTCACTCCGAGGCAGCCAAACAGCCAAACAAAGATTGTCCTGGTCTTGCGCGCGCACACCATTTCATTCATGCCAAGGAATCGCAAACACCACCGTCTCGGCGCTCTCGCGCTGCTGGCGATTCTGTGTGTGCCCGGCGTCTTCGCCAAAGACAGCACGCACGTCGTGGTCGTCCCCGTCGCCAATATGTACTCGCACCCCAGCGACCAGTCGGATGTGGTGTCGCAGGCGATCTATGGCAGCAATGTGACCCTGTTGACTGCTCGCGGCGAATGGTGCCGCATTCAAACCTCCGACCATTACAAGGGATGGTTGCCCAGCCGCTACCTGCGGCTGATTCAAAGCGGCACGGGTTATGCGACCTCCGGAGCCGTCGTCCAGGTGGATAGCCTGTTCGCGAATCTCTATCGCGAGCCCGACGTGACCCGCCACAAGCCCGTGCTCACAATTCCGTTCGAGTCGCATCTGGAAGTGATCCCGGACGAAAAGAAAGATGACAAGAAAGACGACGCCAAGGACGATCCTAAGAAGGTAAAGGTGAGCCGCGACCGGTGGCTGCCGGTTCGCCTGCCCGACAAACGCAGCGCCTGGATCCAGTCGAGCGACGTGGTTTCTGACCTCAAGCCGCTATCCATCCCGGAATCCATCGAACTGGCCAAGCGCTTCCTCGGACTTCCTTATCTGTGGGGAGGGACCTCCAGCTTTGGCTTCGACTGCTCTGGCTTCACGCAAATGCTGCTGCGCGCTCGCGGCTTCAACATGCCCCGCGACGCCGACCTGCAAGTCGCGTGGACCGGACTGATCGTCGTCGAGCGCAACGACCTGCAGGCGGGCGACTTGCTCTTTTTCGGTTCGTCGCCGCGCAACGTCACTCACACCGGCATGTATATTGGCGACGGCCAGTTCATTCACGCGACCACCAACGGACATCCCGTGATCCAGATCAGCCGCCTCGAAGATCAACCTTGGACACGTCTTCTCGTCGCCAGCCGCCGAACGAAATAATCCCCATGCCGCAAACTCTCGACGCGCTGCTCAAGGGCCTCGAAGCCGCCAAAGGCCGCTTCGGACAAGGCGCAGCCGCGGAAACAAAAATCCTGCTTGATCAACTCGCGCGCAGCAGCTTCCGCGACGCCAAATCGCTCATTCGCTTTCATGAGGCCCTGCTCTTTCTCCGCGCCTTCCCGCACTCTACATCGCTGGTTCCGCGCCTCGAGAAACTCCTGAATTCGTTCCATGAACGAGTTGAGATGGTGCGCGCGGCCGGGGTTGATATGGCGGAGTTTGATGACTTCGACACGTCCGGCATTGCCGGCACGGTTATGCAAGACGCGCTCAACTTTGAGGCCGCGCGCTGGCTGGCGCGCCGCATTCCGCGCCACGTCGAAGTCGCATGGAAGGATTATGCGGAGGACTATCCCGCCGAACGCGCCATGGGATCGACCTGGCCGCGTTTTATTCCTCTGCTCGCCGAAGACGCCGACGTCGAAGCCAACATTCCGTGGCGCCGCTGGCTGGACGCCGCACGGGGTCGTGAACGCGATCTGGAATGGCTGATCCGCCGGTTCGAACAATTTGCGGCGACCGATCGCGAACGCGCGGAACTCTACGACTCGCTGCGCCTCCCGCTGCGCTGGCATCTCAAGAATTTGAAGTTTTCCCGCACTCGCAACTGGACGCGCCCGCGCCCGTTCTACTACCACACCCAGCCGCTGATCGTGCGAAGCCAGGTTTCGCTGGCCGCCGAACTCGCGCGGCCTTTGCCGCGTCTCGTAAAGGTCTCGCGGCGCGAAGGCGAATCCATTCTGCACACGATTCGGGAAGTGATGGCCGTCCGCTACCGCGAGCTCTACGGGACAACTCTCAGCGATCCCAGTTCGGTGGTGCGGGCCGATCTTGGTTCTCGCGAGGCCGGCCGCGGCGTCGTGATGTACTTCTGGAATCTGCCTCCAGCGCGGCGTTTGCCCCTGCGCGCTTACGTCGCGGGATTCACCCTGAAGAACGGAGTTCCCATCAACTACATCGAGGCCATCGGCCTTTGCGAATGGATCGAGGTGGGCTTTAACACTTTTTACACGTACCGGCAGGGTGAAACCGCGTGGACTTACGCCCAGGTGCTGCGCTGCCTGCACGCGTTCACGGGCGCGACCACAATTTCCGTCTATCCGTATCAGATCGGCCAGAACAACGATGAGGCGCTCGATTCCGGCGCTTTCTGGTTCTATCGCAAGCTCGGCTTCCGCTCCGGCCGCAAGGATCTGGAACAACTCGCGATCAGGGAAGAGCAGAAGATCGCGGCAGATACGCAATACCGCACTCCCAAGAGAACGCTGAAGCGCCTCGCGGAAGCGCATGTGTTTTATGAACCGCCCGGAAGCGAGCACTGCGCCTGGGACACATTTTCCACGCGTAATCTCGGCCTCCAGGTGAACCGGCGCATGGCGCGCGACTTCGGCGGCGACAGCCGACGCTTGCGGCAAACTGCCGTGGCGAAGGTCAGCCGCGCGCTCGGCATCGACTCGTCTCGCTGGAGTTCAGCCGAGCGGCAAGCCCTGGAGAATTGGTCTCTCGTGCTCGCGCTGGTGTCTGATCTTTCCCGCTGGTCGCCGCAAGAGAAACAGAATGCGGCCGAGATCATCCGCGCCCAAGCCGGTCCAAACGAAATGCGCTATATGCGCCTGACCCAGAAGCATCCGCGTCTGCGCCAGGAACTTCTGCGGCTGGGATCGAAAGAGTAAGTTGATTCGCAGATGCTAGAGTCAGTTCTAAGGATCGACGCATGCCCCATCCCATATTGCTCTACGACGGCGTTTGCGGGCTGTGCAACCGGCTGGTGCAGTTCGTGCTGCGGCGCGATCCTGCTGGAGTGTTTCGATTTGCAGCGCTGCAGAGTCCGCTAGCTGAGCGCATTCTGGCTCGGCATGGGTTGGATGCTCTGAATCTCGACACAGTGTATGTCGTGGTCAATGCCGATCAGGTCGACGAGATTCTGTTGCCTCGGTCGGAGGCCGTGATCTTTGTTTTGAAGCGGCTGCGGTTCCCCTTCTGGCGGCTGACTGGATTTCTGCTGCAACTCGTGCCGCAGGCGCTTCGCTCCTGGGGATATGGCTTGGTGGCACGCCGTCGATACAGAATGTTCGGACGTTACGACGCATGTCCCTTGCCTACTGAAGATACGCGCAGCCGTTTTCTGGATCGCTAAAGGCCCGTTGCAGGAAGAAGGCTTGGAGCAATCAAGAACCCCACCCTCTTTCGCAAAGGACGCGAAAGAAGGATGGGGCACCCTGATCTCCGTTCACTCGCCGGTGCCGATCATCATGACCGGCTGGGTGGAGTGCTCGACTCCAGCTTCGTCCTCCACCGTGATGGCGAAGCCCTTGGCTTCGATCCCCGCCGGCAGCGGGGGATTCACCACGGTGGCGCTGCCCTGCGCATCGGGTTTGAACACGCCTGCCGCGACCGGCACGCCTTGCGCCGGAATCAGCCACAGCTCATAGGCTTTGTGCGGCGGCAGCGCGGGCATGTTATTGGCCACGAAAATCAGGCTACTGCGATTGCGCAGATAAAAGGCCTTGCCCTGCGGTTGCGGCGGGGTTTTCAGCGCGACCACGGTGATGCGCTGCGTGTCCGGCGCGATGAGAGGCGCGGCAATTCGGCGCAGATCATCGAGTTCGCGCGTGCGCTGCTCGGCTTGCATACTCGCCGACGCCAGACTGATCTTCAGCGCGGAATTCTCCTTCCACAGCGATGCTGCAAACACGATCACCGCCGCCGTCGCAGCCCATCCCAGCGCACCCCACCATGACCGGCGCGGGATCACAGATGGGTGCCCCATTTCTCGCGCGTTTTCCGCGCGAGAAGTGGGAGCCACTGCCGCTTCCCTGGCCACCGCATCCAGCAACCGCTGCCGCGCGCGCACTGGCGGCTTCGGCCCAACGGTCGAAAGCGCCAGCAGCGCGCCGTCGCCGCGCAATTGTTCGAGCTCCAGGCGGCACTCCGTGCAACTGGCCAGATGTTTTTCGAGCATCGCGCGCTCGTCGCCATCCAGCGCGTTCAAGGCGTAGAGCGCGAGATCCTCGGCGAATTGTTCGTGTACGCTCATTTTCTAGGTGCTAATCGATTCCTCTTTAACTTCCTACTTCAAGCCCCCGCTTTTCGCCTACAGAACGCGCGAGAAATGGGGCACCCGGGTTCATCTATTTCCAAACTATGTCTGAAACGCTTTCCGCAACGTGATCAGGCCACTGCGAATTCTGGTCTTAATCGTTCCCAGCGGATCGCCCGTCTTGCTGGCGATTTCGGAATGGCTCAAACCCTCGAAATAAGCCATCTCCAGCGCGCTGCGCTGCGGAGCTGGCATGTTCACCAGCACGCCGCGAACTTTTTCCGCCGCTCGCGAGCGGTCGGCGTTCCCGGCCAGATCTGGAGCCACTGAAACGATTACGTCTTCAATATCAGTTTCGGGCTTGCGGCGTCGCAGCGCGTCGATGGCGCGATTGCGCGTGATCACCGCCAGCCACGCTCCCAGACTTCCGCGCGCTGCATCGAATGCGCCCGGGTTGCGCCACAACTGTAGAAACACCTCCTGCATGATGTCCTCGGCCGCCCCCGTATCGCCCAACACGCGCAACGCCACCGCATACACTACGGAAGAATAGCGGTCGTAGAGCTCCGCCAGGGCGCTCTGGTCGCCCGACTTCATGGCCGTGACCGTGGCCAGGTCGGGCGATATGCCTTGTCGTTCAGGATTCGGCAAACGCTCTATGTCTCTTCCTTGTTAGAAATACGTACCCCAACCCCTTGCCGGATTGGCCCGGTAAAGACTGACCGGATGATGATTTGACCCGGCCAGGACCAGCTCTGTTCGTCCAACTTCTACTGGCTCAGCTTGATGGCCAGTTGCCGCTCGGCTTGCGTCATCTCGCCCCACAGCTTCTCGAGATCAGTCTGCACGGCCTGATTGTCGGGATCCTTGCGCAGCGCCAGCGCGAACCAGCGATACGCGGTCGGCAGGTCGTGCGGCGTACACAACCCCGCCGAGTATAACGCGCCCATCTCGATCATGGCTTGGGGATTGCCCTGATCGGCCGCAGGTTTCAAAAGCCGCATGCCGTGATCGCAGTTCTGCGGCACGCCCCTTCCGTAAATGTATTTCTGCGCTTCGCCCACGGGATCAACTCTTACCGGCTTAAGGGCTGCGGTGGGCTTGGCCGGGGGTGCGTCGGCCGGCTTGCTGGGCTTGGCGCTGGTCGCCGGAGAAGCGTCCGGAGCGGCGGGCGCCGGCGCTTTGGCCACAGGTGCGGGCGCTGCGGCCGGGCCGTCGGCTGGAGAATTCGCCGCCCCGCTGGTTGCGGGACCAGTGGCCGTCGTGGGCGCCGAATTAGGTGCCGCATTCGCTGGCGCCGTCTCGGTTATCGGATTGGGTGCTGGGCTAGCGGCCGGCGGAGTTCCGCCCGGCGCAACGGCTCCACTCGCAGGCTGCGTGGTCGCAGGTGTGGCCGCCGGCGTGGACGTTGACGGTGTATCTGCGGGCGATGCTGCTGGAGCGCTCGCCGTACTTGAAGGCGTACTCGAGGGCGTGCCATCGGAGTTCGGCGCGACCGCCGATGGCTTGCTCGTGCCTGTACCCAGCCATCCGAAGCCTTGATTCTTCCAGCGCAAGTATCCCAGCCCGACGGCCAACGCCAGAGCCAGCAGAATCAGAATGAATTTTACCGCGCCGCCGCCCCGGCGCGCTTCCTCTTCGTCTTCGTCGTCCTGCAGCAAGTAATCGAGGCCGGTCGAACTGGGAGCTGAATTGGGATCAATACTCAAACTGCCGCGGCGTCGGGGAGCAGGCTGCGGTTGGTTGAGTCCCAGAAATGACGGCCCGCTGATGACGGGCGCGGCTTCCGGCGGCGGCGCGGAAGCTCGAGGAGCGGGTGGCATAGGTGCAGGTTGAGGTACGCGACTCGACGCCGGTGCTGGAGCCGAAAGCGCAGGGGAGGGAAGCGTGGTCGAGCGGCTCGCCGCGTTTTCAGCGGGGGCGGGAGGGACGGGAACAGTTTCCGTCAACAGCTTCGCGCCGCACATGCCGCAGAAGCGATTCGCATCCGAATTCTCATTGCCGCAACGAGCGCAGCGCAACCGGTCCCTCCTGATCTCCATTGATAGCTTACGATATCTTGCGGGTTCGTTGCAGGACGAATCCTAGATGCACTCCCTGCCGCCATCCGGAAGCTGCGAACGGAAGCTGCGGTGCACAGATTACGACGAACTCGCGGCCAACGGCGGAAGTGTAACTCGAGGTAAAATCGCTAGAGTTTATTCAGCCTGCGTGGAGGTCACAATGACCCGTCCCCTGGTGGCCCATCTTCTACTCCTGAGCGCACTTACGTCTTTGGCCGCATCGCAGGCAGTTTCGGACCGCGTCCGCGTCGCCGATAACGTAATTGCCGGCCATCTGATGAAACGGGTTTCTCCCGTCTACCCGCCGTTGGCGCGCCAAGCCCGCATCCAGGGTACGGTGATTCTGAAAGTGCAAATCAGTAATTCCGGCGACGTCGAGAAGTTGCAACTGATCAGCGGGCATCCCATGCTCGCGCCCGCCGCCATTGAAGCGGTCAAGCAGTGGAAGTACAAGCCGTATCTCTTGAACGGTGAGCCGGTCGCTGTGGAGACCAACGTGACGGTTAACTTTGCGCTCTCCGACAAGCCGCCGGCAGAAGGCGTCGTGGGTGATACGCCCGGGGGATATGGATATCCGGCCAGCGAACAAGACAGCCCACCTAATCCCGCCGTTCCCCAGCGCATTCGCGTCTCCTCTGGTGTGGCTCAGGGACTGCTGGCCAGCAAGGTGAATCCGCTCTATCCGGAGGAAGCCAGGGAACAACGCATTCAGGGAGTCGTCATTCTGCAGGTCAACATCGACAAGGAAGGCAACGTAACCAACGTCAAGCTCATCAGCGGGCACCCCATGCTGGCCCCAGCCGCCATTGAAGCCGTCAAGCAATGGAAGTACCGGCCCTACCTGCTGAATGGGACTCCGGTCGAGGTCGACACGCAGGTGCAGGTGAACTTCACGCTCGCGCCGTAGGAGTCGGCGAAATGCCCCGCGGTGGATCGGCGCATGCACGCCGCCGGTGTAAACCAAAGTCACTCCTGCCCCTGCCCTAAACGATTTACATTTCTCCTTAACCGGAGAAATGATGCGGCGCAAGAACCGAAAATGGGTGGCGACGGCAGTGGCGCTCTATTTGTTGGTCATGTGGTCCGCCTATCGTTGGGGCGTCGCCCAGCGTCCAGCGGACGGCAGCATCTTCGATCACATCGAGCGTGAAGCCAAGCGCAAGGTCCTCGAAGAACACGCGAAAGAGGCCGCCGCGGCGGCTCAACCCAAGCCCACCGGGGAGTCTCGGCTGAGTGCCGCCGGACCCGCTTTTGTGGCCGCGCGCTACGACGCGACCCATGTCGTCTTCATAGTCGCCCAGGAAACCGAATCGCGATTCGCAGCCTCTCCGCAACTTGGCGGGACACCCAGCAAGATTCCCGTCCCAGCCAAGCTCGCCGCGCCCCTCGCCGGCCTGCAGGAATTGTGGGAGCCCGAGTCGCAGGCGCTTCATTTCTTTCCCGAGATCGTGCAGAAGACACGGCCCGGCGAGCAGTGGACGCTTGGCCTCTCCGCCGACTCGACCATCCCCGTGATCATCGACCGCACCGTGATCGCGCCCATCGGCTGCTCACTCGCCCTCGGATTCCTAGCGTCCGTGCCCGCCGATCAGCAAGCCGCTTTCACCGCATCATCGCAGGATTATTTTGCCGTGCGCCACAACCCGGTCGAATCTGTCGAGACTCCTGTCACGGCGCACATTGCCGAACTCCCGGACTGGAAGCCGTCGCCCGTCACGCGGAAGCAAATCGAGCAGCAGTTGAACGAACGCATGCGCCAGGAACTGGTGAGGATCGATGCAGGCCTGGTCGCCAATGCCGCCAGCCCCGGAGCAAGAGCCGGAGATTTGCCGGTAGGCTACGTCCCCCGCGCCAAGGAATGGCTGCACGCCGACCATGGCCTGAATCGCGGCGAGGGTGTGCTCGACTACGACATCCGAGCCTTCCGCCTGACGCCCGACGGCGCACCGCGTCTTTTCGTGCGCGCCCGCTGGAAACTCGCGGACGCGCCAGTCTTCTTGATGACCGCCTGGTTCAGGGAAGAGCCAACAAAAACAGAATCGCTGAACGCGGACTCGGCAGCAAATTCGGCTGCGACAGTAAAGCTGAGCTCCACATCGTTCCCTCCAGAGTCTCCGCAGCCAGAGACCCAGCCCGTGCTGCTCTCGGCCGATTCCAGTTGGTCGGAAACGCTGCGCGAAGGCGAGGCCCCGGGCGCGCTCGGCGATCGCCTGGACTTTCAATCCATTCTCAACGAATTCGACGCCGATCACGACGGCTGGGCCGAGTTGCTGGTCCATTCCGATCAAGGCGCGTCAACTTCGATCACCCTCTATCTCTACACCGACCTGGGACTGGTTCCCCTGAAAACCCCGTTTCGCCGCGACAGCCAGTCGCCGGCATCCTGCGTCGATCCGTAGAAGGAAGTAGAAGGAAGTAGAAAGAGGTAGAAAGAATAAGAGAGGGGGAAAGAGAGGGTGTCCCGTCCTTGTCCCTGCGCTTTTTGCAGGGACAGAGCGGGGAATTTGATCTGCGAGTGACGCTGAAGCAGCTATATTTCCGGACTACTTCTTCATAACCTGGCTGACCGGCGCTGGCGCCGGCACAACCGCCGGCGACAACATATCCTTCGCCGTCTGCGGCAATTTATCCGCGTTGGCGAGCAGCAGGCTGACCTGCCACATTTGCGTGGTGGAGAGCGTCTTGTCGAATCCCGGCATCCCGGTCATGCGGATTCCCCCCGCCACTTTCCAGTAAGTCTCCCCCGGAGGGTCATCGGTCACGCCGGTGCCTTTCAGTAGTTCGGGCGGATCGGGAAACATTCCCTTGGCAATCGCCGTCTGCGGCTGTCCGGGCAGGCCGTGACAAACAGCGCAATTCTCTTTGTAAATCTGTGCGCCCGCGACATACGCAGGCTCATCCGCGGCGATGGGGACCGACTTCGGCATCTCCTTGTCCATGCGTGCATGCAAAGCCATGCGCGCGAGCGTGTGCTCAAACGGCATAGGAGGAGCAGACGTCGCGACCGGCGCGCTTCCCGAAGAAAAATAAAAATACACACCCGCCGGAACCGCGACCAATCCCAGAATCAACCCGATCAGAAACTTGCGCATGTCTTTCTCCTCACAAGGACTTGGATACGTATAGTAAACCAAAAGATCATTCGCCCCGGAGAGCGGTCCGAAGCTAGAGCGAAACTAAATTCGGTGAGCCCGGCCATGCCCCGCGCCGCGCCCGTGGAATGCGAAAGCCCGAAGCCGATGCTAAACTCAGCATCGGTATGCTGACCCACCTGGAATGCACCCGCTGCGGCGAACATTATCCCGCCGACCGTCCGCAAACGGTTTGCCCGAAAGACGCAGGCATTCTCTACGCCCGCTACGATCTCGCCGCGATCAAGCGCACGTTTTCGTCGGCAAGCTTATCGGGACGCGCGCCCACCATGTGGCGTTACGACGCGATCCTGCCCGAGGCCGATCCCGTTTCTCTGGGCGAAGGCTTCACGCCCATGTTGTCCAGCCGCGAATATCCTAACGTCTACATCAAAGACGAAGGCCTGAATCCCACCGGATCGTTCAAAGCGCGCGGCCTCTCCGCCTGTGTGACCATGGCGCGGCATTTCGGCCTGAAGAAACTCGCCATCCCTTCCGCCGGCAACGCCGCGGGAGCACTCGCCGCCTACTGCGCCGCCTCGGGTCTTGAAGCGCACATCTTCATGCCGAGAGATGTGCCCATGGCGAACCGCATCGAGTGCGACTACTACGGTGCGCAGGTCACCCTGGTCGACGGCCTGATCAGCGACTGCGCCCGCAAAGTCGCGGCCCTCAAGGATTCCGAGTCCTGGAAAAACGATGGGTGGTTCGACGTCAGCACCACCAAAGAGCCCTATCGCGTCGAAGGCAAGAAAACCATGGGCTACGAAGTCGCCGAGCAACTGGGATGGCGAATGCCGCAAGGCATCATTTATCCCACTGGCGGCGGTGTCGGCCTGCTGGGCATGTGGAAGGCCTTCGACGAAATGGAGGCCTTGGGCTGGATCGGCCGCGAGCGCCCGAAAATGATCACGGTGCAAGCCTCTGGGTGCGCCCCGATCGTGAAAGCCTGGGCGCAAGGTGCGGCCTCTTCCGAAATGTGGCAGCACGCCGCGACGTTAGCCTCCGGACTGCGCGTCCCCAAACCCTATGGCGATTATCTGATCCTCGACATTCTCAGGAAGAGTCACGGCACCGCCGTCAGCGCCACCGACGAAGAAATCGTCGAAGCCACCCGCCACTGGGCAAAAGTGGAAGGCATCTTCGCCGCGCCCGAAGGCGCCGCGAGCCTGGTTGCTTATCGCAAACTCCGCGCCGGCGGATTCTTCCAGCCCGAAGACATGGTCGTGCTCTTCAACACCGGCAGCGGCCTGAAATATCTGGACGTTCTCGATGCAAGTGTGGGCAAGAGTGTGGGCACGGGCGACTCGCCCGTGCGGCCCACGCAACCGAAGCCAGCCGCGCGCCAAATCGGCGGCATTATCGGCCCATACTAAGTGCCGTTCTAAGCGTGCGCTTCCTCCGTGTTCCCCGGTGTCCTCTGTGGTTAAATAGTTTCTTTCCCGATGACCACCCGCCTCTACTACCACGACTCCTTCCTCTATGACTTCGAAGCCGAAGTTCGCGAAGTGCTCGACTCTCCTCGTCCCGCGCTCATTCTCGACCGCACCGCGTTTTATCCCACTAGCGGCGGGCAAATCCACGACACGGGATGGATCACCTCCGACGCGAACGCCCGATTCCGCGTCACCGAGGTCGCCGACCCGGAAGACGGCAGGGTCGTGCATTATCTGGAAGCCTTGTCCGATGATCCGAGAAACGATGTAAAGCCGCTCGATCTGAAGCCCGGCACCCGCATCCGCGGCCAGATCGACGTCGCCCGTCGCCGCGACCACATTCAGCAGCACTCCGGCCAACACGTGCTCTCCGCCGCTTTCCTCCGCCTGCACAACATGCCGACCGTCTCGTTCCACATGGCCGACGATTACTGCTCCATTGACCTGGACACGCCTACGCTGACCAAGGAGCAGATCGAATCCGCCGAGCGCCTGGCCAACGAAATCATTCTGGAGAACCGTGCCGTCGACATCCGTTTCGTGACCCGCGAAGAGGCCGCGACGCTCGGCCTGCGCAAGCTGCCGCCCACCGAACACGACGAACTGCGCCTGATCGACATTCGCGACTTCGACCTCAGCGCCTGCGGCGGAACCCACGTCGCGCAAACCGGGCAGATTGCCAGCATTCTGTTGCGCAAAGTCGAAAAAGTACGCCAAGGCTGGCGCGTCGAATTCGTCGCCGGACAGCGCGCCGTCTCCACTGCCCGCCGCGATTTCACCACGCTCACCGAAACTGCCGCACTGTTCTCCGCGCACATTTACGACGTGCCGCAGCAGGCCCGCAAGTCGCTCGATGAAATCAAATCATTGCGCAAGCAGCGCGAGCAGTCCCAGGAAGAACTCGCAGCAGCCCAGGCCGCCGCCATGCTGGCCGAGACTCCTGCATGCAACGGCCGCAAACTCGTGGTCCGCACATTTTCTGACCGGGACTTGAATTTTGTGAAGCTGCTGGCGCAGAAATTGACTCGACTTTCTCCCCACGCTGTCGCACTTCTGGGGACAACTTCGCCGCAACCGTCGCTGGTGTTCGCGCAGTCCGCAGGCCAGCCCTTCGACATGGGTGCGCTGCTGAAAGAAACCATGGCGAAGCTGGGCGGGCGCGGCGGCGGCAGCAAGGATCTCGCGCAAGGCGGCGTGCCGAATGCCGAAGGAATCGACGCGGCCCTCAAGGCCGTGGCGGAAAAGATCGCCGCGTGAGGACTGAAACTATCGCCTACTTTGAAAAGGGAAAAAAGGAAGGACCAAGCGGGCAGGATGCGTGACCTGGAAATACTTTCCCCACGTTTCAATGTTCCGAAACGTGGGACATTCTGATTCGTGCTACCGATCTAGGCCGGTTGCTGAGGTCGTCGCGAGCGCTCCCACCAAACCTTGGGGTCGTCGGGACGGTCGAGAATCTTCGATAATTCCTGCTTAATCTCGCGCAGGCGGTTGGTGCGTAGTTCGAGCGCGGTCTGATCGACCGCATTGTGCCCGCCCTTTTCCGAAAGCCGGGCGTTCAGGTTACGCAAATCCGCGATTTCCTGGCGAAGGCTGGTGAGACGTTCTGAGATATATGGCATCTGCTTAGATCATACGCTCTATTTGGCGAACCGCCGGCGAATTCGGCCGGTCTTTCTTAAAGCTCTATGCTTCCGACCTTAGGAAGTTTGTGATCCTGACCTCTAAACTCTGTCATCCCGACCGGAGCCGGAGCGCCAGCGAAGGCGGAGTGGAAGGACCTGCTTCGATCAGATCCCAACTGCGGCCGTTCCAAGCGACCGGGCCGCGCCCCGATTTGCTTGGCGCTTTCTACTCGCAGAGGCGATAATTCCTGCATGTCCGGAAGCTCCGCGCTTTCTTCGTCCGACTTGATGCGCTCCGAAAAGCGCTCGGCCGCGGGGCATTCTGTTCTGGCCGCGGTGGTCATTACCAGCCTCAAGGTTGTTGTCGGATTCAGCACCGGAAGTCTGGGTATTCTCTCCGAAGCCGCGCACTCCGGACTCGACTTGATCGCATCTCTTCTCACGTTTTTTTCCGTGGGAGTTTCCGACAAGCCTGCCGACGCGGAGCATCAATATGGGCATGGCAAAGTCGAGAATTTTTCGGCTTTTGTCGAAACCGGCCTGCTCCTGCTGACCTGCGCCTGGATCATCTACGAAGCGGTGTCGCGTCTGTTCTTTCACCACATCGACATCGAGCCGTCCGTCGCGGCTTTTGCGGTCATGCTGTTCTCGATGGGGCTGGACTGGTGGCGCTCGCGCGTCCTCGGCCGCATCGCCAGCAAGTACGACAGCCAGGCCCTGGAAGCCGACGCGCTGCATTTTTCCACCGACATTTGGTCCGCCGGCGTGGTGGTATTCGGTCTGGTGCTGGTTCTGGTGGGGCGCACCTATCGCATCGAATGGCTACGCAACTCCGATCCCATCGCCGCCCTCTTCGTGGCGGGTGTGGTGGTTTCCGTGAGTTGGCGATTGGCTCGCCGCACCGTCGACGCTTTGCTCGACGCCGCTCCGCCAGGAGTGCGATCCCAGATTTACGACACGGTCTTGCGCGTGGACGGCGTCCTCGAAGTCGATCGCATCCGCATTCGCCGCGCCGGCAACCGCTATTTCGCCGATCTCGCCGTTGGACTCGCGCGCACCGTGACCTTTCAGCGCTCCGGCCAATTAACGGCGTCCGTAACCGAGGCGGTTCACAAAGTTCTGCCCGACTCCGACGTAACGGTGCAGCCGGTTCCGCGCGCGCAACGTTCCGAGAACATTTTCGATCGCATCCGCGCCGTGGCCACGCGCAAGAATCTCAACGTCCACGACATCAGCGTACAAGATTTTGCCGGGCGCCTCCATGTCGAGCAGCACATTGAACTCGAAGAACACATGACCCTGAAAGATGCGCACGATCAGGTCACCGAACTGGAAGCCGACATGCGCCATGACGTCCCCGAAATCGCCGACATCCTCACTCACATCGAGAGCGAGCCGGCGACCATCGAACGCCCCGAAGAGGTTGTCAGCGATGCCGAACTCGAGCATCGCCTCAAGACTGTAGCCTCGCACTTTCCCGAAGTCCTCGACGTGCATGACTTCATCATCAAGCGCGTTCGCGGCCGCATGTATATTTCTTGTCATTGCACGCTGCCGGACGATCTTTCCCTGGCCCGCGTGCACGACATCCAAACTGAGCTGGAAATCCGCTTCAAACAGGATGCGCCCGAGTTGTTCCGCGTCCTGATTCACCCCGAGCCCAGCACTGACAACCGGAGGTAGCACTTGCAATGATCAATGCCAAAGCAATCTGGACCGACAACGAACGCTACATCGGCGAGGCCAGCTCGCACCACGCTATTGTGATGGACACCGCAGCCGAGAAAACCGCCGGCACGCCCATGGAACTGGTGCTGATCGCACTGTGCGGGTGCACCGCGTCCGATGTGGTTGGAATTCTTCGCAAGAAACGGGAGCCCTTTACCAGCTTCGAAGTCAGCGCCAGTGGCGAGCGCGCCAGCGGCTACCCGGCGGTGTACACGGAAATTAACCTGGTCTATCGCGTTGGTGGTAAAGTTTCTCGCAAAGCGGTGGAAGATGCCGTCCGCCTCTCGAAAGAAAAGTACTGTTCGGTTTCGGCCATGCTGGAAAAGACTGCCAAAATCACCTTCAAGATCGAACTGGCGGAATAAATGCCGCTCACCCGCGTCGTGTTTTTCACCCAACCCGGCTGCCTCTCCTGCGAACTGATGAAGGTTTTTCTTCAGGCCAAGGAGGTCGCGTTCGAAGAGCGCGATATCAGCACCGATGTTGAAGCTCGCCGGGCCATGACGGAGCAGCACGGCAGTGGCGAGACTCCCACTGTAGTGGTCTACGCCGGCGAAGTGCAGGAAGTGATTATCGGCTTTGATCCCGTGCGCCTTGACCAGTTGCTCGACCCGGCTCCATCATCGGATTCGGTGACTGAATCCTGAACTCCGGCCATTCCAGTCGAAACGTTCCTCATCCCCTGCGCGGATATTTGTTTATCGCGTCCGCGGCGTTTCTTTGGGGAATCTCCGCCGCGCTCGGCCGCGCCGTCTTCACCGGCCGGCTCCTGCTCAGTGGCGAGGCGCTGCATCCCATCGACCCGCTCATCCTGGCGCAAACGCGGACTTCGTTCGCGCTGTTGGTATTGCTTCCCCTGCTCGTGGGCCGGGGCGGTTGGCAACGCATCCAGCTGCCCAGACCCGATCTCATCCAATGCCTTGTGCTCGGGATGCTCGGCGTGGCCGCATCGAACTATTTTTATTATGTCGCGATTCAGAAGACGAGCGTCGCCATCGCCATCATTGTGCAGTACACGGCTCCGGTCTGGGTGCTGCTGTTTGTAGTCGCCCGCGGCCAGCAGAAACTCTCGCTGCAAAAGGTCGCCGCCGTCGCGGTCGCCCTGACGGGCATCGCGCTGACGATAGGGATTGTCGGCACGAAATCGGCAGTGGCTCTCCATCTCGACTCCTACGGTTTATTCGCTGCCCTGCTGGCTTCGTTCTCGTTCGCGTTCTACAACGTCGGCGGACACCGCATCCTGGCCCGCTACGATCGCTGGCGCGTTCTGGTCTGGACGCTGACTTCAGCCGCGGTCTTCTGGTTGTTCGTGAATCCTCCATGGAAGGTTGCGGCCGCGCACTACGCAGCTCCGCAGTGGGGATTTCTCTTCGTATTCTCGATGATTTCCGTGCTGGGACCGTTCTCGCTCTACTTCCTAGGCCTGCAGCATCTGGAGCCGACGCGCGCCATCATTGCCAGCTGCCTGGAGCCAGTATTCTCCATCCTGCTGGCCGCTGCGTTTTTGGGTGAAGGCCTGCGTCCGGTCCAGACGCTGGGCATTGTGCTGGTATTGTCGGCCATCGTGATGGTGCAAGTGCCGGGTAAAGGCACCGAGCCAAAAGCGGAGGCTGTGGTCGTCGAGCCAATCGAATGAGCTGATTTCAGGACTGTCATCCGATTCCAGGATCGTCGCCCCACTTCAAGATTGCCATCCCCATCTCCAAATTGTCATCCTGACCGGAGCTTGCCTTCCTGCAAGGAAGGCAAGCGAAGTGGAGGGACCTGCTTTTCTGCGCACAACCCGGGACCGCTCCGTTGAGCTGGTTACTCCCCCGTTACTTCGGTGCGGTCGTTTACTTCATTTTGACAACCTGCCTGTGCCTATTTCGCTAGCCTAGGACCATCCCCCTAAGACCGTTTCGAGGTGATGCCAATGAAAATCCGTTTCACGATTTATGTTCTCGCGTTTCTATCCGCGTGCTTTACGCCTTGTTTCGCGCATCACACCGCCGTGGTGGTCAACAAAGACAACGTCATTGACAACGTAACTTCCGCTCACCTGTCGCGGATTATTCGCGGTGAAGTCAAGAAGTGGCCCGACGGCAAGAACATCGTCCTGGTCCTCCACAATAACTCTGCGGGCGAGACCGAGACGCTGGAGCGGCTGAACAAAATGACTGACTCGGAGTGGAAGAGCTTTGTCGCGGCGCACAAAGATTCGATCCAGTTCGTCGACACCGATGCCGATGTACTCAAAGCGGTGCAGGCTGAACCCGGCGCCGTGGGCCTGATCGAGGTACATTCCATCGATAACAGCATCAATGTGGTTCATGTCGACGGCAAACTGCCTATGGAGGCTGGATATCTGCCCCACTAAAATGCGCCAGGCACGATGCGGCCTAGTTTGTGCCGCTGACGCTGTGCAGCAAATGAAAATATCGCCGCGCCCTCTTCACATCGCGCGCAATCTGCTCCCGCAGCGCTTCGACCGAGGGAAATTTGACTTCATCCCGTAGTCGCTCCAGAAAGCAGATTTCCACCTCCGTCTCCGGGCTCAGTTCAATCGGATGGAAATTCAGCAGGTGGGTTTCAATGGCAAACAGTTCCGCCCCGAAGGTCGGACGATTGCCCACATTGGTGACGGAATCGAAGCGCTCGGCCCCGACGCGGGTGCAGGTGATATAGACGCCGTCCCGCGGCACCAGTTCTTCGTAACGCGCCAGGTTGATGGTCGGCACCGTGTACTTCGTCCCATAGCCGCGGCCGCGTCCCGGTGTTCCGAGAATGCAGAAGGGACGCGCCAGCAGATGCCGCGCCCGGCTCACGCGCCCCGCCGCGAGCAACTTGCGAATCTGGCTGCTGGAAACCGATTCGCCGCGCAAGGTCATCTCGGGATAAGTCTTCACCACAAATCCCATGTCGCGCCCGAATTCGGCCAGCAAATCCATGTCACCCTCTGCTTTGTGGCCGAAGCGAAAATTAAATCCCTCATGCACTTCGCGGGCGTGGAGCTTCTCCTGCAGAATCTGCTTGGCAAACTGCCGCGGCGTCATCAGCGAGAGATCGCGGCCAAAAGGAAGCAGCAGCACGGCGTCGACGCCGGTGCCTTCGAGCCAGCGTAGCTTTTCGGGAGTAGGCGTGAGCAGCTTCAACCCTGCTTCAGGCCGCAGAATGCGCGTGGGATGAGGCTCAAACGTTACGGCCACGGCCTTGGCCCCGGTCACCCGGGCCCGCGATGCGATCTCCCGCAGCACGTGGGCGTGCGCCCGGTGCACACCGTCAAAATTGCCCACACTGATCAGCGTAGGCCCGAAGTCGCCGGGAACGTCGTCGAGTTTTCGAAAGACCTGCATGAGGCTGGCCACTGGCCCCTGATCACTCACCACTGATTTCAAACTCCAGCTTCATTCCGTCGTGCGACAACCGCACATGCCGCGGCAACGATGCGTTGGTCATCTCGTGCGCCAGGTCGTGACAGATATGGGTGAAGAACGCCCGCTTCGGTTTCACCCGCTCGACAATCGCCAGCGAGTTTTTCACCGTCGAATGCGTGGGATGAGGTTTATGCCGCAGCGCATCCAGAAACAGAATGTCCAGCCCTTCCAGCTGATGCAACGACGATTCCGGAATTTCGCTGTGGTCGGTCAAATACGCCCCCGAGCCAAAGCGATATCCGTTGATCTGAGTCTCCCCATGAATCAGGGTCACCGGCTCGAACCGCACTCCGAACAAGTCCACGGGGCCATCGATCGGGCGCAACTCCAGCTGAGGCAGTCCGCCAAATTTATAGTTCGCGTCAAAAATGTAACTGAACATTCTGCGCAGAAACGCGGCTGCCTCGGGCCGCGCGTAAAGCGGGAGTTTCTCCGGCTTGTGCCGGTAACTGAAAGGCCGCAAGTCGTCGATTCCCAGGATGTGGTCAGCGTGGGTGTGGGTGTAAAGCACGGCGTCGACGCGGGTAATACTCTCCCGCACGGCCTGCGTGTAAAAATCAGGAGTGGTGTCGATCAGCACGACCTTGCCGCCGTATTCCAGCATGATCGACGGCCGCGTCCGCCGGTCGTGCGGATCGTTCGAATGGCAGACCGCGCAGTCGCATCCCAACGTGGGCACGCCCATCGACGTCCCGCTGCCCAGCACGGTCAAAGTCGCTTTCATTTGATTCGAGGACCTGCGGCGGTTCCGCCGGCGACGCCCGGCTGCGGCGGGCGGGCCAGCGCGTTGGTCACTTCCACATACGCCATGCGCAGCTCATAAAGACTGTTCTGCAGAAACCCCTCTTCCACCGCGGTTAGATTGCCCTTGGTCTTTTCTGAGATCAGGCTCAGTGTGTCGATAGTCTGGCGCGCTCCAATCAAGTCGACGCGCGGCTGTTCGCCCTGTTGCCGCATCATTCCCAGTTGCATCATGGCAGTCATGTAGAGCGAGGCGAGGAAGCGCTCAAACGTAATCTCGAAATCCTTGGCGGAATGCCCGTTGAGTTCAACCTGCGCATCGAGATCTTTTGAAGACTGACGGTAAGCCGCTGCCTGCGCGTCCTGCTCCGCGCTGCTGGGCGGTGGTGGCATTTCATGATCCGGCGGCGCGCCGGTATCGACTCCGCTGGCGTCCACCGCCACGGGTGCAGGAGTTTTTTCCGGGGCCGGAGCCTGTTGCGGCACGGCGGGCGCTGCCGCTTTCGGTGCCTCCGCTTCTTCTTGCGCGTCAGAGCGCAACTCGCCCTCTGAAGTGAACAGCCGCCGGTCGGTTACTTTGAAACCAGATTGTTCGTGTTTCTTCTCAGCCATAAAACCTTTCCTCAAACAGAGCCTGTTTCTTGGGCTTCGCGATCCTTCGCGGATAGCGCTTAAATTACTTTCATCATGCCGAATGTTGTTCTAACGAGTTCTCTTCCAGCAGCACGCTATCCGTGACCGGCAACTGCACCACGGTGGCCTTCACCGCGCCAATCGTAACTTCACGTCCCGGCACACCCGCCTCGCGCCGGATATATCCCAGCGCGATCGTCTTATCCGCGCCCGCGAGTTGCAGGGAAGCTGCGCTGGTGATCTCTCCAACTTCCTTTTCCCCCGCAATAATCCTGGTCCCAGCCGCGATCTCGGCCACGCCTTCCACAATAAATCCCGTGAATCTGCGATGCACCGCACCCCGCGAGCGAATGCGCTCCACAATCTCCTGCCCAACGTAGCATCCCTTGTTGAAGTTCAAAGCGCGGGCCTGCTCCGTCTCTTGCGGCAAGTCGCGCTCGCGAATGTCCACGCCATACCGCGGAATGCCGGAAACAATGCGCTGCAACTCCAGCGCCTCAGAACCTACGGGCGCTGCGCCAGCGGCCAGCAAAGCGTCCCAAAGTTGCCGCACCCGATCGGGCGCAATCCATATCTCATACGACAGCCTCTCCGGGTCTTCGCCCCGCACCAGCGTGCAATCCGCACCTTGCCACGTCACCGATTTCACGTGAAGAGCTTGCATCGCTGGAATCGCGAAGCCGGCCGCCGCCAGAACTTCTTGCGTCTTCGGCCCGCTCATCCCCAGCGCCGTCACTTGCTCGCTCAGATTCGCGACTTCAACGTCGTCCATGATGATGTAGTGGTCGAAGGTCGCCAGAATCTTTTCCGCCTGCCCGCAGTCGGTGTCAACGGTAATCGACTCGCCGCGGTTGTACGCATACAGGTCGCCCAGAATGTGACCCTGCGGATTCAGCAGAAACGCATACGCTCCCTGGCCCACACCTAAGTCACGGATATTGTTCGTTACCATCCCATTGAGCCAGCGCACGCGGTCGCCGCCGGTCAGCGAAATCTTCGCTCGGAATCCGAGGTCATAAACGCCGCACCCGCCGCGCAACGCCGCAAACTCCGCCTGCGGAGAGCCAAAGCGCGCCGCCGTGGTCGCACCGCGATACTCGCTGACAGCCATCGCTCCTAGTCCTTCACCACGACCGTTGCTCTGAGCCTGGAGTGCTGTATTCCCCATACCGGTAGTTCGATTATAGCGATTGTGTTAACTTTCCTGCCGTGGACTCAAAAAAGGAAACGCCCGAACTCACGGAAGCGCCTCGACCCAAACGCATCGCCGTCATCCCCGGGGACGGCATCGGCCGGGAGGTCATACCCCAAGCCGTCAAGGTCATCCAGGCCACTGGCGCCGGGGTTGAACTGACCGATTTCGACTGGGGCGCCGATCGCTACCTGCGCGACCAGGTCACAGTTCCTGCCGACGGCTTTGCCATGCTCGGCCGCGATTTCGACGCCATCCTGGTCGGAGCCTTCGGCGATCCCCGGGTCAAGACCAACATTCACGCCAAAGAAATCCTGCTGGGCATGCGCTTCAAGATGGATCTCTACGCCAACGTGCGCCCCGTCCGCCTGTTCGATGCCGCGCTGTGTCCGCTGAAAGGCATCGAGCCGAAAGACATCGACTTCGTCGTAGTCCGCGAAAACACCGAGGGCGTTTACACCGACGCTGGCGGAATCTTCAAGCAGGGCACGCCCGACGAGATTGCCACGCAGGAAGACATCAACACGCGCAAGGGCGTCGAGCGCATTATCCGCTACGCCTTCCGATACTGCGAGCGCCACGCCAAACTCGACGGCTCGCCTCGCAACAAAGTCCTGATGTGCGACAAGTCCAATGCCATGACCCACGCCGGAAGCCTGTGGCAACGCGTCTTCAAGGATGTCAGCGCCGAGTATCCACAAATTACCGCGCAGCACATGTACGTCGACGCACTCTGCATGCAGATGGTCCGCGATCCGCGCCAGTTCGATGTGATCGTCACGAATAATATGTTCGGCGACATCATCACCGACCTCGCCGCGGCCTTGCAGGGAGGCCTGGGCATGGCCGCCAGCGCCAACATCCATCCCAGAAAGACTTCGATGTTCGAACCCGTCCACGGCTCCGCCCCGCCGATCGCCGGCAAGAACCTGGCCAATCCCTTCGGCGCGATCCTGACCGCGGCGATGATGCTCGCGCATCTGGGAATGAATGCGGAATCAGCGAAAATCGAAGCCGCCGTGCTCGCAGCCCTCCGCCAGAAAAAGACCACGCAAGACATCGGTGGCTCGCTCGGGACGCGAGAAGCAGGGGAGTGGGTGGCGCTGCAAGTCAGCGGATCATAGGTCTTGACCAACAGAAGCGTTCAAACTCGAATCTATTGTCGCCCTCCCACCATCAACGCCAACTCCCGCCACTTCCAAGCGCAGTCCACGTCGACAAACCCAATCTCCCGCAGCCATCCCAGCTGCGTTTCTACATCCAACAGCTTGTTCGACGGATCTTCCGTCTCTACCGTAAATCCGATGCGCTCCAGAAACTCCTGGTGCAATCGCGGGGTCGGCGAGGCCACATGCTCCAGATTGCAGAAAACGCCGCCCGCGTTCAGCAGGCGATAAATCTCCGCATACAGCGCCCGCTTGCGCTCATGCACCAGATGATGAATCGCAAAACTCGAGATCACGGCATCAAACTTGCCCAGAGCCGGCAGAGGTTCGTCAAGATTGTGAGCCACGACGCGAACCGAGGGTTCCCCGGCAAAGCGCTTGCGAACAGCCTTCAGCATGGTCGGAGAAAAATCGACGGCCACGGCTTCGGTGTCCTGTCCACGTCGGGTCAATTCCTCCCGGACCAAGGCCAGCAGGCGCCCGTCACCGGTGCCCAGATCGAGGATGCGCCGCGTGGTCGGCGGGATGATTTCCAGCAGCGCCGCCTCCCCCTCGCAGCGATGAGAAATCGAGTCAGCGCGCTGCAGGTAGTCGCGGGCATGTTCGTTCGAAGTCCAGAGATTGACGGGCTTAGTAGCAGTCATGAGGGAAAAGTATACGGAAACGTATAAACTCAATCTCAATGAATAAGGCCAAAGGGCACTCCTCAGGGATTCTTCGGTTGCTTCTTGCGGTTGGACTGGCGGCAGCTATGTGGGCGTTGTCGCCGGCGAACGCACAAGACGCACCGCCGGCGGGCAAGGCCCCGGATCAAAACGGCCAAAATGGCCAGAACGGCCAGTCCGCTCAGCCCGCCGCACCAACCGCCGCACAGGAACCATCCAAGCCTTCTGCGTCGAAAGAAGAGTCGCCCAAGCCCGAAGTCAAGATCACCCCGCGGCAAGCCGAAGAACTCTTTCACTCGGTCGACGAGATTCTGGAATTCGACAGCAAGCAGACCGGCCTCGCCATCCGAAAAAATGTAAAGCGTAAGCTCACCAGCCGCGACGAGGTCGTCTCCTTTCTCACCAAACACATGGACGACGAAGACACCAAGCGCCTCCGCCGTTCGGAACTTGTTCTGAAAAAATTCGGGCTGCTCCCGCGCGCATTCGATCTGGAAACTTTTCTGGTTGCGCTGTTGCGTGAAGAAGTGGCCGGTTACTACGATCCAAAAACAAAAACTGTCAACTTGCTCGACTGGGTGCCCATGGAAGAGCAGGAGCCGGTCATGGCGCACGAGTTGACCCACGCGCTCCAAGACCAATCCGTAGGTCTGGAGAAGTGGATGAAGAAAGGCGAGAAGGATCTCGCCGAAATCAAGAAAGACCCGACTCCCACCGACATTGAAAACGACGAGATCGATAACGCCCGCGAGGCCGTCATTGAAGGTCAGGCCCAGGCCATCATGTTTCAATACGCCATTGCCCCGGCCGGCCAATCCATTACGACTTCGCCGGAACTGGTGATGCCAAATGGAAGACGAGACGGTGACGGGATCGTCCGGTACCAAGGTCTTTAACGAGGCGCCAATTTTCATGAAAGAGTCGCTCACTTTCCCCTACAGCTACGGCATGGATTTCATCATCCAGGTGATGAAGCAGGGCGGCAAAGAGAAGGCGTTTGCCGGCGTGCTGAAAAATCCTCCGCATACCACGCGCCAGATCATGGAGCCGGAAACGTATTTGTCGGGAGAAAAGATCGAGCCCCTGCCCGTCCCCGATTTCAAAAGCGATTTCAAGGATTATCAGAAGTTCGACGTCGGCGCGATGGGAGAGTTCGACGTGGCCGTACTCATCGAGCAATACGCCGGCAAGCCGCGGTCGAAGCAGATGTATCCCGCATGGCGTGGCGGGTACTATTACGCCGCGAAGCCCAAGCCCGATCCGAAATCAGATGGAGGCGTGACCGCGCCTCTCGGGCTGCTGTATGTATCGCGCTGGTCGAGCGCCGGGACAGCCGCCGAGTTCGCCGCGATCTACGCTGAGGCCCTGAAACAGCGCTACAAGAAATTCGAGGAAGAGAATCCCAACTCTCCGGCGGCCGCGCCCCAAGCAGATTCCAATGTCGACCGCTTGCATGGCCGCCACGTCTGGGCTACCGACGAAGGCCCGGTCGTGATCGACGAGGAAGGCGACACAGTACTCGTAAGCGAAAGTCTCGATGCCGCTACCACGGCAACGCTTGAAAAAGAAGTGTTCGCAGCGCCGTCAGCGCCGAAGTAAAGCCGTCGCTACTTCTTTTTCTTGCGTCTCATCCTCGTCCGGAAGTTCTGCCAGAAAATGTTGAACCTTCGCCGCCACCGCGAACTGCCTGCCGGCGCGCTCGACGGTTAATTTCCGCTCCTGCCCCGGCGTTCCTCCGAGCATCGCCCACACCTGTCCCATGGTGGACCCGCCCACCGGGATGCCATCCACCGCGAGCAGATGATCGCCGGGTTGAACACCGTCCGGCCCCTCCGGCAGAGTCGGCTTGCCGTCGAAGTCCGCGATTCCAAGAATCGTGAATCGCCCATCGTCTTCCGGACGCAGCGTGAGTCCAATCACATCGAAGTCAGGGAAGTTGAAGTTGCGGCCAAAGTCGAAGTAGACAGTCGAGTGGGCGTAGTCGAGGCCGACGCGGTAGTTGAGCAGCGCGTTCGAGCCGAGTAGACCAGCCGTCGGCGTGCCCTTGTGCTTTTCAAGAAACTCCATCCGGTCTTTCGGGAGGTCGACCGCAACCACGTTGGCCAGGAAAAGTGGCCCGTACTGCAGTCGGTCCAGGCGCATCACCTTCCACTTCGCCTCCTCGTCGGCTCCCCACAGATTAGCCGACCCAACGGCCCCGGTCATTTGCGGCCAATCGGGATGAGCCGCCGCCAGCTTGTCGAACACCTCTTCGGAAAGAAAACTGATGCACGAGCCCAGATCGAGCGCGAGATCAAATTTCTTCTTCTCGATCTGGCTGGGAACCTGGATCAGGCCATTTTCCGCATTCAGGTGAACCTTCCCGCCTGGCCCCCGGAAGGGAATCGTGCCCGGCGCGCCAATCGAAACCTTGCGCTCGGGAAAGTTGATGAGCACGTCGTAGTGGCGCAACACGCTCGCGGGCAGGTTGATCTCTACGCCCATTCCCACGGCAAGCACCGAGGCGGCGTACACGGGCCGCAGCGGAATCTTCGCTTCCTTCACACCGCCTAAAGGAATTTTCATTCCGCCGACAAGCATCTCCGGCGGCGGTGGAGAAGAACATTCCTGCTCATTGCAGGAAACGGCCAGCCCCAGCAGCGTCGCCAAGCGTCGCGACAAGTAAAAATCCGGGTTGCCGTTATCCACCCAGGCATGCACCCGCTCAGTTGACCCGTTAGGCAGCGGAACATCCGCATTGATCACGACGCGATTGTGATCGATGGCCGCAGGGACGGTGACCGAATTTGGCTCGGACGGGGCGCTGGTTTGTCCTGCCCCCCGCTCCAACCGCATAGCAGGGAGAACGCGCAGGCTGCGGCACAGAATCTCATGCACGAAATTGTAGCGCCATTCGCTCGCCGTCTGGCTCGAAGGACTCCGCCTTTGATGTTTTCCCTTCGGATACTTCGTGTCCTTCGTGGTAAAGATTTACCACCCCGACGCCAAGGATGGCAGATTTCTCGTCCTGTATAATCACGAGTTTGGTTACGCGAGCTCGAAGCTTCTGGAGGGTCATTGGCACAGGCGGAAATCGGCATGATCGGCGGCAGCGGGCTCTACTCCATGCCCGGGTTGAGCAAGGTAAAGGAAGTGCGTGTCAAAACGCCATTCGGCGCGTCCTCTGACGCCTACGTGTGCGGCACGCTGGAAGGCCGCAAGGTCGCCTTTCTGGCGCGCCATGGCCGCGGCCATCGCATCCTGCCCAGCGAACTGAATTTCCGCGCCAATATTCACGGCTTCAAGCAGCTCGGCGTCGAGCGCATCGTTTCGATATCGGCTGTCGGGTCGCTGAAGGAAGAGCATAAGCCGCTGGACTTCGTCATCCCCGACCAATTTTTCGACCGCACCCGCCATCGCGTAGACACTTTTTTCGGCGGCGGCGTGGTGGCGCACATCGCTTTCGCCGATCCGGTTTGCCGAGAACTGGCGGGCGTGGTCGAGTCCGCCTGCCAGAAGGTCGGCGTCGTCGGCAAGCGCGGCGGAACATATCTCTGCATGGAAGGCCCGCAGTTTTCCACCCGGGCGGAGTCGAACGTTTACCGCGGCCTGGGCATGGACGTGATCGGTATGACCAACCTGCAGGAAGCCAAGTTGGCGCGCGAGGCCGAACTTTGCTATGTCACCGTCGCCATGGTCACCGATTACGACTGCTGGCATCCCCATCACGATTCGGTGACGGTCGATCAAATCGTCGCGGTGCTGCTTAAGAACGCCGACAACGCGACCAAAGTTGTCCGTGAGACAGTGGCGGCGATGCCGCGCGGTCGTTCGTGTAAATGCGCTTCCGCGCTGGCCCACGCGATTCTGACCGATCACAAGAAAATTCCCCCCGCGACCAGGAAAAAGTTGAAACTGATTCTGGGCAAATATCTTAAGAATGAAAAATAGTGGCTCGCTGTCCCTGGCCACTGTTCACCGGTCACTGATCGCACCCATCTCCAAGGAGCCATTCGCTGCATGAGCATTCTCGTAGTCGGTTCGGTTGCATTCGATGATGTCAAGTCGCCTTCGGGCAGTGTGAAGGGAATCTTGGCCGGGGCTGCAACCTACTTTTCGTTATCCGCAAGCTATTTCACGCAGGTCCGCGTCGTGGCCGTGGTCGGCGAAGACTTTGGCGCCGAGCAGGAAAAGGTTTTTCTCAATCGGGGAGTCGACATTCGAGGGATCGAGCACGCCCCAGGCAAGACATTTCGTTGGGGAGGAACCTACGGCGAAAACCTCAACGAGGCCAAAACGGATTTTACCGATCTGAACGTTTTCGAGGGCTTCCATCCGCGCATTCCGAAAGAGTACGAAGACACTGAGTTTCTTTTTCTGGCGAATATTCAGCCCACGTTGCAGGCCAACGTGCGGCGCAAGATGGGCGGCGTGCGCCTGACCGGCTGCGACACCATGAATTACTGGATCAAGGGCGCCCTCGCGGAACTCCGCGAAACCCTGAAACTGGTAGACGTTCTGCTGATCAACGACACCGAAACGAAAATGCTGGCCGGCGAAACCAACCTCCCGCGCGCCGCCAACAAGGTGCTGGCCATGGGTCCGCAAGCGCTGGTCATCAAACACGGCGAATACGGCGCGACAATTTTCTTTCGCGAGGGAGCGTTTGGCAGCGGCCGTCATCCCTTTCGCGCTCCGACTCTGCCCATTGAAGAGGTGAAAGATCCAACCGGGGCGGGCGATTCCTTCGCCGGTGGATTCATGGGCTACCTGGCCTCGCAAAAAGAATTGAGCCGTGACGTTCTCAAGCGAGCACTGTTCTATGGCGGCGTGATGGGATCCTTCGCCGTCGAGCGGTTCGGCACTGAGCGCCTGCAGTCGTTGACCCGCGAAGAAATCGATGCGCGCTTCCAGGTCTTTCGCGAACTGACTCACCTCGAGTAGTCTGCGTTGTATAAGAATGTTGCGGGCGCGACAAACACGTGGGGCCGCAAGAGAATTTGGGTCCGTCGGGTTTTGAAAGGGCGCGGCTTTTCAACCGCGCCGTAGGTCGATCGCAATGGATGATGGCTTTAGCCGCTGAGGCAAGTCACGTGCGCGCCCCCTCGATTGTGAAACACTCTGTACCCAGCCGCAGATGGCCAAGCCAATAAGAAACGCGCTCTCCACTTCCCCCTGGGACACCGAGGTCAGGCTGCTGGCCTGGCTGGCGACCTGCGTCTCCGTTTTTTCTTTTCTTTTTTATTTCCAGCGCGGCGATGTGCTGCTTTACGGCGATGCGGTCGCTCACATCAACATCGCACGCCGCGTCTTCGATTCGAAAACTCCCGGCCTGCTGCAACTGGGAACCGTGTGGCTGCCCCTGCCACACCTGCTGATGATTCCTTTCCTCCTCTCCAGCGAAATGTGGCGCAGGGGTGTGGGCGGGTCGATTCCCTCGATGGCGGCGTACGTGTTCGGCGTGATCGGAATGTTTCGGCTGGTGCGCGGGTCGTTGTCTCGCGGCGCTGAACCTTCCCACGGGGCTGAACCCGATCGAACCGCCAGCTTAGCCGCGTGGACTGCGGCGATCGTGTACGCCACCAACCCGAATCTGATTTATATGCAGACCACCGCCATGGGCGAGGCGCTGTATCTGGCGTTCTTCGTATGGGCAGTCGTCTATTTCGCCGAGTCCATGCGCAGAGAGAAGAACGCTCTCACGAAATGTGGCCTGTGCCTGGCGGCCGCGTGCCTCACGCGCTACGACGGATGGTTCCTGGCCGTGGCCATGGCGGCTACCGTTGTAGTGGGCAGCGTCCTCGCAGGCCAGGCGACCGCTGCTAAAGCACCGGTCTTCCCCTGCACGCGAGCAGTTGCGGTGAGGTTCGTCTTGATTACCGCGGCCGCACCCTTGTTGTGGCTCGCTTACAACGCCATCGTCTACCGCAACCCGCTCGAATTTGCCAACGGACCCTACTCCGCCAAGGCCATCGAACGCAAGACGCAGAGTGGCGCCAATCCAGGGCATCCCGGCAGCGGCAATCCGCGGCTGGCGGGAATGTATTTTCTTAAATCGGCCGAAGCCAACATGGCAGAAAACGAATGGCTGCAGCGGGTCTGGGTTCTGCTCTTGGTCGCGAGCATCGTGGTCGCGGCATTCACATTTCGCAAGCAGTTGAATGATGCTGCACCCCGCGCGTGGCCGCTGTTCTTCCTGCTGGTCCCCGTGCCCTTTTACGCGCTGTCGGTGGCCTACGGCGGAGTTCCTATTTTCATTCCGGCCTGGTGGCCGTTCTCCCACTACAACGTGCGCTATGGATTGCAGTTGCTGCCCGCCTTCGCCGCGGCGTCGGCAATTCTGGTGCATCGGGCCGCGCGATCCGAAACCTGGACGCCCCGTCTTCGCCTCGGTTGTGTGTTGGGCATTTTCGTGTTCGCGATCGCGAGCTACGCCTCAGTCTGGCGCGCCGGACCAGTGTCGCTCCAAGAAGCCAAAGTCAACATGGGCACTCGTAATCAGTTGGAAGCCCAGGTCGCGATCTGGCTGGAAAAGCTTCCTCCGAATTCCACCTTGCTCATGTATCTGGGGGATCATGTTGGCGCCCTCGAGCAGGCCGGAATTCCGCTTCAGCACGTCATCAACGAAGGCAATCATCGCACCTGGAGGCAGCCCGCCGATCCCGACGGGCTGTGGGAACGGGCCTTGGCCGATCCCGCGCAGTATGCCGATTATGTGATGGCCTTCGAGGGCGACAGCGTTTGGCAGGCCGTACAGGCGCGGCATCTGCAGGCATTGGTAGAGATTCACGTCACCGGGCAAGCCCGGGCCATCCTCTATCGCGCTCGCTAGCCGGCGCGCGCGGTAATCACGCAGGTAACGCCGGGCCGAACAAATCCGGTGATAGAATCCGGCCATCGGAAGCCTGCTTCGAGCAGGCGTAGAGCCTTCAAGACCTGGCGAAACATGAACTGGCAACACTTCATCGATTTGCTGCACCAGGAAATGGCGAGCGGAGCCGTCGGCAGTTCGCTCACGCGCCTGGTCTTGGCGGCGATTCTCGGTGGCCTCATCGGCCTGGAGCGCGAACTCAAACACCGCGCCGCGGGCCTGCGCACCAATATGTTCATCTGCTTTGGCGCCGCCCTGTTCACGCTTCTTTCCGAGAGGTTGGCGGGCGTGCCCTCCGACGCCGCTCGAATCGCCGCGCAGATCATCCCTGGCATCGGCTTCATCGGCGCGGGTTCCATTCTCCACATGCGCGGGCTCACCACCGGCCTCACCACCGCATCCACGCTGTTCGTGGTCGCCGCAGTCGGGATGGCCGCGGGTGGCGGCCTTTACCTCACCGCCATTTTCGCCGCTGGACTAATCCTGCTGGCGCTCCTTTTTCTGGGCCACGCGGAACAAACCTTCAACCTGAAGCTGCTGATCTTTGGCTACGAAGTGACCGGGGTCAGCGTCGAAGAAATGAGTAACGAGATCAACCGCATTCTGGAAAGTCATCACCGGATGATGCAAAACACGCTCACCGGCAACACCGGCCAGTACATCCGCCTGCGGTTCGACGTCGAGGGCTGCAACCGCGAGCAAAAGGAATTGCTGCAGCAACTCAAGGCGTCGAAGGTGCTGCTCGGCGCGACTTCCCTCGGCCCGGTGGACATCGAGTGAACTCCACTGTCCGCACCATTCCCTTCGTGAAGGCCAGCGCCTGCGGCAACGACTTCCTTCTGATCGACGGCGCCCTCGCTCCGCCCAACATTGAGGCCTTCACCGCCCGCATCTGTGATCGTCACAACGGCGTGGGAGCCGACGGCGTGGAGTGGATGCTCCCGCACTTTACCGCCGACGTGGAAATCCGGTTGATCAACGCCGATGGCTCTTCGGCCGAAATCTCTGGCAATGGCACGCGCTGCGTCGCCGCTTACGTCTGCTCCCAACTGGGCAAGGAACGCATCTCCGTTCTGACCGGGGCAGGCGTGAAGATCTGTCAGCTAACGTCACGCCGTGACTCCAACTATGAATTTGAAATCGAAATGGGCCAGGCTGTCGTCGAGAACGAACTCGCGCTAAGAATTGGCTCCGGGGAGGTTTTCAGAGAGGTGCGTGGCACTCCCGTATCGCTGGGCAATCCGCATTTCGTGATCTTCGTCCCTGAGTTCGCCACAAGTTGGCAGATCCATGCGGCGGATGTTCAACGCAACTCGCACTTCCCGCAGGGAGTCAATGTTGAGTTCGTCGCGGTCGACAGCAAGTACGATGTGAGAGCGCGCTTCTTTGAGCGCGGAGTCGGCGAAACGCAGTCTTCTGGCACCGGTTCCTGTGCCGCGGCAGTGGCTGCAATCGCTGCGGGCAGGGTGGTTTCTCCGGTCAAGGTTCACGCCTCCGGTGGAGCACAGACGGTCCGCACCGTGGGCAGCAACGTTTTTCTGCGCGGTCCGGCGCGGCTGTTGTGCCGGGGAGAATTCTTTCTCAGCTGAATCGCCGGACCGCTCCAGTTTTCGCGCAACCTTGGAACCAAATGTCTTCACCGAGCCTACGGCCCGTTAAACCGCCCGCCCTTCGCCCCGGCGATACCGTGGGCATCGTCGCGCCCGCCAGCAACGTGAACCGTGCCGAACTCGATGCCGGCTGCGACGCACTGCGGCGGGCAGGGTACCGGCCGTTCTACTTAGATTCCATTCAAGAGAAAGATATTTATTTTGCCGGTTCCGTCGAGCGCCGAGCGCGCGAACTGGAAGAGATGTTCGAGCGCGACGAGGTGCGGGCAATCGTGTGTGCGCGCGGAGGTTATGGCGCCAATTATCTGCTGCGAGAACTTGATCTCGAAAAAATCAGGGCGCATCCCAAGATTTTCGTCGGATACAGCGACCTCACTACGCTGCTGACTTACTTTCACGACGTCGCGGGCTTGATTACTTTCCACGGCCCGATGGCCGCAAAAGATTGGTCGCACGCAAACGGAGTCGACCTGCCATCGTGGCTGGCGGCCGTTTCGGGTACGACGCCGTGGGATGTGTCCACGGGCGCGGAAGTCACGGGATTGGTCGAGGGCCAAGCCGAAGGTGTCTTATACGGCGGATGCCTTTCGATTCTGGTTGCGTCGCTGGGCACGCCCTACGAAATCAAGACTGCCGGCACGATCTTGTTCCTCGAAGATCTCGCCGCCAAGCCTTACCAGATCGATCGCATGCTGATGCAACTGAAACTGGGCGGCCACCTCACTTCCGTGCGGGGCATTATCTTCGGAGAGATGCTTGACTGCGTCCAGACCGCAAATCAGGACTACACTCTGCAGGATGTCGTCACCCGCATCGTCGGGGACCTCGGAGTTCCGGTCGCCTTCGGCGTAAAGTCGGGCCATGTCAGCTCAGGCAACATCACGCTCCCGTTCGGGGTGCGTGCGAAATTGAAAGTGCGCGGCAGTCAAGTAACTCTGAAAATTTTGGAAGCAGCGGTTGAACCGTAGAGGCCGCACCTTATTTCCTTCGTGTAGCTTTATGTCCTTTGTGGCTATTGATTTGATTAAGATGAATGAAAAAAAGCACATTCACCTGATCGGCATCTGCGGCACCGCCATGGCCTCGCTGGCGGGAATGCTGAAGCAGCGCGGATTTCACGTAACCGGCTCCGACGCCGCAGCCTACCCGCCCATGTCGGATTTTCTGCGCGAACTCGGCATCCCCGTGGCGCAACCTTTCCACGCGAAAAACCTCGAACCTCGCCCAGACCTGGTCGTAGTCGGCAACGCCATGTCGCGCGGCAACGTGGAACTCGAGCATGTCCTCGACCAGCGCATTCCATTCTGCTCCCTGCCGCAGTTGCTGCACGACGAATTTCTGCGCGGCAAAGAAGTGCTGGTCGTCGCCGGAACTCATGGCAAGACCACGACCACTTCCATGCTGGCATGGATTTTCCACTCCGCCGGACTGCACCCGTCGTTCCTGATCGGCGGCATCGCCGAAAATTTTGGTTCGAGCTTTCATCTCGGGGAAGGCAAGCATTTCATCCTCGAAGGCGACGAGTATGACACCGCCTTCTTCGACAAAGGACCGAAATTCCTGCACTACTTTCCCGACTCCATCATTCTCACCTCGGTCGAGTTCGATCACGCCGACATCTACAAAGACCTCGACGCCGTGGAGACCGCGTTCAAGCGCCTGGTGAATCTGATTCCGCGCCGCGGCCGCATCGTAGCGTTTGACGGTTTCGCCGGCGAAGCCACGCAAAGTCCAAGTCTGGAACGTTGTCTGGCCAAGGCGTTCTGTCCCGTGGAGCGCTACGGCGCCGGGGAGCGCGCCAACTGGAAGGTCACGAACCTGCGTCTTGAGCCCGCGCACACCACCTGGACCGTTCTGCACAACGGCCAGCCGTGGGCCGATCTCGAATTCCCGCTGGCCGGCGAATACAACGTATGGAATGCAACGGCGGCGGCCGCACTGGCGGCTTCCTGCGGCGTCGCGAAAGAAGCCATCGCTGCGGCGCTGAAATCTTTCAAGAGCGTGAAGCGTCGTCTCGAAGTAAAGGCCGAGGTCGGCGGCATCACCATCATCGACGACTTTGCCCATCACCCCACAGCCATCGCCGGAACGCTGAAAGCGCTGCGCGCGCGTTATCCGGGCGCGCGACTGTGGGCAATTCTCGAGCCGCGTTCCAACACTCTGCGCCGCCGCGTCCTGCAATCGGACTTGGCGCGAAGTCTGGCGCAGGCCGACGAAATCATCGTCGCGGCCGTGTTCCGCTCGGAAGCAGTTCCGGAAAACGAGCGCCTGGAGTTGCCCGGGCTCGCTGCGGAGATCGAGCAAAACGGCCGGCGGGCGAGGCTTTTCGCCGATGCCGACGCCATTGTAGCGGCCATCGCCCCGGAAATCCGCCGCGGCGATGTCGTGGCCATTCTTTCCAACGGCGGCTTCGGCGGAATCTATGAAAAGCTGCCGGCACGCCTGCATGAACTCACGGGGAACGGATGAATCTCTCTCGGCGCGGTCGAAGAATTCTGCGGCTGGCGCTTTGCGCCGCAATCCTCGTATCTTCCGCGCTCGCCCAATCTCCCGCGCAGGGAACAACTGCACAGTCAACATCCTCGCAGGCGATTGCGTATGCTGTTGATCTTTCCTCACCCGAGCAGCATCTGGTGCAAGTTCATATCACTCTGCCCCCGGGCCCTGCTCAGCGCGAACTCCAGCTTCCCGTCTGGAATGCGCTTTATCAGATTCGCGACTTCGCCCAGTTCGTAAACTGGTTTCGGGCGAAAGATCGTTCCGGCAATCCGCTCCCGGTGCGCGAACTCGACAAGAGCCGCTGGCAAATTCAAGGCACGGCGAACGGAGCGATTGTCGACTATCAAATCTTCGTCGATTCCCCCGGACCTTTTGGCGCGCAACTGAACCCGCATCATGCTTTCTTCAATCTCGCGCAGATTCTCATGTATCCGGTCGACGCGCGCACTGCGGCTTGCAACGTCCGCTTTACCCATGTTTCCGCGGGATGGCACATCGCCACTCCTCTGACCTTGGTTTCCGAAGGCGAGTTCAGCGCCCCGAATTATGATCGCCTGGTCGATTCTCCCGTGGAGATCGGCAACTTTCAGGAATCCGACTTCGACGAAGCTGGTGCCCACTTCCGCGTGATCGTCGACGCCGATCCCGCCGACTATGACATGGCAAGAATCGTAGCCGCGCTACACAAGATCGTCGCCGCCGCGACTACCTGGATGAACGACCGTCCCTTCGACGCCTACACATTCATTTATCACTTCCCGCGCGGCCCCGCCGGCGGCGGCATGGAGCACTCTTACTCGACGGCCATCGATCTGAATGCAGAGTCGATGAAGCAATCGCTCGACGCTCTCACCGGCGTCACCTCGCACGAATTTTTCCATCTGTGGAACGTTAAGCGCATCCGTCCGCAAACCCTCGAGCCGGTGGACTACACCAAAGAAAACTACACGCGGGCGTTGTGGTTCAGTGAAGGCGTGACCAGCACCGCCGAAGGCATCATCGAATTACGAGCCGGCCTGCTCGATGAAAAACAATATCTCGACCAGCTCAGCGAAGAAATCACCGAGCTCGAACGGCGCCCGGCGCACCTCACCCAGTCCGCCGAAGAGTCCAGCCTCGATGCCTGGCTGGAAGGCAACCCGTACTACCGCCGTCCCGAGCGCAGCATCTCTTACTACAACAAGGGCGAGTTGCTGGGCGTGATGCTTGACCTCGAGGTACGCGAAGCCAGTCACGGCCAGGCGTCGCTGTGCGAAGTTCTGCAATGGATGAATGCGAACTACGCCAAGAAGGGCCGCTTCTTCAACGACTCCGAAGGTGTTCGCGAGGCCGCTGAGGCCGTCAGCCACTCCGACCTGACTTCGTTCTTCGCGAAATATGTGGCTGGAACCGAAGAGATTCCATGGGATGATTTTTTCCGCCCGGTCGGCCTGCGAGTCGAGGCCATCACCAACAACGTGCCCGACGCCGGTTTCATCGCCTCGCGCAACTTCGATGGCCCCATGTCGGTGGCATCCGTCACACCGGGCAGCGCCGCCGAGCAGGCTGGGCTGCAGGTTGGCGACACCATCATGGAATTCCAAGGCAAGCCCGCCGGTCAGGAATCCCGCCAGGAGTTGTCCGAGCTGAATCCCGGAGATACGCTTGCCCTCAAGGTCCGCTCGCGTCGCGGTGGCGAACGCGAGTTAAAGTGGAAGGTCGACAGCCACCAGGAAATCTCGTACGAGATAAAATATCTCGACCAGGTCACCTCCGCGCAGCGTGAGCGCCGCATCGCCTGGCTGAAGGGCGAAGCGCAAATCGCCCCGGCAGCTTCAGCAACTGCGCCAACCGGACCCCCACCAGCAGACGCGGTAAAAACTGGGGCTAGTCAAACTGGGGCAAAACAAACTGGGGCAAAACAAACTGGGGCAAAACAAACTGGGGCGAAACAAGAATGATCCGCACGCTCCTGATGCTGACCTTCTGGGCGCTGGCCGCTCCGCTGGCCGCCCTGATCGGTTTCCCCGCCAGCTTCATCATGGGCGACGTCCGCGTGTTATATCGCCTCTTCATGTGGGGCGCCTGGGCCGGGGTGTGGGTTACCGGCGTGCGTGTCGAAACCGTCGGACTCGATCAGTTCGACCATTCCCGCAGCTACATCTTCATGACCAACCACGTTTCCAACATCGACCCGCCCATTCAGATCCCGCTGATTCCCAGGCGCACATCAGTGATGGTGAAAAAGGAGCTGTTCAAGTTTCCCATCCTCGGCCGCGCCATGCGCATGGGATCGCTCGTTCCAGTCGATCGCAGCAATCGCGATGCCGGCATTGAAGCCGTCCGCGCCGCCAAGTCAGTCATCGAGCAGGGACTCAACATGGCCATCTATGTCGAAGGCAAGCGCTCATTCGACGGAAAATTGCTCCCCTTTAAGAAAGGCCCGTTTTATCTGGCCGTCGAGTGCGGAGTCCCCGTAATCCCGGTCACGATCGTGGGCACGCACTACATCATGCCCAAGGCAAGGTTCGCCATCAAGCCGGGATTAGTCAAAGTGATTTTTCATCCGCCCATCGAGCCGCAGGATTTCGGCGACCGGGAGTGTCTCATGGAGAAAGTTCGCGCCGCCATTGAAAGCGGCTTGCCGGAAGAGTTTCGCCACCCAGCGTCCGCGCGCGCAGACGTCCGCGGGAAGGGAACAGAAGCTCCGGAAGGAACAGCCTACGCCTGAAATTCCTCTGGGGCCCTCAGTGTCCCCGGTGGTTATTCTTCTGGTTTTTTAGTCCGCACTGCCCGCGCAATCTCCGGCAGCCGCGGCAGGATCGCCGAATACTTCAGCCACAACTTGTGATCCACCGCGGGCGCTCCGCTCACCAGCGCGCCGGCAGGAATGTCGTGCGCCACGCCACTCTGCGGAGTGACGATCGCGTCGTCCCCCACCTTGCAGTGCCCCACCACGCCCACCTGCCCGGTAAGAATCACGCGGTTCCCGATCTCGGTCGACCCCGCCAGCCCGACCTGCGCGCACAGCAGCGCGTCTTCGCCAACCTGCGATCCGTGCCCCACCTGCACCAGGTTGTCGACCTTCACCCCGCGCCCGATGCGCGTTTCCCCTACGCTGGCGCGGTCGATGCACGAGTTGGCCTGCACTTCCACGTCATCTTCAATCACCACCGGCGCGGGCTGCGGAATCTTATGCCAGCGTCCCTCGGAAGTTTTTGCGAACCCGAATCCGTCCGCCCCGATCACCACTCCATTCTGCAAGAGGACATTATTGCCGATGCGGCAGTTCTCGCGCACCACCGCGTGCGCATGCGCGAAGAAGTGATCGCCGATTTTCACTCCGCCATAAATCACCACGTGCGCCAGCAGCACCGCATCGGCGCCGATTTCGACGCCATCATTGATGACCACATACGGTCCGATATGCGCGTTCGCTCCAATTCGCGCGCCCGCATGCACTACCGCCGTCGGATGCACTCCCGGCGTATACCGCACCGGCGGATGAAAAAGTTCGAGTGCCCGCGCGAACGTCAGATAAGGATCTTTCGCCCGCAACATCGCCGCAGGAATGGCCGGGAAATCCTCCCCCACGATGACGGCCGAAGCCTTGGTGGTCCGCGCGGCGGCGGAATATTTAGGATTCGATACGAACGTCAGTTCTCCCGGCCCGGCATGTTCAATCCCGTTAAGCCCGCAGATTTCCGTGTCCGGGGAGCCGTTTTCCAATCGTAAGCCGAGGGCAGCAGCAATCGCAGAAAGTTTCATGGGTTTGGAGTGATGTGCGACTAAATCGTACACCACAGGCCATGACAGTCTACTGATTGAACGCTAGTTCACCTAGAGCGCGATTGAGGGAGATTATTGCACCAGCACGGTAACTGGAGTTACCAGCGATACAGCGCTGGAACCGCTTCCGGTTGTGCTGGTCACTGAGAATGAGTATGTCCCCGCAGGAGTTCCCGGATCGGTGTTTCCGCCGCCGCCGTTGCTGTTTGATCCCGCTCCACAACTCATCAGGGTCAACATCAAGAGCACTGCCGCACCAGCGCATAGCTTTCTACGTCGCTGAGCGAATGGGAGCAGCACCAGTCCGATCCCGCCGAACCCGATTCCGGTCAGCGCGCTCGCGTCAGCCAGTTGGTTCCGCGCCACCGGGTGCGGCCCCGTGGTCGTCACACTGAATGTGACCGTTGCGGTGGCACCGGTGAGGCTTACCTGCAGGGTCGGAGCAGTGCTGGAGCCGCTAGCGAAGCCGCAGCTGGTTTCCTTTGCCCCTGGATCGGGAGTGCAAGCCAGCGATACCGTTCCAGTGAATCCCTCGTTCGCAGTCAATGTCAAAGGGGTTGACCCGGATTGCCCAGGGCCGGGGATGTTCACGTTTCCAGCCGGTGCCACGCTGACCGGACCAAGCACCGTAAGTGTTTGTGGCACCGTTATGGTGGCCGCCAGGTAGTTCATATCGCCGGAGTACGTAGCGGTGAAATTATGGGTCCCGGGCGTTGTAAAAGTGTAAGTTGTCGTAGCGACAAGCATGCCCTGATTCGAGCTGTACGTGACGGAACCTGGGAACGGACTGTTATTGTCGAACATCGTAATTGTGCCAGTGGGTACCGCTCCGTACTGTGATCCGTACAGCTGCGCTGAAGCCGTCACCGTCTGGCCTACGTAAACATTTTGGCCATATGTTGCCCACCCGTAGGCATTAAAGAATGGCAGGGCCTGGCCAACTACCACCGTGCTCACCGGACTCGCTGAGGAGGCATAGTAGGCATCGCCCGAGTACTGCACGGCTAGAGTGTGATTCCCGATGCTATTGATGTGAGTCGTGGATATTGCGTCGGCCCAGGCGTATGGCGTCGCTGTGTTGTTCGGGTTGTACCCGCCGCTCTCGTAAACGGGCACCGGGCTGCCCAGAGCTTGGCTGTCTTGTATGAACTGAAACGTTCCCGTGGGGGCGATACCATCGCTTGTGGTTGAAATGTCGGCACCAATCTGAAAAAAATTGCCGTACTGTACGTCTAATACCGGCGTGCCGGCACTGGCCACGGTTGGTGCTTGAGCAACCGTAAAGTTCGCCGTCCCTGTACTGGCTGAGTAGCTGGCATCTCCAGGGTAGCTCGCCGAAATCGTGTAAGAGCCTGGCGGGAAAGATTGGTTCTCGGCGAAGCCCTCACTGTTGAGCGATAGCGACGTTGCATTGAGGACGGTGCCAGGTGCCTGAATCGAGACTGTCCCGGTTGGACAGCTGGACTTGCCTTGAGAACAGTTGCTCGAGATCCCCGAACTGGAAGATACGTTCGCGCTGGCATCTCCCACGTCAACGCGGAAAAGGTAATAGCCGGAGCCGTAAGTTGCGGTAGTCGCGGCAAAACTAGTAAGCCTTCCGTTGCTGCCGAAAGTGACCAGGTTGGGAAACGTCTTGCTTGCCTCCGCGCCGACGTTGACCTGCACCGCACTCGAGTCGCTCGGCCCATACGTCGAGTCCCCCGGATAATGGGCCGTCAGCGAATAGGTTCCGCCCGGCAGCAGGTCCGTAGTCCCCGTCACCGTTCCGTTGGTCAAGTTGAACCCGGCAATTCCCTGCGAGGTGTTGTTCGTCGTGGTGGGACCGAGCAGGGAAATCGTTCCAGTCGGCGTCCCCGACCCGGATTGCGGCGTCACGGCTGCCGTGAAACTGACTGCTTGGCCGTGCGTAATCGTCGTCGGCGTCACATCACTCAGCTTGGTAATCGACGGCAGCAGCGTCACCGAATTCCACTTCGTCACCAGATTGTTGGCATTCACCGAACCCAGGCCCGTAGCCAAGTCATAACCTGCGCCGGCGTTGTAGCCGCTCATCACTCCGTACGAATCGCCTGCAGTCTGGGTAACGCAGTTCGGACTGCCCGTCGCGCATGGTCCCGCATTCGTTCCCACCGTCACGTCGTTGAAGATGCAACTGGTGGCTTCACTCGCGCTCGAATTGCAACTCGCACCACTCTTCTGCGCCAGCTTGTAGAAAACATAATTCGCGTTTCCCTGACGCCCATATTTCTGATTGATGAGCGCCATGATTCCGGCAAATGCCGGCGAAGACACCGATGTGCCGCCAAATCGCGGGTTAAAGTTCGGGCAGGGACTCCCTTGGTAGTCCGCTTGACAGATCACATACGCAGTTCCGGCCCACCCGCTGCTGGCGAACAACGAAACGTCCGGAATGTCTCGTTTCCCATCGCCTGAGAAGCTGCCGCTGCCGGTCTGCCATGAGGGGCGGGTATATCCGCCGGCGCAAGTCGTAGGCGAATTTCCGCTGGGCGTGGTGCAGTTGCTCGCGCCCCCCGACCCGCCGACTACATCCACTGCCCTGGCCAGTCGCGAGTTGTTGCAGTTGGTTTCCGCACTGGAACTGAAATTCGGTGGCCCGAAAGCCTGGCTGGTACATGAGGAGTCCCAGGTAATCTCAGGGATGTAGCCCAGTGCTGAGGCTTGCGTCATGGAGTTGTTGGTCGTATTCCAGTAGAGAGTCGGATCCGTGAACTCATTAAAATCCGTTCCGCCGACCGCCACGTTGTACGGCGTCGAAGCGTATCCGCTCACCTGCAGGCCGTACTTCGCCGGCGTGGGCGGTCGTGCATCGAAGTTGTCGCAACCCGCGGAGCCGGCGTCTCCCGCGGAGATAAACACTGTGATTCCTTCCGCCGCAGCTTGCTGCCACAATGCGTTGTAGAACTGGTTGCCCGTCGTGCCCAGCCCAAGTTCACATTCGCCGTAGCTCTCGCTCATGATTGGCGCCAGATTCTGGTCGACGATGTACACGGCCGAAAGGTCGACTCCCGAGGTTGTTTCCGTCGACTGGGAAATCACAAAGTCGATGGTCGCCCCTTTTGCAACCGCCCCCGACCACTGAACGTCGATGTCCGCCTCTGACTCGTCTCCCTGAATGCCCGGGTCTGGCCCGTTGGCCACAAACACCGGGTCGTTCGCCGGCAATCCGAACATGCTGCGAAACGCTTCCACATCCGACATCTGAATGTCGGTTTCCCCGGAAATCGCAATCGTCACTCCGGTGCCATCGATGCCCGCATTCCACAGCGGCAGAAGGTTGTAGATCGTCGCGAAGTCGTAGGGCGCAATGTCGAAGCAGTAGTCATCCGCGCTGCATTGGTAGTTCGGCTGGTAAGTGAACAGGGGATTTGGCGAGCGCGCTGTGCTGATCTCTTTCCCATTCTCCCGCTTCACAACCCCTAACGGAACATTCATGGCCTTGCGCGGAAAATTGTTCAGCGAGCTGATTCCCGCCACCGCTGGCGTCAGAGCCGTCGGAATCTGCGGATCGCTGGCATTCGCCCAGTGCTGTTCTCCGTTCACAATGTATTTGTGAATCGCGGTGTGGAACGCTTCCTGCACCTGGCTGGCCGAGCCCGAAAACTCCAACACGGTCCGTCCTTTGGTCGAGCCCACCCGAAATCCGTGGGACTGCAACCACCCGGTGATGGTCCGCAGGTCTTCATCGGTCGGCCCAAACTGCTTGCCGAATTCCTCCGGCGTCAGCCAACTGTGGTAGTTGGGAGAAGCCTTGTCCTGCTGATCGTCGAGCAATTTGCCGAGCGCGGCCTCTTGCTGCGGGCTGCGCTTCAACACCAGCAGCATTCTGTCCAGCGGCAAGGTCGCCGGAGCCGTGCCCAGATCGAACTCCGGACGCGCCAGCGGATACGTGTTGCCCAGCAGCGTGGTCAGCTTCGACTCATCGACCGGCTGCGTGATCAGCGGACGCGGAGGGGCAGCCGGTTGCGCTGATTCCTGCGCCTGCGAGGCTGCACAGAACGTCAACGTCATTACAGCTGCGAGCAGGCTGGAATGTATGCCGAAAGAAGGGCGACGAGAACGCGATACCTGGATTGCTCGCATGTAGGACACACCCGTGCACAGAGATGTACGGCATCCACGGAAGTCCGAGCGGACGGGAGGAAGGAAGGGAGGTCCGATCGTCTCTTTACAGGCCTGAAGCCCTGCGTGGACTCCACACGTTACCTTAACCCTATCCCGAATTCAACGCCTTTTCGTGGGCGGCGATTCGGGCTGCAATCATGGCTCGCGGCCGTCTGGACGGGCCGTCCACGGCCTGTTTCGCTCTCCTTGGCCTGTACTAAAGAGTCTTTGCAGGCCTCGAACAGAGTGGCATACTTGATAAACCATTCCAGCCCGTCTTTCGGGGAACCAGCTTGGGGGGAACCATGAAGCACAGAATCGCGCGCATCGGGATGTTCGTTCTGGTGTCGGCCGCCCTCGCGGCGGCACAGACCTATACCATCACCGAGATCGGGACACTCAAGGGCGACAACGAGAGCAGCGGTTTCGCGATTAACAACCTCGGCGACGTCGTCGGCTGTTCCGATACCCAGACCCCCGAGGGCTATCCCTGCACCGGCGTGGGTGCCGGCCAACATGCGTTTTCCTGGCACAAAGACAAGGGAATGAAAGATCTGGGCACGCTGCCCGGAGCCACGGTCAGCGGCGCAATTGGCGTGAATGATTCCGGCGTGGTCGTGGGATACTCCAACCTCGAGGGCCAACCCGCGACCAATTTTGTCGCCGTGCAATGGTCCTCGACTGCGGCCATCACCAGTCTCGGTGGGCTTCCCGGAGGCGCTTCCAGCGCCGCTTTCGAAATCAACTCCGCCGGCGAGGTTGCCGGCGATTCCTTTCTCAGCAGCGGCGCGGTGGATGCCACCAGCTGGGCCAGCAACAAAATCAAGAACCTGGGCTCTCTGCCCAAAGCCATTTTCACCGCCGGACTGGCCATCAACGACAACGGCGAAATCGCCGGCGAGTCCGTGTTCAGCTACGGCCCGCCGTTTACTTCGCATGCTTTCCGCTGGACCGGTTCCAGCATGAAAGATCTGGGCACGCTCCCGGGCGGCGTCACCAGCATTGGCAATGCCATTAATACCTCGGGAGTCATCGTCGGCCAATCTGACGGCACGGCCACTGGCGGCCTTTGGCATGCAGTGCTGTGGAGCGCGTCCAATAAGATTCAGGATCTGGGCTTGCTGTCCGGTGGCACCTACAGCATGGCTTTCGGAGTGAACGATTCCGGCGTGGTCGTCGGCTACGGCAACATCTTCACCAACGCGCCGCACGCCTTTGTGTGGACCGCCGCCGGAGGCATGAAGGACCTGAACTACCTCATCCCTGCTAACAGCGGATGGGTGCTGATCAACGCCAACGCCATCAACAACGTCGGCCAAATCACCGGCTACGGCACCAAAGGCGGCTACAACCGCGCCTTCCTGCTGACGCCGGTGAACTAAGGCACGGGCGTTACGGCTTAAGTCGAAGCTGATCTTCTGAATACCCCCTCCCCCCCCCCCCCATTTTTTTTGCTATTTTCCGTAAGATGTTCATAGCGAGGGGTTTGCGCGTGTGTGGGTGCGCGGGATCTCGCCAAAATCTTGAGCTGTAAGGGGTTGCAGCTAAAATATGCCGCAATAAGGACTTAGCACCGGTCCTCGATCCGCTGCCGAGACTGATTGCCGAGTGTCGGGTGAGGGAGCTTTCGCACATCCGTTCAGCGTGCGCCTTTGGGAATCCTCAGTAAAGGTCGTTGGTCACAGGAATGGGAATTATTTCTGCGCAAGGGTGTGGAAAATTTAGCGCTGGCCGAGAGCGAATCGCGCTGATCGTTTCTCATAGAAGCCTGACCCAATGAATTTCGACTCGGTTTTTCCTGTCTGACCGCAAAACCGGTTGTGCATGAGTTCGAGGTGCCCATCCGTCGAAAATCGCGACGGATGGGGCAGCCTTGGTCGTGGTGGCGCAAGAGTGGCCCAGACCCCCCAGCCTTTCTGCGCTGTCCCGTTCCCGAGGGGCTGGCGCAGCCGTACTCTAGCACGACAGGGGATGCCCCACCCGTGGCAGGTTCACGGGTGGGCTGCTGCGAACTCTCCCTGGCATGTTCATTCATCACAGCCAAACTCCAGCGTACCTGTTACATCGTTCCTATGCCGACCAATCTGCACCGCTTCTACGGCGCTGGATACTCGCACTTCATTACCACGGGTTGTTATCAGCGCCGTCCACTTCTCGGCACACCCCGCTCTCGCGACCTCTTTCTCGAAGTTATGGAGCAGATCCGCCAGCGCCATCACTTTGCAGTCATCGGTTACGTAGTCATGCCGGAGCATGTCCATCTTCTCTTCACCGAGCCGGAGCGGGGAAATCCTTCACCGGTGCTGGCGGTCTTGAAGCAGGCATTCGCCCATCGACTGCTGCGCGAGCTTGCCAAGAGCAGTCTGCAGACCGACGCGCTCTGGAGTACACCCGTCGCCGTGGGACACGTTTGGCAGCGCCGCTTCTACGATTTCGTGGTGTTTACCGAGAAGAAACGCGTGGAGAAGCTGCGGTATATGCATCGCAATCCGGTGCAGCGAGGTTTAGTTCGGAAGGCCGAGGAGTGGCCATGGAGCAGCTTCCGACATTATGCCTATGGCGAACCCGGCCCGGTTGTGGTCAACGAGACGCAGAAAGCAGAGCTTCGCATTCGGAAAATTTCGTGATCCCATCAGCATCGCGGCCCACCCGTGAAAGTGCCACGGGTGGGGCAGCCAGTTCCGGTTTACTTCTCGATCACTACTCTTCGAACATGGGGACTTGGCGCTGATCTTGCGGGCGGCGCTGGCGGCGGGTGGCGCCGATTACGGCTAGGACGGTGAGCGATTCCAGGGCGGTGCGCGGGACGAAGATGCGCTGGGTGTTCGAGCGCTGGTCGGGTGGGTTCACTAGAAATCCTTCGGGGGTGGTTTGGGTCAGGTCGGCGGGCATGAGGCCTTCGAGGATTTCGCTGTCTTTGAAGCGCAGCCGTACCCACAGGCCTTCTGAGCGCGGGCGGGAAGTGAACGTCTTGCGGGTCAGCGATTCGGAGTCGCCGAACTCGCGCACAAAATAGACGCCCTTGATCTCGCGCAGGTCCATCGAGATGACCGTGCCCGAGGTATTCAGTAGCTCCAGCTTGCCCTCGCGGACGAACTCCGCCGGCGCCACGTAGCCCGACACCGTGTCGCGATCCATCTTGCGGACGATTACTTTCTTGTGGGTTGAAGGCATAGAAGGCAGTGGCTGGTGATTAGTGGTTGGTGATTCAGCTGACAGGTGACCGGCCTTGATTTTGCTGACCACTCATCACCAGCCACTAACCACTAACCACTAACCACTGGCCCTGATTCTCGCACCTTTTCTCGGCAAACCGACCGGAATCCGCCTTGGCAGTAGCCAAAATGTAAACGTTGTGTTATTTTCTATAGCTTGCCGCAAAGTTTCCACTTTGTATAAGTACTTTGTCTTAAGCCACTTGCACTTGAGTGGCTGGGACGCGAGATGGAGTGGCGTCCGGGGCTGTGGAAATCTTGTGGAAAGTTTGGCAGTGCGGGGGTCCTTCCGGACGCGATTTTAGACCACATCGCGCCCGAAACCAGGCCCTGACTGCCGTTTGAAAGCGAATGGCTGACTACATTTACACGATGGAAATCCGGTTGACGCCGGATCAACTGAAGGGCGTCGGCCTGGTGCAAGACGTAGCCCGCGCCGCGGGCATGAATCTCTACCTCACCGGCGGCGCCATCCGTGACATCATCAGCGGCTTCACCATCCGAGACCTCGACTTCACGGTTCAGGGCAATCCGCTCAAGCTGCAGAAGGAACTGGAAAAGGCGGGCGCGAAAATCACCGCCGTCGAAGAGGACAACCGCACCATCTTCATCTCGCTGCCCGGCAATGCCCGCGCCGAAATCAGCATGGCGCGCACCGAGCGCTTCGAGAAAACCGGCAAGCCGCCCATTGTTACGCCCGCCACCATTCACGAGGATCTGCGCCGCCGCGACTTCACCGTCAACGCCATGGCGCTGTCGCTGAATGAAGGATCGCGCGGACTGCTACTCGATCCTTTCAATGGCGTTGCCGATATCGAGACGAAAGTTATTCGCATTCTGCATAACTATTCGTTCCTTGAAGATCCCTCGCGATTGATCCGGGCCACGCGCTTCGCTGCCCGTTTCCACTGGACGCTGGAAGAGCGCACGCAGGCGCGTTACGATGCGGCCAAGGAAGGCAAGTACATCGACCACATTCTGCGCTCGTCGATCGGGCACGAGATCGCGGCGCTGGCGCACGAAGACGATCCGCTGCAGGTCGTGAAGATGCTCGAGAAGGAAGGCTGGCTCGAGATCCTGCATGACCACTGGACCGTTGCCAAGGTCGACGTCAACGGCATTACGCAGCTGATGAAGACGCGGCAGCAGATGGTCGATATGGGGTACGCTCCCGACGCGGGCCCGGCTTTCATGTACTTCCTGACCGCGCACTTTTCCGACAAAGATGTTGCGGATATTCAGAAGCTGATTCCGCGCAAGGATCTGGTCGAAGCCTGGCGGGACATTGAAGATCATGCCAAGGAACTGGCGAAGAGGTTGATGGGCAAGGAAGCCGCCACGCCGTCGCGCACCTGGCAGTTGCTGTCGTCGGCGCGGCCGGAGATGGTGCTGTTCCTGGCCGTGACCGCGAAACAGCAGTCGGTCGAGCAGAAGATCAAGAATTACCTTACGAAGTGGCGGCAAGTGCAGCAAAAGATTCCGTTGCCAGAAATGACGGAGTTGCTGATCACGCCGCAGCTGCCCATTTATCCGAAGCTCGCGCAGGATGTTTTCCTGCTGCTGCTGGATGGCAAGCTGCGCTCGCGTACCGAGACGCTGAAATTCCTGAAACCATTCGCACCGCCTCCGCCGCCTCCGCCACCGGCGCCGCGTCGGGGAAGGGCCGCTAAAGGGGCCGAAGCTCCTGCCGTAGTGGCGGCGGCTCCGGGCAAGCCGGGTGCTAACAAACCTGGACCAAAAGGGAAGAAGGGGAAGGCGGCTGTCGTTGTCGCGCCGGCTGCTCCGCCCCCGGCGCCACCGGCCAAGCCAGCGGCGAAAGCGCCAGAGAAATCCAAGCCAACCAAACCTGCACCTAAACCCGCAAAGCCCGTAGCGAAACCTGCGAAAAAGCCGGCACACAAACCCGCACCGAAGACGGCCAAGGGAAAGAAAAAGAAGTAGAGTCCGGGTCTTCTCGGAGTCGGTTTCTGATGGCGCACTCCTGAAGAGGGTGCCCCATCCTTTCGCGTTTTGTGCGAAAGGATGGGAAGCACGGACGCATCCTCCAAACCAATGTCCCTAGCGCCGAGGTCCGAGGTCTCCCACCCTTGCGAAGGACGCAAGGATGGGGCACCCGCGGCTCAGCCAGTGCACGCGGAATTCCCGCGCAAGAAAGCTTGGCCTCCGGCGTTCTAACCCAGTCAGGCCGCCACGCGCGGGTTTTCGACGCGGTGACTGCCGACTTACTGCCCGCATGTCATAGAGATTCGACAGGTTATAAATTGTTCGGGGCTGGCCAAAACCGGCCTATAATGGAGGCTATATGCGCCGCCTGATGTTCATCCCGGCGTTCGCGCTCTTTCTGGCTGTACCCTTGTGGGCGCAGCATGGCGGCGGGGGCCATGGTGGTGGAGGCGGGCATGCTGGCGGCGGTTTCGGGGGCGGGCACGCCGGTTTTAGCGGTGGCCACAGCAGCAGCGGAGGCAGCCATGTTTCCGGTGGTGTGCGTTCTGCCCCGAGGGTAGGCGGCGTTTCCCCTGGCATCGCGCGCGGTCCGGCATTTTCCCCACGCACTTCCACTACGCGTGCCTTCAGCCGGCCTTTGAATCGTCCCTTCTTGCATGATAGTTTCCGCGGATCGCGCGGTCGCACGTATGGATATCGCAACGGTTGCTACGGCTACGTTTGTCGCGGCTACGGTGCTTACTACGGTTCGTATTATGGCTCTTACTATCCGTGGGCGTACGGCTATTACGATCCCTACTGGTACGATCCGTACTGGTTCTGGGATTCCGACTCGTCCGATTCTTCTGGTAGCGACAACGGCTACGACCAGGATGTCGCCGCCGCCGCTGAGACGAACCGGCAGAATCTTGCTCAACAAGCCGAAGAGCAGGAGATGATGCGGCAGGAGCAGGCCGACGGCGATCAGGACCTCTACGCGCGCGCGGTGCCCCTGCGCCCGGTTCAGCACGAGGCCGCGGGTGCGCCCATCCTGCCCGATACGATGCTGGTCTTTCGCGATCAACACAAGCTGGAGGTCCGCAACTACGCCATTGTCGGCCAGACGCTGTGGAGCTTCGGTGGGCAGCGTACCGAAAAGATTCCACTCTCTGATCTCGACCTGCCTGCGACTCAGAAAGCCAACGAAGAGCGCGGCGTGACTTTCCGGGTTCCGGCTGGCGGCGAAGGGCAGTAGACTCTTGCGTCCCGGTATCTGAGCACTTGCGGATTAGCCGATGTCATCCCGCAGGATCGCGCCAAGCTCCGCAGGGACCTTACGAAACCCCGACATCGGTTGTGCTGACGCGAGGAGTGCGGGACTGCACGAAGCGTAGGCGTTCCCGGCGATGGCATCTACGGCGTCGGGCTCTCGTAAGGTTCCTCGCCCGGCTGTCGCCGAGCTCAGAATGACAGCGGGCTGAAATCGTTTCGAGTTGGCCACTGCCATCCATCCCGGTAACTGCCGCTCCCACTTACCGCACCATTTCCCCTTTCGCTGCATCCAAGCTTGTGTTCGGGTGAACGGCGTTCCTTTTTGGCTGGAGAGCTAGTACAGTGAAATCAAGCGTTTAGGTCATGTACGTCGGCAAGCTGGATGGGGTACGGGGAACCTGCAAGAACACGAGTGAAACCCGGGACGAACCGTGTCCGGATGTTAAAATTAAGAATACCTACTATGCCTCTAAAAACATTGTTTCTGAATCCCCCATCTTTTGAAAACTTTGATGGAGGCGCCGGCTCGCGTTGGCCCGCCACCCGCGAAATTGAGAGTTTCTGGTATCCCGTGTGGCTGGCGTATCCGACGGGAATGCTGGAGGGGGCGCGGCTGCTGGATGCCCCATCGCATCACGTGTCGGGCGAAGAGACCATCAAGATCGCGCGCGACTACGAGTTCCTGGTGCTGTTTACTTCCACGCCCGGATTTCCTGGCGACATCCTGCTGGCCAAGGCCATCAAGCAGGCGAATCCTAAGATCAAGATTGCGTTTGTGGGACCGCACGTGACCGTGCTGCCGGAAAAATCTCTGCGCGATTGCCCGGAAATTGATTTTATTTGCCGCAAGGAATTTGACTACTCGGTGGTCGATTACGCCAAGGGCAAGCCACTGGCGGAAATTCCCGGTGTGTCGTATCTGCAGGAAGACGGGAAAGTCGTGCACAATCCCGACGCTCCGCAGCTGCAGGATCTGGACGCGCTGCCGCACGTGACCGAAGTCTACAAGCGCGATCTCAACATCAAGAATTACAACGTGCCGTTCCTGCTGCATCCCTATGTGTCGCTCTACACCACGCGCGGCTGCCCGGCGCAGTGCACGTTCTGCCTGTGGCCGCAGACGCTGAGCGGACATCCGTGGCGGAAACGTTCCACCGACGATGTCGCGGCGGAAATGGCCAAGGCGAAACAGCTCTGGCCCGAAGTGAAAGAGTTTTTCTTCGACGATGACACCTTCAACATTCAGAAAGCTCGCACCATCGAACTTTGCGCCAAGCTGAAGCCGCTGGGCCTGACGTGGTCTTGCACTTCGCGCGTGACCACCGATTACGAAACTTTGAAGGCGATGAAGGAAGCGGGATGCCGCCTGCTGATCGTCGGCTACGAATCGGGCGACCCGCAGATTCTGAAGAACATCAAGAAAGGCGCGACCGTCGAACGCGCCCGCCAGTTCACTAAAGACTGCCACAAACTCGGATTGGTCGTGCATGCCGACTTCATCCTCGGCCTGCCGGGCGAGACCCACGAGACCATCAACAACACCATCGCATTCGCCAAGGAACTCGACTGCGAAACCATTCAGGTTTCGGTGGCGCACGCCTATCCCGGCACCGAGCTCTACGACCATGTCGTGAAGAACGGATTCATCCTCGGCGACAACAAGATGGTCGACGAAGGCGGACATCAGCTGGCGCAGATTCAGTATCCTGGGCTGCCGGCCGACGACATTATGTCGGCGGTGCACCGTTTCTACGACGAATATTATTTCCGGCCGAAAGCCGTGTTCCGCATCTTGCGGAGGGCGGCGTTTGACAGCAACGACCGTAAGCGCCTGTACAAAGAGGCGAAGAGCTTCATGAAGCTGCGCGCGGCGCGCAACAAGATGGTAAAGCAGCACGCTGCCGAGGCCGCGGCGGCCGAGCCGGTCAAGGCGTAATCTTCGGATGTGAACTGCCCCACTCAAGCCAAAGGACGGCTTGAATGGGGCACCCGTCGAGTTCGTTATTACGAGTTCAAGTGACCTTTCGCAAGTATCTGGTGCTGGCTGGAGTGACCGTCTTTGGAGCGGCAGGCGACTCCGTGCTCTCGCACGGGATGAAGCAGGTTGGCAACATTTCCATCCATGATTTGCCCAGCGTAGTTTTCGCCGTGCTCAATCCCTACGTCGCGGCTGGGATTCTGCTGCTTCTGACCTTCATTGTTCTCAACATGACCGCGCTGTCCTGGGCAGACCTGACGTACGTGCTGCCGGCGACTTCCATGGGATACGTCTTGCTGGCATTGAGCGCGCGCTTTGTTTTGCACGAGCAGGTCAGCCTGATGCGCTGGCTCGGCATCGTGCTGATCTCGGGAGGCGTGGGATTCATTGCCGGAAGCCCCGCACTCACGTCGCATTCGCAGGAGGATCCAAAATCCGCACTTCTCGCCGCCCAGGAGGCGGCGAGAAATGGGGCACCCGCTGGGGTACACACCGATGGAACGCCCGCTGAAGAAGTCGTTTCCGGTGGAGTGAAATCATGAAGCACGCTTACATCTGGGGTGGGATTCTCACCATCGCGTTCTTCTCCGTCGTGGGCGACGTACTGCTGGCACGCGCCATGAAGCAGGTGGGCGACGTGCACGCTTTGCTGCGCAGTGCGGGAGTGTGGACCGTGGTGGGGCGCGTGGCTTCCAATCCGAACATTTTCTTCGGCGTGGCCGCGATGACCGTCGCGTTCTTCACGCTTCTGTTCGCGCTCTCCTGGGGAGACTTAAGCCTGGTCGCGCCGGCGGCCGCATCGCTCACCTTTATCGGCAACGCCTTCGCCGCAAAGATATTTCTGCATGAAAAAGTGGACCGCCGGCGATGGATCGCCGCCGTGCTGGTGGCGGCCGGCGTGGCGCTGCTGGCGGGGTAGAGCACCCACTTCTCGCAACGACCGCGAGAAACGGGGCACCCGCCGACTTAGCCCTTCCGAACAGCCCCCGTTGCGCGTGCGTTCGTGGTTCCCACCCTTCGAAAACCGCGAAGGGTGGGGCAGCCTCGTTTGTAGCCGGTGGCCCACTCAAGCCGGGTTTTGGCTTGAGTGGGGATGTTCACAGGTCACAGACCTAGGCGGGTAAGCTGCCAGCCCTTTTTCTGCAGCCTTCCACAGAAAGATTCCAACTTCTCAATCGCACGCGCTACTTAGAACAGGCGCATGAATCCGCTGGCGGGCAGGTCGGGGGAGAGGAAGCGCAAGTCTTTCAGTCCGGCGGCGCGGGCCAGGGCTTCGGCGGCTTGATATCCGCTGCGCACTGCGCCTTCCATGGTTGCGGGCCAGCCTGTGGCGGTCCAATCGCCGGCGAGGAATACACGCGGCCATGCGGTGATTGCCGTGGGACGATGCGCGTCGATTCCCGGGCGCGGGGAATAGGTGGCGTGCAGTTCCTTGATCACGGTGGACTTCACGAGATTGGCCTCGCGCGCGGCGGGGAAAAATTCTCGGACTTCGGCCAGAGCGAGGTCGACGATCTCGGCACGCGATTTTTCGATGAGTGTCTTCGAGGAACTGACCACCAGTTCGATGTAGCTTCCGGGGTCGGGGGCTAAAGCCCCATTTGTTTCTTTGGCGCTGACGCGGCCCTGAAGGGCCGCTCTTCCACGGTCACGGTTCTGCAATCGCGATTTGTGGAACATCCACTGGATGGTGCGGTCGAGGAGCACGGCGTGGTCGAGGTCGGAAATCGGGCGGTCGAACCACAGGTGGATTCCGGTGATGGGAGCGGTTTCGAAGTGCGAAAGTTGCTCGCGGATGGGCGCGCTCTCGGGGGATTCGGGAAGAACTTTCTCTAGAGCGTCGAACGGTAGGGCGAGAATCAGGTAGTCAAAATCCCCACCCTGTCCCTGCAAACTACGTAGGGACAAGGGTGGGGCACCCGCTTCATTCCCACCCTCACTTGAATCGTTCTGGCTGGTTTCGTGGTTGCGGAGTCGCAGCTGAACTTGCGATTCGTGGATCGCGAAACCTTCGATGGGTTGGCGGAAGTACAGCACGCCACCGCGGGCGCGGATGTAGTCTCCTGCTTTGTTGTAGAGGTCGGTGAGCGGGACGGTGGGCACTCCCATGTGGCGGGCGGCGGGAGATTTCATGGACTCGCGCACAACCTGGGCGGCGGCGGAAATGGAAATCAGGTCGAGTTCCTCGCTGAGGGCGCTGACCAGGATGGGGCGCCAGAAGCGCTCCACAGCCTGTTTGGTTTGACCGTGACGATCGAGCCAGTGCTGGAAGGATTGTCCGGTGTCGCGCTGTGCGGTGAGCGTTAACGGAACTAAGGCACGCGCGATGGCGAACTTGTCGGCTGCGCTGAGAAATGAAAAGTGCAAGAAAGAGGGCGCGGTGTGCAGGGGGGCGGGCAGCGGCGAAGATTTCATGATGGAAGTGCGGCCGCCGGGTTCGATGAAAGTCATCTGATCGTACCAGCGGATTTGATCGGCGACGCCGATGCGCTGGTAGAACTCGATCAGGTTAGTGCACACGCGGAACAGAACGTGCTGGCAGTTGTCGACCACTTCGCCGGTGCCGGGATGCTCCCACGACGAGGCTCGGCCGCCGAGGAAGGGACGCTTCTCGAATAAGGTCACGCGGAAACCGGCTTCGGATAAGGCGCAGGCAGCAGCCAGTCCGGCGAGGCCGCCTCCGGCGACGGCGACTGTGGGTTGGATGGGGGTGGGCATTGTTTAATTCGGAGTCAAAATCCCCACCCTCTATCGCTAACAACGCGAAAGAAAGATGGGGCACCCGCTCAACAGCAGGTTCCTCCACTGCGCTCGCTTTGCTCCGCTCCGGTCGGAATGACAGAGTTTCGTGTAGGACCGATCACAGGATTCGCTTGAAGAAACCTTTCCCGAGGATGCGCAACTTTTCCCAGCGGCTGAGTGAGACTTTGGCGGTGAAGACGTCGTATTGTTTTTCGGCGATGCGCTCCAGCAGGCGGCGGTAGATGGTGACCAGCACCCACAGGGCGGGCTGGCTGTCTTCGGCAATGTAGGGGATCAGTGCTTCGCCGGAGGCGTAGAACTCGCGGGCGCGGTCGGCTTCGAGCGCGAGCACGGGGCGGAAGCGCGCGGGGTCGGGCGTCGCCAGCAGTTCCGCGGCGGACAGACTAAATTTCGCGAGGTCTTCTTCCGGGAGATAGATTCTGCCCATGCCCGCGTCTTCTTTCACGTCGCGAATGATGTTGGTGAGCTGAAAGGCCAGGCCGCAGCGCTCGGCCAGAGGCTCGGCCGCGGGATCGCGGTAGCCAAACACGTGAATGCAGACCAGGCCGACTACGGATGCGACGCGATAGCAATAGAGGCGCAGGTCTTCGAACGTTTTGTACTGGACGGTGAGGCCGGGGGCGCTGGTGGTTTGGGCCGAGGCTGCGATCTCTTCAATGTCCATGGCCGTGCCGTGGGCGAGTTCGTCGAGCAAGCCGGCGGGAATGGAAAAACGGCGCTGGGCGTCGGTCAGGGCAAGCAGAATGGGATCGTCGGTGGGTTCGCCTTGTTGGGCGCGGTGCAGGGCGCTGAGCCAGGCGTCGAGTTTCTGGCGGCGGTCGGGCAGGCTGAGCGAGGCGTCGTCGCTGATGTCGTCGCAGCGGCGCATGAAGGCATAGACGGCGCAGAGCGCTTCACGCTTGCGGCGCGGCAGCACGAGGAACGCGTAGTAGAAGTTCTTGGCGGCCGTCCGCGTGATGCCCTTGCACACGGAATACGCCATGACGAGCTGGGGCGGAGCCGGGGTCCAGGGGATGGGGAGTTGCTGCGTCCCGGCGCTCACGGTTGGTTTACCCCGCTCTTGGTCCCATTTTGACTGGTTCCTCTGGCCAGGATGTCCTTCATGACGGTCGGATTTGGTGCCATGGAGCCGGAAAACAACTTGCCGATTGCAGCGCGCGCGACCAGGGCGAGTTTGCGGGATTTTGAAATGGAGGGACGATTGCCGAGAACGGCGTAGTCTTGTTTTTCGATTGCGTTGAGAATTTCCTGGCCGCCACGGCTGAAAAGGTCGAGATCGATGGCCAGTTCGCGATCGACACTTTCGATCAACGGCAAGCCTTTACGGAACCAGTCGCGGGCGCGCTCGACTTCGAATCTCATCATCGCGCGGAAGCCGGGCGTATTCTGATTGCGTGCGATGTCGTCTTCGCTGACGCAGAAGCGGCGCAGGTCTTCGAGCGGAAGATAGATGCGGCCTTTCCCGTAATCGTCGCTGACGTCTTGCCAGAAGTTCGCGAGTTGCAGGGCGGTGCAGGTGAAGTCGGAAAGCTGCTGGCGCTCGGGGTCGCGGTATCCGCAGAGGTAGAGCACGAGATGGCCGACGGGATTCGCGGAATATTTGCAGTAGGCCAGGACGTCGTTGAACGTTTCGAAGCGCGTGACGGTTTGATCCTGACGAAAGGCGATCAGCAAGTCGGAGAATTCGTGCTTGGGAATGTCAAACAGGCGAACCGTTTCCGCCAGCGCGACGAAGACCGGATGCCTGGGAGTGCCGTCGTAGCAGGCATCCAGCTCGCGCTGCCATTCGTCGAGCAATGCGAGCGATGCGGCCGGGTCGCCGACTTCATCGCCGAGATCGTCGGAGATGCGGCAGTAGGCGTAGACATTAAGAAATGCTGACGCAGGCGGCGGGGAAGAAACCAGCTGGCGACGGAGAAATTTTCGTAGTGGGTGCGGGCTAGGCGGGCACAGTATTCACGGGCCTCGGCCGGAGTGGGAGCGTCGGGAGGAATGCGGTAGTGCGACGGGAGGCGGTTCCAACCGTTGAGCGATGCGTGTTGACAGTTCCGAGGATAGTCACGGTGATGGAGTAATTGCTGATTGCTGATTCTTGATTGTTGATTGAAAAATCGCTTCGTCGACGTATTTGGTTTTCAATCAGCAATCAACAGTCAGCAATCAACAATTTGTTGTCAGTGGCCGGGGATGATTGCGGTTTTGATGTCGCTGCCGCGGTTCAGCATGTGCCGCAGAACCTGCTGCAGGCGCGACAGTGGAGCCTCGCCGGTGATGTAGTCAGTGGGGCGAATCTTTTTGGCCGCAATCAATCCAAAGGCCCGGCGAACTGTTTCCGGGGTGTGGTGGAAAGTGGCTTTGAGAGTGATTTCGGAATAGTGCAGGCGATTGGTCTCCAGTTGCACCTTCGTTCCACTGGCACAGCCACCGAAGAAGTTGACGGTGCCGCCTTTGCGGACCATGTCGACGGCCCACTCCCACGCTTCCGGCTTGCCGACGGCTTCGACGACCACGTCGCATCCCCGCTTCATCGGAGACAGGGCGCGGACGGCGTCGACTACGCTCGATACTTTGGTGGTCTGGATAATTTCATGCGCGCCCATGTGTTTGGCGGCTTCCACCTGGCCGTCGCGCTTGACCACGGAAATCACGTTGCAGCCGATGGCGCGGGCGACTTGCACAAACATGAGGCCGATGGGGCCGCCGCCCAGGATGGTGACGGTGTCGCCGATCTCGACTCCGGTTTCATGCAGGCCGCGCAGCACGCAAGCCAGAGGCTCAGTCATAGCCGCGTCTTCGAAACTCACACCGGGCGGGATGATGAGCATGTTGGCTTCAACAATGCGGCGGGGTACGCGAATGTATTCCGCGTAGGCGCCGTTATTGAAGAGCAGATCTTCGCAGAGGTTCTCCTGATGCTTGGAGCAGTAGAAACACATCTGGCAGGGAGCGGAGTTGAGGGCGACGACGCGCATGCCCTTCTTAAAGCCAGTGACGCCGGCCCCGACCTCCTCGATGACTCCGGCCAATTCGTGGCCAAACAGCGCGGGAGGAACGATCATGCGGGCGTGGTAGCCGCGCTGGAACACCTTGAGATCGGTACCGCAGGTCAGGGCGACTTGGACTTTGACCAGAACCTCGCCGTCTCCCACGCGCGGGATGGGCACTTTCTCAATCTTAAGGTCTTCTTTGCCGTACAAGACGGCAGCGGTCATTTTTCCGTTCACTGCGGGCTTCCTTCCAGTTGCTCAACCTCAGGGGCTAAAGCCCCGCCTACGTTGACTCCCTTAACGGCACGACTAAAGTCGTGCCCTTCCACAAAAGCTTGCGGCTAAAAGCCGCCGGTGATTCTGCATCCCTTTACGGCGCGGCTGCAAGCCGCGCCCTTTCAAAACAAAACCCGAGTCACTGGGCAAATTCTCAACTATGTGCCTCAGAAAACTAACTCGTCCAAAGACTGCCGGGCTGAATCATGATCTTCATTGACGATGGTTGCGGATGAGCCGCCAGATCCAGGGCTTGCGGGCTCTGCGGGAGCGGGAAGCGATGGCTGATCAGCCGTTCCAGATCCATGACACGGTTCATGACAAAAGCGATCGACTGCTCCTGCAGGTCGACCGACGCACTGTAGGACCCCACCAGAGTTTTCTCATCGACACAGATGGCTGCCGGATCGATCAATGCCTCTCCGTGCTGCGTTTGCGCAAAAAGCAATACCCGCCCACCCGGACGGGCCGCATCCATCGCGGTACGAATCAGGGAGTTGCCGCCGACCGCGAGGATTACCGCATCGGCGCCACGCCCCTGGGTCAACTCGCGGACCCGATCCACAACATTTGTCCGCGATGCATCAATTGTAAGGTCTAATCCGTAACTTGATCCTATTCTAAGCCTCTCGGCATACAAATCGGAAGTAATTAAGCTGGCCCCAGCCTGCCGGGCGAGCACACTGAGTATGATGCCGATGGGGCCTTGCCCAATGGTGAGAACGCTTTCACCCTGGCGGAGGCGCAACGCCTCGATCCCTTTCATGCAGGTGTTGACCGGCTCGACGAAGCAGGCTTGCTCGTAAGAAACGCCGTCGGGAATGCGGACCGTGCCGTGCTCGACGATCCAATCCATCACCCGGACATATTCGGCGAAACCCCCGCCAGAAGGCTCGAATCCCGCGGTGCAGCCGACTTTCTTATAGGTGGCGCACTGGGCGAATGTTTTGTTCTGGCAATAGAAGCACTGGCGGCAGGGGATGTGATGGAAGACCATGACCCGGTCGCCCGGACGGTAGGTCTGAACGCCTTCGCCGACGGCTGCGACCATGCCGGAAGTTTCGTGTCCGAAGATGCGGGGAGCGGAGTGCGAGCCTGTGGAAATCTTTTTCAGGTCGGTGCCGCACACGCCGCAGGAATGGACGCGGACCAGCAGTTCGCCGGGGCCGATCGCGGGCACGGGGACGGTCTCGAGGCGGACGTCGTTTACGCCGCGGTAGACCGCGGCTTGCATGGTCGCGGGGATCGCGTGCGGAGAACTTTCGACCGCATACTGTCCGGCAAGAGCCATCGCAGTATTTTAGATGATGGGAGTAGGAATTTTGCTTCAAATCAGGGGTGGGGTGCCCGATGGTAACGGCGGAGATGCTTTTGTGCGGTGGCGTACACAGCGAGAGTTAAGGAAGCGCTACGAATTCGCGGGCGAGCCGCGCGCGGGACAGCCGGCAAGATGCCGGGCAGTGGCCCGGTTTGAATTCTCAAACCGTGGCGTCATCCCGAGCGAAGCCCCATTTCAGACGGAGGGAGGAATCTCCCTGAAAATCGTGCCAGGGGAGATCCCTCCCGCGGCTGAACTGCGCCGCGGTTCGGGATGACGCAAGGACTGAATATTCAAGCTGAGCAATACCAGATGCCGGCGCTACCGTACAACGCCTTTCATGCTATGCTGCGCAAAACTTCAGCTTTCCAGATTTCGGCGGAACAGGACAGACTGTGCTGATTGAAATGCGGCTTGAGAACTACGCGGTGATTGACAACCTGGTGGTGGAGTTCGGGCAGGGACTGAACTTGCTGACGGGCGAGACCGGGGCGGGGAAGTCGATCCTAGTGGATGCGCTGGCGCTGCTGCTGGGTGAGAAGGCGTCGAGTGACGTGATTCGCGCGGGCGCGGAGCGGGCCGTGGTGTCGGCGGTGTTTGAAGCTGAGGGCGTTGCGGAGAAAACGCTGGCCGGAATTCTCGAGAAGAACGGATTGGACGAGTCTGACGACGGGTCGCTGATTGTGCGGCGCGAAATTGCGGCGGGCGGTAAGGGGCGGGTGTTCGTGAACAATCAGCCGGCGACGGTGGCTGTGTTGCGGCTGCTGGCGCCGCATCTGGCGACCATTCATGCGCAGAATGAATCCATTTTGTCGTTTGACGGTCCGGCGCGACTGGGGCTGCTGGATGCGTTCGCAGGCAGCCAGATCGACGCCGTCGAAGCGGGATTCGCCTTGTGGAAGCAGATTCGCACCCGCATCGAAGAGTTGGAGCACGGCGAGCAAGACCGGCTGCGGCTGGTGGATTTGTGGATCTTTCAGAAACGCGAAATCGAGGAAGCGCGGTTGGAGAGTGGAGAAGATGACCGGCTGGAGACGGAAAAGCGCGTACTCGCCAACGCCGAGAAAATCTACAACGCGGCCATGAATGCGTTTGATCTGCTCTACGAGGGCAACGGCTCCACGGCGTCGTCGCTGCGGGCGGCGCAGAAGCAGGTGGAAGAGTTGGTCCGTTACGAGCCCAAGTTTCAGGAAGCGCTGGGCGCTCTCGAAACGGCGCGCATCAGCGTGGAGGATGTGGGCGCGACCGTGCGCGACTATGCTGGCGGGATTCACGCTTCGCCGGAACATCTGGCGCAGGTGGAGGACCGGCTGGCGCTGCTGGACCGGCTGAAGCGGAAGTATGGTCCGACGCTCGAGGAAGTGATTGCGTTCGGGGCCGATGTCGCGCGCAAGTTGTCGGAGGTCGAGAACAAAGACGAGATTCTGCGGGGATTGCGCAGCGAACTGGCGCAGGCGGCTGGCGAATATCTGCGGGCGGCGCGAGTGTTGTCGAAAAAGCGGACCGAGGCGGCGCGGCGGTTGGAGAAGCTGGTCGAGGCGGAGATCAACGATCTGGCGATGAAGTCGGCGTTCCGGATTGAACTCACATCGTCGGAGGAAGAAGGGAATTGGACGGGATCGGGCATCGACCAGGTGGTGTACATGATTTCGACCAATCCTGGAGAGCCGCTGCGGCAATTGGAACATATTGCTTCGGGCGGGGAATTGTCGCGGGTGATGCTGGCGCTGAAGGCCAGCGTGGAGGCGGGAGTGGATCCCACCCTTCGCAAAAAACGCGAAGGATGGGGCACCCAGGACGTAGATGCTGGAAAAACCCCTACTTCTCGCAAAGGACGCGAGAAACGGGGCGCCCAGCGGACTTTGGTGTTTGATGAGATCGATACGGGGATTGGGGGGCGGGCGGCTGAGGCGGTGGGGAAGAAGCTGAAGTCTTTGTCACGGTCGAATCAGGTTTTGTGCGTGACCCACCTGCCGCAGATCGCGACTTTTGGCGATCATCATTACGTCGTCGAAAAGCAGGAAGACAAGAAGGAATCGGGTGGGCGCACGCGGACCACGATTCGCGCGGTGACCGGCGACGAGCGCACCGAAGAAGTCGCGCGCATGCTCAGCGGGGCCAAGCTGACCGAGACTTCGCGCAAGCACGCGGAGCAGATGATTAAGGCTAACGGCTGACGCTAACGGGTAGGGCTAACGTGAACTTAACGGCTGAGGATGCGGATGCCTTCGGTGCGGGTCTCGGCCAGAGTCGTTCCGGAACTGTCCGCGACTTTGATGGTGAAGTTGACCGTGATTCTGGCCTTGGTTTCTACGGCCGAGCCGTTTTGTAAGACGGGTTTGAAGTGCCATTCGCGAACCGCATGCTGAGCCGCCGAGGCTAGAATGGCGGGGCCGCTCACCACGTGGAGATCCTGAATGATGCCGTCGGCGCCGATGATGGCCTGCAGGATCACCGATCCCTGCACGTTCATGTGCTGCGCCAGCAGTGGGAGGACGGCTGGGGAACGTCGGCGGACATGCGCTCCAGTTCGGCTGCGTTGGTGGCTGCGGCAAAGGTGGCGGCGGGCTGCGCCGGGTGTGTGAGTTCAACTTTCGTGCTGTTGCTTCCGGGATGAATCCTGCGGTGCGTGTCGCCGGCGACGACTTCAACGTCCAGCGGAGGCAACACGGTCCGCGTTACGGTGGCGGGCGCGTCGCCGGGCTGCGGCGCATCGATAGGTTGGGCGGCGGGCTTGACGGCCCGAAGGGGCTTCTTCGCTGCGGGAATTGACTTGGCGTGATTGACGGCTGGTGGAACCGCGTTTGCGGTCTTCGATGCCGCGCCGTACTCGGCTCCATCCCATTCCAGAGCCGCTGCTTCAGAGCCGAACCAGAATTGCCGATCCTTCATGACGACAACGCCGAGCGCGACCACCAGGATGAAGAGCGCGAGCAGCAGCCTGCGGTGCTGCCGGTCTTCGTATGCGGATCGACCCTGGGAGGATCGAGAAACTCTCGCGGTCGGTTTTTGTTGCAGTTCCAGCATTTCTAGGGGACCTGGAAGTCTTGCCTAACGACCTCAATATGTTGCTTCACGTGGGCTGCCGGCGGCAATGGCACGGGGAGGGGGAGTCGGTGGCACGAGCGGGCCATACGGGGGGGGGTGGGGAGCCAAGTGGCGGACCTTGGGTAGTGACGTAGTTTGCCAAGAGAGGTTCGTATCAGGGCATGCCTTCAGGCGTGCCACGCCGTCACACAGTTCTCACCAGGCTTTAGCCGGCCAGCCTGAGGGGCTGAAGCCCTCCGAGAAAAGGAAAGCCTTGTCGCAGCGCTGAAAGCGCTGCGCCACCCAAAATCGAGCTTTCCAACAGACCGTAAAGCGATGCCCCTGATACGGATCATGTTCTCAAAATTGCGCCTCTAACCCGGATTTGTGATCGGGAGGGCGGTCCTTTGTGATCTCTGTCACGGAGAGTCGGAGCAGGATTCCGATATACACAGTGAGGATGAGCCCGCAAAACGAGAAGGATCGGCTGGCTTGGCTCCGTGGGCCCTCCGCCCAATGCCAGACTCCACCAGCGGCGAATGATACGGCGGCTGGTCTCACGGCCTGGCGGCTGGTGCTATTGGGAGCGCCGGGTGTGGGCAAAGGAACCCAGGCCGATCTGCTCAATGAACGGCTGGGCGCCTGCCATCTCTCGACCGGCGATGTTTTCCGGGCGGCGGGCACCCGGAGCGATTGCGAGCAGAGTCCAGCCATGAAAGAAGCGCTGTCATACATGCGGCGCGGTGCGCTGGTGCCCGATTCGACCGTGTGGGAAATGGTTCGAGAGCGAGTCGGCTGCCTGCGCTGCGGCGGTGGGTTCATCCTCGACGGGTTTCCGCGCACCCTGGGCCAGGCCGAGTTGTTGCAACAGTTGCTGGACGGCGAGAGACTCGCGCTCACGGCGGTCGTGAACTACGAACTGCCCACCAGCGAAATCGTGGCGCGGCTGGGCGGCCGCCGAACCTGCGAAAAATGCAAGGCAGTGTTCCATGTAACCGAACGCCCGCCCAAGGTCGCGGGCAGGTGCGATCACTGCGACGGTAAGTTGTTTCAGCGGGAAGATGACCGGCCGGAATCGATCACCGTGCGCCTGCAGGCTTATGCGCGCAGCACGGAGCCGCTGATCGATTTTTATGGGAAGGCCGGGTTGCTGGTGCGAGTCGCGGCCACGGGATCGCCCGACGAGATACTGGAAATCACCCTGACCGATCTGAAATCGCGGCGAGCGCGGCAATTGGCGAGCTGAAGCGGACAACCGCGTGGGGACATCTCCCTATAAACGCTAACCGAGAAAATCTCGGGCTATGGGCCGAGGGGGTACGGTCTTTTATAGAATGAACACTGAGAAATCCTGAACCGCACTTCATACTTTCTTAAGGAGGCTTCATGGCAGCAAAGCGAATTGGTATCCTCACCGGCGGCGGCGATGTTCCGGGACTGAATTCGGTGATTAAGTCGGTGGTCTATCGGGCGTCCGAAATCGGAAGCGAGGTGCTGGGCATACGGCGTGGCTGGGAAGGATTGACGCACGTCGATCTGAAGGATCCGGCCAGCCGCTCGCGTTATATCCTGCCGCTCACCCGCGAGAATACCCGCACCATTGATCGCACCGGCGGCACGTATCTGCACAGTTCGCGCACGAATCCCACCAAGATGAAAACCCTGCCGCCGGTGCTGGCGGGGCAGCAGTTTTCCAGTAAGGAATCCACCAAGAAAGGCGTAACCAGCACGGTGTTCGACGTGACTCCCGCGGTGCTGAAAAATATCGAAACGCTGGGACTCGATTATCTGATCGCGATTGGCGGAGATGACACCCTGAGTTATGCCGCGGAACTCGACCGGCAGGGAATGAAAGTGATTGCCGTGCCCAAGACGATGGACAACGACGTGCGCAATACCGAGTATTGCATCGGTTTTTCGACGGCCATTACGCGCGCCATGGACGCCATCGAGCGGCAGCGGACCACCGTGGGCTCGCACGAGCGCATCGGCATCTTTCGGTGTTCGGCCGCGATGCCGGCTACACCGCTCTCTACACGGCGTTCGTGACCTCGGTGCGTTGCTGCATCCCCGAATACAAGGTGAATTTGAAACATCTCATCGACATTCTGATCACCGACAAGCGCAGCAATCCCAGCAACTACTCCCTGGTAATTCTCTCGGAGGGCGCCGAGTGGGAGGGCTATGCGGTCAAGGAATACGGCCCCGCCGATGCCTTCGGACACCGCAAGAAAATGAGCGTGGCCGAGGACCTGAGCGACGAGATCAAGACGGCCACGGGAAACGAAACCGTAGTCAGTGACCTGACCTACGATCTGCGCTCGGGTAGTCCGGATTTTGTTGACCGCATGGTGGCCATTACTTTTGCGGGCATGGCGATGGACGCCGTGGAAGCGGGCAAGGCCGGCCTGATGACCGGCATCAGCAGCGGATGCTTCGCCATGGTGCCGATCCCCGATCCGAAACTCGGGCCTCGCCGGGTGGATGTCGCCACCATGTACAACACGGAGCGTTACCGGCCAACTTACAATCACAAGCTGGGATTACCGATTTTCCTGACGCGCGCTTAAGCGTTCTGCCTGGAGGCCGTTCTTCGGTGTCCGGAGGACGGCCCCCAAGAACGCGCTTGTGGGAGCGGTCAGCCCACTGGGGCCTTAGTTTTCCCCGTTCACTGCTAATCCCTGCGCTTTCTTTGGTTTGCGTTGACCATCGCGGTACTTTCCGATAGTTTATTACTATCGCCACAATGGGGATCGTGTACCCTGAAGGCAGGGTTTTTGTGGTGATTGTTACTTGGGAAGTGCATCTAAACGAGTAAGCACAGTGGGGTGCGATGGCTGGAATTCTAGCGAAGACTGACGGGAAGACCTTGCTCTTGCTGAAGCCACGGGGCTTTTGCGCGGGCGTGGTGCGGGCGATCGACGTGGTGCGCATTGCGCTGGAGGCGTTTGGCCCGCCGATTTATGTGCGCAAAGAGATCGTCCACAACAGTTTTGTGGTCGAGGAACTGCGCGGCAAGGGCGCGATTTTCGTCGACAGCGAAGACGAAGTGCCCAACGGCGAGCGTGTGATTTACAGCGCCCACGGAGTTTCTCCGGAGGTGCGCGAACACAGCGCGCGGCGTGGCTTGCGAGTGATTGATGCGACTTGTCCCTTGGTGACCAAGGTTCATGTGGAAGCGGTGAAGTTCGCCAAGGAAGGTTATTCGCTCATTCTCATTGGGCATAAGGATCATGATGAAGTGATTGGAACGCTGGGTGAGGCTCCGCTGGTGACGCAGGTGGTGGGATCGCCCGAGCAGGTGGCGTCGTTGAGCGTGCCGGACCCGGGGCGCGTGGCTTATCTCACGCAGACTACGCTGAGCCTGGATGAGACCAAGGACATTATTGCGGCGTTGAAGAAGAAGTTTCCGGCGATCAAGGGGCCGGCGGCGCAGGATATTTGTTATGCCACGGAGAACCGGCAGGTGGCGGTGAAGCAGGTGGCGTCCGAGGCCGATTTGCTGCTGGTGGTGGGATCGGAAAACAGTTCGAACTCCAACCGGCTGGTCGAAGTGGCGCGCAACCTGGGCACAATGCGCATCTGATTGACAGTTGCAATGACATTGAGCCGGAGTGGTTGAAGGGCGTGAAGACGATTGCGCTGACGGCGGGCGCTTCGGCGCCGGAGTGCCTGGTCGAAGAGACGGTGACATTCCTGCGGCACAAGGGATTTGACAACCTGCAGGAACTCGAAGTGATGCCGGAAAACGTGCGCTTCGGGCTGCCGCCGGAGATTGTGGAAGCGATTGCCGCCGCTCCGGCGAACGCGAACTAGCTGAGTCTGCAGAGACGTAGCAAGCTACGTCTCTACAGCAAAAGTTACGAGCAGGTGGAATTGAATGAATAACAACTCTCCCGAGTCCGATCGAGTTTCCGCATCTTCATCATCCATCGGTTCCAACCCACAGCTGCGCTTCGGCAAAATTGAAGGGCTGGGCAGCCGCGTGGGCGCGGCGATTTCCGCGGCGAAGAAGTTTCTGTTCTCGCAGCAGCATGATGAAGGCTACTGGTGCGGCGAACTCGAAGCCGATACCACGCTCGAATCGGATTACATTCTGTTGCACACGCTGCTGGGGACGGGTAACCCGGAGCGATTTCAGAAGGCGGCGAACTGGATTCTGCGCCACCAGAACGAAGACGGCGGATGGAGCATCTATGCCGCCGGGCCGTCAAATATCAGCGCGTCGGTGAAGGCCTACTTCGGGCTGAAACTGGCGGGATACACGGCGGATCATCCGGCGCTGCAACGCGCCCGCAACAAGATTCTGGAGATGGGCGGCGTCACCGAAGTCAATACATTCACCAAGATCTATCTATGTTTCTTTGGGCAGTATGACTACGACGCGGTTCCGGCCATTCCGCCGGAGATCGTGCTGTTTCCCAACTGGTTCTGGTTCAATATTTACGAAATTTCGTCGTGGTCGCGCGCCATTCTGGTGCCGCTCTCGATCTGCTACGCCAAGAAGCCGTTCAAGAAAATTCCGCGCGAAATGGGCGTCGAGGAATTATTTGTGGGCGGGATGCAGAAGTCGCGCATGCATCTGCACTGGGCGAAAAAGCTGGTTTCGTGGCGGAATTTCTTCCTGGTTTTTGATCGCCTGACGCACTGGTTTGAGCGCGTGCATGTACGGCCGCTGCGTTCCCTCGCCCTGAAGCAAGCGGAGAAGTGGATGCTGGAGCGCTTCGAGATGAGCGACGGGCTGGGGGCCATTTATCCCTCGATGATGAACGCGATCATCGCGCTGCGCTGCCAGGGATATTCGCTGGACGATCCGCAGGTGATTCGCGCTCTGGATGAATTTGAAAAGCTGGGGATTGAAGAGGAAGACACGTTCCGCATGCAGCCCTGCATGTCGCCGGTGTGGGATACGGCGTACGCCATGTTTGCGCTGGGAGAGGCGGGAGTTCCGGCGAACGATCCGCGGATGGTGAGGTGCGCCGACTGGATTCTGCAGAAACAAGTGCGGAATGTGGGCGATTGGAAAGTGAAAAACAAGAAGGGCCAGCCGGGCGGCTGGTACTTCGAGTTTAACAATGAGTTTTATCCGGATGTTGATGATAGCGCGATGGTCTGCCTGGGGTTGAGCCGGGTAGAACATCCCAATGGACGCTACCAGCGCGAGTCGGTGCAGCGCGCCATTGACTGGATTTTTTCCATGCAGTGCAAGAACGGCGGCTGGGCATCGTTCGACAAAGACAACGACAAGATGGTGTTCGAGCACATTCCGTTTGCCGATCACAACGCCATGCTCGATCCGCCGACGGTCGACATTACGGGACGGATTCTCGAAATGCTCGCGACCTACGGTTACGACAAGAATCATCCAGCGGTGAAGCGGGCGATCACCTTTATCAGAAACGAACAGGAGCCGGACGGCAGCTGGTTCGGGCGCTGGGGCGTGAACTACATTTACGGCACAGCGCTAGTGCTGCGCGGACTGGAAGCGATTGGCATCGACCTGCATGAACCTTGCGTGCAGCAGGGCGCCGAATGGCTGCGCATGGTGCAGAATGCCGATGGCGGCTGGGGCGAAACCGTGGGCTCGTATGACGATCCGAGCCTGCGCGGGCAGGGCGACAGCACGCCGTCGCAAACTGCCTGGGCGATCCTGGGATTGCTCGCGGCCAACGACATTCGCAGCGACTCCGTGGCGCGCGGCGTGGCCTACCTGCTGCGCACGCAGAGAAAAGATGGATCGTGGGATGAGCCGTTTTTCACCGGCACCGGATTCCCGCGCGTGTTTTATTTGATGTATCACCTTTACCGCGATTATTTCCCGCTGCTGGCGCTGACTACGTACGGGAAGGTGATGGAGAAGGCGGCGAGTTAGGGCGCAGCCCCAACCGTGCAGCCATATCCAGCCGGTCGTGGGCGCGTCCAATCAGTGAGCGTAATTGCACGATATTACGCCAACCAATCTTGAGTTAACATCGCCTGTCCATTTCTGACCATTCACGGTGTCTAAAACACTATGCGCCGAATCGGGTTTCGTCGGGCCCTACCGTTGGTCTTAACGCTCGTTCATATGTTGCTAGTGTGGTATACGGCGGCGCAGCAGCCCCATCCGCGAGCCAGCGTTTTCCTTGACTCGCGATACCACGGCGTCGCGTATCAAGAGAGCGTTGGTGTGCCGCTGCAATCGCTCGAAGCACCCCCGCTGAATGCTGTTCAGAAGGTCGGCATTGTTCTTGATCTTCCGGCAATGTTTCTTGCGACCCTGATTGGCGCGGTCGTGGTTCCGCGCGACGAGGCAGCATGGATGTATCTCTCCATTCCATTGGTGCCGTTTGTTTGGTACGTCATCGGAAGATGGCTGGACGGTCTCCTGGGCTACATCGCCCGTGTGTGTCTGCCTCAGATTCTGCGGAAGTTGCTAGCGGTTACAGCAGTTGGCGTCCTCGGCGTGAGCATCGCCGGCCTTACGCCGCTGTATCACCATCGCACAGCTGACACGTATTGGGTGTTCACGGGCATAGCGATCTGGGCCGGGCTTTGCCTCGCAATCGTGTTCTCTAGCCCTGCTCGCGTGAGCAGTGAATGACGAACCCAGCGAGTTCACTCAAGACGCGGCGTTGCAGGCGAGGATGCGCTTGCTTCCACGATTCGCCAGCTCTTGCCTTAAACTTAAGACTGAGAACTTGCCTTGAAAGCTTTCCTCACAGGCGCCACCGGATTTCTCGGATCGCACGTGGCCCGCGCGCTTGCCGACCAGAGCGCGGAGTTGCGGCTGCTGGTGCGGCCTACCAGCAACCTGAAAAATCTGGAAGGGCTGAAGGCCGAGACTGCAATCGGCGATCTGCGCGATCCGGCGTCCCTCGAAAAAGCTATTTCTGGTTGCGACACTGTGTTTCACGTGGCGGCTGACTACCGGCTCTGGGTGCGGGATCCGGCGGAGATGTTCCGGTCGAACGTGGAGGGGACGCGGGCGATTCTGGAGGCGGCGCGGAAGAATGGCGTGCGCCGCGTGGTGTATACCTCAAGCGTCGCGACCATGGGATTTACCAGTGATGGGCATCCTGCGAATGAGGACTCCCCGGTATCGCTGGCCAACATGATCGGGCCCTATAAGCGGTCGAAGTTCATGGCCGAGCAAGTTGCGATCGAGGCCGGACGCAGCGGGATGCAGGTGGTCACGGTGAATCCGACGACGCCGGTAGGGGAGCAGGATGTGAAGCCGACGCCGACCGGACGGATCGTTGTGGATTTTCTGAAGCGCAAATTTCCCGCCTATGTAGACACGGGATTGAACCTGGTCGACGTGCGGGAATGCGCGCGGGGGCACGTGGCGGCGCTGGAAAAAGGGAAGTCGGGCGAGCGTTATATTCTGGGCGGAGAAAATCTTACGTTGAAGCAACTTCTCGACACGCTCGGGAAAATTTCGGGGCTGCCTTCCCCGACGGTGAAGTTGCCCTACTTTTTCGCGCTCGCCGCCGGCGTGGTTGACGAAACTATCACCGGGCGCTTATTGGGCCGCGAGCCCCGGGCTACCATCGACACCGTGCGCATGGGGAAGAAGAAAATGTTTGCCAGTTCCGGCAAGTCCGAGCGGGAACTGGGGTGAAAGATTGTGCCTGTGGAAAGTGCTTTGCGACGGGCGGTAAAGAGTGGTTCCAGGCGAATGGATATGTGTAGGGCTGCGGCGTTCCCCGTGCGATGGACGCAAGGTCTCTCCACTCCGGCATTTCCTTCCGCATGCGCGAAGAAAATGCTCCGGTCGAGATGACAATGCATTGAGGTGGCAAACCGTTCGAGATGGCAATGCATTGAGGTGGCAAACCGTTCGAGATGGCAATGCATCGAGATGACAGTGGATTGAGGTGAGGGAAGTTGAGCACAGGTTTCAGGATCGCGAT
>CAWDBW010000025.1:0-58925 GCA_963800405.1 uncultured Acidobacteriota bacterium
CTGTTTTTGCGTACCTTTGACGGTACCGTATTGCTGAAAGAGTTTGAGCAGAGTCGGCGCATTGGAGTCAAAACGGCCGGCGGGAAGTATGTTTCAGATTCGCCATATTGGCTGTGCTGGTGTAGTCGGTGATACCGACTATACTTTGGCCGTTGAAGAACGGATCTCGGACGTAGCCTGCAGGGGTTCCGGCTGGAACGCCGTTACACACCTGGTTACTTCCGGAACGGCAGCAAGCCCGTGATTGAATCTGCTACGCCGCATGTAATGGCGCGCGTGGTGGCGGATCGAGCACGGTGCCGAAGGGAAAGGAGCGAGCTAAGTTATCAACATTGGTGCCCCCAGGGTTTAGCATGTCCTGAAGATTGGTGAAGTTGCTGCTCTGCATCAGATCTGTCGGTACGTTGGCAGTGACCTGGTCAGGTCCAATGGATTTGAGTTCCTGAATGTCGAAGAAAAAGAAGGTCTTGTTCCGGCCGTCGTAGACATGAGGGATGTACACCGGTCCGCCCACCGCTCCGCCGAACTGATTCTGGCGCAACTCCGGCAAGGACGCGCCGCTTTGGGCGGTGAAGTAGTCCCTGGCATCCATGGCGTTATTGCGGAAATAATTCCAAAGGTCACCGTGGAAACGGTTCGTTCCGGACTTCAGAACCGCATTGACGACGCCTCCGATGCCATGCCCAATTTCGGCATTGAAGTCACCGGTTGTAATCTTGAATTCCTGGATGGCATCCGGGGGGGGCTGAATCACAGCGTTCGAGTTGAAAAAGGCTGCCATGTCGGAAAGGCCGTTTAGGCGAAAATCATTGCTTCCCACCGCCTGGCCATTCACCGAGTAATAGCGATCGCTCGGGGTGGCCAACGCTCCATCACTGTTGGTGTGCCCGGGACTGGCAGTGTTCACCCCCGGGGCAAGCAGGCCTAGCGAGGACCACTGGCGGCCGTTTAGAGGCATATCGTTTACTGGCATCGTTCCGATGGTCTCGCCAACCTCCGCACTCTCGGTCTGCAACAGGGGAGCGGTGCTGGTTACCACCACGTGCTCGCTGACCTTACCAGGAGTGAGTTGCGCATCCACAGTTTCGATTTGCTGGACATGGATGACGACATCGTTGGTGATGTGCGTAGTGAAGCCCTGACCTTCAATTGTCAATGTGTACGTGCCGGCTTGCACCGCAGTAAAGGTATAGATGCCACCGGCGGTAGTTTGAGTGGCACTGATGCCCGTAGCGTTGTTGGTCAGCGTGACCGTAGCGCCGTTGATGACCGAGCCGGTTTGGTCTGTGACCGTACCGGTTAGGCGGCCTACCTCGATTTGGCCCCACAGCGGGGCGCCGCACATTCCGAGAATGATGGCCGCGAGCAACGTCAACACGAATCTGCTTTGTTTCCGGGTGGGGAGCGGCTTCAAAGGACCGGTTGCTCCCTCCGCTGCTTGCTTCGTCGGTGTGCTGCGCGGTCCAGTTGAGTTTTCCACGATCGAGCCTCCGCGGTTCATTGTGCTTTGCGAAACTGAACTATGGTCTGCTGGTTTCATGGCGAAGTGAACTAAATTCATTTCGCTGGCTGCTGATTATGCCACTAAAATAGTGGTTGTCAACAGATTTTATTCAGCGTGCGGCAGCACCTGATATGCCGGGTTGAGATATCCCGGTGGCAACGGCAATCGAATCTTTGGTAAGGTTTGCGTTTTGGTCGATCTGGGTTAAGTCAGGGGCAGGCGGAGGGGCTCATCCAACCACGTCTGAAATCTCTTAAGGGCTGCGCCTCGTTTCTGTGGGAACCTGCTCGCGGGCTCGCGATCAGCGTGGTCATCCTAATCGCCGCGAGTGCTGCTCCTGTACCGGAGCCTGCCGGTTCTCCTATTCATTTTTCCTTTCATGCCATCGACTTCTCGCTGAACAGTTGCGAAACCCCGGAAAAGCATGCCCCGGAAACCATGGCGGGTGGCGTGGCTGTCTTTGATTACGATAATGACGGCTATCTCGACATCTTCTTCACCAATGGGGCCGACATTTCCACGCTAAGGAAGACTTCCAGCAAATACTGGAACCGGCTTTTCCATAACAATGGGGATGGCACCTTTACCGACGTTACGGAAAAAGCGGGGCTTGCCGGAACCGGATACGACACGGGTGTGGCCATCGGCGACTACGACAATGATGGATACGAGGACATTTTTGTGGGTGGTGTGCATCGAAACACGCTATACCACAATAACGGGGATGGAACGTTTACCGACGTGACCGAAAAGGCGGGACTCGCCCATCTCGATGCCGAATACGGACCACTGTGGTCAGTCGGTGCCGCATGGGTGGACGTAAATAACGACGGTCTCCTGGACCTCTTCGTGGTGAATTATTTCAGCTGGGACAGCGGCAAGGAACCGCATTGCGGCGATTACTGCGACCCGAAGTTTTACAAACCCCTTCCCAACCAGCTTTTCCTCAACCAGGGAGACGGGACTTTTAAAGACATCTCGATGAAAGCTGGAATTCGCTCGCACCCGGGTAAGGGCATGGGGGTTGGTATTGCCGATTACGATGGAGACGGGCTGTCCGACATTTTCGTCTCCAATGACAAGATGCTCAACTCTCTGTTCCACAACCGAGGCAACTCCCACTTCGAGGAAGTTGCCGCCGAGGCCGGAGTGGTCATTCCCGAGGATGGCACTCTGATCTCCGGTATGGGAGTAGATTTTCGCGACCTAAACAACGATGGTTATCCAGACATCGTTATCGTCGCCCTACGGAATGAGACGTTTCCGGTATTTCAGAACAAAGGCAACGGTAGCTTCACGGAAGTCACCAGGCAGGATGGGATGAGATTGCTCAGCCTTCCCATGTCGGGTTACAGCCCAAACATCGCTGATTTCGATAATGATGGGTGGAAAGACATCTTCGTTTCTCGGGGCGACGTGGCGTCGCCAGAAATGGCCGACCACATTCCGGTGGATCAACCCAATACCGTCTTTCGCAATCTTCATGGTGAAGGGTGGTCGGCACTCACGCCGGAGGCAGGCTTCACTTCGCAACCGCCGAGGCGTCACCGCGGGTCTGCATTCGGCGACTTCAATCATGATGGGAAGCTCGATCTGGTGGTGACTGCCATCGGCGCACCGGCAGAAATCTGGATGAACGACGGCCCCACTAACAATCACTGGTTGGAGCTTGCACTCCGGGGCACCAGGAGCAATCGTGATGGAATTGGGACACGGGTGCGATTGGTGGCAGGAGGACATGCACAGTTCAACCACGTAACATTCTCGTCAGGCTACGCTTCGTCCAGTGCCGGGCCACTTCATTTTGGATTGGGTGCAGCCAAGACGGTGGATGCAATCGAGATTCGCTGGCCTTCGGGGACAGTCCAGACGCTGAAGAATATCCAGGCGGACCAAGTGTTGCGAATCCAAGAGCCCAGGCAATGAGCCAAGAGTCTCCTGCGACTCACCGGCCTTTCAACACAACCTGCTGCGCGGATGGCTCTATGGGGCTGCAAAACGGAGGCGGAAAGTCCGGATCTCGTAGGGATGCAAATCAAAAGAAATCGTGTCTCCTTTGATCTCCAGTTGCTTTCCCGGATCCTCGATGAGATTGGCTTCCCGGGCCGAAGCCAACGGCAGGGCAAAATGCACTTTGGCGTTTTGCAGAGACTGGCCGGAGGCCTCGTAAATTCTTAGAGCAACTTCGCCATCGCGGCTCGGCTTCAAGGCGGAGACCACTGCATTGGGGGCCGATACCTGTAGCAATCCCCAACGCTGCGGCATCGCGCCAGGATGGGCGTCAACACTCCGAGCCACGAGCGGATTGTTAAACTCCAGCCCTGCCCGGTAGACCTGAGCCTGCTGCCAGGTTCCGGCGTGGGGAACCAAGGCGTAGTCGTGACTGATTCGCTTGCCCAGTTCGAGGGCAGTATCGGATTCCGAAGCCTGTGCTGGATCAAACCCGGAATCATCGGATCCGTACACTTGAAGCCGGGTGGAACGCAGCAGAGAAACCATCATGGTATCGTCGGTCACGTTGTTGCCGGGCAACCCACGATTCAGGATGGCCAACCCGCGCCCGCCGGAGCTATAGTCAGCCCAATTCTGGGCCGGAAACTCCTCATGCAGCGGTCGTCGGACCGCGCCAAATGCGATCTCCTGCGTGTTGCTGCCGTCATGAATCGTCGTCGGAAATAGCACCCGGTAGCGAACGAAGGGTTCCGCGTTCATGATTTCTGTGTGGATGTCGATCCGCTGGATACCCGGGTACATCCGCACCCGGGTCTCGAATTGATTCTTGCCGAAAGGATGCGAACTGGAAAATTGCGTGACTACGCTCCCGGGACTCACATCCGCGCCTCCGCCAATGTAATCATTGCTCCACTGGGTCGCGCCTGGGCGCGGTAAACCGATGAACCTTTTTTCCGTCGTCAGCCGATCCCCGGACAGGGTTCCGTAGAGTTCCCAGAAATCACCGCGATCTTCTTCCCGCGCGACTATATTTCCCGGCTTGCTCAAAACCTCCCACTGATTCGCTTTCAGAACCAGGCTGGTCATTTCACCGGTCCAGAGATTCACCGTGACTTTATAGAATTCGTTCTCGATGGTTCCGAAATCGTCGCGCCCGGTAGAAGCGGGTTGAGCTTTATAACCTGGCGTGGCCGCTTCCGCACCGGCGGGGAGCTTGGCGTGATCCCCTTCGACCAGGGGCACCACGTGGTAAATGGAATAGCCCATCGCTGGAACGTCACGGGCGATAAATGCGATGGTCGCGCTGCTCAGACCTCCATCGCCGCCGTTAGAGCGGCTTCGCAAAATCTGAAGGGGTACGCCTTGGCCCGCAGCATCCCTTAGCTCAATTCCCAGGATCTTGGGCTGGCTGAATCCCACCTCCGCCTCCACATAATCACTTCGATCCCAACCGAGAAAGTTAAAAATTGCCAGGGGTGTTCCCGGACCTAGCGTGTCTGCCTTGGAGAGTAGCGAGTCGAGATCGCCACCCAGGATTTCGTCGCCCAGACGCTTGGAAAATCGGTATCCCGCCAGCACGTCCTCATAGACGTGATCCAACATCACTCCTGAGCTCAGGTCGTGGGTTTGATTGAACAGCACCGGCTCCCAGGCGCGTTCGATCGCTTCGCGATCCGCGGACGACGTTCGTCCCGCCAGCACGCTCGCTTTCTCCGCCGAAGTCAGGGTGCGCTCCATGTCGCGCATCCATCGTTTGAGTTCAATGCGCGTGCTGTAAACCCCTTGAAAGACAGGATTCAAGTCGCCCACAAGTACCGGCCGTTCGTAAGGATGTTTCGCCCGCAGTGCCTCAAAATCAGAGGGCGTGCCGAGTTGAATCGAAAACGGTTCCACTTTGGCGTGATTCCATTGCTCGACGTAGAGTGGGAGCGTTTCGTCCGGATCGGTCACGTCTCCTCCGGCAAGAAGCACGCGTCCCGGCCCGTGCCAGAAAGGACTCAGCGCGTCGAAACTGGAGCGGATGGTTGCCTCGAAATTCTGAAAAGTGGCCAGGCGTTCGTCGAAGGGACTGTATCCCGTAGGCAGCCAATGTCCAGGAATGGTGGTGCCGTCAATTCCTTGCCAGGTGACGTCAGCCGGGGTTTGCGGACTGGAGACGCCGCGCTGAAACCAGTAAGATTTCATTCCCGCCAACCTGAGAATCTGCGGCATCTGGGCGTTGTGCCCGAAGGTATCCAGTCCCCATCCCGTCGTTACTTCATAGCCCAGGCGGTCGCGAAAATAACTCTTGGAGAGCAGGAACTGATGAGCGATGGATTCAGCGGAAGGAATGTTCTCGTCCTCCATCACTACAGTTCCCCCGGCAATCTCGAGGCGGTGTTCCTCAAGCATCTTCTTGAACGTGGCAACTTCGTTGGGGTAGCGTTCCAGAAAAGGCCGGACATACGCCATTTGATCGAGGACATAGTGGTATTCCGGATAGCGCTGCATCAAGCTGAGCGCCTTCAGAATGTGCGGCAGCCCAATCTGCAAATATTCTTCCCGGGTTTTGAACACCGCTCCTTCCCAATGGGTATGGGGCACAATGATGAGGGAGTCTGGTTTTGGCTCCGGCGATTGCGCTTGGATTGGCAAGGCGAGCGCGAAAATTATGGTTGCCAAAAACGTCAGGGAAAGCCCGCGCCCGCACCCGGGGCGCAGTTTGCGCAATGAACTTCGTTCAGTATTCATCGGAGTGATTTGTAAATAAGTCAACCTTGAATGCACGGTTTCTGTACTGGTTCCAGCTGGTTGCTGATTGTGAATCATCCCACCTCAGACGATGTGCAGCGTACGGAACTGCCAGGGCTTCATGGACAGCCTGATTTCCCGTCCTCCCATAGGCGGGCCAGCGGGGCGGCCGTGAAGATCGGTTTCCACCACGTGGGATGCCGCGAATCCGAGTTCAACCTTCACATCGGCGGTCTTGCCGCAGGTTTCCAGCAGACGGAGCTCGTAGCCGCTGTCGGCTCGCTTGCGGAACGCGGAGAGCAGCACATTCTCCGGGCTAACGCGAATAAACGACTTTTTAAGGGGCAGAGTGCCCTTCCCAGAGCTGGCGACGGCAGTCAGAACCCTGAAGTCAAACTCCGCCGCCGCGCGAGTCCGTTGGGCATCGTCCATTTCCGGGCCGTGCGCCAGCAGAACGTGGTTGAACTCAGCGTAATTGGTAAAGCCATATTCACCGGAGAAATGAGATTCCCACTCTCGCATGACGAGATTCGACCAAGTACCATCGCTTTCCTTGCGGAAATATTGGCAGCCGGAATGAATGATGAGAAGGCCTCTGTCCTCGCTGACCAGGTCCGCGAAAGTCAACCCGTGAAGGCGAGCGTGCTGCGTCTTTTCGACGCCCAGGGGGAAGTCGCGGTAAACATCATCCGCGGAAAATGCGGGTGCAAAAGCCAGCCAATAGCCGTTGTTAATGTCTCGCTGCGCGCGACCTTCGGGGAAGTCGTCCACCGCTGGCGGGACAGCCGTGAGCACGCGGCTCAAGATTTCCACGTTCGGCGAGTGGGCGCTGAGGCTAACCCTGGTTTCAAACGTTAACTGCTTCCAGCTGTGGACTGATTTGAGCGTGGCCCGCAGGGGACCTTTCTCGATCCATAGAGTGCTTGCCTTCGCGGTAGCGCTGTCATACGAGGTGTCGGGTTCGCGATTCAGGAATGGGTATTTCAGGTTGGGCTGCCCATGAAAAGCTGGCGTCGAGAACTTCTTGGCGGAGATGAATTCTTTGCCGGATTGTTTGTCGACCAGGCTTATGAGAGTTCCATGCGTCGAGTCTAGACGAATGCGCACGAATGTATTTTCGATCTCGTACTTGGCTTCGTCCACGCTCAGCCCGGTTTTCGGCGACTCCACTGGTTCTGGTGTGAACCTCAGGCGATAGCTGTCGTAGCCGATCCCGGGAACATTTTCTGCCAGGAAAGTCACATCGACCATGGCAAGATTTCCATTCTGATCCATCTCCGTTCTTTCCACTTGAAAAGGAACGGTTGCTTCGGCACTGTTTATGATGGAGATATTTTTGTTCGTACGATCTTTCAGATAGATCTTGCCCGTTCTCGCCAGAGAAGTCCGCTCCCAATTGCAGGCGTTAAAGACCACAATGCTTGAGCCATTCATACCGGGAGGCGTCGTAATCCGACTTGCAAGGTTCGAGAGAGAGACCTCGAGCGTGGCCTTGCCGTCGTCGAGGGCTCGATCGAGATGGTGATATCCGATCGATCCCCAGGTCTGATCGTGGTGATCTTCAATCAGTCCAAGCGGAGCCATGCGGTCTCCCTGCCAGCGGGAGAATTCGCAGAGATTCACGTCGTGGCTCTGGGCTGTCAATAAGTTTCTCCACGCTACTTCGAGCGTTGGAGATTTTGACTTTGACCCAACAATCGTTGCCAGGGCGTCGAAGCGCTCGGCAGCGTGCAGCGTGGCTTCGACCTTGCGGGCATTGACGCGAATCTGGTCCCCACCAATTCCCCAGGGCAGCAGCTTGTTCCAGGCATCCATGTTCAAATAGATGGTGTCGCGCGCCTGGCTTTCGTACTTCTTCAGATATCCGCGCAGTGTGACATATTCCACATTGTTTTTTTCTGAAAACTCCTCGAATTGTTTGGGGTAGGTGAGATAGCGAGGCTGTTCTGGGCTTTCCCAGCCCAGTTCCGTCCAATATTGAACACACGGCTTGCCCAGTCGCTGAAGCTTGGCTAGTTCGGCCTTGCCTTCGGGCGTGGAGAAGAAGGGCGTATCATGCGGGCCTCCATCCCAGGAGAAAAGGTCGTTCTTGGCTTGGCAGAGTATGGTGCTTCCGTCCATGGCCTTCCAATAAAAGATATTGAGTGGAATTATGGGGCAGCCTGCATAAGCCCAGGTGTCCAGTTGCGCGAGGCTCGTGTACTTCACTCCTGCGGCATTCAGGATTTGCGGCAACTGGGGATGGGAAAATTCCTCTTCCTCCAGAAAGCTTTCCACCTCCACGCCCAGAGCCCGGCGGATGACATCATGGCCCACCACGATCTGCCGGATACTCGACTCGCCGGAGTAGAGAGTAGCCATCGGCTGAGAATACGATCCTGCGATGATCTCGACTTTGTCGGCAGCCAAATACTTCTTTAAGCGCTCGCAGAGGAGCGGATACTCCCGCGCCAGAAGTTCGTAAGCGCGCGCGTCCAGATTGATAGAAGTCTTTGCCCCAGGCTTGGCGTCGGCGATGTTCAGCGCATCGAGAACGGAAAGCGCGCACGACTCGATGCCGAGTTGCCAGCCAATGCCGATGTAACTCCAGTGATCACCCATCATGAAGCAGAAGCCATCGGCGGGCAGGTCGGGCCGAAGAGCGAGCGCCGAGATGGGGCGCAATGCGGCAGAGCTAATACTCCCCAGTCCCAGTTTAAGGAATTGTCTTCTTTGCATGATCTTATTCATTCAGAGCCGAAGTGGAGTTTATGAACTAAGTTCAATCCAGATCAACAGTGCCGGAATGTCAGGAGGTATGTCAAGGAATTAACAACCCCACCAATAGCGGTGGGTTAGCACCTTTACCGCCTCTATATACAACCCCCTCTCTCCGTTTGACCCTTCTTTTCTCGCGCCTGTAAGATCAGAGCTTACTCTTCCGCTGGCGGATTCTCCTGTGTCGAATCTCGTCATCGCTCACAAAGATGCCTCACGAACTGCCCAAAGCCTACGAGCCGGGCGCGATTGAAGCGCGCTGGGCTGACTATTGGATCAAAGAAAAACTGTTCTCCGTGCCCACGCCGCCGCCGGGCCCGATCGCCGGAGAAAAGACCCGGCCCGTGTTCACGCTGCTGCTGCCGCCGCCCAACGTTACTGGGCAGCTGCACATGGGCCACATGTTCGGCCAGACCCAGATGGACATCGTCGCGCGCTGGCACCGCATGCGCGGTTTCATCACGCTATGGCTGCCGGGCACCGATCACGCCGGCATTGCCACGCAGATGATGGTCGAGCGCGATCTCGCCAAAGAAGGCAAGACGCGCCGCGAACTGGGCCGCGAGAAATTCATTGAGCGCGTCTGGGAATGGAAGAAGCTCTACGGCGGCGCCATCCTCAACCAGATGAAGCGCCTCGGCGCCTCCGTCGACTGGGATCGCGAATACTTCACCATGGACGACAATCTCTCGCACGCCGTGCGCGAGGTATTCGTCCGTCTCTATGAAGAAGGTCTGATCTATCGCGGGAAATACATCGTGAACTGGTGCCCCTGGCACGAGACCGCGATCTCCGATCTCGAAGTGAAACACGAAGACGTGGCCGGGAAGTTGTGGGAGATTCGTTACCCGGTCGTCGGCACGCCGATTGGTGGAGAAACGGAATTCATCACGGTCGCGACCACCCGCCCCGAAACCATGCTGGGCGATACCGCCGTCGCCGTGAACGCGAAAGATGAGCGCTACACGCATCTGCACGGCAAGAAAGTTCTGCTGCCGCTGATGAATCGCGAGATCCCCATCATCACCGACGAACTCGCGCAGCCCGAGTTTGGCACCGGCGCCGTGAAAGTGACGCCGGCGCACGATCCCAACGACTTTCAGGCCGGCCTCCGCCACAATCTGCCGCAGATCGACGTGATGGACGAGCACGCCCACATGAACCAGAACGCCGGCCCCTACGCCGGACTCGACCGCTTCGAAGCGCGCAAGCGTGTGCTTGCAGACTTGCAGGAGCAGGGATTCCTGGTTAGCGAAAAAGACTATGCGCTCTCCCTCGGCAAGTGCGAACGCTGCGGAAACATCGTCGAGCCGCGGCTGTCGGAGCAATGGTTCATCAAGATCCAGCCTCTCGCCGATCGCGCTCTGCAAGCGGTCGAGAGCGGCGAGATCTCGATCGTTCCCGACAATCACCGCACGATTTATTTGAACTGGATGAACAACATCCACGACTGGTGCGTTTCGCGGCAGCTGTGGTGGGGACATCGGATTCCGGCGTGGACGTGTAGTAATGATGCCTGCAAGGAAGTGATCGTAGCTCGCGAGGCGCCAGCCAAATGCACGAAATGCGGCGGCGCCAAGCTGGAGCAGGTTCCCGACGTGCTCGATACCTGGTTTTCGTCGGGCCTGCTGCCCTTCACCACACTTGGCTGGCCAGAAAAGACGCGCGACCAGGAAGTGTTCTATCCCACGACGCTGCTGATTACCGCCTACGAAATTCTCTTCTTCTGGGTAGCCCGCATGATCATGTTCGGCTGCCACTTCATGCAAGGGCACCAGCAGGATCCCGCCATCAAAGCAGCCAGCGGCTGGGGCGACAAGAAGGATGACAGCGTGCCCTTTCGCCAGGTCTACATTCACTCCCTGGTGCGCGATGCCGACCGGCAGAAAATGTCGAAGACGAAAGGCAACGTAATTGATCCGCTGGAGATCATCGAGCGCTTCGGCACTGACGCGACGCGCTTCACTCTCGCCGCCATGGCCGCCCCCGGCACCGACATCGCCTTCAACGAAAGCCGCACCGAAGGCTACCGCGCTTTCGCCAACAAAATCTGGAACGCTGCACGCTTCATGTTCATGAACGTGGATCGAGTTGAGCCGGGCCTGCGACCTGCGACCGTTCGTGTGGGCGCGGGCGACTCGCCCGCGCAGTCGAGCGGCGTCGCCGGATTTCAGGCTTCGTTGCTCGAAGACCGCTGGATTCTCTCCCGCTTCAACCGCGTCACCGCCGACGTGAACGACGCCCTCGCCACCTACCGTTTCCACGAGGCGGCGAATCGCATCTACGATTTTTTCTGGGGAGAATTCTGCGACTGGTATCTCGAACTGATCAAGCCACGCCTGAATTTTGACGAAGGCGCAGACCACGTTGCTGCGCGCGCGGCCTGCGCCAATCTGGTCAATCTTTTCGACTCCTCGTTGCGCCTGCTGCATCCCGTAATGCCGTTTATCACCGAAGAAATCTGGCAGGCCATGTACGAAGGCAAGCCTCCGGTGAAATCGATTGCGCTGGCAGAATATCCGCAGGCCGATGAGAAGCAATTCGATCTCGCCGCCGAAACTGAAATGGCCATCTTGCAAGACCTGATCGTCAGCGTGCGCAACTTGCGCGCCGAATTGAAAGTCGAACCCAAGGTGAAAGTGCCGATCGAAGTCTTCGCCCATGAACCCGGCATTCGCCAGATGATCGAACAGAATCGCGGAGCAGTCGAGCGCCTGGGCAACGTCGAAAAGATCACGTTCGTGGAAAGCTCCCTCGCCAATCGCGCCGGTGCCCGCGGCACGGCGCGCTTCGATGTTCATGTCATCTACGAGCGCAAAATCGACGTAGCCGCCGAATGCGAGCGCCTGAAAAAGGAATTGGAGAAAATCGAAAAAGAATTAGCTAACAATCAGAAGCAACTCGGGAACGAGCAGTTTCTGGCCAAAGCTCCGGAGAAAGTAGTCGAAGGACTGCGCCGCCGCGGTCAGGAACTCCTCGTCCTGCAGGACAAGACGAAGAGCAAGCTGAAGGAATTGGGGTGCCCCTAGTCGAATGTTCGGACTGGCAACTGACCACTGCCCCCTGGCCACTGTTTTATGGATTGGAATTCAAGACGCCTGACCGCGATTCTGGAGAACGCGCTGCTCGAAGACCGGGCAACGCGCGACGCCACCAGCTACGCCTGCATCGATCCCAACCAGCTTGCCTTCGCGACCATCATGGCCAAGCAGGATTGCATCCTCGCCGGGATCGGTTGCGTGGCGCGGATCCTCGATGTTTACGCCGAGCTTGACGGCGCCGTGACAACCCATTACGACGTCACCACCCATCCGGAAATTTTCGACGGCGTGCGCCTGCGGGCAGGGCAGTCCATCGCCGTCATCCGGCACAACGCGCGCGTCATTCTTTCCTGCGAGCGCGTCATCCTCAACTTCCTGCAGCGCATGAGCGGCATCGCTACCCTCACGCGCAAATTCGTCGAAGCCGTGTCAGGCACCAAAGCGCGCATTCTCGATACTCGCAAGACCGCGCCCGGCCTGCGCGTGATCGACAAGAACGCCGTACGCTGCGGCGGCGGCCAGAATCACCGCCTCGACCTTTCCGACGGCGTGCTGATCAAGAACAACCACATCGCGCTGGCGGGCGGGATTGCTCCCGCGCTGGAGCGTGCGGTGCGCAACCGCCGCGGCTCGCAGATTATCGAAGTCGAAGTACGAACCCTCGAGCAGCTGGAACTGGCTCTGGCTCACGGCGGCGAAGCCATTCTGCTCGACAACATGTCAGTAGAGGATGTGCGCCGCGCGGTCGAGCGCTGCTCGCTGCCCGACCTCCGGAAGGATGTCCGCCGAGAAGGCCGCGCCATCCCGGTCGAGTGTTCCGGCGGAATTCGCCTGGAGAATGTCCGCGCCTACGCCGAGACTGGAGTCGACTTCATCTCGGTCGGCCTGCTCACGCACTCGGCGCCCGTGGTGGATATGAGCATGCGAGTCGTCCCAGCCTAGTTTCCCCCGCCTAGAACCTTCCCACGCATAAGATTGTTGTTTTGCCCCAGTTCGCGCATAATCTCCGCATCGCCAGGACCAGCACAATTCGTGAGCACTCTTCGTCTGCCAAAGTGCCCGCCGCGCACCAGCCACAGCCTACCGACCTCCGGCTGGGCCGCATCGTGCGCTTGCTCATGGAGCACGCCACCGTCGTCGTCAGCGGCACCAAGATCGCCCAGGAGATCTCGTCCAACCGCTCCGAGGTGTGGCGATTGGTTCAGCAATTGCGCGGTTTGGGCGTGGATGTGGCCGGGCATCCCGCGACGGGCTATCAACTGTGCTCGGTTCCCGATTTGCTCTTGCCTGAGATTCTGCGCCCGCTACTGCGCGGCACCGTGTTCGACGAGCACCTTCACCACTTCTACAAGATTGCATCAACGAATACCGCTGCCATGGCTGCGGCGGCGGAAGGCGCTCCGCAAGGCACCGTCTTCCTCGCCGAGGAGCAGACCGCGGGCCGCGGCCGCGGGGCTAATCTGTGGCAGTCTCCGCGATCGACCGGGATTTATTGTTCAGTCATCCTGCGCCCCGCTCTGCCGCCATCGGAAGTGCTGGTGCTGTCGCTCGCCGCCGGGCTCGCAGTGCAGTCGGCGATTCAGCAAGTCGACTCGCGCGTCATCGCCGATCTGAAGTGGCCCAATGATGTTCTCATCGGCAATAAGAACGACGGCAAGAAAGTCTGCGGCATACTCACTGAAATGAATGCCGAGGCCACCCGCGTCCGCTACATCGTTGTGGGCGTCGGCATCAACGTAAATCAGTCAACTTTTCCCAAGGAGTTGTCCGCAACCTCGCTGCGCCTGGTGACTGGCAGCGAGTGGTCGCGCGTCGAGTTGGCAGCGGCTTTGTTAAAATCGCTGGACCGCGAGTATCGACAATTGCTGGACAATGCCGATGCGCGGGAGTCGATTCTGCGGCGTTTCACTGAGAATTCTTCCTGGGTGCGGGGCAAGAATGTTCGCATCGAAGAGAACGGCGCGAGCTTCGAGGGAACCACCGAAGGCCTCGATCCCCGCGGATTCTTGCAGGTGCGGACCACGAAGGGAATGCAAACGGTGTTGAGTGGAACAGTAAGAGAACAGCAAGAGAGTAGTCGGCAATCACCTGTAGGGTTGAGCTAAAGGCTAAGAGCCAGGAGCTAAAAGCTGGTTTTCGACCATGCTTCTCGTCATCGATGTCGGCAACACCAACACGGTTCTGGGCGTCTTCGCCCGCGTCGCCAAGGTGAACCCGAGCGGCGACTCGGACGAGACTCCGCGCTACGAGCGGCTTGTCGCCAACTGGCGGGTGGCCACTTCCCGCACCAGTACGGTGGATGAGTACGGAGTCCTGTTCCGCAACTTGTTTTCCATGGCGGGTCTTGAATCCAAGGGCATTCACGGCATCGTGATCTCGTCGGTTGTTCCACCCCTCGATCCCGTGCTGCGGCAAGTGTGCGAGCGCTACTTTAATTTGCGCCCGCTCTACATCGAACCCGGCGTAAAGACCGGGATGCCCGTGCACTACGACAATCCGGCGGAAGTGGGAGCCGACCGCATTGTGAACGCCGTCGCCGCCTTCGAAAAATACGGCGGTCCGTGCGTGATCGTCGATTTCGGAACGGCCACCACCTTCGACTGCGTGTCATCCAAAGGCGAATACCTCGGCGGAGTGATTTGTCCCGGTATCGGCATTTCGGCCGACGCGCTGTTCGAGCGCACAGCCCGGCTGCCGCGCGTCGAGATTCGCAAGCCCGCCCGCGTCATCGGATCGAACACGGTGGGCAGCCTGCAGTCCGGCCTTTATTACGGATACCGCGGACTGGTCGATGGCATCCTCGAACTGCTGCTGGCGGAATTGGGCCAGGGAACCCAAGTGATCGCGACCGGCGGACTCGGCCCCATGATGGGCACGGGATCGAAATACATCAAACAGGTGGACGACTTCCTCACACTGGAAGGCTTGCGCATTATTTGGGAGCGGAACGGATCGGCACATAGGGATTCCGCACCGGCGAAAGCCGCACCGCAAGCCGCGACTCAGCCTGCGTCAAAGCCAGCAGCGAAGCCGTCGCAGCCAAAGTCGGAACAGAAGGGCAAGAATGGCGGCGCTCCGGCCACTCCCGCTTCGCGTTCCGTCCGCTGACCTATCGTGGAGAATTACTTCAACTACTTCAGCGAAATTGAAGACCGCTTCCTGCGCCGCCGCGGCGGAGGACTGTTGCTCTCGACTCTCGACTGGGCGCTGATCGAAACCTGGAAGGATGCCGGCATCCCGCTGGAGGCCGTGCTGCGCGGCATCGACGAGGCCTTCGACCGCTATGACCAGCGGCCATCGAAAACCAAAAAGGTGAACAGCCTGGCCTACTGCTCGCAGATGGTACTGGCGGCGGCGGAAGACATGAAGGAAGCGGCCGTGGGCGCGGCATCAGCGACTCCGGCGAAACCCAACGCCCCGCAAGGATTTGAACCCGAGGTAGTTGCGCCCTTCCTGCGCCGCAATGCCGATGCACTGGAGGCCGCGAAACTACCGCAGGGCGCCGGGGTCTCCGCAAAGTCTGTAGCGCTCGACGCCGCCAGAACTCTGCGCCAGCTCGCGGAAGAAATCGAGAAGAAGCCCGCGGCGCGACTGGAAGACTTGGAGCGCCGCCTGACCGTGATCGAAGAAAAACTTTTTGCCGTGCTGCTGGCCTCCACCGCGGACGAAGAAATCGTAACGGTCCGCGCCGAGGCCGACCGCGATCTCGCTCCCTACCGCCGAAAAATGTCTGGCTCGCAGATCGACCAACTGCAGAAGCAGTACGTACATAAACGTCTGCTGGAAAAATACGGCCTGCCCCGCCTGAGCCTGTTTTACATGTGATTGGCTCTTGTGCCGTCCAGCGCCTTTGGGGGGATTGGCTTTGGGGGGTGGCGCAGCGCTTTCAGCGCTGCGATAAAAGACTCCCTAACGTATGTGCGGCTTCAGCCGCCGAGGTAAGCTCATCTAACGTGACCCATCGCTTCGACGCACTCATTCTCGGCGGCGGCGCGGCAGGCCTGATGTGCGCCATCGAGGCCGGCAAGCGCGGCCGGCGCGTCGCCCTGCTCGAACACGCCGACCGTCTGGGCAAGAAGATTCTCATCTCCGGCGGCGGCCGCTGCAATTTCACCAACCTCGACTGCCAGCCCGAGAATTTCCTTTCCTCGAATCCGCATTTTGCCAAGTCGGCGCTGGCCCGCTACACGCCCGCGGATTTCATCGCACTGGTCGAGAGGCATCGCATCCCGTACCACGAAAAAACTCTGGGGCAACTGTTCTGCGACCGTTCCGCTGGTGACATCCTGGCGATGCTCGAAGAAGAATGCCGCGCCGCCGGAGTCCGAATTTTTCTCAACACAAAAATTCAGGAAGTCACCTGGAACACAGAATTTGTCGTGCGCGCTGCGAATGCGGAATTCCGCGCGCCCGCGCTCGTGGTCGCGACCGGCGGCTTGTCGATCCCGAAAATCGGCGCAACCTCATTGGGCTACAACCTGGCGCGGCAATTCGGCCTCAAGATTCGTGAGCCGCGACCGGGACTTGTGCCGCTCGTTTTCGCTCCGGAGGACCGTTCTCGCTATTGCGATCTGACCGGCGTTTCCGCTGAAGTAATCGCCTCCTGCAACGGACAGAATTTCCGCGAAAAGATGCTGATCACCCATCGCGGCCTGAGTGGTCCCGCCATTCTGCAGATTTCGTCGTACTGGAAAAACTCGGAAGAAATCCAGATTGACCTTGCTCCCTGCCGGCGAAGTGACTGCCATCTTCCACGACCCCAAGTCGCCCCGCACTCTTACGGCACTGCGCTCGGAATTCCGCAAGATCCTGCCCGCCCGCTTTGCCGACCGCTGGCTCGAATTGCACGCACCCGGCGCATGGACGAACACCGCGCTCGCAGACTTCGAGCAGCAGGCCCATGCATGGGCAATTACCCCCGCCGGCACCGAGGGCTTCGAGAAAGCCGAAGTGACGTGCGGCGGCGTCGACACCGACGAACTTTCCGCCAAGACCATGGAAAGCCGCAAAGTTCCCGGCTTGTTCTTCATCGGCGAAGTCGTGGACGTAACCGGCCGCCTCGGCGGCTTCAACTTTCAGTGGGCCTGGGCCTCGGGCGCGGCTGCCGGCCGAGCGTTGTAAACTAGCTCACCAGAAAAAGGGGGAATTTATGTGCGGAGCAATACGATCGTTGCGGAGTACTTGCTGGCTGCTGATGGCAACATTCATCGCAAGCGCCGCTTTTGCGCAGGCGCCGTCGGCCATGCTGCTGGCGCTGTCGAAAGATGACCACACCGTCGCCATCGTCGACCCCACAACTTTGCAGGTGCTGGCGCGCATTCCTTCCGGCCCCGATCCTCACGAAATCGTCGCATCCGACGACGGCAAATTCGCCTACATCTCCAACTACGGCGGTCTGGACAGCACCCTCAACACCATCTCGGTGGTCGATCTGGTCGCGCGCAAGGCGCTGCCCGCCATCGATCTCGGAGCGTTGCGGTCCACGCACGGGTTGGCGTTCGCCGGCGGCAAACTTTATTTCACGGCCGAGACAAATAAAGTCATTGGCCGTTACGACCCGGCAACCCAGCGTGTGGATTGGATCCTCGGCACCGGCCAGGATCGCACCCACATGATTGACGTTTCCGCCAGTCTCAACCGGATCGTGACTTCCAACGTCAACTCCGCCACCATCAGCATCATCGAACAAGTGTCGCAACCCAACGGAGGATTCGGCCCGCCACCGGGCGGTCCAGCACCTCCACCGGGTGGGCCCCCTCCAGGATCTGGTCCGCGCCAGAGCGGCCCGCGTCTTACCTGGGAAGTGACGAACGTTCCGGCCGGCCACGGAGTCGAAGGCTTCGACATTTCGCCCGACGGAAAAGAAATCTGGGCGGCCAACGCCCGCGACGCCACCGTCACCATCGTCGACGTGGCCACCAAGAAGCCCACGCAAACTCTTCCCATTCCCGTGAAGGGCGCCAATCGCCTAAAGTTCACGCCCGACGGCAAGCACGTCCTGATCTCCGGCCTGGGCGCGAGGCAAGCCGACACTAGCCTGGTCGTGATCGACGCGGCCACGCGCAAAGAAGTGAAGCAGTTGAATCTGGGTGGTGGCGCCGCCGGGATCCTCATTGCTCCCGACGGTTCCCGCGCCTACGTAGCCGTCAGCAGCGCCGACAAGATTGCCGTTGTCGATTTGAAAACCTTGGAAGTCACCGGCCAAATCGACGCCGGCAAACAGCCGGACGGCTTGGCCTGGGCGGTGCGGCAGTAAAGCTATCATGGCGTGATCCCGAGCGCAGCCGCTTTTTTGGGCGGAGTGAGGATCTCGCGCGAAGCAAACTCATGCCGGCAAGTCCGATGCGTAGCGTCGCGCTCCCCATGCCGTAGAATCAATGCTTGCTCCTCACAATCGAAAAGCTGATCTACGGCGGCGACGGCCTGGCCCGTCTCGCCGCCGCTCCCGACACCGCCGCTGCCTCCATCGATGAAGATCGCGGACGCGGCAAGGCCGTGTTCGTCCCCTTCGTCCTGGCAGGAGAAAAAATCGACGCCACTCTCACCGAGCAGAAGTCCGCCTTCGCGCGCGCGAGAGTAGACGCAGTAATCGAGGCTTCCCCGCACCGCATCCCGCCCCCGTGCCCTCACTTCTCCCGCTGCGGCGGATGCCACTACCAACACGCCAGCTACGAGCATCAACTCGAAATCAAGAAAGAAATCCTGCGGGAAAACTTGCGCCGTATTGCCAAGCTCGACCTGCCATTCGAAATCGAAGTCCATCCTTCGCCGCCCTGGAACTACCGCAACCGCTCGCGCTTTCAGATTCGAACCGAGCAGGCGCAAGTCAGTCCCACATTCGCCGCAGGATATTTCATGCTGGCATCGCACGAGCTCCTCGCCGTGGAAGAATGTCCCATCAGTTCGCCACTGATCAACCGCGGCCTCGCGTCTCTTTGGCAGAGCGGACGCGCCGGCAAGGTTCCCGCAGGGAGTACGCGAAGTCGAATTTTTCGCGAGCGCCGACGACACGCAACTGCTAGTGGACGTTGCCTGCTCGGGTCAGGCTCGCCGAGCGGCCGTGCGCGGCTGGGCCGAAGAACTGCGCGCCGCCATGCCTGCCATTGCCGGAGTCGTGGCCTTCCGCGAACCCAATCCCGGCGACCGGAAGCCGGGCGCTCAGGAGATTCTGGTCACTGTCGGCACCGCGCATCTTACTTATCAGACGCAGCGGGCGGCCTACCGCGTCAGCGCCGGTTCGTTCTTTCAAACCAACCGCCATTTGACTGACGAACTGGTCAAGATCGTCACTGCTGGGCAATCCGGCAAGCTGGCTCTCGACCTTTATGCCGGCGTAGGACTGTTTTCCACAGGCCTGAATGACTTTTATCACGTTATTTCCGTAGAGACGTCACAGACTTCTTCCAGCGATCTCTCCTACAATCAACCCTTGAATGGAGAAGCGGTCCAGGCCACAGCGGAGCAGTACCTGGCCCGTGCGGAGAATTCCGGGCAAGCCGGGAAGGGCGCACTCATTTCTCATACCCTTAATAAGCCCGACCTTGTGGTGGTCGACCCGCCCCGGAGTGGCTTGGGAGAACGCGTGGCGCGATCGTTGGCGACCTTGGGCGCGCCCCGCCTTATTTATGTGTCGTGCGATCCGGCAACGCTGGCGCGCGATCTCGTGCCCCTGCTCGCCGCCGGCTATCGCGTCGAGCAACTGCACCTGGTGGACTTGTTTCCGCAGACTTACCACCTGGAAAGCGTGGTGCATCTGGTTCGGAATTAGGTCCGGGCGCGTCGTCGCCAGTCCCTGGCCGCGAAAGCCTGCCCTGAGCGAAGTCGAAGGGCGGCGAAAGAATGCAGCCCACAGCCTGCCCTGAGCTTGCCGAAGGGGCGCCAGCCGTGGGGTAAGACGTCTCGCAGTGGAACCAGCCCTAGCGGGGCGAAAGAGGTCAAAGACTCGGGTCGGTCGACATCTCCGGGACAAGTTCGAGAAATCTCTCGGCGGCAGCCGTATGATCCCGATCGCTCCCTCCACTCCCGCATGGGTTCCGACCTTCCGCCTCAAGGCCTCGCGCCAACCCATGCTCTGGGCGGCGGTGGCTTATGCTCTGGGCATCGTCGCTGGAGCCTACGCGTGGCGGCCCGCCCTGTGGTGGGTTGTGGCCGGCGCGGCCTTCGTGCTAGCCGCGGCTTACTTCGCCCAACGGCGCTCCATTCTGGGATGGACTCTTGCTCTGGGAGCGCTGTTCCTGGGCGGCGCCCTGCACAATCAATCCCAGGCCGGGCGCTTTCGCCTCGACACCAGCATTCAACCTTACGCGGACCGGCAAGAACTCCAAATCACCGCCCACGTCACGCGCGACGGCCGCCAGCAGCAGGGCAGCTTCAACGAAGTCAAACAGACAGTGGACGTCGAAACAGAAGAGGTGCGGGCCGCTTCTGCGCCGAGCGAAGCCGTACATTCCGGCATCCGCCTGAGCATTTATAGCTCACGCCCCGATGATGCCGACGCGGAAGAAAACGCCGGCGCAAGCGTGACAACCGCCGCCATGCCGGTCTTTCACTACGGCGACCGCATCCGCTTCTCGGCCAAGCTCAAGCTGCCACGCAATTTTCGCAACCCGGGCGCTTTCGACTATCAGGGCTACCTCGCCGACCACGGCATCGCCGCACTGGGTTCCGCCAAGATAGAAAGTTTCGAACGCCTTCCCGGCTTCACGGGCAGTCGTATCGCTTACTGGCGAAGCCGCCTGCACCGCGCCGTCCTCGCCAAGGTGCATGAACTCTGGCCTGCACGCGAGGCCGCCCTGATTGACGCGATGGTTATTGGCGAAGAGGCTTTCATCGACCGCGACACCCGCGCCGACTTCCAGCGCTCAGGTACTTACCACGTCCTGGTCGTCTCCGGAATGAACGTCACCATCCTGGCTTTCGTAATTTTCTGGACGCTGCGCCGCCTGCGCCTCGGCGACATCCCGGCCACGCTGCTGACGGTCGCGTTCTGCGTAGCCTATGCCTTCATCACCGAGGTCGGAGCCCCGGTCTGGCGGGCCACGCTGATGTGCGCCATCTACTTAGGCACACGCCTGCTCTACCGCGAGCGCGCCATGCTTAACGCCGTGGGCGCAGCGGCGTTGGGCCTGCTCGTCTTCGACCCGCGCCAGCTTTTCACCGCCAGCTTTCAGATGACTTTTATCTGTGTGCTTATCGTGGCGGCCATCGGGATCCCCATTCTGCAGCGCACGTCCCAACTACAAAAGCAGGCTCTGGCCAACTGGGACTCCAACGACTACGCCGCGCTGCTTCCGCCACGTGTAGCGCAGTTGCGCGTGGATCTGCAATTCATCGCAGCCCGTGCGGCCCTGTTCGTCGGAGAAAAATGGTCGGCCCGCGTCGTCCGCTCGGCCGCGCGTTTCTGTCTGGCTGCGTGGGAATTGCTCTTCATCTCCGTCGTCATGCAGATGGGGCTTGCCTTGCCCATGGCCTACTACTTCCATCGCGCCACCAGCATCGGATTGCCCTCAAACCTGATCGTCGTTCCGTTGACCCAATTGATGATGCCCGCCGCCGCCGCTGCGCTGCTGCCCGGTTCCATCTCGCCATGGCTGGCCAAGGTACCGGTGCTGCTCACAACCTTCGCCCTCCATGGGATCACCGGAACCGTGCGCGGCCTGGGCTCCCTGCGGTTGCCGACTTCGCGTTCCCTGCCGTCGATCCTCGTCATTACCTTGGCCGCGGCGGCGCTTGTTCTGGCCATGTGGGCGGCGCGCCGCCGCGCGGCATTCGCCGCAGGCGGGCTGGCAGCCATCCTTGCGGCCTCACTCACGCTCGCATTCATCCCGGCAACACCTCGCGTCCATCCCGGCGTATTGGAAGTAACTTCCATCGACGTGGGCGAGGGCGATTCCACCCTGCTCGTCACCCCGCAAGGCCGCACCTTGCTCATCGATGCCGGAGGTCCCATCGGCCCCGGCGGCTCGCAACTTGATTTCGGCGAAGACGTCGTCTCCCCATACCTGTGGACCCGCGGCCTCTCGCGCCTCGACGCTGTTGCAATCACCCACGGCCATTCCGACCACATCGGAGGCATGATCTCTGTGTTGAAGAATTTCCGGCCAAAGGAACTATGGGTAGGCTTGCTGCCGCCCAGCCAGGCTCTGGAAAACGTGATCACAACGGCGCGAAGCACTCGGAGTAAAAGTCGTCCGCCACTGGGAAGGCGACCAGTTCGAACTGGGCGGAGCGAGGATCGAAGTTTTGTTTCCCCCGCGCGACTGGACTGCCGGCTCCAAGCCGCAGAACAACGATTCGATGGTGCTGCGCGTAAGCTATGCCGATTCGTCGGTTCTTCTGGAGGGAGATGCCGAGAAGCAGGTCGAACGCCGCGTGGCTGCGCTGCATCATCCCAGCGCGAACCTCGTGAAGGTGGGCCACCACGGCAGCAACAATGCCACCACGCCTGAGCTGGTCGCTTCCGCCCGGCCGCAGTTCGCCATCATTTCGGTAGGATCAGGAAATTCCTTCGGCCTGCCCCGCGTCGAAGTTCTCGGCCGCCTCGCCGACGCGGGAGCCCGCGTCTACCGCACCGATCTCGACGGAGCCGTCACCTTCTATCTCGACGGCCACTCCGTCACCCCTTCGGTGGCGGCTCTTCAATAATCGGAATCTCCGCCGTCACATCATCCTCAGCCAATGATCTTTCAGCCAATGACTGGCGCTGCTCCGCGATCAGCCGCCGCGCCCCATCCGCATCTTCTTCGCGCACCAAAATAATCATTCCCCCCAAACCCGGAAACGTATCTTGCAGCAACGACGCCGACGCGAGATCGCTGTCGATTCCCGCCGAATCGAGCAGTCCCTTCACCACCATCGCCTCCGACTCGTCCTCTGAGTCAAACACCTTCACCAATTTCTCGTTCGGATTGGGACGCGGCTGCGCCTCGCCACCCGAATTCCCAGCTTCCACCATGACATCTCCAATTCTGAAGTCGGACCCCGCCGATTCCGTTACCCACAGGAATTCGATTCTACTCTTCTTCCGATTCACGAATCGGGTTGCGGGTGGCGAACCGGCAAGGGCACGACTTCCAGTCGTGCCGTACATCCCGCAAGAAATGTAACCGGCTCTAGCCGCTGAGGGATTCCCCGCCGCCTTCTTCTCCGCGCCGGGTGCCCCATTTCTCGCGCGCCCTTTGCGCGAGAAGTGGGGATTTCTTCGCGCAGAGGCACCTCCCGGTAATCCCCGACGACACCTTCGTGTAGTTGCATTCTCCCTCAACTAAGAGACAATGCCCCTAACCAGTCGCCACGCCAGGCCGCGTCGCATCATCCAAAACTGTGGGGCTGATCCTACGTGGGACGAAAAGGGGACTCATGAACATCCATCAACAGGCCGGGAACGGACCGCGCTTCCCACTACAGGAAGATGCTCGCGAGCGCGAAGAGGAAGCCCGCAAAATCCGCCGCCTGCAGCTGATGATCAGCATGGTCATGTCCGTCATCAGCCAGGACCCCAACCTCACCGTCGAAGAAGCCTCCGAACTGGCTGCCGGAGCCAAACGCGCCGCCCTCGTCATGTTCCCCGACAAAGAACTCGCCTACGACCTCCTCTACAAACCCCGCCTGCAACGGTTGATGAAGGAAAGATTCCGGTTGCAGTAAGGCATTGTTGAAGCCATGGGCGCGTAAGGGTTAAGTGACGATGATCGAGATTCCCAACGGAATCTCCAATTCTGAGAACATCTCCAGGGAAGTGTACGGCACTTCAATTCCGGCGGTATCGCAATTTGACCGATACCCGAGAAACACATCTACGCTTAGGGACTTCTTGAGGCCCAACAAATAGCGCTTGTGCGGCTTCAACTTCAGCCACAGAGCGTCGATGTGCTGGCGCAGCGGCTCGCACTCATCAACAGGAGGGCTATACGACCACATATCGTCGCGATACACAGGAGATCGGCTGCCACGTCGTTCGCCCTTCCGGTGCGAATTGGTAGGCTGCAGGCCAAGAGTGGCCGAAATCTCGTCCATGTTTGGGATGTCGCCAAAAATACGAAGACTCGCCGAGTAGGCGAAATAGGTCTCCTCTTCACGTTCCGCTCCGGCCAGAAAGCCGCGCAAAGTTCTGAACGATTTCTCCATACGACACCGATGCTAACGCCGAACAACCCTCACCGACAAAGATTCTTCCAGAGAAGCCCGGCCCATCCTGTCATCCTGAGCGAGGCGAGCTCGAATTAGCTCGCGCAGTCGAAGCACCCCGTGTCCCTTGATATCGCCACGATCCCGTTTTGGGGGTTCGCTCGATAAAACTCGAGTCGTCGAAAGCACAGGGAGAACTCCTTGACACATCCAGCCAGGGCAGCAGCCCACTCAAGGTCCTTCGACTGCGCAAGCCGACTCGCTACGCTCCCCGTCTTGCTTCGCTCAGGATGACAATGCTCCGGACGCTTACTCATCCACCACCGAATTCCTAAGCGTCCCCACACCCTCCACGCTAACTTCCACCACATCCCCCGCCACCAGCGGCCCCACGCCTGCCGGCGTCCCGCTCGGAATCAAATCCCCGGGGAACAAAGTCATGGCCTGCGCAATATGCCGAATCACCACGTCCAGCGCAAAAATAAGATCCCGCGTATTCCCATCCTGCTTGATCTCGCCATTCACCCGCGTCTGCACGCCGATGCCCGCCCACGGATCTATCTCATCCGTCACCACCGGCCCCACCGGACAAAACGTATCGAACCCCTTGGCCCGCGACCATTGCCCATCTTTCGTCTGCAGATCGCGCGCCGTCACATCATTCACGCACGTGTATCCCAAAATATATTGCCGGATATCCGCATCCGCCGCCGGCTGGTAGCACGTCTTGCCAATCACCACACCCAGTTCGCCCTCGTAATGCACGTTCTGCGAAATCTTCGGGCGCCGCACCACCCCTCCCGGCGACAGCAGCGCCGACGTGGCCTTCAGAAAAATCAGCGGCTCCTGCGGCACATCATGCCCTAACTCCGCCGCATGCTCGCGATAATTCCGCCCGATGCACACAATCTTCGACGGCCGCACCGGCGGCAGCAGCACCGCCTCCTCCAGCGGAATCGCCTCAATCTTCCGCGTACGCAAACTTTCCATGTCCCCGTCAGCCTCTTCAGGAGCAGTGAGCAGAACCCGCACAATCGCGTCCCGCCCGCCAACAGACTCGACCAGCCCGTACTGGGCCTGGCCATTGAATTGGAATCGGCAATATTTCATAGCAATCTATCTAACCATATCCGTGGAATTTGAGGCGTGAAGAAAGGAAATATTTTCCGCGGGGCAGACTCTCGTGTAGGCAGAGGCAGCTCGTGTGGGCGCGGGCGACTCGCCCGCGCAGGTTCTAAGCCACCGATTCATCGGCAAGAACTCGGCAATCTGCATCGCCACCGTGGAAGAGCGGCCCCTTAAGGGCCGCGTAAGCCGGTCCACATCCATGCGGGCTTAGCCCTGTGGTGCGCGTCAAGGCACCGTCTCGCCAGCTTCTTCCGACCGCGCACTCTCATTCCCGCGAACATCCACCGCAGAAACGGAATAAAAATAATTTTTTCCCGACGAGACGTTCTCATCCCGATAAGCCGGACTCTTCACCAGCCCCGCATTCACCTTCACCGCGGCCGTTCCCTCTTCGTGCCGATAAACGTTGTATCCGTCAAGATCGACATCGGTCGCCGGCGCCCAGACCAGATCAATAAATGTTTTCTGCCCCGGCCCCGAAAACACCGCTTGCAGCCCGGACGGAACCGCCGGCGGGAAAACATCGTCGGTGAAAACCTTGACCTCCGGTGTGTCGTCGCCCTCGATCTGCAACTCCGGCGGCTTCTCCTGCGCCATCACTGTAACCGTCTCGGCCCGATATTCGTAGGTCTTCTCCCACTCGATGCTCACATCGGTGAAAGTGACGTTGCGTTCGCTTCCGGCCGGAACCTCGCCGGCAAGAGCTTGCTGCGAACTGCCCTCCGTACGCCGATATACGCGATAAACCCAGCGCACAGGTTTTGTGGAATCCGCCGGTGGAACATCGCTGGTCCAGGTCAGCACGACTCCCTGACCCGTGACGCGCGCCGCGAAATCCCGCGGTGGAGGCAGAGTACGCCCCAGCGACACCCGCACCTGATTCGAAAGCCCCGCGCCGCGGCCATTCGCGTTGAGCACTTCGACGGCATAAGTAATGAAATCGGAAGAATTGTCGCTCTCCAACTCCACGGGCAGAGAATCAGTGTACGAATTCGCAACCTTCTTCTTGGAAGGTTGAGCTGGGCTGGAATTTTTCTGCGCAGGCGCTTCCCCCACCGGAACCCCGCACTGCGTCAACTTCGTTTCTAGCCCCCGGCAGATTCTGGTAGGACCCACATTCCGCACCGTCTTCCGATCGGTCGTAACGCTGGGTACAGTCCAGGTAAGAATCACGCGATCACCCTTGCGCGTTGCCCGCAGATCCGAAGGCGCCTTCGGCAACTCCAGCGACGGAGGCTGCGGCGGCCCCATCGTCGCGCACGCCGTAAATAGTGCCGGCATCATCAGCGCGCCCAGCGCCGACAAGAGCGTTAGCAGGTAGCGTCTCATGCGGAAGAAACAGACTACCAGAGCGCGTGCCCACACAACCGTCCCCACAGCACCACATCTGCATTTCCAGGTGGGATTTTCCTACAGAATGTAGCGCGACAAATCCTGATCTTTCACAATGTCGGTGAGCATCTTGCGCACATATTCCGCATCGATCGTCACCTGCTCGCCTTTTTTCTCCGGCGCGTCGAAACTCAGCTCATCCAGCACACGCTCCATGATCGTATGCAGCCGCCGCGCCCCAATGTTTTCCGTACTCTCGTTTACCCGGAAGGCGAAGTGCGCAATCTCATCCAGCGCTTCCTTCGTGAATTCCAGTTTCACGCCCTCGGTTTCCAGCAATGCCGTGTACTGCTTCACCAGCGAAGATTTCGGCTCCGTCAGAATCCGCACGAAATCTTCCATGGTCAGCGACTGCAGCTCGACGCGAATCGGAAACCGCCCCTGCAATTCCGGAATCAAGTCGCTCGGCTTCGAAACGTGAAACGCTCCGGCCGCAATAAACAGAATGTGGTCGGTCCGCACCATCCCATACCGCGTATTGACCGTCGTGCCCTCGACAATCGGAAGAATGTCGCGCTGCACGCCTTCCCGTGAAACGTCCGGCCCGTGGCCGCCTTCGCGGCCCGCGATCTTGTCGATCTCGTCGAGAAAAACGATGCCCGAGTTCTCGACGCGGTCAATCGCCATGCGCGTAACCTGGTCCATGTCAATCAGCCGCTGCTCTTCTTCCTGAATCAGATATTCGAAGGCCTCGTTCACCTTCATCTTCCGCTTTTTGGTGCGCTGCCCGAAGATGTTCGGCAACATGTCTTTGATGTTGACGTCCATCTCCTCGACGCCCTGGTTGGTCAGAATTTCAAACGACGGAAAATTCCGCTCGCGCACGTCGATGTCGACCGAGCGGTCGTCCAGTTTTCCCTCGCGCAGTTGCTGCCGCAGTTTTTCCCGCGTCCGGCTCGACGACTCCGTCAACGCTGTGCTCCCATCAATCACCACGCCACCCGCGGTCGACTCGTTTCCGGCCGCGGCGCGGGCGTCGGCGGCAGCAGAATATCCAGCAGCCGTTCTTCCGCGTTCAGTTCGGCCTTGTCGGCCACGTCTTCCAGCTTTTCTTCCCGCACGTTGTCGATGGCGATCTCCACCAGATCGCGCACCATCGATTCCACGTCGCGCCCCACATAACCGACTTCCGTAAACTTCGAGGCCTCGACTTTCAGGAACGGAGAATTCGCCAGCTTCGCCAGCCGCCGTGCAATCTCGGTTTTGCCCACACCGGTGGGCCCAATCATGATGATGTTCTTCGGAATAATTTCTTCGGCGAGTTCCGGCGAGAGCTTCTGCCGGCGCATGCGATTACGCAGCGCGATGGCCACGGCGCGCTTGGCGTCCTTCTGGCCAATCACATGTTTGTCGAGCTCGACAACAATCTCGCGCGGAGTCAGCTCATCCAGCGCAAGCTGTTCTTCTTCGGCAGTGGAGGGAAGATAGATGGCCATAAATCAGTCGTTAGTCGCTCGTCGTGAGTCGTTAGCACAGCAGGTCGAGGTTCGGATTCAAGCCAACGGCCAACGACTATCGACCAACGACCCGCTACAGCTCTTCAATCGTTACCTTGTCATTCGTATAAATACACATCTTGCCCGCAATCTTCATGGCTTCTTCGGCGATCTGCCGGGCGGAGAGTTGCGTGTGCTCGGCCAGCGCCTGGGCCGCAGCCTGCGCGTAGGGTCCGCCGCTGCCAATGGCTGCGACCGCGCCGTCGGGCTCAATCACATCACCTTGCCCGCTGAGCAAAAACGTCTGCTCCTTGTCGCACACCAGCAACAACGCTTCCAGATGCCGCAGAAACTTGTCGGTGCGCCAGTCGCGCGCCAGTTCCACCGCACCCCGCCCCAGGTTGCCGTGATACTGCTCCAGCTTGGCCTCAAACCGGCTGAACAACGTGAAGGCATCGGCCGTCGAACCCGCAAATCCGGCCAAAATCTTGTCGTTGTACAGCCGCCGGATTTTCTTGGCCGTATGCTTGATCACCGACTCGCCCAGCGTGACCTGGCCGTCGCCAGCGAGAACCACTTTCCCCTCGCGTCGCACCGACAAAACTGTGGTAGATCGAATCAGCCGTTTCGTAGTCATGAGCGCAATCCTTGATTATAACAGCGCCCCCGAGCCCACGGCCCAGCAGCCAGATAACATCCGCATTTTCCCCTATTTATAGAGTGCTTCAGTAACCAGTCCGCGGATTACTGCTGTGACATTTACCTGCCTCATCCGGCCTCGTACTTTGAATCTCATGCGACAGTCTGCAGCGGTCCTGTGTAACGACAAGCGGTCCCTCCAAACCCTGGAAGCCACCCTCGAAGTACTTGGAATCGAGCTGGTGAACAGCACCTCCGGTCAGGAAGCACTGGAACTGGTCATGGACGGCCGCTGCTCAATCCTCATTGTGGACTTCGATTTGCCTGGGGCGGAAGAGGTTATCCGCATGGCGTCGATGTTGCCGGCCAGCCAGAAGCCTGCACTGCTGGCCGTCGCCAGCCGAGCGTGGCCCGGCACGGGCCAGGCGTTTCAATCGGGAGCGAGTCGCATCCTCTATCGGCCGCTCGAGGCCGAGCCACTCATGCAAGCCTTAAGAGACGGCAAGAAAAGCCACAAGAGCAATCGCCGCAAGTGCGCGCGCTACGAAGTGAAAACGCTGGTCTATCTTGACCTCGAAAGCGGAACGCTGCCCGGAGTCAGCATCGACATCGGCGAGCACGGTCTCGCAATCCAGGCCACCGAACCCGTTCCGGTCAGTTCGAATCTGGCTTTCCGCTGCATGCTTCCCGGCACCCACGTGACTCTGCAGGGACGCGCCGATGTGATCTGGGCCAGCGATCAAGGCCGCGCCGGACTTTTCTTTTCCAGGCTCACCCCTGCCGCGCGCAAACATCTGAAGCAGTGGCTCCACAAGCGCAGCGCCCACAGCAAAAGCAAGCACGACGTCCACGACCTGCTGCCCCCCGCTGACGCCCACGTCTCCTTCGCCGCGTCGGAATAACGCTCCTGCGGTTACATGCCGTCAGTAGATGGCGGGCACGAAGATCTGGTCTGCTCCAGCCGCAAAGCGGCGAAAGAATTCAGCCCACGGCGCAAGCCATGGGTGCTAAGTGAAAAACTTGACCCAGCCCCGGAGGGGCGAAAGAAAAGCCGCTACGTCAGATTCCTTAGAGACGAAATATCCGCCGACTCCGATTTTCTTTCTCGCACCCGTTCTGCTTTACAATCTTCCAATGTCGTCACACGCAGGAGGGCTCGCCTGCCTACATCTTCCCAAACCGCTTTCAACGGACACTCCATGGTCGGCACGCTCCAACGCGTGTTGGTGTGCTCTCCGCAAATCGCAGGATGGAACCAACCGGAACGCGCAGCCCGCTGGCGCGACCTGGGATTCCACCACCCGCCCGATTTCGCGACGGCCCAATCCCAGCATGAAGCTTTATGCCGCGAACTGGAAGCCGCCGGTGCCGAGGTGCTCGACGCCCCGCCCGCAGCCGATCTTTCTCTGGACGCCGTCTACGCCCACGACGCCTCGCTGGCCACCGATTTCGGCTTGATCGTCATGCGTCCCGGCAAACCGAACCGGATTCCCGAAGGCCGGAACCAGTCCTCGTTCTGCACCCGCCTCGGCATCCCGACCTTGGCTAAGATCGTCGCCCCCGCCACTACCGAAGCGGGAGACATTCTCTGGTTGGAAGGAAGAAAGGTAGAAGAAAAAACGTCAGCAGGAAAAACGCTCGACGCAAAGACTCTGCTCGTCGGTCACGGCCACCGCACCAACGCCAACGGGATCGCGCAGCTGCGTGACCTGCTCGCCCCCAGGGGCGTTGACGTTCTCTCCGCGCCCCTTCCGTACGGGCCCGGCCCATCCGCCTGTCTGCACTTGATGTCGCTGATCAGCCTGCTCGACGAGCAGACCGCTCTAGTCGATCTGCCCTGGCTGGCCGTCGAAACTGTGGAGCAACTGCAATCTCGAGGATACAAGTTCATCCCCATCGACGATTCCGAGCGCGACACGCTGGCCTGCAACGTTCTGGCCCTCGGCGGCAATCGACTGCTCGCGATTGCCGAGAATCGCCAGACCAACGACCGCCTCCGCCAGGCCGGATTCGACGTCCGCACTTTCCCCGTCAGCGAAATCTGCATCAACGGCAGCGGCGGCCCCACCTGTCTGACCCGCCCGTTATTGCGAGGATGAGAAATTGCGAGGAAGTTTGCGAGGAAGTGAGGAGGAAGTGAGTTCGACAAGCGTTATTCCAGCGGCGGCGCAGCCGTTCCATCCGACCACTGGCCAACCGGAATCAGAAAAATGGTCATTCGGCCCTCGGTATCAGTGCCCGCCAAAATCGGGGAGCCGGCCTGATTCGCGCCCCAATCTTTGACATCCGTTAGAGGAACAAAAAACATCAAGTGCGGATGCCAGTGCCCGTCACGATCGTTTAAGTACCCCGCCTTCGACATCATGTACGACATCGCACCAGTTTCCGGCGTCGCCAATTCCTTCTTGTCGAAGGCCGACTTTATACTGTCGGCGATCTGAGCTTTGGTTTGCACAGCCAGCGCCCACCCGGTTTTCGCGATCACCAGGCGAAGGTAGGATCGTGCGGCCGCCGGGTTGACGCAGATCGGAGATCGTATCTTGGGATTCCAAAACTCCGGCTCGTCGAGTCCCGCGGTCCACGATCGCAGCACCAGACACACGAATCCGTTCTTGCCTTCGACGGCGGTTTCATAGCCCTGCGCCCCCAGCACCAGAATCTTCGCGCCGCCGGAAATGGCTTTCGGCGCCGCGCTTCGTGCCATGGCGATCTCCGTCTCGCGCTCCATCATGTATTGGCCGACCGGCGCCATGCTTTGATATTTCGTTTTGGCGTCCTCCGCCTGTCCTTGACACGCCGCGCTCAGCCAGCCAAGCACTACAAAAGCCCCACATGAAATCCTCTGGACCGTCCGCCGCTTCATCAATTCTCTCCCATGATCCGCCGGGTGCCCACCCTTCTCGCGTCCTTTGCGAGAGGCTGGGGATTTTGACTTCAAGATTTTGACTTCAGATCCTGACTTCAGATTCTGGGCCCCAGGTTTGACTTCAGTGCCGAGACGCCCCGACTCCGCACCCCTACTCCCGGCGCAGCGGAATCAACTCCCTCACCCGAGCATCCCGCAAGTACAGCCCCGCCCACACCATGATTCCTACAATGAGTGCCAGAAAAAACGGCTCCCCCACTCTTACGTGCGTAGCGACCGCGCCGCCGAAGTAGCCGGTCAGCAGGATAGCGCCCAGAACGGCCGTGCGCGGGATCGCATACAGGATGGCGCAGGCGATCTCCACGATCGTGATACGCAGCAGCGCCCCGTCAGGGAAGCCGTAGTGCGCGGCTCCCTGGGCCGCAGCCGCCGGCTTCAGCAAGCCAAACATTCCCGTCGTCAGCAACAGCAACACGGGCAGCGCACTGAGAACACGCCCCACCCAGAGAAGTGTCTTCGATGCGGGTACGGATTGAGCATCCGAATTCATAATTTTTATCTCCGATCTGCAATCTATTAATCTTCCTGAAACCACGTCGGCTTGGTCGATCGGCCAGCGGGATTTGTGCCAGCGAATAACGACTAACGACTGGTTCACGGCCTCGCCACATTGTATTGCAGCTGAACCAAACCAGCCTCGGTCACCTTCGACCCCACCAACTTCAACGTGTGCCGCTCACTCCCCTCTTTAAACAAAGGCAGCCCCACCCCCAGGGTCACGGGATGGACCCGGATGTGCAATTCATCGATCAGCCCAGCCTTCAACATCCAAGCGGCAAAATTCCAGCTGCCAAACATCAAAAGATGTTTGCCGGACTGTTCCTTCATCCGCGAGATGTCCTCCGCCCCATCGGCGCCCAACAGCCTCGAATTCTGCCACTCCAGTCTGCGCAGGCTTTTCGACGCCACGATTTTCGGCGTCTGCTCAATCCATCGCGAGAAATTCAGTTCATTTTTCAGACTCGAGGGCGTGCCCGGCATCCCCGACCAGTACCGCCAGTACTGCTCGAAATTCTGGTATGTCACCCTCCCGAACACCGCCGCGTCCACTGTGCCCAGCAACTCATTCATGCCGTCCCACAATTCATCGTCCATCTGTGCAGCGGCCCAGTCCAACTCCCCGTTTGGCCCCGACATAAACCCGTCCAGCGACATATCCACCAGCCAGATTATTTTTCTCATTTCTCGATCCCTCCTGCCAGCAAGTCCTCCAGCCGGTCGAGACTCTGCGTCCATCCCGTGTGCATCCCCTTGAGATACTGCGGAGCCTGCGCCGTCGCCTTGATCACGCGCAACTGCAACGTCAGAGCCGTTTTCCCGCGCTGCTCGGCAAAAATCACCGTGGTCAGCACGTCGAACATCGAGTTCCCGTCTCCATCCAGTGCGCTGGCGACGAACACCAGCCGCTCCGGCGCGACGATCTCCTCAAACACTCCCGTCATCGGATGCACCACGTCATCCGGAGCGCGCATATGAATCCGCAGCGCACCTCCGGCTCGCACATTCATTTCACAGACCGGATTCGTGAATCCTTTCGGCCCCCACCATTGCGCCAGGTGCCGCGGATCGGTCCATGCCTTGAACACCAGCTCTCGCGGCGCGTCGAACACCCGTGTCATCACCAGATCCCATTCCGAAGATTTCATGTTGGCTCGGCTGTTCGCCGCGCTACTTGTAACGTGGTGTGCGGGCATGTTTGCTCTCCTTCGCCTTAGTTTTCTTTTTTCTCGCCTCTTCTCTCTTCAGTTCCCGCAGATAGTCATCCAGCCGGTCAAAGCTTTCCTCCCAGAATCGCCGGTAGTGTTCCACCCACCCGGCCACATCCTGCAACGGACCGGCCCGCAGCCGGCAGGGCCGCCATTGCGCTTCCCGCCCGCGGGTGATCAGTCGGGCGCGTTCCAGCACTTTCAGATGTTTCGAAATGGCCGGCATGCTCATCGCGAAGGGCTCCGCCAGTTCCGTCACCGAGGCTTCGCCCGCCGCCAGCCGCGCCAGAATCGCCCGCCGCGTCGGATCCGCCAGCGCACCAAAAGTTTCGTTCAACCGTTCATTCATCATTCGCAATAAACCATTGTCAGTAAACCATTCAGTTAAATAACTGTTGGGTTAAATACATCAGAGCAGGTCACCTGTCAAGCGATTTCGATCGGTGAGTAAGCACGCGGCGGGTGCCCCATTCTAACGTCGCGCGGTTTGCGGCGTTAGGGTGGGGATCTTGACTCGTGTTCGAATATTGAGCACCACAAATCGATTTCGAATCTCCCTTCACCCCTCCCACTCCCGAAACCCGCTCCGCCAATCCTGTTAAAATTAAAAGTTATGCTTCTTCCCTTCGTCCGCGAACTCTTCGCGGACGTAGAAATGCTTCCCGCCTTCACGCGTGTTGCCTCCCACCTGCGGGAGGGCACGGGGCGCATTCGTGTTTCAGGAGTCTCGCCCACGGCAAAAGCCCTGCTGCTCGTGCTTTTACGCCGCCATGCCGAACGCCCGCTGATCGTCGTAGTCAACGACAACCGCGCCGTCGAAGAATTCGTCCCCGTGCTTCGCGGCTTCTGCGAACTCACCAGCGCCAGCGATCCCGACGCGGTAGTCGCACTTCCAGCCCGCGACGTGCTCCCATTCCAGAATCTTTCCCCTCACCCCGAGTTGCAAGAAGAACGCGCCACCGCCCTGTGGAAAATCGCTACCGGCAAGGCCTCCATCGTCGTTACTCCCGTGGCCGCCACCGCCATCCTGCTGCGCTCTGCCGATTACTACACCGATTTGGCCCGCGTCCTGCGCCGCGGCGAATCTTTCGACATCGACAACCTTCTCGCCCACTTGAACACCGTCGGCTACGAGTCTGCCGATGTCGTCGAAATGCCCGGCCAGTACGCCCACCGCGGCGGCATTCTCGACGTTTACTCTCCCGAAGCCGAGCGCCCGGTTCGGGTCGAATTCTTTGGCGATGAAGTCGAGTCGATCCGCCGCTTCGATCCCGCCTCGCAGCGGTCCTCCAATCCCATGGACGAAGCTTTGCTCCTCCCGCTCACCGAAACTCCGGTCAGCGATCAACTCCTCGGCGCAATCCACACGCGCCTTTCCGGAAAACGCATCACCGGCACTGACGAAATCATCGAAGCCGCGGTGCGCTCCGGCGGCGTCACCGTTTTCCCCGGCTGGGAGTTTTACGCGCCCGTCGCCGGTGCCGACCGCACCGTTTTCGACCTGCTTCCTGGCGCGGCCGTATTGCTTGACGAACCGGATCTGCTGCACACCGAATTCGACCGCTTCTGGACTCGCGTCGAGGAAGCTCACGAGCGCAGCGGCGTCGGCAATCTCGTTCGTCCCACGGATTTATATCTCCCACCCGATGGCTGGTGGAAAAAGGCAGCGTCCCTCACCGGAGCCGACGTTGAGCATCTCGGCGTCACCCGCACAAGTGAAGACGACGCGGTGACTTTTCTCACCCAGCCCACTCCCCGCTTCCACGGCGCCGTTCCGTCGATGCTCGAAGAAGTCCAGAAGCTCACCGGACAAGGCAACCAGGTTCTGTTCTCCGTGCCCAACACCGGCGAGGTCGAGCGCCTGGCCGACATCTTCACCGAATACAACGTGAGCTTCCGCCTGGGCAGCCGCACCCGTGGCGGCGAAAGTTACGCCGACGAAACCAGTTACTTCGCCGGCGAAGTGCTCACCACCACGCTCGCCAAAGCCTACGTGCCCGACGGGGTTCTTTTCCCCGACGCGCGTCTCGCCATCTTCGGCGCCCGCGACCTGTTCGACGAATCCGACGCCGTCGCTTCACGCCCGCAGCGCCAAAAATCAAAGGTCTCCGCGTTTCTCTCCGACTTTCGCGACCTGCAAGTCGGCGATTATGTCGTCCACGTCGAACACGGCATCGGCCAATATCAAGGCCTGAAGGAGATCAACCAGGGCGACGGTAACGCGGAATTCATGCTGCTCGAATATGCCGAGGGCGCGCGCCTCTACGTCCCGCTCACCCGCCTTGATCTGATTCAGAAGTACCGGTCATCTGAAGGGGCCAAGCCCGCCTTGAGTCATCTCGGCACGCAGGCGTGGTCGAAGACCAAAGCCCGCGTCCGCAAGGCCATGAAAGACATGGCCGACGAACTACTCAAACTCTACGCCGAACGCAAAATGGCCAAAGGCCACTCTTTCCCGGCGGGCAACGAGTTCGTTCGCGAGTTCGAAGATGCTTTCGAATTCAACGAAACCGAAGACCAGGCCCAGGCCATCGCTGACGTCACCCGCGACATGGAATCGTCCCAGCCCATGGACCGCCTGCTCTGCGGCGACGTCGGCTACGGCAAGACGGAAGTCGCCATGCGCGCCGCGTTCAAGGCCATCGGCGACAACAAGCAAGTCGCCGTGCTCGCTCCCACCACCGTCCTCGCCTTCCAGCACTACGAAACTTTCAAGCAGCGCTTCGGACCGTTTCCCGTCACCATCGAAATGATCAGCCGCTTCCGCAACCCGAAACAGCAGAAAGAAATTCTGCAGAAAACCGAAGCCGGCAAAATCGACATCCTCATCGGCACCCACCGCATCCTCTCGAAAGACTTGAAGTTTGCCGACCTCGGCCTGCTCATCGTCGACGAGGAACAGCGCTTCGGCGTGCGCCACAAAGAACGCATCAAGCAGATGCGCAAGCAAGTCGACGTGCTCACCATGTCCGCCACGCCCATCCCGCGCACCCTGCACATGTCGCTGGTCGGCCTGCGCGACATGAGCGTCATCGAAACTCCGCCCAAAGATCGCATGGCGATCCAAACCGTCGTCGCCAGTTGGGACGACAAATTAATTCAGTCCGCGATCGAGCAGGAACTCGAACGCGGCGGCCAGGTCTACTTCGTCCACAACCGCGTCGAAAGCATCTGGGAAATCGCCGCCAAGCTGCAGGAACTGGTTCCGAAGGCGCGCATCATGGTCGGCCACGGCCAGATGGGCGAAACGGAACTCGAGAAAGTGATGCTCGGATTCATGCACCACGAAGCCGACATCCTCGTCGCCACCACCATCATCGAGAACGGCCTCGACATCCCGCTCTGCAACACGATTCTCATCAACCGCGCCGACCGCCTCGGCCTCTCCGAGCTCTACCAGCTTCGCGGCCGCGTCGGCCGCTCCAACCGCCGCGCCTACGCCTATCTGCTGATCCCGAAAGAAGTCGAGCTCACTCCCATCGCCCGCCGCCGTCTCGCGGCCTTAAAGGAATTCTCCGACCTCGGCGCCGGATTCAAAATCGCCGCCCTCGATCTCGAACTCCGCGGCGCCGGCAATCTTCTCGGCGGCGAGCAGAGTGGACACATCGAAGCCATCGGCTTCGAGCTCTACACCCAAATGCTGGAACGCGCCGTCCGCGAAATGAAAGGTGAAGCCGCTCCCGACGAGGCCGAAACCCAGCTCAATCTAGGCCTGAACATTCGCATCAACGCCGATTACATCCCAGAAGAAAATCAGCGCCTTCAGATGTACAAGCGCGTCGCCCGCGTCGAAACCGATTCGCAACTCAACGACGTCGCCGCTGAACTGCAAGACCGCTACGGCCCGCCCCCGCCCCCAGTCCGCAACCTGCTCGACTACGCCTCGCTCAAGCTGCTCTGCATGCGCGTCGGCGTGAACGCGATCGAGCGCAAGCGCGATTTCGTCACTTTCAAGTTCCGCCAGAACGCTGCCGTCGATCCCGAACAACTGGCAAGATTCGTTTCCGCTCAGCGCGGCGCCCAATTCACGCCCGACGGCATGTTGAAATTTGTTTTGAAGGCAACCGCCGCAGACGAAGTCCTCCGCGCCCTCCGCACAGTTTTAGAGCAACTGGCCAGCATCGACGTCGCATCTTTGCTGGATTCCAGTGTGAGTGGGAACAAGTCGAAGTAAGAGCTTGACTCGGAAACGGGTGCCCCATTTCTCGCGCGTCCTTTGCGCGAGAAGTGTGGACTTTGCTGCTCGGACACTCGACCGTTCGCCAGCCGCAAACCTGACCAGCTACAATTATCCAGAACCTGAAGCAGAAAGACCTGAAACCTAACACCGAAAACCCGCCCTTATGCCCATGAAAGTCCGCAAAGCCGTATTCCCCGCCGCCGGCCTGGGCACGCGTTTTCTGCCCGCCACCAAAGCCCAGCCCAAGGAAATGTTGCCGCTGGTCGACAAGCCGATCATTCAATACGGCGTCGAAGAGGCCATGGCCTCCGGTTGCGACCAGATCATCATCATCACCGGCCGCGGAAAGCAGGCCATCGAAGATCACTTCGACGTCAGCTACGAACTCGAACGCATGCTTGAAGATCGGAAGAAGACCGAGCTGCTGAAGATCGTACGCAATATTTCTGACATGATGCACGTGGCCTACATCCGCCAGAAAGAAGCGCTCGGCCTCGGCCATGCCGTATTCATGGCCCGCGAACTTGTCGGCAACGAACCCTTCGCCGTGCTGCTCGCCGACGACGTCATCGACAATCCCGTCCCCTGCCTCAAGCAGATGGTCGACGTCTTCGAACAGAAGCAGTGCTCCGTGATCGCCGCGCAAGTCATCGAAGGCAAGATGATTTCCTCCTACGGCGTATTCGATGCCCAGCCCGCCGAGGGCTTCAACGGCCGTCTCTTCGAAATCCGCAACATGGTGGAAAAGCCCAAGCCCGAGGAAGCTCCGTCGAACCTGGCCATCATCGGCCGCTACATTTTGACGCCCGGAATCTTCGACTGCCTGGCCAAGACTCCCACCGGCGCCGGCGGCGAACTCCAGCTCACCGACGGCATGCGCATGTTGCTCAAGCAGGAAAAAATGTATGCCTACGTTTACGAAGGCCGCCGCTACGATACCGGCGACAAACTAGGATTCCTCAAGGCCACCGTGGAATTCGCGCTGAAACGCGACGACCTGGGCGGACCGTTCCGCGAATACTTGAAAAATTTGAAGCTGTAGCCAAGCTTGCAGAGGGAGTCGCTGTTTAGTCTTTTGAGCAGTCGTTGACTCAGCGTAAACTTTCGTTTGTTGAAGAGCTTAGCCGTCCCGGTTATTCTCTATGCAGCCTAAGAATCCTGGACCTCCTCCTACCTTGAACGCAAAGGAGGTTGCACGCTCGGATGGGCAGGCGCGGCCAGCCTCGTAAGCCAGTCGAAGTCCCGGTACGCATTTTCGGCACCGACAGCCACGGTCAGGTTTTTTCGGAAAAGGTTTCCACCGTCAACGTCAGCCGGAACGGCGTGGAGTTGGCCGGAGTTCGTCCCGACCTTGGCCTCGACGAGATCGTCGGTCTCACCTACGGCAGCAATCGCGTGCACTTTCGCGTGAAGTGGGTCGGCGAACCCGGCACGTCCCGAGCCGGACACGTAGGGCTGCTCAACATAGCCCCCGAAAAACCGTTGTGGGATTTCCCGCTCCCCGCCGACGCCAGAGATGAATATCAACCCGGCGCCGTCGACAACCGCAAGCATCCCCGCTACCGCTGCCAGAATTCAATCGAGATTCACGTTCCCGAGGGGCCGTCTTTCTGGGGGAGGGTTGCCGACCTCAGCCTGAGCGGATGCTACGTCGAAATACCCATCCCCCTTGAATTAGGCAAGAACCTGAAAGTCGGTATCTGGTTCGGACAAACCAAAGCGTGGGCCGAAGCTCGCGTTGCCCACACCACTCCAGGCATGGGAGTCGGGCTGAGGTTCACCGAAATCTCCGACCAGGACCTCGATCAGATTCGACGCTACCTCGAAAATCTCTCGCCCTTCGCCCGCATCCCGTTCCGCACCGCAGGCGCCACACAAAAGAAACTCTAGGAGTGTGCCTCGCTGCGCGCTGGGTACCCTTCAAGCTGGGTGCCACACCCCTTGTCGCGTTCCATGCGACAGGGTGGGGATTTTGATTTTCTATCCTAAATTTCCGTTCCGATATTGTTCCGGGTGCCCCATTCTAACGTGGCGCAATTTGCGACGTTAGACTGGGGACTTTTGAATTCCATTTGGAGCGCTACTTCTCCCGCAGCTTCCTCGATTTCTCTTCCACGCCCCGCGCCAACTTTTCCTTATGCGCCACCAGCTTCTTCGCCACCGAAGCATCGCCCAACCCAATCATCTGCGCCGCCAGTATCCCCGCATTGGTCGCTCCCGGCTTCCCGATCGCCACCGTCGCCACCGGAATCCCTGCCGGCATCTGCACCGTCGCCAGCAGCGAATCCATCCCCTGCAGCGAAGTCGAAGGAATGGGCACGCCAATCACCGGTAACGTCGTATGCGCCGCAATCACTCCCGCCAGATGCGCCGCCCCACCCGCCCCGGCAATAATCACCTGAATCCCGCGCCCCGCGGCCTTGCGCGCAAAATCCGCTGTCCGGTCCGGCGACCGATGCGCCGACGACACGTCAATCTCCCACCCGATGCCGAACTCATCCAGCGCCTTCCCCGCCTCGCGCATAATCTCCAGGTCAGAGTCACTCCCCATCACAATCGAAACCAGCGTCTTGCTCATAACTTCCCCCTCAATACATTCGTTATAGAAATTGTCATCCTGAGCGGAGGATTGCTTCGCGAACGCGAAGCAAGTCCGTAGTCGAAGGACCCCGCGTTCGCCCGTATTCATCTGCGGGCCAGAAAGGAATCTCGGCCACAACTCCGAGAGCCGGGTGCCCATTTCTCGCGCGCCCTTTGCACGAGAAGTGGGGACTTTACTTCTTCAACGCTCTCCCCGCAATATCCTTCCGGTAATGCGCCCCATCAAACGAAATCTGCGAGCAAGCTTCGTAAGCCTTGCTCACAGCCACTTCCAGCCGCGCAGCCCGCGCCGTCACTCCCAGCACCCGCCCCCCCGCCGTGTAATAAACCCCATCGCGCTTCGAAGTCCCCGCATGAAACACTTTCACGCCTGAAACCGCAGCAGCTTCCTCGAGTCCATCAATCCGCTTCCCGACTTCATACGTCCCCGGATACCCTCCCGACGCCATCACCACGCATACCGCCGCATCCTGCGACCACTTGAAATCTCCGTCGCTCACGCGCCCCTCAATCGAAGCCTCGATGGCCTCGGTCAAATCGCTCTCCAGCCGCATCAGAATCGGCTGCGTCTCCGGATCGCCAAAGCGGCAATTGAATTCCAGCACCATGGGCCCGCGCGCCGTCATCATCAGCCCGCAATAGAGCACGCCCTTGAACTCCGCGCCCTCAGCCTTCATCCCCGCAACCACGGGCTGCGCAATGTGATGCACCAGCCAGTCGCGCATCTGTTCATCCACAATATCCGCCGTCGAGTACGCGCCCATCCCACCCGTGTTTGGACCGCTGTCACCGTCGCCTACGCGCTTGTGATCCTGCGCCGCCACCAGCGGCGCCACCCGCTCGCCGTCGCTGAACAGCAGGAACGAAAGCTCGTCGCCTTTCAAACACTCTTCCAGCACGACCCGCGCCCCAGCCTCGCCCATCATCCTCCCGCTGAGCATTTCCGCCGCCACGCTGGCCGCCTCTTCTTTACTCTTGGCGATGATCACGCCCTTGCCCGCGGCCAGCCCATCGGCCTTCACCACCACCGGCGCGTGAAAGTGACCGAGCGCCGACCGCACCTGATCGATCGAATCGCAAATGGCATAGGCAGCCGTCGGAATGCGGTGCCGCTGCAGAAATTCCTTGGCGAAACTCTTGCTCGACTCCAGTTGCGCCGCCGCCCGCGTCGGCCCAAACGCCGGCCACCCGCGCCGCGTGAACTCATCCACCACGCCGAGCGTCAGTGGCTGTTCCGGCCCAACCACCGTAAGATCCGGCTGCAGGCGCTCAGCCAGGGCCGTCATTGACTCCAGGCTCTTCAGATCGACGGCCAGACATTCCGCGTCATCGGCGATCCCGCCGTTCCCCGGCGCGCAGTAAAGCTGCGAGACCCGCGGCGACTGCCGCAGCTTCCACACCAGCGCATGCTCGCGCCCGCCGCTTCCTAAGACCAGAACTTTCATAAGCCAGAGAAAATCAAGGTTAGGGGTTCAACAGGAATGCTGTCAAACCATGGCAGCTCCCCACGGAGATGTCATCCTGAGCGCGGCGACTGCCGGGCGAGGGACCTTACGCCGGCCGACACTGCTCATGCCGTAGGCCGGAAGGCCTGCGCGTCATACGGTCATTTCAAGTACGCCCTCACCAGAGAAATCAGGTCTTCCGTCAACTCCTCCGGCGAGTCCGGACCGCGGTCGGGATGCGTGATGTGCAACCGGATATGATCTTCCAGAATCTCCGCCATCAGGCTGTTGACCCCGCCGCGAATCGCCGCCAGCTGCATCAGGATATCCGCGCATTCATCCCCGTCGGCCACCGCGCGCTCCACGGCCCCGATCTGCCCTCCCATCCGCCTGATCCGCGAGAACAACTTCTGTTTCTCTTTCGAAATTTCCGGCAGTTTGTCCTTCATTAACTTTTCCCACACCCTCGTCCTTATTTCTTGACATATACCCTAGGGGGGTATGATATACAATGGTCAGGACCTAAAAATATTAGCAGAAAGGAGGACAACGACAATGGCCTGCATCACTCTCTTCGCCCCCACCCCTGGCGATGGCGACGACGCAGCTCGTGCGCGCAATTCACTACGAAAATGCCTTAGCCTGGCAGCAGGAAAGCAAGGCGGAATGCAGTTCTCTGCGCATGAGCTGGGTCGTGGTCACCGGCGAGAATGGCAACGGTCAGCTTCGCCATGCAGTGGACTTCGGCAGGAGCCTGCTGACTCCCGCGAAATCCGGCAGTTTGTAACCTTCCTGTAATTAGCTTTGCGTAACCTCGGGATTGGCAAGATTCAGCACGCTCCGTTGACATTCGATCGGTGTTGTTAACTATAGTTAACGCTGTAGTATATGAGACAGTTAATCGCACTAACTGGGGACATCGGACGGAGTGAAGTAACTGGGCAGCTGGGAGCGGCGTGATCGCCATCACGTCCGCCTGTGACTCCTGCCACAGAGGGCGCTGGGCAGCGCAATTACCGTGGGAGCATGGAATTGAAATTGAAATTCATTTTCAATACGGCGAAAAGCTGCGGCCCCGTCCCGCTGCAGACACTCCTTTGTTCCTTCCTGCTCGCCCTGCTGGCCGTCGCCTCCCTTTCCGTTTCTGTCTGCGCCCAACAAACCAGCGGCCCTGCGTCTACGCCGGGCACGCCACACGCTGACGCGGCTTCCGCTTCCGATCCGCCGGGTCCCCCGGCCGATGACAGCACCGAGACCCTGCTCCCCCGCTTCAAGAGCACGCGCTTCTGGCTCTCGGGCCAAGCCAACTGGGTATTTCAGACTCATCCCGAGTTTCCCGCGCTCTACAGCGGTCCGCACAGTCTCAGCTCGCACTACGAAAAAGCCACCTCGCGCGTCGCGACGCTCTACACCGGCGTGCGCCTCAACAACTCCACCGAGATTCTCGTCGACATCGAGGAAGCGGGCGGCGCGGCGCTCACTCAGGGCTTCGGCCTGGCGGGAAACACCGACCTCGATATCGTGCGCAATCCACTGCTCAGCAAAGCGCCCTACCTCGGCCGCGGAATGATTCATACCGTCATCGCGCTCAGCAAAGACAGGGTCGAGAACCAGCGCAGCTTCCTCTCGCTGTTCGACGAACTCCCGCGCCGCCGTCTCGAACTCCGCTTCGGCAAATTCAGCATGCCGGACTTCTTCGACATCAATTCCGTCGGCACCGACACCCACTTCCAGTTCCTCAACTGGACCACCGACAACAACGGCGCCTGGGACTACGCCGCCGACACTCGCGGCTACACCGTCGGCCTCACCGCCGACTTCGAAGACCGCAACTGGGGACTTCGTTTCGCCGAAGCCCTCATGCCGAAGATCGCCAACGGCATCGATCTCGTCTGGAGGCCCTGGCAAGTGCACGCCGAGAACTATGAATACGAACTACGGCGCGGCATGATCCCGAAAAAGCCCGGCGTCCTCCGCCTGCTCGCCTTCACCAACCAGGCCAACATGGGCATTTACCGCGATCAGATCATCGCAGCCGCTGCTGCCGATACCACTCCCGTAATCACCGACCATCCCTGGCACATTACTCGCAAGTACGGCTTCGGCATCAATACCGAGCAGAATCTCACGCGCTACCTCACCGCCTTTGCCCGCTTCGGATGGGATAACGGCAAGACCGAATCGTTCGCCTATACCGAAGTCGATCAGACTTTCGCCGAGGGCCTGGGCGCCAACGGCGCGTGGTGGCATCGCAAGCAGGACCGCGCCGGCGTCGCCTTCGTAAGCAACGCCATCAAGAAAGATCACCAGAACTATCTCGCCGCCGGAGGCCTCGGCTTCCTCCTCGGCGACGGCGCCCTGAACTACGGCCGCGAAAACATTTTCGAGGCTTATTACACCGTGCACACCTGGCGCGGTATCTATCTCGCGCCCGGCGTGCAGCACATCAACAATCCCGGCTACAACCGCGACCGCGGCCCCGTCGTCGTCCCCACCTTCCGCGCGCATATCGAGTTCTAGTGTGGAGCGGACACTCCTGTCCGCTGCCTTTGACCTTGATCTCGATCTTGACTTTGATCTTCACCCGGGTGCCCCACGTCTCGCGTTTGAGACGTGGGGATTCTTGCCGACGCGGAAAAACGGCGCTTCAGCCGAAATCTTGTCAATAGGCAAGAACTACACGATTCGACCTAACCCAATGAAACCGCGTCGAATATAAACCTTCCAACCCTTTCCGGTTTACCCCCGCCAATTTGCTATTCTGGATATATAGACAAATTCAGTCAGAAGGCGCGGCCCACCGGTCGCGCCTTTCGTGTTTTCGGGCCGAATCTCGGGGGGCGGGTCAATGAAGCAATGGGGGCAGAACTTCAAGCAGCGCGGCGAGTGGGTCGAACTCCAATTCATGGCGGAGGCCGCATTGCACGGCTATCACGTACTCACACCCTGGGGAGACTCCCTTACCTACGACGTCGGCATCGACCAGGCTGCACACCTTCTCCGGGTGCAGGTGAAATCCACTTCCTCCCGCAGGCGCTCGGGCTACTACTGCCGGTTTCGCGGAGGCGATGGCGTCACCGGCTATGACCTCGCCAGAGTTGATCTCTTCGCCAGCTACGTCATCCCCACCAATGTCTGGTACCTGATTCCCGCCTCCGTGATTCTTGGTCCAAAGCCGATCGGAGGCATCCTGCTATGTCCAGAAGTCGGCCCAAACTACAACCGCAACAAATACGAACCCTACCGCGAAGCCTGGGGATTACTAGCAAAATCCAGACGCGACCTGGCCACCGCCAAGTGCCGCTAACTCCAAGTAACTGGCTTTTTGCTTCCCGTTACGGAACGCTGGGTGCCCCGTCCTTGCGCTTTTTGCAAGGGCGGGTAGCGATGCCGCCTGTACCATTCTCGTTAGTCATGCCACGCGGCCTGCATCGCACCTACGGCGCTAATCACCTGCACTTCATCACTTCTTCGTGCTACCAGCGCTTGCCTGTTCTAGGCACCGCATCCAGCCGAGACCATTTTCTCTCGATTCTGGAACAGACTCGCGAACGCTATCGGTTCGTGGTCGTGGGATACGTCGTCATGCCGGAACACATCCACCTGCTCATCACCGAACCAAAAGTCGGAACTCCATCCACAGTGATGCAAGTGTTAAAGCAGCGCACGGCCCGGCTACTATTGCCGAAGAAACGGGGGAGCGCGCGCCGCACGCCATTCTGGCAGGAGCGTTTCTACGACTTCAACGTCTTCACGACGAACAAGCGAGTAGAGAAGCTGAGATATATCCACCGCAATCCGGTGAAGCGTGGCTTGGTGAGTTCACCGGAGGAATGGCGCTGGAGCAGTTATCGTTTTTATCTCCTCGGCGAGCCCGGACCCGTGCGAGTGAACGAAGGCTGGACGAAGATTTCCTTCCGACCACCGGCGGCCTAGCACCGCTCTTCGACCGCCTGCACAACCAAAACCCTGGGTGCCCCGTCCTTGCGCTTTTTGCAAGGGCGGGAGGCAATGCTGCCAGCACAAGATTGGGTAACTCTCGATGCAAGCCTTCCCGACTCCCGCCCTTCGCAAACAGCGCGAAGGACGGGGCACCCATTGTGTTGCTGGTGAAAACGAGAACTAAAACCGGGGCACCCGGCAAGTGGCATTGCCTCCTGGATGCTAAAATTTTAAAGAAGATGAGAAGGCCAACCTATAACTGGCAGGAGGACACCATCCTCGCCCCGTGCCCGGATTGCGGAGCGGTCACCAGCTTTGACACCAAAGGGCATAGCAACACGTCGCTGGGTGCCGTAATTATCAACGTCTACAACATGTATCAGAACAGGCAGTTTTCGCGGATTCTGTGGCAGTTCTTTCGCTGCAACACATGTGGCCGAGGAGGCGTTGCGAAACTTCACGACGCAGGGCATTCCTCGACGGCGGTGCTGGAGTCCTTCTATCCCGTGGCAGTCGAATGCCTGAACCTTCCCGCCATGGTACCTAACGATATCAGCGGAGAGTTCAGAGAAGCGGAACTGGTCGCCTCCCACGGCGCTTATCGCGCTGCGTCGGCTTTACTGCGATCGGTCCTGGAAAAGGTGTTGACAAAGAATGGCTACACCGAGGTTGACGTGGACAACAACGGCAAGAAGTTCAAGAGTAAGAGCTTGAAGCACAGGATAGACGCTGCGGCAGACGACGGAGTCATCACTGAATCCAGAAGGAAGCGTGCGCATGAGAACATCCGGGTCCTAGGCAACGACATCCTGCACGATGAATGGCGTGTGGTAGACGAGTCGGAATATGAAGACGCGCACCGATACAGCCAGCGCATCTTGGAAGACTTGTATGACGATCGTGAGACCGTAGAGAGTATCCTCACAGGTAAAAACCGAGCATTCACCTCGGCGCTGCCCCCAGCCAATCCGACACCTTGAGGTCAATAGCGAGGAAACCCGGGGACAAGGAAACCCCGAGGGGAACCCGGGGACAGACCGGACGTTCATCGATTTCTTTGACGGCAGCCTAAACCTCCACCGCTTCCTTCTTCGTCGCCAACAACTGCCTCAACACATACTGCAAGATCCCACCGTTGGCGTAGTACAGCGCTTCCTGGGGCGTGTCGATGCGGACCAGCGCATCAAACTCGATGTTCGGTTGGCCCTTCGCGGTGGCGCGGACTTTTACTGTGCTTCCCGCGGCGAAGTGGTCGACCAGGTTGCGGATGCCGGTGATCTCGAAGACTTCTTCGCCGGTCAGCTTGAGCGATTCGGCGTTCTGGCCGGCGGGGAATTGCAGGGGCAGGACTCCCATGCCGACCAGGTTGGAGCGGTGAATGCGTTCGTAGCTTTCGGCGATGACGGCGCGGACGCCCAGCAGCGCCGGGCCTTTGGCCGCCCAGTCGCGCGATGAGCCGGAGCCGTATTCTTTGCCGGCTAAAACCACAAGCGGGATTCCGGCGGCGCGATATTTTTCCGACGCGTCGAAGATCGACATTTCGGTGTTGGTGGGAAGGTGGCGGGTGAATCCGCCTTCGGTCGCGACCAGCTTGTTGCGCAGGCGGACGTTGGCGAAGGTGCCGCGGACCATGACTTCGTGATTGCCGCGGCGCGAGCCGTAGGAGTTGAAATCCGTCGGCTTCACGCCATGCTCCTGCAAATATTTTCCGGCGGGTCCATCTTTCTTAATTGACCCGGCGGGCGAGATGTGGTCGGTAGTGACGCTGTCGCCGAGAACGGCCAGCACGCGAGCTTTCTTGATCTCCTGCACGGGCGCCGGCTTCACCGCCATGTCATCGAAATATGGGGCCTGACGAATGTAGGTCGAATCTTTTTCCCAGGCGTAGGTCTGGCCCTTGGGCACGGCCAGGCCGCGCCAGCGCTCGTCGCCCTGAAAGACGTCGGCGTAGGATTTCGAAAACATTTCGGAAGTGATCGACTGCTGCATGGTTTCTTCGATCTCGCGCGACGACGGCCAGAGGTCGGCCAGGTAAACTGGCTGTCCATCGCGGCCTTTGCCGATGGGGTCTTTGCGTAGGTCTATGTCGATGCGGCCGGCCAGCGCGAAGGCGACGACTAGCGGCGGCGACATCAGGTAATTGGCGCGGACTTCGGAATTGATGCGGCCTTCAAAGTTTCGGTTCCCGGAAAGCACCGACGCGACCACTAATTCTTTCTCGTCGATGGCCTTCGAAACTTCTTCGGGCAGCGGCCCGGAGTTGCCGATGCAAGTGGTGCAGCCGTAGCCGACCAGATGGAATTTCAGCTTCTCGAGATAGGGCGTCAATCCGGCCTTGGCGAGATAGTCGGTCACGGTTTTCGATCCGGGAGCCAGCGAGGTCTTGACCCACGACGGAACGGTCAGCCCTTTCTCGACAGCTTTCTTCGCCAGCAGCCCGGCGCCGATCAGAACGGAGGGATTCGATGTGTTGGTGCAGGAAGTGATGGCGGCGATGACGACGCTGCCGTGCTTGAGCGCGTCTTTCACCGACGCGGAAACATGCTCGTGCACATTCGGATCTTCCACGCCGATGGCGGACGGACTTCCACCTTCCTGCTCCCATTTCGCGCTGTTCGTGGCGACGGTTGTCGTTGCCGCGGTCTTGGCTGCGGATTTTGGCTTGATCAGCGAAGGCAGCGCCTTGTTAAACGACTCGCCCGCCTGCGAGAGAACCACGCGATCCTGCGGCCGCTTCGGCCCGGCCAGACTGGGCTCGACCGTCGCCAGATCGAGCGAGAGCAGTTCGGAGTATTCCGCTTCCGCAGTCTTCTCGTCGTGAAACAGTCCTTGCTCGCGGCTGTAAGCCTCGACGAGGGCAATCTGCTCTTCGCTGCGTCCGGTGAGCCGCAGATACTTCAGAGTTTCTTTGTCAATCGGGAAAATTCCGCACGTCGCACCATATTCGGGACTCATGTTGGCGACGGTGGCGCGATCGGCCAGCGACAGGTCTTTGAGGCCGGGGCCGAAGTACTCGACGAATTTTCCGACGACGCCGTGCTTGCGCAACATCTCGGTGACGGTGAGAACGAAATCAGTGGCCGTCGCGCCTTCGCGTAATCTTCCCGTCAGTTTCACGCCCACCACCAGCGGAATCAGCATGGAGACCGGCTGCCCGAGCATGGCCGCCTCGGCTTCAATCCCACCGACGCCCCAGCCGAGCACACCCAAACCATTCACCATGACCGTATGACTGTCGGTGCCGACTAGAGTGTCGGGATAGGCTAGGCGCTTGCCCGGGCTCTCGTGGACGAAGACGACGCGCGCTAAATATTCGAGATTGACTTGGTGGACGATGCCGGTGTCGGGGGGGACGATGGCGAGGTTGCGGAAACCAGTTTGTCCCCAGCGGAGGAAAGAGTAGCGCTCTTTGTTGCGCTGGAATTCGAGCAGGGCGTTCATGTCGAAAGCCTGGGCGGTGCCGAATTCGTCGACCTGGACGGAGTGGTCGATGACGAGTTCGACCGGTTGCAGAGGATTGATGAGCGCGGGATCGCCGCCCAGAGTTTTCATGGCGTCACGCATGGCGGCGAGGTCGACGACGCAGGGGACTCCGGTGAAATCCTGCAGCAGGACGCGGCTGGGAGTGAAGGCAATTTCTTTTTCGGGCTTCGATTGGCTATTCCAATTCGCGAGGGCGCGCACTTCTTCCTGGGTGACGTTGCGGCCGTCTTCGGTGCGCAGCAGGTTTTCGAGCAGGATGCGCAGCGAGAATGGGAGGTGCTTGGTGGAGATGCCTTGCTTGTCGAGGGCGTCGAGGCGGTAGATTTCGTACTCTTTGCTACCGACTTTAAGAATGGATTTGCTGCCGAAACTGTTTGCCGACATGATGGCCTTCCTCGAGGTATGAATTGGGGCGCGTGGGGATGAAGGCGCGCAGACTGCAAGCTAATAGTGTAATGCGTTTGGGTGGGAATTGCGTAGCGCGGCGACGATGTTCAGAATTCCAGCCGCGCTTGGAATGCGATCATGCGGGGACTGCTGTCGCCGCCTAAGCCAACGCCGAGCAAGCCGGTTGGCGGAGAGGTTGTGTAGGTAAGAGCGCCGAATCCGGTTTGGGTCGAAGGCTTTCCGGGGATGCCGGCCAGGGCCATGCTGGGCAGGCCGAAGTTGGGATGGTTGAACAAATTGAAGGACTGGGCTTCCAGCCGCAGCTTGACGTGCTCGGCGAGAGTGAACCACTTGGTGAGATAGAAATCACTCCAGACAAAGTCGGGACCGCGCAGGGCATTGCGGCCGAGGTTGCCGAATTGACAAGTTTGCGGACTGTCGCCGCCATTGCACAGTCCTGTGCTCGGATCGACGGCGGACGCGAAAGCGTCCGGATTCAGCCATTGAAGCGTGCCCGCTTGCGTGACTCCGGGAATCGGATGGTGCTGGTAGAGCGGGACGCTGGGAATGAGGCTGGCGAATTGCGGGCCACTGCCCTGCACGATGCCCCTCGGTGTACAAGGCCCGTTGGGGTTCGCCTTGACGCATGCGGAATAAGGAGTGCTCAGGACTGAGAACGGAATCCCGCTATGCCAAAAAGCTGTGCCGGAAATCTGCCAGCCGTTGAGCGCGTATCCCAACACGCGATGGCTCACTTTCACAGGCAGTTGATAAACGTACTGCGCGTTGAGATTGTGCCGGATGTCGTAATCGCAGGGGCCATAGTCGCGGGCCAGTTCTCCCGGGAGTGGCGAGAGGATTCCGCCCGCGGAGAATTGCAGGAATCCTCCATTTGAAACCGTGTCGAGGCAGCGGCTCAAGGAGTAATTGATCTGACCCTGGAGACCGTGGCTGAGACGTTTTATGGCCGTGAGTTGCAGGCCGTTGTAGTGGCTGTTTTCGCCGGTGGAGAGCTGCGTGACCGCGCCGAATCGCGGGTCGGTCGGCTGTAAATAAGGGAACGGCGCGAAACAGCCTTGACACACCGTCTGATAGCCGTTTACTTGCGTCAAGTAGGGCTGGTTCACGGCACGGGTGCCGACGTATTGCGCTTGCACACTTGCAGTGGCGGCGAATTGATGTTCCAGTCCCAGACTCCATTCCATGAAATAGGGAGCGCGCAGCGTGCCGTCGGGAACGGCTGTAATCGCGACGGGAGGAAGACAGGTTGTGGGATTTGATTGTGGAGATGCGCAGGAAAGCTGGGCTGTGGGAAAGCCAGAGCTGAAAATCTGATGTGCGGCTACGGTTGCGTCGATTGCGCTGTTCGGCACTCCGGGGCAAGGGCGGTACCCCCGACAGTGCCGAGCAGGCCCCCCTGGAACGTCTGAACGTAGGGCGGGTTAACGCCCACAAGATCGGCGACGCTGCCGGGGAGAATGTCGCCGAAGACGCCAAAGCCGGTGCGCAGCACGGTTTTCGGTTCGAGTTGCCAGGCGACTGCCATCCTCGGTTGCAGGATCACGAGCGGCGTCGAAGCAAAAACATGACCGAGGCCGGTCTGAATGGCGGAGTTGAGCGGCTGATTCACGTCATGCGGGATGGAGGCGAACGAGCCGGGCAGTCGCGCGACCTGGCGATGAGGATTGAGTGGATTGGAATTCAAGGTGTCGCGCAAGCCGAAAGTCCAGGTCAGATTGCGGGTCATTTTCCACGTGTCTTGCGCGTACAGATCGAGGTTCAGGAAATTGAAGGGCTCGTTGGCGGACGCGGGGAAAGTTTTGGTTGCCGTGGAGGCGACGCCGTAAGTGTATTGGGGCAGGGTGGTGAAGGTCACGGTCGGGACCGAACCTTCGCCAAAGTCATAGTCGTTTAAGCGGAAGATACGGGTATTGGTTCCGAAGCGCAGTTCGTGGGCGCCGTGACTCCAGGCCAGGTTGTCATTGATGAAGAAGCGGGAGGCACGCCTGCCCTGAAGCCAGGTATTGTCCAGCCCGCCGACGGTAGTGAATGGCGCGTTCGCGCCGCTGCCTTGCAGAACAATCGGGAATGCAGAAAGTGTTTTCTGAAAATCGCTGGGCGCGAACAGGCTTTCGTACCAGGAAAAAGCGGGATTGAAATAGTTCACCAGCCGCTGCGAAAAAACGTGCGTGTATCCGGCCGCGAAAGAATAGAGAGGCTGCGGAGAAATCGCATCGAACAGGGGGTTGATGGGGTCGGTCCACGCGGCTTGCAAGCCAGTGTCGGCCTGAAAGCGAAACCAAGCAACGTTCTTCTCGTTGACGTTGTAGTCGATGCGGGCGGTCTGCACCTGTTCGTGGTCATCGCTGGAGTGCGAGATGCTTTGCCGATTCGCGCAACCGTTTCCGTCATTGGATATCGCGGGCGGGCCTCCGCCTACATCGAAGGGACAACCGAGTATGGCTAAGGGCGATCCGCTGGTGTTGCCGTAGAGCGAGAACATCTGCTCATAGAGCGGGACCAGCTGCGGCGCGGCGGGGTAAGTCGATCCGGTGACCGAGTCGGTGCCGCCGAGCGGAAGCTGCTGCAAGACATATTGCTGAAAGGCGAGGGTAGGAACCGTAGTGGGAGTGACGATGGGCAATGCGATGCGAACCCATTCACTGTCGAAAAAGAAGAACAGTTTGTCATGGAGAATGGGACCGCCGAGACTGCCTCCGAAATGGTTGACGGTTGATCCGGGCTTGTGATTGCCCGGAGTCGCGTTGGTGAAATAATCCGCCGCATTCAGGATCGCTCCATTCCACAATTCGTAGAGATTTCCGTGAAAGTCGTTGGTGCCGGATTTGGTGACGTAGTTGACCTGGGCCGCACCGTAGCGACCCTGGTCGACGGAATAGGAAAGAGTGTTGACGGTGACTTCGGAAATCGAATTCAGTCCGAGCACGAGGTTGGTGGAGAGGCCGCTGTTGAGATTGGTGAGCGGGTCGTTGGTTTCGAGCCCATCGACGATATAGCCGTTGGAGAGAGCAGGCAGGCCATTGAACTCAACGTTGCCGTATCCGTTGGTGCCGCCGACGAAATCGTTGCCGCTGCCAGCCGTGTTGATGAGGGCGCCGGGGGCGAATTGCAGCGGATACGTTAAGTCTCCGCCGGGATTGGGTAGATTCTCCAGAGCGGGTGCGGTCAAGTTGGTGGAAGTGTTGGCATCTTCTGGATTGATCATCGCAGGCTGGGAACTGACCTCGACGACTTCCCTGGCTTGAGCCACTTTAAGCTTGAAATCGACAGTCTGTTTTTGGCCCAGACCGGAGAACACGCTGTTGTTTTGTTGGGGCTCAAAGCCTGGCGCTTCGACACGAACGGAATAACTGCCGGGCTTGAGCTGGGGAAAATCAAAGCGGCCAGCCTCGTCGGTTTGACTTCTTCGGGTGGCGCCGGTTTCGCGATTGGTAACAATGACGATGGCGCGCGGGATGGCGGCGTCGGATGTGTCTGAGACCTGGCCAACGATCGCGCTAGTGGTCTCTCCCTGGCCGAACGTGCAGGGAGAGAGCAGTGCGACTACTGTGAAAAGAAGCGTGATGTGCAGCGCGCGAATCATGTTTCCAAGCCCGATTTCGTTTTCTTCTCGATTAAGCTATCGTGCGCCGGTCAAGATCTGATAAATCACGATTCCGAACATGAAGACGAGATAAAGACGGAGGGCCCAGAACAGGATCATTTCAGCGCGCGTAAGTTGGCGGCGGGGGCAGTGATGTTTCTCTTTTTCGGAGATGAGTTGGTCCGGTTCGAGGGAGGCGACGACGGAGGCGAGGTCTTTGCTGTTCACATCGGCGGTGGAAGCGGAATTGAAATGTGGATCCATCTTAGGATGCTCCTCCGGGTGGAGCGGAAGGTGCGCCCTCAGGGGCGAAAGCCCTTGCGTCAAGGGCAAGCTTGATCGCAGCGCTAGAAGCGCTGCGCCACCCAAAACCGAGCCCCGCAAACTGCCGAGGAGGAACGCCTCCGGGGCTAAAGCCCGGATTCTTTGTGCCTGCTCTACGCGGCGCTGAAGCCGCCGCTCTTCCACGGCTGATTCCCGGGTTCATCTATCTTCCTCCAAATTATGTTCCTCCAAAGAACGCGAGGGCGTGGGGAGCGACTACGCTGACGCCGAACAATATTCCCGCGGCCACCAGGATGACGACGACGCCGAGCGCGAGGATGTTGGCCCACAAGGGACTGACCAGGTCGCCCATGATTTCGCGGTCGTTGACCAGCATGTAGAGGAAGAGCAGGGCGGGCGGCATGGCCAGCACGGCGATCACGTTGACGATCAGGACGATGTAGACGAGCGGAATGCCGGGGATCAGGACTAATCCGGCGGCCGCGGCCGCTTCGAGAATCAGTACAAGATAAAAAGATTTCCCCTGCTGGAAGGGAAGATTCAGGCTGTGGGGACGGTGAGCAACTTCTCCGAAGGCGTAGGCGGAGGAGGTTGAAATGGTGACCGCGGCGACCATGCCGGCTTCAAACATGCCGAGCGCAAAGAGTGCGGAGCCCCAGTGTCCGACGAAGGGTTGCAGAGCTTGCGCGAACTCGGCGGCTTCGAAGTTTCCGGTGGACATGCCGTGGGCGAACAGCGGGGCGGTGCAGACGATGGTGGCCAGCGCGGCCAGGGCGGCTAAAGCCGCGCCCAGCACGGTGTCGATGCGTCCGAAGAGGATGTCGTGGGTGGTAAGGCCCTTGTCGGCGATAGCGCTCTGCTGGAAAAAAAGCATCCAGGGTGTGACCGTGGCGCCGATATTGGCGAGCAGAATCAGAACGGTTTCCTGGGTGAGGCCGCCGGGCAGCGGTTTCCAGGTGAGGAGTGCGCTGCCAATCGCTCCCCAGTGAGGATGGGTGAGCAGGGCGACGGGGATGAACACCAGGTTGAACATGGCGGCGACGAGGGTTATGCGCTCCCAGGTCCAGTAGCGGTGGGCCATTAGGGCGACGAAGAGGACAGCCCACGCGCCGAGAACGGAGACAGCGGGGGGCACGCCGAAAAATCCCAGGCCGGCGCGGATAGCGATGAACTCGGTGACCAGGGTGAGAAAGTTGCCGACCATGAGGTCGATCATGGAGAACCATCCCCAGAAGGGGCCGAAGCGGTCGAAGATGAGTTCGGCGTGGCCGCGGTGAGTGGCGGCGCCAAGTCGCACGGTCATTTCCTGAACCACGCAGGCCATGAGGAAGGTGAGCACGACGAAAGGGAGGAAGAAGCCGATACCGTAACGGGCTCCGGTGGCGGCGTAGGAGAGCATGCTGGGGCCGTCGTTTTCGCCCAGCATGACGAGGATGCCGGGGCCAATGAGCAACCAGAGCAGGCGGGCGCGTGACCAGGGGCCGCGCTGGGAGCGGGTAGTGAAGACGCGTTGGCGGTCGTGGGCGCGGTCGATGTCTTCGTGGGTGATGACCATATTGCCGGGGGTGGTTTGTGCGGAGGCGTGCAACGGCAATTCCCCGCGCGGCTTCGGCTTTGTGGTCGTTTCGTTCATGCAGGAGAAGCAGGGGCTGAGCGGAGCCTTGTTTCGAGGCTCAAACAATTAGCGCAAGTATATAACACAATATAAACTATGGTTAACTATTTTTCGAGGGTGGCAGGGTTTCTCGCGCCAAGAGAGAAACGGGGCACCCGCAGAGTCAAAATCCCCACCCTGTCTCTGCAAAAGACGCAGAGACAAGGATGGGCCACCGACGCGCGGTGGAGCATGGGGCACCTGATCTCAACGCTTGGGGTGCGGAGCGGGGGCGAGCCATACTCGGCCGGAGGCGGCGGGGCCGAGCGATACGGTTCCGGCGGGAGTAGCGAGAGTAAGGGTCTGGTCGTAGTTACGCTCGAGGAGACGAAGTTTGGCGCCGGGGCGGACACCGCGGTGCTCGAGAAACTCAAGCAGGCGGCGATCGCGTTCGTAGATTCCGCTGACGGCGTAAGTGCGGTCGAGTTCGGCGTCGGCGAGCAGGACCAGGCCGCGGCGGCGGCGGCTGGCGGGGCCTTCGAGTTCGCTCAGGTTGCCGTGCGGACAGGCGCCGCCGGAGCCCAACTTGGCCAGAAGCTTGGCTTCGAAATCGGGACTGACGGCATGTTCGAGGCGCTCGGCCTCGTCGTGGACTTTCCACCATTCCATGCCGAAGAGTTCGGACAGCATGCGTTCGATCAAATGGTGGCGGAGAGTCAGCTTGCGGGCGATCTTGCGGCCGGCGGCGGTGAGGCGGACCTCGCCGCCGGTTTCGACGCGCACTAAGCCGTCTTTTTTCAGGCGACGCAGCGCCATGGTGACGGCCGGAGGAGAGACTTTCAACAGGTCGGCGAGGCGGGCGGAGATCACGGCTTCGCCTTCGCTCTCGGCTTCGAGGATCGACTTGAGGTAGTCCTCTTTGGAGACAGTGATCATTGGGGATGATTATACGATGGGGAGTTAATGGCGGTTAATGGGCTGTGGTGGGGGATGGGAAACCTGCGGCGCTGGCGCGCCGCGGACGGGCGAGTCGCCCGTCCCCACACAGACCGTCACCACACTGCCCGTACCACACAGTCAAAACTGGGCACCGAGGCAAAAACAAATGGGACAGTCCGGAGCCCCCGAGACTGTCCCTCAAAAACCCTCCCGGTTAGAAGGGCAACTTGATGGTTTTACGTTACCGCCGCGATGTTGCAACGGGATTGCAGAACGATGAATATCTGATGAATTCCGGTCGGCGGGCGCTGCTATAGTATTCGGTTGCCTGGATCGATCAGGTGAGATTTTTCTCGTTGCCTGTGTTCTTTAGATTCTTTCAGTGTCGAGAGGATTCGATGCCGTCCACTCCATCACGTAAGACCGAACAGTCGCGGCGCTTGCAGCAGCGCGCGGAGAGCATGATTCCGGGAGGAGTGAACTCGCCGGTGCGGGCGTTTCGATCGGTGGGAGGCGATCCGCCGTTCATTGTGCGGGGCAAGGGCTCGCACATCTGGGACGCTGACGAAAACGAGTACATCGATTACATCGGATCGTGGGGACCGCTGATTCTGGGGCACGCCGAGACGAATGTGCTGGACGCGATTTTGGCAGCGGCCTGCAATGGCACGAGCTTCGGGGCTTCGACGCCTGCGGAAGCCGACCTGGCGGAGCTGGTGATCGGGGCGTTTCCGCATGTGCAGAAAGTGCGCTTCGTCAGTTCGGGGACGGAAGCGACCATGTCGGCCATCCGGCTGGCACGGGCTTACACGAAACGAAAATATATTGTGAAGTTTGAAGGGTGCTATCACGGGCACGCGGATGCGCTGCTGGTGAAGGCCGGGTCAGGAGTGGCGACGCTGGGGATTCCGGGATCGGCGGGCGTGCCGGAAGAATTCACGCAGTTCACGCTGGCGTTGCCGTTCAATAATCTCTCGGTGGTCGAGCATGCATTCCAGAAATATAAACATCAGATTGCGTGCGTGATTGTGGAGCCGGTGGTGGGGAACATGGGATGCGTTCCAGCCGCGGACGATTATCTGGTGGGGCTGCGGATGCTGACAGAGCGGGAACGGTCGGTGCTGATTTTTGACGAGGTGATGACGGGATTTCGCGTGGCGTATGGTGGGGCGCAGGAACTGTACAACATTCGTCCTGACCTGACCACGATGGGAAAAATTATTGGCGGAGGGTTGCCGGTGGGCGCGTACGGCGGGCCGAAGGAAATTATGGATCTGGTGGCGCCGCTGGGGCCGATGTATCAGGCAGGAACGCTGTCGGGGAATCCGCTGGCGATGGCGGCGGGATGCGCGATGCTGAAGCAGTTGCGGGAGCGCAAGGGCGAGATTTATCCGCGGCTGGAGAAGTTGAGCGGGGAGTTGGTGGAGGGCGTGGCGGCAGCGGCTAAGGATGCTGGGGTCGCGCTGTGCCACAACCGCGTGGGATCGATGTTCACCTGGTTCTTCCAGAAGGGGCCGGTGACGGATTGGGATTCGGCGTCGAAGTCGAATACCGAGGCGTTCGGGAAATTCTTTCGCAGCATGCTGGACAGCGGCGTGTATCTGCCGCCTTCGCAGTATGAGGCGGCGTTTCTGGGGGCGACGCACACTGAGGAAGATGTGCAACGGACGATGGCGGCGGCGAAGTTGGCGTTCGCGGCGGTGCGGGGATAAGCGCGGAGATATTCCGGCGCGATGTTTCTTGACCCGGCGGATCGCAGGGGCTAAAGCCCGATACGTATTGGAATGCTTGACGCGGCGCTGAAGCGCCGCTCTTCCACGGTGACGCCACGCGACGGCGCAACGCAATGTGTGCCGAACAGCAGACAGGAACGGCGTGCGACGATGATTCCGCGGCTATTTGTGGGACGGGAGTAGGGACCAGATCTCCGGGTCCTCGGTGCCAAGCACCACGAACAGAATCCCTGCAAAGCGCGGTCGCGGACGAGATTCAGACGGTCCTGAAAACTTCGCTGGTTGGTGTAGAACACCCATTCGCGCTCGTCGTCGCGGTAAAAATAAAACCAGGGTGTGCGATCGGCGGAGTCCCATTCCACGTGGGGATGGTAGGCGGCGAGGTACTGGTCGACATCCTGCTGGCCGATGTATTCGGCGGTGGGGTTCGTTTTTTCATCCTTTCCGGGATCGCCCGCGAACCAGTGGTAGCCATAGACGGGAATGCCTAAGGACAGTTTTTCTTTGGGCACGAATTGCAGGGCGTAATCGAGGTTCTCGACGGTCCAAGGATAGCCGGCGACTGGACCGGGCTCGGTCCAGCGGGTGTTCTGGTCGTAAGTCATCAGGCAAATCAGGTCGACGGACTGGGCCAGAGCTTTGAGATCGTAAGCCCCGCGCCAGTTGGCATAAAGCCAGTGGGAAAAACTACTTTTGCCCGGATATCCCGGCGCGTTGGGCACGGTCGCGATCGTGAGTTGCAGGCTTTCTTTGTGAAGAGCAGTGGCAGTGTCGGCGACCAGACTGGAGAGCAGATCGCGGTCGGTCCAATTCACGTTCTCGAAATCAATCTGGAAGCCGCTGTAGGAGAACTTTTTGCACTCTGAACGGAGCGCGTCGATGAAGGCCGTTCGCGACGCGGGAGTGGTGAGGAGTTTGTGCAGTTCGGCTTGCGCTGCCGTGGCGACAATGGGCATGACCGGCACGTGGCGTTCGGCGGCGATTTTGAGCACTGCGGGATTCGGGCTGCCCAGACCAGACCGTTGCCGTCGACGGAATACCATGCGGGAACCAGAGTGTCGATCTTGTCGGCATGCTGGGTGAACGACTGGACGGAGCTGGAGCGTCGGTCATGTAGAAGAGGGCTTTGGGCTGGGCGGCGGCGAAGGTCGCGGTGATAATCAGGAAGAGAAGTACGCGTTTCATTTTGATCATGCCTCGGAATCATGCTTCGGGGTTAGAATTTCCGCAGAGTTAATCCCGCCCTGTCTCTGCAAAGAACGCAGAGACAAGGACGGGGCACCCGGGGCTCAGGTTTTTCTTTCCAACATCTGCGGGATGGTGACGAATTTGTAGCCTTCCAGTTTGTACTTCGTGATCAGGCGAAGCAATACGATGGTTCCAGCAGACCACAA
>CAWDBW010000026.1:0-153957 GCA_963800405.1 uncultured Acidobacteriota bacterium
TACAGCGATGACCACTCCAATTCTGATCTTCAGTTGGGTTTGCCGGATCGTTGCCGCGCTGATCTTGCTGCAGACGCTTTTCTTCAAGTTCACGGCGGCGCCCGAGTCGGTTTACATCTTTACGAAGGTCGGGACGTTCGTCCACGGCTACCTCCCGTTCGCGGCAATCGGCACGGTCGAGGTCTCGGCACGGATTGGCTCGGGGATTGTGGAACTGATCGCGGCTATACTTTTGCTCACACCGCGTTTTGTGTGGGCGGGCGCTGTCCTGGCTATCGCAGTCACCGGCGGAGCCATCTTGAGCCACTTAACTTTTCTGGGCATTGAGGTGCAGGGAGATAAGGGACTTTTATTTGGGTTGGCCGTCACGGTGGTGGTCACCAGCGCGTTCGCTCTGTTCCTGCATCGCCAGCAAATTCCGGTACTAGGGGCACGGTTCTGATATGACGACGCCTTCGCTGACTATCGCAATTGAAGACGTTCTGCAACAGGCATGTACGTTCCTGGATCGTATGAGCGATGAGGTTTACGCCCGTCCGCTGGACGGTGCGCTTGCGTCATCGCTCGGGGCCCACTACCGGCATGTGCTGGACCACTTTTTCTGCCTGGCGGAAGGGATTCGCACCGGGCAGGTCAACTATGACGAGCGGCGCCGGAATCCGCAGCTGGAGTGTTCCGTTCTCGAGGCGCGCCTCGCGACCGAGAGGCTGATCGATGAGTTTCGCGGAGTCACCGCAGAGCTTCTGCGTCGCGAATGCTTGGTAGCCTACAGCGTTGGTTACGGTGAGAGCACTGTGGAACAGGTTCGTTCCAACCTGGCGCGTGAGGTTATGTTCTGTGTCGGACACGCCATCCACCATTACGCCATTCTCAAATTGCTGTGTGCCCGCGAGGGCGTGCAGCTGCCTTATGAATTTGGGGTAGCCCCTTCCACTTTGAAACATCTTGAAAGTCAGACTGCGACTCGATAGCTCATGTGTACTCTGACCTTTATTGCCGGTGACACGAGCCACCGAATCGCAATGAACCGTGACGAGAGAATCGTGCGCGGCGAGGGAGAGCCCCCAGAGATTCACGAAGTCGACGGGACGAAGGCGATTTATCCCGGCGATGGCGAGGGCGGTACGTGGATCGGCGTCAATGAGCTTGGGATTGTGCTCGCCCTGCTGAATTGGAATGACGCAGCCGACAAAAGTGGCGCCAAAACCCGGAGCCGCGGGCAGGTTATCCCGGCTCTCATCGCTTCCCATTCGCTTGCAGAGTTGTGTACTGCGCTTCAAGTTTCAAGCCTGAAAGGAATGTTGCCGTTTCGGCTGGTTGGGGTGTTTGCGTTCGAAAAAGAGATCAGGGAGTGGCGTTGGGATTCCACGCAGATTGATTCCCAGGTCCACCGGTGGGAAACGCGGCACTGGTTTTCCTCGAGTCTCTCGGATCAAAAGGCTGGGACGCTGCGTGGAGCTGCGTGCCGCGACGCTCTCTCTGAGGCCGACGCCGGTTCTGCGGCGTGGCTCCGCAGGCTGCACGCATCGCACGCCGGGGGCCCCGGACCATTCAGCGTGTGCGTCCATCGGGAGGACGTGCAGACGCTCAGTTACACGGAGATTCATCTTGCCCCCGCGACTGTAGCCGTGGAACACTTTTTGGGAAGTCCATGCGGCATGCGCGCCGGCCAATCGAATGAGATGCAACGCGCGGTGAGTATGCGTATGAATGATCCGCACTCCCTGCTCATCGGTCATGCCGGGATCTGACGAGTTCCCCGATCCCCATGGCCAAGCCATCCGATCCAACTACCGACTCCAAGCGGAAACGACCGTGGCGGCGCTGGATATTGTCCATTCTGGTCGCGGGCTGGATGCTTGCCCTGGGGGCTTCCTATCTTCAGCGCTGGCGTTTTCGCGCCGCCCCAACTCCGATTTCGGCGGATAAGCAGGTCGTAGTTGTCTCGGCTGTTAAGGGAGATCGGACGGTGCCGGGGCAGGTCAAGATCGCATTCCTCAATTTTCCCGCACAAGGCGATTCTGACCGGATTCCAGTGGTGCTGATCCACGGCAGCCCCGGCGACAGTGAGGTGCTGCAACTTCTCGCCAAGCAGATTCAAGGGCCGCGTCGGCTGATCATTCCCGACTTGCCCGGTTTCGGCGACTCGAGCAGCCGGATCCCGGACTATTCATTCCGGGCTCATGCAGTCTACGTCTGGCAGCTGCTCGATCGCCTAGGGATCCAGCGTGCGAACCTGGTGGGCTACAGCATGGGCGGGGGCGTGGTGTTGAACATGGCCCGGCTGGCGCCGGAACGCGTGGCCTCGCTGACCATGCTGTCGGCGATCGGCGTGCAAGAGATGGAAATGTTGGGCGACTATCATCTCAACCACGCGATCCATGGCGTGCAGTTGGCGGGCCTGAGGTTGATGGATCTTGCCTTGCCTCGGTTTGGAGAAATGAATCGGGGAGACATGGGATACGCTTATGCGCGCAATTTCTACGACTCCGACCAGCGTCCCTTGCGCGGCATACTAGCGTCTTATAACGGGCCGATGCTGATTTTGCACGGCAGCCGCGATCCTCTGGTGCCGGTCGAAGCGGCGAAGGAAGCCAGCCGCTTGGTCCCGCAGAGCGAACTCCACATCGTCCCCGGCAATCACTTCATGGTCTTCATGGACCCACGGCCGCTGGAGCCGTTTCTAATTGATTTTCTTGATCGTGTGGATGCGGGGCGCGTGGCGACGCGGGCCACGGCTCCTGCGGATCGGATCGCGCTCGCCGCACAACCGATGGATACGAGCCATTGGCCGGAGCCCGGATTTATAACTTCCGCAGTTTTGCTGATGTCCCTGGCGTTGGCGACGTTTGTAAGTGAGGACTTGGCCTGCATCACCGCGGGTGTGCTGGTGGCAGAAGGCCGCATGAGCTTTCCCTTCGCCATATTCGCCTGCTTTCTGGGCATCTTCGTCGGCGACATGCTTTTATTTGCGATTGGGCGTTGGATTGGCCGTCCGGTGCTGGCCCGCGCGCCGTTACGTTGGGTGGTGCGGCCGGGAGCGCTGGATCGCGCATCGGAGTGGCTCGCTAAGAATGGCGCGATCGCCATCGCCACGTCACGGTTTATTCCCGGGACGCGGCTTCCCACCTACGTTGCGGCCGGAGCACTGCACACTTCCGCGCGCAAGTTCCTGGGCTACTTTCTGCTGGCCGCTGCGGTGTGGACCCCGCTGGTGGTCGGACTCTCGGCGGGCCTGGGAATGCCGCTCATGCACGTTGGATTTCTGTCGCACCGGCAACTTTCAATGAAACTGTTGCTGGTTGGGGCGGGAATCTTTCTCCTAGTGCGGTTGATCACAAAGCTGGCGACATACAGGGGACGTCGCGCCATCGTCCGCAGATGGAAGCGGCTTTATCGCTGGGAATTCTGGCCACCTTACTTCTTTTATCCGCCGGTGATCCTCTACATAGCGTATCTCGGGATCAGATTCCGGAGCTGGACGCTCTTTACCTCCGCGAATCCGGCGATTGCGGCAGGCGGATTTGTGGGCGAATCGAAATACGAGATCCTCGCGCATTTGAAGGACGCGACTCCGTGGCTGCCTGCTTTCACTCTTCTGCCTGCCGGGGAGACCGAGCGGCGCAGGGCGCAGGCGGAAGAGTTCATGCGAGCCCACGCCTTGCAGTTCCCTGTCGTTTTGAAACCGGATGCAGGGCAACGCGGATCGGGCGTTAGCATCGTTCGTTCTGCCGAGCAGTTGCAAGACTATCTGCAGCGTGCGCCTTACCCGGTGATTCTGCAGGATTATGTGGCCGGCGAGGAGTTTGGGGTCTTCTATTATCGCTATCCGGGGGCCGACCGGGGGCGCGTTTTTTCGGTCACGGAGAAGCGCATGCCGGTTCTACTCGGCGATGGCACGCACACCCTAGAAGAATTGATTCTGGCCGATGACCGGGCGGTCTGTATGGCAGATTTTTATCTGCGCAAGAATTCGGAACGAACTCAGCACGTGCCCGCGGCGGGGGAGAGGGTGCAGTTAGTGGAGATCGGGACGCATTGCCGCGGCGCCATATTCCTGGATGGAGGCAATACCATCACGCCCGCATTGGAGGAAACTATCGACCGGATGGCGCGCTGCTTCGATGGCTTCTTCTTCGGGCGCTTTGACGTGCGGGTTCCTTCGCGACAGGATTTGATGGCTGGGAGGAATATGAAGATCATCGAACTCAACGGCGTCACTTCCGAAGCCACGCATATTTATGATCCCAAGCTCAGCCTCTTCGAGGCTTATCGCGTGTTGTTTCGGCAATGGCGAATCGCGTTCGAGATTGGAGACCTGAACCGCGCGCGGGGCGTGCAGCCGACGTCAGCGCACGCGCTGTTTGAAGCGATCCGTGAGTATCGCCGATTGGCGGAAGGCTATCCAGCGTGAAAGATCGAGCCTGAGCGATCCGGCATAGGGGTTCGCGCCCGCTTTCATTTCTATTTCTTCTCATGGATCAAGTCTGCGCGACGTCGCAGCTGCCGATTCTTTTTGCTAGCGCTTGCCGGACTCCCCGCTTTGCTGGATCAACTTCGTAACTACGCCGGTCCATCCGGTCTGGTGGCTGGCTCCGATTCCGGCTCCCGAATCGCCGTGGAAGTATTCGTGAAACAGAACCAGGTCGCGCCAGTGCGGGTCCGTCTGGAACTTTTCCAGGTTGCCGAACACCGGCCGGCGGCCATGGCCGTCGCGCAGGAAGATGTTCGTCATGCGGCGCGAAAGTTCTCCCGCGACTTCCCACAGAGTCATCCTGTTTCCCGATCCAGTGGGAAACTCGACGGTGAAATCCTGGCCGAGGTAGTGATGGAACTTCTGCAGCGACTCGACCAGCAGGTAGTTCAGGGGAAACCAGATGGGGCCGCGCCAGTTGGAGTTTCCGCCGAACAGTCCGGTGGACGATTCGCCGGGGTCATAGTCCACGCGGTGCTCCATGCCGTCTAGATGAAGCAAGTAGGGATGATCGCGGTGGAATTGGGAGAGCGCGCGGATTCCGTACGGCGAAAGGAATTCGCGTTCGTCCAACATGAATTTCAGAATGCTGCGCAGCTGATCCGGGTCCGCGATGGAAAGAAGCCTCCGCTCTCCCATGCCCTCCGTCCGCATGCTAGCTATGTTCGAGGTGAGGTCGGGACGGTTGTCGATAAACCATTCCAGACGCTTCTTGAAGTCGGGCAACTTGTCGAGAACATCGGGCTCCAGCGTTTCGACGGCAAACAGCGGAATCAATCCCACCATGGAGCGAATCTTCATGGGGAAATGGGTGCCGTCGGGCAGTTTGAGCACGTCGTAGAAGAAGCCGTCCTCCTCGTGCCACAACCCCATGCCGTCGTGGCCGCGATGGCTCATGGCGTGGGCGATGTAGATGAAGTGCTCCCAGAATTTGCTGGCTACATCTTCATAGCAAGGCTCTTCGGCGGCCAGTTCCAGGGCGATGGCTAGCAGGTTCAAGGTGTACATGGCCATCCAGCTGGTTCCGTCCGATTGCTCGATGTATCCGCCCGTCGGCAGGGGCGCACTGCGGTCGAATACGCCGATGTTGTCGAGACCGAGGAAGCCGCCTTGAAAAATGTTCATGCCTTCCGCGTCTTTGCGGTTCACCCACCAGGTGAAGTTCAACATCAGCTTGTGGAAGACACGCTGCAGGAAGGCGCGATCGCCTTTGCCCTTGCGCTTCTTGTCGATCTTGTAGACGCGCCACGCCGCCCAGGCGTGCACCGGCGGATTGACGTCGCCGAAAGCCCACTCGTAGGCGGGAATCTGCCCGTTGGGGTGCATGTACCACTCGCGCAACATCAGGGTGAGCTGCTCTTTGGCGAAATCAGAGTCGACGAGTGCGAGCGGGATGCAGTGAAATGCGAGGTCCCAGGCGGCATACCACGGGTATTCCCACTTGTCGGGCATGGAAATCACGTCGGCGTTGTACAGGTGAGTCCACTCGTGGTTGCGGCCGTTCTTGCGTTCCGCGGGCGGAGGAGGATTGCCGGGATCGCCCGCAAGCCAATCTTTGATTACGTAGTGATAGAACTGCTTGGACCACAACATGCCGGCAAAACCCTGGCGCATCACGTTCTGCGCATCGGCAGAAAGATCCTGCGGGATGACCGTGGCATAGAATTCGTCGGCCTCGCGCCGGCGCGTCGCGAGAATCTCATCGAACTTGGTGAAGGCGTTCTGGCTCTTGAAGTCGGAGTCAGTCAAGCGCAGGCGGACAACCGCGGTCTCGCCCGCGCCCACGGTGAGCTGGTAGTGAGCTGCGGCCTTGGTGCCGGTGTGGCCGGGATTCACGGCTTCCCTTGCGCCAAGCACGATGTAGTCGTTGATGCTGTCTTTGACGTAAGGAGTGTGGTTCTCAACGCCAAACAGCCGGTGGGCGTTGGTTTCGTTTTCGGTGAATAGGAGTTCCGGCGAACCTTCACAATGCAGCCAGCGATTACCAGGCCGGTCATGATTCAGTTCGATGACGGGATCGGGAGCAGGATGCGTTTCATGCAGCTCCGGGCGATGCTTTGAGTTACCCCATGACCAAGTGTTGCGGAACCACACCGTTGGCAGCAGGCGAAGATTCGCCGCTTCGGGCCCGCGGTTCGCAACCGTAATCTGGATCAGAATGTCTTCGGTATCGGCCTTGGCATATTCGACGAACACATCGAAGTAGCGGTCGTCGCTGAAGACTCCAGTGTCGAGCAATTCGAACTCCGGCTGGTTCTTGCCGCGCCGCCGGTTTTCCTCCAACAGTCGCCCGTAGGGAAATTCCGCCTGGGGATACTTGTACAGGTACTTCATGTAGGAGTGCGTCGGCGTGGAATCGAGATAGAAGTAGTATTCCTTAACATCCTCACCGTGATTACCCTGGTTGCCCGTCAGGCCAAAGATACGTTCTTTCAGGATGAGGTCGCGCTCGTTCCACAGAGCGAGGGCAAAACACATGGTCTGCTTCCGGTCGCTGATGCCTGCCAATCCATCTTCGTTCCAGCGATAGGCGCGGGAGCGAGCGTGGTCATGGGGTAGATAATCCCAGGCATCGCCGTCGGAACTGTAATCTTCGCGCACCGTGCCCCAGGCTCGTTCGCTGAGATAGGGGCCCCAGCGCTTCCAATGTTTCTTCCGAGCTCCAGATTCTGACAGCCGGATCTCTTCTTGGGTCATGAGAACTCTCTCTTTTCTTCACAAAGCATGATCAGTAGACACGCGAACTCCTCTGAAAGTTGCAGATCGCTGCGTTCCGGGCCGAGTTCGCTATCGTTCCGGATCGCTTTAGGTGCCCGCAGGAAGCGTAAACCAGAGGGGACACAGAGGTGCACCGAGGAACCCGATGCTTAGTCTGGAGATCCCTCGGAAAGCCTTTTCGCGCGAATCTGGGGTGATCGTGGTCACTGACAGCATTTCGGCGGCGATTCATAATCGGTAAATAGATATCGATACTTGTTTATCGGAAGATGGCGGCATTGGGAAGATGACATTATGAAGGGCCTCTCTGGATTATCGATTCCTGAGCCAAGCCTCAGAAGGCTGCCGCAATACCACCACTACCTCGTAGACCTGAAATCAAGGGGGATCAACTTGGTCTCATGTAGCGCGATCGGCCGGGACTTGAAGCTCGTTCCGGTGCAAGTCCGTAAGGATCTGCAATTTACGGGGGTCATTGGAAAGCCCAAGGTAGGCTATTCGGTAGCCGAGTTAGTGGTTGCGATTGAGGCTTTCCTGGGGTGGGACATGGTCAACCAGGCTATCCTGGTCGGGGTTGGCCATTTGGGAACTGCGATCCTCGGGCATGAGCGATTCTCGCAATTTGGGCTGCAGGTGGTGGCGGCCTTCGATGTGGACCCGGCCAAGATCGGACAGAGCGTCCACGGCAGGACGGTGCTCAGTCTAGAAGGACTGGCCGACATCGTGCCGCAGATGGGCATTCCGATTGGAATCATCACCACTCCCGCCGAAGTCGCGCAGGCGGTGGCCGACGAAATGGTAAAAACGGGCATTCAGGCGATCTGGAACTTCGCTCCCGTGAAGTTGAATGTCCCGCAGTATATGATTGTGCATAACGAAGATCTTTATTCCTCTCTGGCCTCACTGTCGTGCAAGCTGGCAAAGCGTTTCCGGGCTCCGCTCCAGGAAAATGAGAGGTTGAATTGAAGTTGCCGGGACCCCAGCCGATCGACTCTGAACATCCGCCCACTGGACTTACATCCCGATTGTGTTCGCGGCTCTTCGGGAGAGCTAATTTGCGCTCTCTGCGGTGCAGGCGCTGGACCATTCCGGGAAGGCTGCCGGAGGTTCGGACGCTCCCTCCGGCAAGACAACTCGATCGAAGGATTATTGTTGAATCAGGAGACTTACATGTCCCGCGTTATTGAGATTACGGAACTCGCGCTGAGAGATGCTCATCAGAGTCTGCTGGCCACTCGTATGGCTATGGACGACATGATCCCGGTATGCGAAGACATCGACAATGCCGGTTATTGGTCGGTGGAATGCTGGGGAGGCGCAACCTTTGATTCGTGCATTCGATTTCTGAATGAGGATCCGTGGGAACGGCTGCGGACGTTCCGCAAGCTGCTTCCGAAGAGCCGTCTGCAAATGTTGCTGCGAGGGCAGAATCTGCTGGGTTACCGGCACTACGAAGACGGAGTGGTGCAGCGTTTTGTAGAGAAGTCTGCCGCGAACGGGATGGACGTGTTTCGCGTGTTCGATGCTCTGAACGACGTGCGCAACCTCAAGACCAGTATTGCTGCGGTGAAGAAGACGGGCAAGCACGCGCAGGGCACAATTTGTTACACCATCAGCCCGCTGCATACCGTGGCGGCCTTTGTCGAGATGGCGCAACAGCTGCAGGAGATGGGCTCGCGATTCGATCTGCATCAAGGACATGGCGGGGCTGCTGAAGCCCCAGCCTGCGTACGATCTGGTGAAAGGCATTAAGCAGAAGTGTGGCGCCGGCATGCTGGTGCATGTTCACACGCACGCCACCACCGGGGTAACGCTGGTCTCGCTGATGAAGGCGATTGAGGCCGGGTGCGACATCGTGGATACGGCCGTCAGTTCGTTGTCGTTGGGGCCAGGGCACAATCCCACCGAGAGTCTGATCGAGATGCTGGAAGGGACTGGGTACGAGACCCGCGTCGATAAGGAACGGGTGCTGCGGGTGTCGAGGCACTTCGCTTCGATTCGGCCGCGGTACCGGGAATTCTTCAGCGAGTTCACCGGCGTAGATACGGAGATTTTCAAGAGCCAGATTCCGGGTGGAATGATCTCGAACATGGAGAGCCAGCTCAAGGGACAAGGCGCCGCGCACCGACTGCAGGAAGTGCTGCTGGAAGTGCCGAAGGTGCGGAAAGATGCGGGCTATCCGCCGCTGGTGACGCCTTCCAGCCAGATTGTGGGCTCGCAGGCTGTGTTCAACGTGCTGATGGGCGAGTACAAGGTGATGACGGGAGAATTTGCCGACCTTATGCTCGGTTATTACGGGAGCACGCTGGGAGAAAAGAACCCCGAGGTGTTGAAAAAAGCTGAAGCGCAGGCGAAGAAACCGGCCATCACGGTTCGTCCGGCCGACCTGCTCAAACCGGAGTGGGAACAGTTAAGTACGGCGGCGCACGCCTTGGAGGGCAACAACGGCAGCGACGAGGATGTGCTGACCTATGCCATGTTTCCCCAGGTCGCGCCGAAGTTTTTCAAGACCCGCAGCGAGGGGCGCAAAAATCTGGGCAAAGATCCGTCCAAGAAAGCGGCGGAGGTCAAGGCTCCCGCTGCGGCAGCGGCAGCGCCCAATGGGTCAGGGCTGGCGGCGGAAGTGAACTATGTCATTACTCTGAACGGAAAGGAGCACAGGGTGACCGTGGCTCCGGGCAAATAGAACAGGCAAATGGAGGCAGACTTCTTAATTGCATTCTTTTTAATTGCATTCATTGATTTTCATAGCGATCGATTTTAGGGAGAACGAATGGTTAAGTCAGCAGCAAGTCCGAAGAAAAAAACGATTGAAGACAAGGTGGCAGACCTTCGAACCCGGCGAGCCGCGGTCGAACTCGGCGGAGGCAAGGAACGCATCGAGAAGCAACACGCCGCCGGTAAGCTGACCGCGCGGGAGCGGGTCGAGCGGCTGGTGGATAAGAGCAGCTTCCAGGAGATCGGATTGTTTGCGCGCCATCGTGCAACTTACTTCGGCATGGCAGATAAAGAGATGCCGGCGGACGGAGTGGTGACGGGTTGTGCCACCGTCGACGGCCGCCTGGTGCATCTCGCCAGCCAGGATTTTACCGTGGCCGGCGGGGCTGCGGGTGAGGTGCACAGCGACAAGATTGCCGACATGATGCGCTTGTCGCTCAAAACCGGAAGCCCTTTCGTGTTCATTAATGACTCCGGGGGCGCGCGGGTGCAGGAAGGCATCGACAGTCTGGCCGCCTACGGCCGCGTTTTTTACAACAACGTCATGCTGTCGGGCACGGTGCCACAGATCTCGCTGATTTGCGGGCCTTGTGCGGGCGGCGCTGCCTACAGCCCGGCGCTCACCGATTTCATAATTCAAACCCAGCAGGCACAGATGTTCATCACCGGACCGCAGGTGATCAAACAGGTCACGGGCGAAGTGGTGACCGCGGAGGAACTGGGCGGGCCGCAGGCCCAGATGAATCATTCGGGCGTGGTTCACTTCATCGCCCAGAACGATGACGAAGCTCTGCAACTTTGCCGGCGGCTGCTCAGCTTCATGCCGTCCAACAACCTGGAAGATGCGCCCCGCATGGCTTTCAATCTGCCCCTTGAGTCCGATGCGGAGATGAACGGGATTGTCCCCGTGGATACCAAGGTCGCGTATGACGTTCGGCGAGTCATCGCGCGCGTGGTGGACTATCAGGATCTGCTCGAAGTGCAATCTGGATTTGCTCCCAACATTGTTATCGCCTTCGGGCGGTTGCAAGGGCGCCCGGTCGGCATTGTGGCCAACCAGCCCAATGCCCTGGCCGGGGCGCTCGACATTGATGCCTCAGACAAGGCAGCGCGCTTTATCCGGTTCTGTAATGCCTTCAACATTCCGTTAATCACGTTCGTGGATGTGCCCGGATTTCTGCCGGGAGTTGAGCAGGAGCATCGCGGCATCATCCGGCACGGTGCCAAGATGCTGTTCGCCTATTCCGCAGCGACCGTCCCGAAGATCACGCTGGTGCTGCGCAAGGCCTATGGCGGCGCGTATCTCGCGATGTGCGGTAAAGATCTAGGTGCAGACCGCGTGGTGGCGTGGCCCACTGCCGAAATCGCAGTCATGGGCGCGGAGGGAGCGGCGGAGATCGTATTCCGGCGCGAAATCGAGGCGGCGCCGGATAAGGCCAGCCGCCGCAAAGAGTTGATCGCTGAATATCGGGAAACCTTCGCCAATCCTTATGTTTCCGCGGGGCGGCGCCTGGTCGACGACATCATTGAGCCGGCCGAGACCAGGAAATATCTGGCGGCGGCCCTGGAATCGTTGCACGCCAAGCGGGAACTTCGTCCGCCCAAGAAACATGGGTTGATTCCATTATGACGAGCGGCAGGGCGACTGATGTGAAAACTGGTAGGACAACTGGTACGACAAGCAGGAGCAGGAACAGGAGCGGCGCGTGGCTTTGACTTTCGCAGATCTGCTGATAGTTGCAGTGTTGGTCGCATTGGGCTGCGCGGTGACCTACATCAGCTTGCAGCGCGCACTCCGACGCATGATCTCGGAACTGCGTGAGGGCACGGAAGAGCGCATCAGGGCGCTCGCGACCAGTCTGAACGCAGCGGAGAAACGAGCGGCAGAGCTGAGCCTTCCTCCGGTCGCTGTGCCGGCCGTTGTGCCGGCCGTCAAAGCGGAAGCTGTTGTTCCGGTCTCGAAGGAAGCAGTTCACCCCGAGAAAGACAAAGCGGAGGAAGTTACGGCAGAAATGCTGGTCGTGATGGCGGCGGCAGTAACTGCGTTCCTGGGCAAGAAGGTCCGGATCCGTTCCGCGAGAATGCTGCAGTCGCCCTACGAGATTGTGAATCCGTGGTCTCAGCAAGGGCGCGTATTCGTGCAAGCTTCGCATAATTTACGCTCGAGGGGCTGAGACTGCGAGGCAAGTCTCCCGAGGGAAGGAAATCATCCATTGAAGCTCCAGATCGGAATTGATGGAAAGACGTATGAGGTTGAGGTTGAAGTTCTGGAAGACGATGCGATCCAGCGCCTGCCCAATTACGGGCCTTATCCGGTGGTTCCTTCGACGGTGTCGGCGGCGGCTCCGGCTCCGGCTGCGCGGACTCAACCCCCGACGACCGACGAGAATGTTGACGAAGAGAAGCTGTGCCGCAGTCCCGTGGCCGGGGTTGTGATCAAGGTCAACGTGGCCGCGGGGCAGTCCATCCAGGCAAACGACCTGATCGTGGTCTTGGAAGCCATGAAGATGGAGACGAACGTTACGGCTCCCGGAGCCGGAAAGGTAAAGGCTGTTCGCGTGGCGCCGGGCGATGCGGTGAAAGTAAATCAGGTGGTGGTTGAGTTTGAATAGTCAAGTTTGAATAACAGCGCCGACCGATTCCTAGACTGTGGAATTACAGAAAGATCATTTTTAGAAAGGATTACGAATGAGTAGCGCTCCGGAGGCTCTGAAAAATGTTCCGGGAATTCAGTTTGTCGATCACGTGGCGATCGCGGTGAAGCAGGGCGAACTTGAGGGGCAGGTCAAGGCCTACGAGATGCTGGGCTTCCGCGAAGTTCACCGGGAAGAAGTGCGGGGAACTGATCAGGTGCGGGAAGCGTTGCTGCAGATCGGAGATGGTCCCAATCTCATTCAGCTGCTTGAGCCTCTGAGTCCGGATTCTCCGGTACAGAAACTGATCGAAAGGAATGGCGGCCGCGGCGGTTTGGCGCACGTCGCGTTCCGGGTGAAGAGCGCACAGCAGGCCTTCGAAGCCATGAAGGCCAGCGGATTCCAGATCATCGATAAAGCTCCGCGGAAAGGTTCGCGCGGGACGACTGTATTTTTTGTTCACCCTAAATCACGGACCGACAATCCTTTTGGATTTCTCATCGAAATCGTCGAAGACCCAGAAAGCAAGTGAGTCAAGCATGGCGGCCAATCAACTATTGCAGGAGTTTCCCCCGGTCAGTACCGGGGCGTGGGAAGAAGTCATTCGCAAAGACCTGAGGGGCGCCGATTACGCCAAGAAATTGGTCTGGCAAACGGAAGAAGGGCTCGCGGTCAAGCCTCACTACCGGGCCGAAGATCTGGCGGGGCTGAGCTATCTCAATGCTGCGCCCGGCAGTTTTCCTTACTTGCGCGGCACGCGTGCGACGGCCGATTGGCGCATTCGCGAGGAGATCGACGAGGTTGACGCGGAGAAAGCGAATCAGGCGGCGTGCAGTTCAATCGTGGGCGGAGCAGAAGAGGTTGCCTTCTGCAATATTGAAATCAAGAGTACGAACGACCTGAGAATATTGCTGGCGAACCTGCCAGAGATCCCCGTTCATTTTCAAAATGCGGACGAGCCGCTCCTGCGGCTCTTGATGGAGAAGAATCCGGCGCCTGCGGTTTCGACCGGCGTGATATCGACGGGCCTGGATCCGTTTACGAATTTGATTTTTGCTACCGAGATTGTTCCGCATGTTCCGCTCACGGTTGTACCCTTTACGATCCATGGGGAGAAGTTCGATGAGGCGGGAGCGACGGCGGTTCAGGAAATCGGAATTGCTTTGGCGGCGGGCATCGATTTTCTGGCGGAGATGCAATCCGCGGGAGTGGACATCAACCGCGCCGCGGCTTCGATCACATTCTCTTTCGCGATTGGGTCCAGCTACTTTTTTCAGATTGCGAAGCTGCGAGCGTTCCGCATGTTATGGGCGCGCGCAGTCGAGTCTTTTGGTGGGACGCGGGAAAGTGCGAAAGCCAGAATCCATGCCCGCACCTCGCGCTGGAACGAGACCATCTACGATCCCCACGTGAATGTTCTGCGCGGGACCACCGAGGCGATGTCGGCGGCCATCGGCGGCGCGGATTCGATCTCAGTCGGACCGTTCGATGAATGCTATCGGAAGCCCGATGAAGGTAGCCGGCGGATGGCCCGCAACATTCAGATTCTTCTCAAGCAAGAGGCGCTGCTGTGTCGAGTCTCCGATCCTGGCGGCGGATCTTACTGCATCGAGGTTATCACCGATTTCGTCGCTCGCGAGGCATGGAAGGTCATGCAGGCGATCGAAGGTGCAGGCGGCTATCAGAAAGCGCAGGCCGGCGGTCAAGTAGAGCAGGCGCTCGCGCCTTCGCTGGCCGCGAAAGAAAAAGCGGTCTTGCAACGCCGACGAATCTTCACCGGGACCACGCAGCATGCCAACCTTTCCGAAAAAGTATTCGATCGCGTCGATCCGTCTCGACTTGCAAGTATGCGGCGCGGGGCCGAGATTTATGAGCAACTGCGCTTGCGCACCGAACGGCACGCGGCGGGGGGCGGCAAGACGCCGCGGGTATTGCTGGCTGAGATCGGGGACGTCAAGATGCGGTCGGCGCGATCCAACTTCGCAGCCAATTTCTTCGGGTGCGCTGGCTTTGAAGTCGTCACGCAACACTTTGACAGCGTCGATGCCATGGCTAACGACGACACCGACGTCATTGTGCTATGCAGTTCCGATCCAGAGTATGCCGCGCTGGCAGCCGGCTTGATCGCCAGACTCACGGCGCTGAAACGTACAACTCCGGTCATGGTGGCGGGCTATCCTGATTCCGTCGAGCAACTGAAGGCGGCGGGAGTTGCAGACTTCATCCATGTCCGAAGCAATCCCGTTGAACTGCTGACGAAGTGGCAGCAACGCCTGGGGATCAAGAGTTAATTATGCGTCCAGACTTTTCACAGATCGACTACAAGCCCGCGCCGGAACAGGCGAATGCGTCGCCGCATGCGGTCTCGGATCCAGCCAACGCATGGCTCTCGACCGAACATATTCCGATCAAGGGTTTCTACACAAGAGAAGACCTCGCAGGACTCGAACATCTCGACTATGCCGCGGGAATCCCGCCCTATTTGCGCGGACCGTACAGCACGATGTATGTGATGCAGCCCTGGACGATTCGGCAATATGCAGGCTTCTCGACCGCGGAAGAATCGAATGCGTTCTATCGCCGGAATCTGGCTGCCGGACAGAAGGGGCTCTCGGTGGCATTCGACCTGGCGACGCATCGCGGATACGACTCTGACCACGAACGCGTGACTGGAGACGTGGGCAAGGCGGGCGTGGCGATCGATTCGATCCTCGACATGAAGATTCTGTTTGATCAGATTCCGCTCGATCAGATGTCGGTCTCGATGACCATGAATGGCGCCGTGCTGCCGATCATGGCGTTCTACATTGTCGCGGCCGAAGAGCAGGGAGTGAAGCCGCAGCAGTTGAGCGGGACCATTCAGAACGACATCCTCAAAGAGTTCATGGTTCGTAATACATATATTTATCCGCCAGAGGGGTCGATGCGGATTGTCGGCGACATTTTCCGCTACTGTTCTGAGAAGATGCCGAAGTTTAACTGCATCAGCGTGAGTGGATATCACATGCAGGAGGCCGGCGCCACGGCTGACATCGAACTCGCCTACACCCTGGCGGACGGCCTGGAATATCTGCGGACGGGAGTGAATGCAGGCCTCGATGTCGATAGTTTTGCGCCGCGCATTTCGTTCTTCTGGGGCATTGGCATGAACCACTTCATGGAGATTGCCAAGATGCGGGCGGCGCGCATGCTGTGGGCGAAGCTGGTGAAGACCTTCAATCCGAAGAATCCGAAGTCGCTGGCCCTGCGGACCCATTCGCAAACTTCCGGCTGGAGCCTTACGGCGCAGGATCCTTTCAACAATGTGGCACGCACCTGCATTGAGGCGCTGGCCGCAGCGTTCGGGCATACGCAGTCTCTGCACACCAATGCGCTCGATGAAGCCCTGGCGCTGCCCACAGATTTTTCCGCTCGCATCGCGCGCAACACCCAGATCTATCTGCAGGAAGAAACCGACATCACGCGCATCGTCGATCCGTGGGCGGGCTCTTATTATGTAGAGCGGCTCACGCATGAACTGATGCAGGCTGCCTGGGCGTTGATTGAAGAAGTCGAAGCGCTCGGCGGCATGGCGAAAGCGATTGAGACCGGCGTTCCCAAAATGCGCATTGAAGAAGCAGCTGCGCGCAAGCAGGCGCGCATTGACTCCGGCAAAGACATCATCGTGGGGATCAACGCCTACCATTCTGCTGAAGAAACGCCAATCCCGGTTCTCGATATCGACAATGCTGCGGTTCGCGAATCACAAATCAAGCGACTGGAGCAGTTGAAGCGCGAGCGCGACAACAATGCGGTGCGCGCGTCGCTCGAGGCGTTGCAGGCATGCGCGGCCAACGGCAGCGGCAATCTGCTGGCGTGCGCAGTTGATGCAGCCCGCCAGCGCGCCACCCTGGGAGAGATTTCCTCGGCGCTCGAAAAACAATGGGGACGTTACGAGGCCACGACCCGCACCATCGCCGGCGTCTACTCGGCTGAGAGCGGCAGCGCGGAAGAGTTCAAGAAAGCTCAACAGATGGTGATTGCGTTCGAGAAGGTAGAAGGCCGCCGCCCGCGCATCCTAGTCGCGAAGATGGGCCAGGACGGCCACGATCGCGGCTCCAAGGTCATCGCCACCGCGTTTGCCGATGTCGGTTTCGACGTGGATATTGGCCCTCTGTTCCAGACTCCGCTCGAAGTCGCCCGGCATGCGGTCGAGAACGATGTACATGTGGTCGGCGTCTCCTCATTGGCGGCTGGACACAAGACCCTGGTTCCGCAGCTGATTGATGAGTTGCGCAAGCTCGATCGGGATGACATTCTGGTAGTGGTTGGCGGTGTGATTCCGCCGCAGGATTACGAATTCCTGTACCATGCGGGTGCGGTCGGCGTGTTCGGGCCGGGCACGGTCATTCCGCTGGCGGCACAGCGAATTCTGGAAATTCTGAGCGGCAGTCTGGTGGGGGGACATTCCTGATTGGCGGACTCGAAAGACAGCGCACTGCGTGTTCGCCCCGGACGCGCGGCGCCCGCCCCGCCGCATGACTTGTTGGCGCGATTCTCCGGCCGTCGTCGAACTCTTTCGCGCGAGCAATACCTTGACGGCATCCTGCACGGACAGCGCACAATTCTGGCGCGAGCCATCACCCTGATTGAAAGCTCCCGCGCTGCCGATCGGGAATTGGCGGAGCAAATCCTCGAAGACTGCCTTCCGCATAGCGGCAAGTCGATTCGCGTCGGCATCACCGGAGTTCCGGGAGCGGGCAAGAGCAGCATCATTGAAGTTCTCGGCATGTTGTTGATCCGCGAACGCGGAGAGAAGGTCGCCGTGCTTGCGGTCGATCCCAGCAGCCAAATTTCAGGCGGCAGCATCTTGGGCGACAAGACGCGGATGACGACTCTGGCCGCCAGCGACATGGCATTCATCCGGCCGACTCCATCGCGTGGATCTTTGGGAGGGGTCGCGCAGCGCACGCGGGAGGCCATGCTGCTCTGTGAAGCGGCGGGCTACCAGAATATTATTGTCGAGACCGTCGGAACCGGGCAGTCTGAGATCGCGGTCCACGACATGGTCGACTTCTTCCTTCTGATCATGCTGTCGGGCGCCGGCGACGAACTTCAAGGCATGAAGCGCGGGGTAATGGAACTGGCCGACATGGTGCTGATCAACAAGGCGGACGGGACCAATCGCGCCGCGGCGGAAAGGGCTCGAAGTGAGTCCCAGAATGCCTTGCACTATTTTCCGAGTTCGCCCTCCGGATGGACGCCGCGCGCCCTCACCTGCTCGGCGCGAACCGGGAACGGGATCGCCGAGATCTGGAGTTCCGTGCTCGAGTACACGGCTTTGACAAAAGCGAATGGCTGGTTCAGCCGGACTCGCACCAATCAGACACGGCAGTGGATGCACGAGATCGTCCGGCAAGGATTGCAGCAGCGCTTCGAGTCTCATCCCGCGGTTCAGAAACATCTGGAGGCGCTGGAGCAGGAGGTGGCGCAGGGCCGCACTACATCGTTTCGAGCCGCGCGCACGCTGCTCGAGATCTACACTCGCCCCGACGCGGCAAACGCGTCTTCGAAGGATTGATTCCGGGCTGGCTGATCTTCTCGTCCAAAGCCTTTCGCAACTCACTCCGCACTGGAGTTGGCCGCTCACGGCTGAACTTTCTCCAACGTGACCAGCACGACATCATTGCTGCGCATAGGCAGCGAAAACGCATAGGAGCCGCTGTTTCCGACGCGGACGACACGGTCGATTTTTGCGAGGTCGCGGGTCAGCAAGCTGAGCTGATCGAGTTGTCGCTGTGTCAACGCTCGAGGTGCACCCATGTCGATGTAGGCGGAATACGCATCATTGGCGCGAAAGCCGGTCCGGTGAACCTGCAGTCGATAGCTGCTGGAGCCCAGATGACTGATACTCACATGCAGGGACGGCGCCGGCACGGCCGGAACGATGCGGCGATAAAAGGGCCGGTTGCTGACCTTCTGCTGCGGTTGTTGAAAGTCCCAGATCACGGCCGCCAAGCGGTCATGGTCGAGCGCAGCGAATGCCTGTGAGTCCTGGAGCGGAATTTCGTTGCCCTGGAGCGCGTGCAGATATTTGTAAGCGAAGTAGGCTGGTTTTCGGATCCCTTCGCGATTCAACAGGCCGAAACCGCCGTGGAACGGGGTCGGCGGAGGACCGGGCTCTTCAAAAAGATCGGTGTAAGTCCAGTAGCTCATGCCCTGCACCAGTCCCGCGCTGGCTTTGAGCTTGCTGAGAATATACGGGGCGCTGACGTAGGAATCATGCACCAGGTCGCGGGGAGTGTAGCTCGTGCTCCATTCGGTGAAGTAGAGCGGCAGGCCGGGAAACTTCGATGCCTTGATCTGCTGACGAACTTTGCGTACGTCGCCGACAATGGCATCGGGCGATGGTGAGAGCTTGGTGTCCTCATTACCATTCTCGTCAAGAAAGCCGCCATCGACGCCGTAAGTGTGAGTGGTAACAAAGTCGACTGCCGCGCCGCTTTGCGCCACGTGATCAAGGAATTCCGGCACCCAGGCTGCTCCCGCAGTTGACGGACCACCGACTCGCAAATTCGGATCGATGGCTTTGATCGTGTTTGAAGTCAGATCGTAAAGTTCGAAATAGGCCTTCTGATCGCCGCCTTCCCAGAACCCCGACAGATTGGGTTCGTTCCATACTTCGAAGAACCAGCTACGGACTTCATTCTGGCCGTAACGTTGCTCAATATGGCGGATGAAGGCATCGATCAGGTCCCGCCACGCCGGCAATTGCGGATGCGAAGTGTTGCCCTGCCAGTAGAAGATTTTGTTGTCGGAGGTCTTCATCGCGTCCGGGGTGAAGCCCAGTTCCACGAATGGCTTGATGTGGCGCGCGAGCAGGTCATCATAGAGCTGGTCGATCTTCGTCCAGTCATAGACAATCTTGCCGTCCTCGCGGCGGACCGTACCGAGAACGTCGTGGAAGATGGCATGGAAGCGAACGTAGCGGAAGCCCAGTTCATCGACGGTTGTTTTCAGCTGCAGCTGGCTGTCATCGCGAATGAGGGTGCCGGGGAAATCGGAACCGACCGACAAGTCAAAGAAACGGTCGAGCGGCTTGGTGGCCTGGGCGACATCGAGGTCGATGTGGCGCGGGGCTGGCGTGGCCGTCTGGGCCAAAGTCTCCAGGAAAAGCGCTAAGCAGAAAAAGACGAGACCCGTCAGATAACCAACGCGTTGCTTATATGTGCGCTTCATAGATGAGGCGTGTCGCCGGGCTTCAAATTTGCAGGCTCTCGTTTCGTCGAACTATTCCACTGAAATAACGGTGACAGACTTCGGCTCCAGTTTCAGAGTCAGCTTGCCACTTTGCGCCTTCGCTGAAACCGGTTTCGGCACCACCATATTGGGTGCCTCGAAAGTATTGACGCTGTCGACTTTGGGTGCAGTCAGAGTTTCTCCGGCTGCCGATTTGGCTGTGATACCCGCCAGGCTTACTTCGATTTCGACGGGCTGATTGGGATCGAGATTAGTGATCTCCAGCCACAGCTTGCTGCTCGCGTCTTTGGCTGCCACCGCGTCCACGCGCGGCAAAGTGACGTCCCCATGCGTATATGATCCAGCATCGAGAGTGACGGGCACGAAGGTTGCGTCCTGGAATGGTACATACATTTTGAATACGTAATAGGTGGGAGTCAGCACCATCTTCTCGTGATCGGTGATGATCATGGCCTGCAGCACGTTGATCATCTGCGCGATGTTGGCGCCACGAACGCGGTCCGCATGACGAGCGAAGAGGTTCAGGTTCAGCGCAGCCAGGATCGCGTCACGCAGGCTGTTCTGCTGGACCAGGAACCCCGGATTGCTGCCGGGTAAGGGCGCATACCAGCTGCCCCATTCGTCCACCACCAGGGCAACCTTTTTTTCCGGGTCATATTTGTCCATGATGGCCGAGTGCTTGCTGATAAGGCCGTCCATTTCCAAAGTAGTTTTGAGAATCTGGCTGTATTCGGTTTCACCGAAACCCACAGACTTATAAGACGGCGGCCACTCCACCACGGTGTAGTTGTGCATGGAAAGACCATTGATGTCCCAACTCCAGGTGTGTTGCTGATAGGCGTTCATGACGGTTTCGGTCCAGTCGGTCCATCGCGGGCCGTCACCGCCAGGGCCTACGGCGATTTTCAGCATCGGTTGCTTGTCCTGCTGTGCCGGATTAAAGTTGCGCACGAAGTGGCTGTAGATCTTTGCCTGGCTCACATAATAGTCGGGCGTCATGTTTCCGCCACAGTCCCAGCTCTCGTTGCCGATGCCGAGAAAGGCGACCTTGTAGGGAGAGGGATGCCCGTTGGCGGCGCGTTCTTTCGCCAGCGTCGTCGGCTGCTCGGTAGTCATATATTCCAGCCATTCGGCCGCTTCCCGCGGAGTGCCAGAGCCCACATTTACCGAGACGTAAGCTGCGGCGCCGATCTGATCGAGGAAGTCCATGAACTCGTGCGTGCCAAACGTGTTCGGCTCGGTGACTCCACCCCAGTTGGGATTGAGGGTTACCGCCCGTAGCGCGCCGATCCCGTTACGCCAGTGGTATTCGTCGGCAAAGCAGCCGCCGGGCCAGCGGACGTTGGGTACCCTGAGAGCTTTCAGGGCACCGACCACATCGTTGCGAATCCCGCGGGTGTTCGGAATCTTGGAATCCGGTCCAACCCAGATGCCGTCGTAGATGCCGTGTCCAAGATGCTCCGCAAACTGGCCGAAAATATTGCGGTCGATCTTCGCTCCGCTCTTGGATGGGTCAACGGACAGCTCGACTTTCTGGGCTGCCGAAAAAGGTGCAGTGAAGGCAATGAGTGCCAGCGCAAAACTCAGAAAAGATGGAAACGTGCGAAAGGCAGCTGCCTTGAGCGGAAATCGGAATGGAGGTGCAAGGACAGAGGTCATCTCTATTTCTCCGGGGAATCGACGGCGGCATTGTAGATGAATAATCAGTTGGGCGCGCTTAAATCGGTTGCATTGGTTAAGATTAGTCGGCTTTGGAAAAGAAGCTTCTATGAAGCTTCCATCCAAGCCCCTTGAGAGCAGGTTCCAAAGATGAAAGCGCTTGTACTTCAAAAGCCAGGACAAACGGCGATCGAAACGATTCCGGAGCCAGCAGCGTCGGACGGTGACGTACTGCTGAGGGTCCGGATGGTCGGATTCTGCGGAAGCGACTTGAATTCGTTTCGTGGGCTGAACCCGCTCATCTCGTTTCCGCGAATTCTGGGGCACGAAGTGTGCGCCACCATCGTGCACGCAGGCCGCGACAGCGAACTCGCTGCTGGGACCGATGTTGCGCTGTCTCCCTACACCAGCTGCGGCCAATGTGCATCCTGCCGGCGGGGACGCCAAAATGCCTGCCAGTTCAACCAGACTCTTGGGGTGCAGCGAGATGGTGCACTGACGGAATTTATCGTGATGCCGCGAGAGAAGCTGTATCCGGCAAAGCTCACGCCGAAAGAGTTGTGCCTGGCCGAACCACTGACCGTAGGATTTCACGCGGTCGCTCGAGGACGGGTGACCGCGACTGACACGCTGGCAATTTTCGGTTGCGGTGGAGTGGGGTTGGGCGCCATCGCCGCATCGAGTTCTCGCGGTGCCAGGACGATTTGCATTGATGTGGATGACGACAAATTGGAACTCGCCCGGCTCGCCGGCGGCTCCCACACGATCAACACCACACGAGAACCTCTGCACGAGAGATTGCTGGAAATCAGCGAGGGCCGCGGTCCCGACGTTGTGATAGAGGCCGTTGGCACGCCTGCAACATTCCGTGCGGCGGTGGAAGAGGTTTCATTTACCGGCCGGGTCGTGTACATCGGGTATGCCAAGGAATTGGTGAGCTACGAGACCAGGTTATTTGTGCAAAAGGAATTGGACATTCTGGGATCGCGCAACGCGCTGCCGGAGGATTTTCAGGCGGTGATCCGCCTGCTGGAAGCGCGGAAGTTTCCTGTGGATGAAGCCGTGAGTCTGGTTGTTCCTCTGGAGGAAGCAGGACAGGCATTGCGTTCCTGGAGCAAGAATTCGTCGCAATTCAAGAAGATTCTGGTCTCTTTGGATTGAGATCACGAGTTCTGCATTGAGGCGCGCAATTTCGGTTGCTTCGACGGGCCACGATCACAGGCCCCCATGATTCAAATCACAGACCCTCTGCCGGGGCGACGGCAGAATCGGAAGGCCAGCCAACCCAGGAGCATGCCATGGCCTCCATCGTGACCCCGAATAAGGCGGACCTGCTGCAGACCCTTCCTTCCGATGCCGCGCGCCATATTCAATGGCGCTTTGCGGAACGCTACGACCTGCAGATGCTGGTGCAGTCGGCGCGAGCGGTGGCTCGAGGCCCGGTGGCGCGGTTGGTCGCCAACGGCGGACGCAATTCCCACGATTGGACCCCGGCCAAGGCTGAACTGCTCGACGCGTTCGACAAAGCAGGAATCACAGCCGTGTTCATGGAACCCGAGCAAGGGGGATTCATCGCTGGGCCCGAAGAATCTGGCCTTGGCGCTGGTGGCGTTTGAACTTGCATGGGTGGACGGTGGGGCGGCAACGGCAAGCCTGGCGGGCTGTCTGGCCTTGGCGCCGATTCATGAGCGGGGCACGCCCGAACAGCAGGAAAAGTATATGCGGTTGGCCGCGCCGCCGCAGGCAGGAGAAGATCGCAAACCCTGGCGGGGAGCGTTTTGCCTGACCGAGCCCATTCCTTATGTCGGCGTGGATACCGGCATGCTCAACGGAAAAGTCAGCGTCGCCGAATGGAAAGAAGGTGCGGCACCGGTTCTGCAGGTGGAAAAGCGTGGGCGCTTTATTACCAACATTGCGTTCGCCAATTTTGTGACGGCGGCGGTTGATTCCGGCGATGAGCGGATCAAGGGCAGCTGCATGGTGATTTTGGAAGAAGGCGATCCCGGCACTTTCGATCGGGGAACGCCGACGCGAAAGCTGGTGCATCAGCTGTCTTCGACCGGCGATCCGATTTTCAGCCTGCGCATCCCGGCCAGCCGGATTGTCGGTGGCTACGAGGTGAAGGATGGTGTGATCGTTCCGCGCTACAAGCACAGCGAGGTCATTGAAGCCGTGTTTCGGCGGACGCGGGTGACGGTCGGCGTCATGACCGCGGCAAAATTGCTTTCCGCGGTTGAGCCCATCATCCGATATCAGAGAGGGCGGTTCCGGGGCGCGGAAACGGCCGCGCCTGGATCGGTGCGTTACGAACTCGGGTTGCAGGCTCGGCAAGATTCGCTGCACCGGCTGGTGGACATCTGGGCAACGGGCGAGGCCAGCGCTTCGCTGGGGTTCGCTGCGGCGCGGGCGTTTGATGAACTCGATCCGCTGGAGCGGGAAGCGGACAAACTGCTGGATGCCCAGGGAGTCACGGGCGCGAAAGCGCGAATGAAACTGCAGCGAGAAGCGGGCGAACGGGCAGCGGAGTTGCTGCGCTTGCCGGCAAGTGCTTCCAAACGAACCCAGCTGGAATCGGATCCGCTGCTGCGTTTCGTTCTTCTGGATTCTCTGGCGGACGTGCTGTGCCCCGCGACCAAGCTGTGGAACACGGGCTGGGGAGCACAGATGATGCGGGAAGCGGTCAGCTTGATGGGCGGTTACGGCATCACGGAAGACTGCCCGGGATTCCTCGGCAACAAGTGGATGGATGCACAACTGGAAGCGACCTACGAGGGGCCGGAAGCGGTGCAGCGACGGCAGCTTTCGTTAACCATGGTGAACCCGATTTTTCTGGCGCAGTTCAAAGCGTGGGTCAAGGAGATGCGCGGGATCGCTTCGGAGCGTCCGGGCACCGGCGCATGCATGCTGGCAACCGCCATGGGAATGTGGCTGTGGACGCTGGAGCGTTTGCAGCGCAGTAATGATGCCGATGGCGACCGGCTGTACCAGAGCGCGCGCCAGGGTGTGACGTTCCCGCTGGCGGACGCGCTTTGCTGGCTGCTGGCGGCCCGCTGCCAGGCTCTCGATGTGATTGAACTGGAAAAGCGCGGAGCGGGCGATCCCGCGGTGGCGGATGGATTGCCGGGACTCGTGAATTTTATGACCGACCTGTGTCACGTGCAGTCGGCGCGTGCCAGCGGAGAAGTGTCGCGCATCTGCGCGGAGTTGGTCTTCGGATACAACCGTCATCCCGCGTGGGACGAAGCAGGATTCCGCGGCTGCTTTCACCAGGACGAACTGGATTCTTTGGAAGACGTCATGCCGGGCATCGGTTCGTATGGGCTGGATATCATCGGCAACGATGGCTCGCATCCCAAGAAGGCAGGACCGTGCGCGAAGTGCAATGGAGCGGAGGAGTTCCTCACGTTCCAGACGAAGCTGGCTACATGCCTTACGGGTTGTCGGTTGTCGAAAGACCGGGCAGCCGAAGCAATCTCGAAGGTGATGATTCCGGAGGCGCTGGACTACCCTGCATGAGTTCACCTTCCTCAGAAAACTCCGCTTCGGTGGAAAGGCAAAAGACGGAGCGGCCGCAGATGGCCGTGGACATTGCCTGCGTGGGCTTCGGTCCGGCGATGGGCGGATTTTTGACGACGTTGAGCCGCGGGCTGCTGAATGCGGATGGCTCGACGCGACTGGAAAGTGCGGCGTCGCCGGGGTTGCCGTTGCAGGTGATTTGCTGCGAGCGGGCCGACGGGCTGGGCTTTGGAGTCTCGGGCGCAGTCACGCGAGGGCGCGGGATACGCGGCAGTTTTCCCGGCGAGGATCTCACGCAGATTCCCATGGCGGCGGCGGTCAAGAAAGAAAAGCTCGTATACCTGCTTGATCCGGTTCACGCCAGTCATCGCCCTTTCGCGTTCAGGGCGGCCGATCGCGTGCTTCGTTCGTTAGGTTTCTTGTTCGGGTTGAAGCATGACGCGTTCGAGATGCCGTTTACGCCGGCGTTCATGCGGAAACACGATGGCCTGGTGTTGTCGCTGGGACAGTTCAACCAGTGGGTCAGCGATCAAGTTGCAGCGTCAGGCGTGGTGCAGATCTGGCCGGGCATGCCAGTTTCGGAACCGCTGTTCGAAGAAGATGCGGTCGCAGGTGTGAGGCTTGCCGACCAGGGCACCGATCTTCAGGGACGTCCGGAAGCAGGCTTCGCGCCGGGCATGGATCTGCGCGCTGCGCTGACCGTTGTGGGCGACGGTCCGGTCGGAGCAGTCGGCCGCAAAATCGATGAACACCTCGGAATGCCGCCGGGCCAGGGCTCTCGGGAGTGGGCACTGGGCATGAAGATGGTGGTGGAACTCCGAGAAGACAGAGGACTCGAACCGGGTACGGTCCTGCACACCATCGGGTTTCCTGAGCCGGAGATTTTTGGGTTTCTTTACGTTCACCCCGGCGGGCTGGCTTCAGTGGGCATCTTCATTCCGTCATGGTTCCGCAGTCCGGTGCGGACGGGCTACCGGTACCTGCAGCATTTTCTGCTGCACCCGTATTTGTGGCGGCATCTCGAAGGCGGAACGCTGAAATCGTGGGGCGCAAAGTCGCTGCAAGAGTCAGGACGCGACGGCGAACCGTTTCTCGCGGGCAACGGCTATGCCCGCATTGGCGAAGGCTCGGGCAGCACGAACGTGCTGGCGGGATCGGGCGTGGATGAAGCTTGGACCACCGGTGTGCAGCTGGCGGAAGCGGTCATCGAACTGGCCGAGCAGAAGCGGGCGTTCACGCGTGAAAATCTGGAAGCGACGTACGTGCGCCGGCGGCGCGAGAGCTGGGTCGATCAGGAGTCGAAAATCGCAGCTGGTTCGCGAGACGGATTTCAGAGTGGCGTCGTCGCGGGAATGATCGGCATGGCGGTTGCGGGCTTGACCGGCGGACGTTTCGCTTTCAGGCCACATTCGGCGGCTGCCAAACAGCTTTCGCTTGAGGATGCTTATCGATCGCGGATTTCTCCGGCCGAGTTGCAGCAGATACAGGCAGAGTGCGCGGCGAAGGGCAGTTCGCTGCACGACCGCATCATGGACCGGTGTGGTTGGCCGCCGATTCCGATGGATGGCAAGCTGCTCATCTCGCACCAGGATGCTCTGCTGATGGGCGGAGGCGTGCAGGCTGCGCCGGGCTATGCCAATCACGTGATTTTCCGCCGTCCCGAACTCTGCCAAACCTGTGGGACCAAGTTGTGCGTGGAAATGTGCTCCGGGCAGGCGATCACGCGTGGCGAAGATGGCGTGCCTGCTTTTGATCGCGAGAAGTGCGTTTACTGTGGGGCATGCCTGTGGAATTGCGAGGCGGGTGACGATGCCCAGGGAAATATTGAATTCCGTGCCGGGGCCGGAGGTCTGCACTCGACTTTGAATTAATGGCCTTGAATTATCGACGCTGAATTAATAAGGACTTGAATGGCAAACGGATATCACATTGTCGTCTGCGGCAGCATTGTGCCGGACCCGCTGCAAACTCTGGAGCCGGTGCCGAGTTCGTCCGGACCGGCGCTCAAGAATGAAATGATGCTGCCCGCGATACTGGACCCGTGGGCTGCTCACGCCCTGTATGAAGCAGCTGACTTGGCGGCGAAGGTCGCCGGCAGCAAGGTCTGGCTGGTGAGCGTGGGGCCAAAGGCGAAGCTTCAGCAAGTGATGATGACGATTGCGCAGCGCGTGAGTTTTGAATTTGTTCCGGTCGATTCCAGCGCCAGCGGTTTTGCCGACGCGCACGCTACGGCTGCTTTGTTGGCGGAGACGATTCAGAACATTCCTGGACTGGATCCCTCGCGACTGCTCGTATTCGGCGGCTGGGAATCGGCTTCGCGAGGGGCGGGCGCGACGATGCAGTTGGTCGGAGAGCGGCTCTCGATCCTCGACCAGTTCCAGGGCGTCGACCAGCTTAATGTTCAAGCCGACGGCTCGTTCGAAGTTCTGGAACGGATCGAGGGCGGGCGTCATCAGGTTTCGACTTGCCTCGGTCCGCCGGCTTTGTTGGGCTGGGCGACGGGGAACCTGCCCGAGCCGCGCAACAATCCGCAGGTCGGGATGGCCAATATGCGGACGGTGATGCCCGCGCTGCAGCGGGCGAAGTCCGTGCCGCTGGTGGCTGCTGGTTTGCACTACCTGAGCGCGAGTCCGCCGAAACAACAGCGGCAGACTCGCGTGGCGAAGGATCTGACGGCGGAACAGATCGCGGGCGAGATTGCGGAGTGGATTGGCAAGTAGCAGCGACAAGCGGCAACGGAACGAGGAGAGCGAAAGTCTGGAGAGCGAGACTCTGAATGGCACAAAACATTTTGTTTCTGGCGCATGAGTCGGAAGCGGGCAGCACACTTCCGAAGGCAGCGTACGAAGTGCTGGGCGCGGCTTTGAAGGTGAAGGAACAGACTGGGGCCCGGCTGACTATCGGCTTGATCGGCGCAAACATGGATGCTGCCGCGGAGACGATTGCAGCCTGCGGAGCGGAGCGGATTCTAGCGGTCGCGGGGCCTGACTTTGCTACGGCCCGCTACGCGAGCGACGCGGCGGCCGCGGAGGCGATCTGTCGCGCAGCGGGAGCAGATCTGATTCTGGCGCCCGCGACTTCACGCTTCATGCGCATTCTGGCGGGAGTGGCCCATCGTCTCGGCGGATGCGTGGATACGCATGTCACTGCGCTGGATGTAGTCAATGGCGAAGTGTGCGCTACCCGCTGGTACTATCGCCAGCGCATCGAAGGAGTCATTCGGCGCGAGGGGCGGCCGTGGATGGTTCTGCTCGAATCCGGCGGCAGTGCGCCGTGGGCGGGTGCAACTGTCAAAGCCACGATCGAAGAGATTGCGGTCACGCCGCCGGAATCGGCCCGAAGAACCGTCGTCACCGGCGTGCGCGCTCCCCAGAGCGACGCGCAGACCATCCGGCCCGATGCCAGCTTGTTGTTCGTCGCAGGCGCGGGCTGGACTAAGAAACAGGCCGATGGAAAACCTCACGTCGATGAAGCAGAGGCGCTGATTCTGGATTTCCTTCGTCTGTCGGGCGCGTCGCTGGGCGGGAGTAAATCGCTGGTCGATCAATCGGGCGAGAGTCAGGCCGTGTTGCGCTTTATGACCCACCTGAATCAGATCGGCCAGACGGGAGCGACGCCGCGTCATCCTAAGGGTCTGTCGACTTGCTGCCACGGCGAAGAACCGCACGTCGTCGGCTGGCGGTTCATTAATGAGCGGCGCGCGGTGAATCTCGACCCGAACTGCGGATGGGCACGAGGAAAAGCAGACGTGCTTTATGTGGGCGATGCCTTTGCGGTGATGGCAAAACTCAATGCGCTGTTGCTGGAGAAGAGCCAGTCGGAGAGAAGTCAGCCCAGCGTCGAAACAGCAGCTCAGTTGGCCTGATGCAGGTTGGATTTCTGGAAGAAGGAGGTTCCAAGGTGGCGACGCAATATTTTTACTGCACTCATTGTCATAAGAAAGTTTCTATCTCGCAAAGGCTGTTCGATACCCTTCTCGATTTTTCCCGGACCCATCCGGAGGAATGTGGAATTTGTGGAGGGGCACGGGAGTTGCATGTGTCCCTCGACTTTCAACTGGGGATGGGAGACGGAGACTTCAAGGTCGTCCATGCGTTCCTTCCCGATAAATTGGAGTCGTGGCTCGGCGAAGAGGAAGAAGAAGTTACCTACTATCCTTTTCTGGTGGTGCTGCAAGCAGCGGGCGAGAGCCAGCAGTTTTACTGGATGCCCTACTGGCACGTAGTGGGAAAAGAGGCTCGCTTCGGTCAGCATGCGCTGTGCCTGGACCATACCCAGTTCGAGAGCCTGGTGGCGCAGGCGCACGAGCGGATGTTGGCAGCCGTATAGAGCGTCCGCGATCAGCGTATTCCCGCTGCGACACCCTGGGCTACTCGAATCACATGCTGCTGTGATCCTAATCGTCGTTCCCGATGGTGCCGCGGGATAGTCTGGAGCGTTTGCCGACGGGAGCGAAACGAGTGCGGGACATCAACACCAACATCGACGTCAACATCGTCAAGCAGCTGTGGCCGGAGATTGACTGGATCGAGGACCTCGGACTGCGCGAACAAGTTACGCAGGTCTGGATGAAGGCGCTGGAACGCAGTCCGCTGCAGCCGGAAGATCTGAGGAAGATTCCCTTCACGCTGCTGGTTCCGAATTGTCCGATCACGTTCATGGAGCACAAGCGCTGCGTGGTGCACATTGCGCGCGCCAGCGCCCAGGCCATGCAGGAGTTCATGGGGCACGCCCTGCCGATTGCCATGGACACGGTCATCGCCGGGGCAATTCTGGCCGACGTGGGCAAGTTGCTGGAATACGAAACCGGGCCGGATGGCAAGAGCCGGCAGAGCGAGCGTGGCGAGGCGCTGCGGCATCCGTTTACTGGAGTTGCCCTGGCGCTCGAGTGCGGGGTTCCGGACGCAGTTTGTCACATTATTGCGGCGCACGCCGCCGAGGGCGACCTGGTGAAGCGCACCACGGAAGCTTTCATTGTGCATCATGCCGATTTCATGGCGTTCCTGCCTTTCAAGAATCCAAAAAACATTCGGGTGAAATCGTGAAGGAGAGATATCCAGTGTCCGTTGATAAGTCGATTGCCGCTCCGAAGGAAACCGTCACTGCAAGAATGTCGCGTTGGGCTGCAGACTTGCAATATACGGACCTCTCGCAAGACGCGATCTACCAGGCCAAACGTTTTCTGCTGGATTCGATCGGTTGCGCCCTTGGCGGATACCGGCAGCACGACGTGAAGATCGCGCTGGACGTTCTTGGCGAAGTGGCCGGACGCGGGCCGGCGACGGTGATTGGCACGGGCCGGCGGATCGACCCCGTTTCCGCGGCGCTGGCCAACGCGCTGATGATCCGCTGCATGGACTACAACGACATTTATTGGAAGCAGGACCCCTCGCATCCCACCGATATTTTTCCGGCGGCGCTGGCCTGCTGCGAGCGGGCCGGGAGCGGCGGTAAGGAGTTGATTGTCGGTCTGGTTCTGGGTCACGAATTCGAGATGCGGTTTTGCGAGGCGGCGTTTCCGGGCATTCGCGAGCGGGGATGGCATCACGCTACGCTGACGGCATTTGTTTCGCCCATCGTTGCCGGACGCGCGCTGCATCTTTCGTGGGAGCAGATTCAGCACGCGATCGGAATTTCCGCCAGCCGCCATTGCACACTGGGCGCGGTCACCGCGGGCAAGCTGACCATGATGAAGAACACGGTCGATCCGATGGCCACGCAGAGTGGCGTCTTCGCAGCCCTGCTGGCGGAGAAAGGCTACTCCGGACCTGAGCACGTGGTGGATGGGAAGGAAGGTCTGACGCACGTGTTCGGTCCGGACTGGAAGCTGAATCTTCTCACCGATGGTCTGGGCGAATCGTGGCGGATTACACAGTGCGGAATGAAGGCGTTTCCTACCGAAGCTCTGACCCACACGCCAATTTCAGCCGTGCTCGATCTGGTCAAGACGAATGATCTGCAACCGGAGCAAGTGGAGAAGATTCAGATTCGGTCGCTGGCGCGAGCCGCCGACATTCTGTCCGATCCCAGCAAGTACGATCCGCACACCCGCGAAACGGCGGACCACTCGCTGCCCTACGTGATTGCGGCGGCGCTGGTGGAGCGCCAGGTAACACCGGTGCAGTTCACCATGGAAAAGATCAGGGACCCGAAGATTCGGGCTCAACTGAAGAAAGTGGAAGTGGTTGCGGATCCGGAGATTGAGAAGGTATTTCCAGCACTACAGAGGGTGATCGTGAATATAAAAACTTTTGACGGACGAAACTTAAGCAAGCAACTTGACTTTCCCAAAGGCGACCCACGCAACCCGCTGACCGATCAGGAAGTCGAAGAAAAGTTTGCCGCGCTCGCCGAGGGAGAGCTTTCGACGGGAGCGCAGAAGAAAGTGAAAGAGGCGATCTGGAATCTGGAAAAAGGCGACTCGATCAGCAAGCTAATGGCGTTGATGACTGCTGATCTCCAGAAAAAGACTGCTAAGACCAGAAGCAAGGTCAAATCTCGCGCAAGCGGCAAGAAACGCGGGAAACCTTTATACGCGTAGACCCTGTTCGCAAGCGCCCGACGCCCGCCAATCATCGTGGAGTTGACCATGGCTCAGACCATCGTTGCTCAGACCATCGTTGAAAAGATCGCGCAAGCCCATTTGGCTGAAGGGCCGAAGCGGCCGCTGCGAGCAGGGGATTTCGTGTCCATCCGGCCATTTCATGTGATGACGCACGACAACACGTCGGCGGTGATGAGCAAGTTCAAAGCGATCGGCGCGAAAAAGATTTGCAATCCCAAACAGCTCGTATTCGCGCTCGATCATGACATCCAGAATCAGGACGAGGCTAACCTGAAGAAATACCGCTCAATTGAAGCTTTTGCCAAAGACCACGGCGTCGATTTCTATCCCGCGGGTTCGGGCATTGGGCACCAGATCATGGTGGAGCGCGGCTATGTTGTGCCGGGATCGTTTGTGGTGGCTTCAGATTCGCATTCGAATATGTATGGGGCGCTGGGCGCGATTGGAACGCCCATCGTGCGCACCGACGCGGCCGCGGTGTGGGCCACGGGCGAATTCTGGTGGCAGATTCCGCGGTCCATTCAACTTGTGCTGGAGGGCAGTCTGCGCGAAGGCGTCAGCGGCAAAGACGTGATCATCAGCTTGTGCGGCCTCTACAACCACGACGAGGCGCTGAATGCCGCAGTCGAGTTCACAGGACCGGGCGTGGCCAGTCTGTCGATGGATGCGCGCTTCTCCATCTCGAACATGAGCACCGAGTGGGGGTCGCTGGTGGGCTGGTTCCCGGTGGATGAAGTCACGATTGAATATCTGCGCGGCGTGCACCAGCATTTAAAAGAAGATGGCATTGAGCGTTTCACGGAACAGGATATTGATGCGTGGGCTGCGACTCCACCGGGGCCCGACCCTGGTGCGGCCTATGCGGCACGCATTACGCTCGATCTCGGAGAGGTCACGCCACATGTTTCCGGGCCCGACACTGTACAGGTGATGCAATCCCTTGCAGCTGTCGAAAAGAACAAGGTCGCGATTCAGAAGGCCTATCTGATTTCCTGCGTGAATTCTAGGGTGGAGGACCTGGAAACTGCGGCCCGGGTGTTCCAGGGAAAGAAAGTTGCGCCCGGTGTGAAGTTCTATCTGGGAGCCGCCAGCGCTTGGGTGCAGCAGGAAGCCGAGAGACGCGGCGTCTGGCAGACGCTGCTCGAAGCCGGTGCGCACCCGCTGCCGCCGGGATGCGGACCGTGCATCGGCCTCGGCGTGGGGCTGCTGGAGAAAGGCGAAGTCGGAATCTCGGCCACCAACCGAAATTTCAAGGGGCGCATGGGGTCGCGCGATGCTCGATGTTATCTCGCCAGTCCGGAAGTGGTTGCCGCGTCGGCAATCGCAGGATATATCTCGGGGCCGCATCCGTTTGCCGAAGTCACGCTGACGCGCCAGTTCACCGAATTCAACGAGAACGGAAAGGGACCTTCCGAGAAAGTGGAGATTCTTCCCGGTTTTCCGGAGCGCGTGAAGGGCCGGCTGGTTTTCCTTCCGCAGGACAACTTGAACACCGACGCCATCTACGGCAAGGACTACACCTACCGCGACGACATGACGCCGGAGATGATGGCCCGGGTCGTGATGGAGAATTACGATCCGCAGTTTGGCGCGCGCACTCGCGGCGGCGACGTGATCGTCGGCGGTTTCAACTTCGGTACTGGTTCGAGCCGGGAGCAAGCGGTGACTTGCCTGAAAGCGAAAGGCATTCCATTGGTGATCGCGGCCAGCTTTTCGCAGACCTATCTACGGAACGCCTACAACAACGGATTTCTATGTGTAGAAGTTCCCCAGCTCGCCAAGAAGCTGCGAGAGCAGTTTGCCGGGGAAATCGCGGCGAAGGAAAAAACGATCATCCCGGGTGAGGACGTGGTTATTGATTTCACCTCCGGCACGATTACATGGCGAGGCGGAACATTTATCTTCCCGCCGCTCGGCAGTGTGCCGCAATCGCTGGTGATTGCCGGGGGCGCTGAGAATCTGGTGGCGAAGCGGTTGGGACGGGCTTAGGAAACGAAACCTGAGGACAAACTTATGGCGAAATACACGGTAGTCACGATGCCCGGAGACGGAATCGGCAACCAGGTTCTGCCGGAAGCTTTGCGGCTTCTGAAAGCAGTAGGGTTTGATGCCGAGTACATTCACGCCGACATCGGATGGGAGTGCTGGTGCAAGGAAGGCAACGCTCTGCCTGAGCGCACGGCTGAGCTTTTGGCGAAACACAAGCTCGGACTGTTTGGCGCGATTACTTCCAAGCCCAAGAAAGAGGCGGAGGCCGAACTTAAACCCGAACTCAAGGGCAAGGGGTGCTCCTACTTCAGCCCGATTGTGACCATGCGCCAGCGTTTTCATCTCGACACTTGCATCCGGCCTTGCATTTCGTTTCCGGGCAATCCTCTGAATTTCATTCGCAAGAAACCCAGCGGTGGATTCGAGGAGCCGTTGGTGAACGTGGTTGTCTTCCGGCAGAATACGGAAGGGCTTTATGCAGGAGTGGAGTGGACCAATCCGCCGGAGCCGGTGCGGGCCGCGCTGGCTACGCACGCGAAATTCAAACCGTTTGTGGGAACTCCGGGAGCGGACCTGGCCATTTCGGTACGGATCATCACGCGCGCAGCGGCACATAAGATTTGCAAAGCTGCATTCGAGTGGGCGCAGAAGTACGGCTACAAGTCGGTGACGATCTGTGAGAAACCGAATGTGCTGCGCGAAACGTCCGGAATGATGGAGGACGAAGCGAAGTCCGTGGCGAAGGAGTATCCGGGGATTGCGCTGTGGTCGACCAACATCGATGCGCAGACGATGTGGCTCACGAAGAACCCGGAAGACTACGGGGTAATCGTCGCGTCGAACCTGTTTGGCGATGTAATCTCCGATGCGTTCGCGGGATTAATCGGCGGCTTGGGGTTCGCGGCATCGGGGAACATCGGAGACGAAGTGGCGGTGTTCGAGCCCACACACGGGTCGGCGCCAAAGTATGCCGAACTGAATCCGCCCATCGTGAATCCGATTGCGATGTTCCTCTCGGCGGTCATGTTGCTCGATCACGTGGGAGAAACCGAAAAGGCAGGCCGAATTCGGAACGCGATTGCCGCGGTGGTAAAGGAAGGTCGAGTACGCACCTATGACATGATGCGCATAGCGGGCGGCACGAAAGCGATCGGCCAAGGCGCGGCCAGCACGGTCGAAATGACGGATGCGGTGCTAGAGAAGCTGGAACAGCCGGCCAAGGTAGCGCTGGAATGCGTGGCGGCCGGTGATGGCATTTGAGTTTTGCTGATTCCGGGGGTTCGCTGATTAGGTTCGCTGATTGAGTTAGTTGATTGAAAAGACACTCATGACAGTCGGGACGGAAACACAAACCAGGCAGGCCGGCGAGGCAGGACACAGCGGCCGGGAGATTCGCTCGGATGTGCACGTGCGGATTGAGGCGCGCGCACGGGGCGGCATCGACATTGAACTCGAATCGCGGGTCAAACCTTACTACGGCGATTCCATTCGCCGGCAGGCTGAAGAGGTGCTCGAGGCTCTCGGCGTGCAGCACGCGCAGGTGGTCGTTCGCGATGAAGGCGCGCTGCCGTTTGTGATTGCGGCGCGCATCGAAGCGGCAGCCCGGCGCGCCGGACTCGGTCAGGGCACACGGGTGCTCCCCGACCGGGTTTCGCTTCCGGAGCCTTCGGCGCGCGATCGCATGCGCCGGTCGCGGCTCTATGTGCCCGGCAGTGAACCCAGGTATTTCATCAATGCCGCGCTGCACGGAGCGGACGGCGTGATTCTCGATCTCGAGGATTCGGTCCATCCTAACGAAAAGGATGCGGCGCGTTTGCTGGTGCGGAATGCGCTGCGCGGCGTTGACTTTCTCGAATGCGAGCGCATGGTGCGCATCAATCAACTGCCGCTGGGGCTGGACGATCTGGAGGAGATTGTCCCTGAGTCTCCCGATCTTATTCTGATTCCCAAGGTGGAGTCGCCTAGCCAAGTCATCGAAGCGAGCCGGAAGATCGCGGAGATCAAAGCCAATTACGGCATCACGCGTCCCATTTGGCTGATGCCGATTCTGGAATCGGCGCTGGGAATCGAAAAGGCCTACGAGATTGCCACGGCCAGCGAAGATATCGTGGCCCTGACCATCGGGTTGGAAGATTACACGGCGGACCTGGGCGTGGCGAAAACGGCAGATGGCGCCGAGTCGCTCTTCGCCCGGCAGCGCGTCGTGAATGCGGCTCATGCCGCCGGCGTGCAGGCCATCGATTCGGTCTTTGGCGATGTCGGCGACATGGACGGCTTGCGGGCATGGGGCATGAATTCGCGCGCGATGGGATTTGAAGGCATGGGCTGCGTGCATCCGCTGCAGATTGCGGTCATTCATGAGGCGTTCGCGCCCGCGCCGGCGGAGATCGAGAGGGCACAGAAAATTGTTGCGGCTTATCACGAGGCTCAGCAGAAAGGTCTAGGTGTGGTAAGCCTGGGATCGAAGATGATCGATGCGCCTGTGGTGGAGCGAGCCCTGAAATTGATGGCGCGAGCACGGGCGATGGGACTGGTTGCGTGAACGATTGAATGATCCGGACGAGAATTTCTCATGGCTATTCTGGAAAAGACGGAGTTAGTCCTCAACGCCGCGGGACGTAGGGTACCGGCGATGGTGAACGGTCGTCCGCAGGTTCCCTACATGGGAGTCGGCAAGTTCCGACCGCGCGGGAATAAGGCTGCGCCGCCCATCCGGAGTACGGCCGATTATCCTGAGATTGGCGACAAGCGCGTGGCGGACCTGGAGACTGCGCTTCGGCAATGCGGCTTGCGCGACGGCATGGTCATTTCTTCCCATCATCATCTGCGGGATGGCGACCGGGTCGCGCTGATGGCGCTCGAAGCGGCGGCAAGGATCGGCGTTAAGAATCTGACGTGGTTTCCCAGCGCGTCGTTTCCTTCACAGAATGGCGCCATCGATCTGATGGCTTCGGGCGTCGTCGATCACATCGAAGGCAGCATGAATGGGCCGCTGGGCGACTACTGCACGCAAGGGAAAATGCGTGGCATGGGGGTTCTGCGTTCGCACGGCGGGCGCTGGCAGGCGATTCAGGATGGCGAAGTCCACATTGATGTGGCCGTGATCGCCGCGCCGACGGCAGACACTTTTGGTAACTGTGACGGCTCGCATGGAAAATCCGCATGCGGTTCCCTCGGATTTGCTTTGGCGGATTCCATCTATGCCGACCACGTCATCGCCGTCACCGACAACCTGGTTCCCTTCCCTTGCGTTCCCTGGCAGATTCAAGGAAACAACGTCGACTACGTGGTCGAGGTGGATTCCATCGGCGATCCCGCGAAGATTGTTTCCGGAACAACGCAAATCACGCGCTCGCCCGATCGTCTGCGCATCGCCGAGTTCGTCGCGCGTTTCCTGCGCGACGCCGGCATTATGCGCAACGGATTCTCGTTTCAGGCAGGCTCCGGCGGGATTGCGCTGGCTTTCGTCAGCTACCTTAAACAGATGATGAAAGAAATGGGTGTGAGGGCGCGATTCGTGCGCGGCGGTTCTACGAAATATCTGGTCGAGCTGCTGGAAGAGGGTCTTACCGATTACATCCTCGACGGGCAGACGTTCGATCTCGACGGCGTGCGCTCCATTGCCAGCAACCCGCGCCACGTGGCGACTTCTCCGTTCACTTCGTACAACTATCACGGCAAGGGGAACTTCGCGTGCCTGGTCGACGCGGTTGTGCTGGGCGCGACCGAGGTCGATGCAGATTTCAATGCCAACGTTGTCACCCACTCCGACGGGCGCCTGCTGCATGGAATCGGCGGCTGGCAGAACTGTCTCGCGGCGGGGTGCACTATCCTGGCCGTGCCTTCGTTTCGAGACCGTATTCCCGTCATCGTCGATCACGTGACCACGCTCTGCGGGCCCGGCGAATTGATCGATGTGATCGTGACCGAGCGCGGCATCGCGATCAACCCGCTGCGCTCGGATCTGATCGATGCGGTCAAAGGGTCAAAGCTTCCCCTCCGCCCGCTGCGAGAGATCAAGGAAGAAGTACAGCGCATCTGCGGGGGCAAGCCGCAGCGGCCGAAACTCGGCGAACGCCCCGTCGCCGTCGTCAAGTGGGTGGACGGAACAGTCCTCGACAGCGTCTGGCAGGTCGCCTAGCGACAGCGCGTAACCGCTTGCGGCTGCATTAATGTGGGTGCGCTCCGCGCGAGATCCCTTCGGCTAAAATCAGGATGACGCCCCTAAGTATTCCCCCTAGCTCAAGCTGCACTACCATCGTTCGGCGCAGATAGACTCCAAGGGGATCTTGGCATACAATTTCTCGGCCCGAAGGGTGCGATTCTGCTGCGGTTTGTGGGCTGCACGCGGAATCGGCCCCGGGACACCGATCTCCCCCGATCAAAAACAGCGCGCACAAGGAGAACGTATGTTCAAAGAATGCAGATTCATTTTGCTTGCGGCTCTGGTATTGACGGTCGTGGGGTTCGGCACGGTATCGCCGGCGCACGCCTCGCTTGGGGAACCAGTGCAGACGGCGCCCACGGGCTGGTGGTGGTCCACCGGCCAGACTCCGGCTCAGGTATCCACGCTGATCAGTTCGAACAACGCGCGGCTGGTGAGCTTGCGGGTGGAGTCGGCCAGCCCTCTGCTGCTCGATGTCGCGCTGGTGCAGAACACCGGGACCTACAACAAAGACTGGTGGTGGTACTACGGCCTGACCGCGCAGGAGCTCGAGAATTACTACACGGCGAACGACGCACGCATCGTGAGCCTTGAGCCGTACGTAGTCGGCGGCACAACCTATTTTGCAGCCATCATGCTGCACAACGTGGGAGCAGACTATAGCGGCTGGTGGTGGTACTACGGATTGACCACAGCACAGATCACCAGCTATCTCACGACCAACAAGGCCCGCTTGATCGACCTGCGCCAGTATACGAACGGCACTTCGACCGTCTACGCAGTGGTGATGGTCTCGAACACTGGGCAGAACGAGTCCCAGTCGTGGTGGTACTACAACATCACGCCGGCCCAGATCCAGAGCTACCTTACCAGTCATAAAGCCTATCTCATCAGCATCGATCCGGCCGACGCCACGGGCGGCACGTTCAATGTGGTCATGAATACGTCGCCGGGCTTAGCCTGGTGGTGGTATTACGGAGAGACGGTCGCGAACGCGCAGAGCCTTGCCACTACGAACAACGCGCGCATCTTTGATGTGAAGAGCTACGAGGTCGGGGGCTCACAGTATGTAGCGGTGCTGATGCTGGGCAATACGTGGAACTCTACGCAATCGGCGGAAGGCAGCTGCGACCAGGAAGTCATTTCTGGCTGGCAGTCGACTCCGCCGGCGGTTGGTCTGGGCTCAAGCGATTCGACGACGGCCTACGATGCCGCCATCACATCGCTCATGCAGACTTACCAGGTGCCAGGCGGAGCGGTCGCCGTGATCGATAACGGCAAGCTGGTTCTGGCCCGGGGCTACGGTTTGAGCGACACGGGCAACTCGTTGATCGCGCATCCCGACAGCCTGTTTCGGATCGCGAGCTTGTCGAAGCAAATCACTTCAGCCGTAGTTCTGAAGCTGGTGCAGAACAAGAAGCTGGCGTTGACCGACAAACCGTTTGCCATGTTGGGATTCACGCCCGATCCTAATCTGCCGCAAACTCCGGCGCTGTCGAATATCACGATACAGGAACTGCTGCAGCACACCGGCGGCTGGAGCCGGGAGACGGGATGCACCAACTGCAGTTCGGAAGGTGATCCGATGTTTGAATCGGAGTCGATTGCCGCCGCGCAAAGCATTCCCTCGCCGCCGGATTGCGACCAGATCATCCAATACATGCTGAGCCAGCCGGTCTACTGGACGCCGGGCACGGTTTACGACTATTCGAACTTTGGCTATTGCGTGCTCGGCGCCGTCATCGAGAAGGTTACGGGAACGACCTACGCGAGCTACGCGAAGACGAGTATTCTCGCGCCGTCCGGAGCTACGGGCATTGTACAGGGCCAGACCATTTGGCCGACCGACCGCGAGGTCGTGTATTACGACTATCCGGGCGCCGTTGCGGGACAGGACGTGTTCGCGACCAGCCTGAATGCCTTCACCAACCCCTACGGCAACTTCTATATTGAAGCGATGGCGGCGCATGGAGCGTGGGTCGCGTCTCCCATTGACCTGTTGCGGGTGCAGGCCGCTCTCGACGGGCGCCGCGGCGGCACTCCGTTGCTCAATGCGACCTCGATCAGCGAGATGGTTGCGAATCCGAATGTCCTCTGGTCCGAGATCAACAGCTCGAATGTGCTCACCACCTATACGCTGCCGGGTTACTGGTATGGCATGGGGTGGGAAGTGAATTCGGCGGGCAACTGGTGGCACTTCGGCAGTCTGCCGGGAACCGTGACCGAGCAGGTGCACGCGTCGAACGGCTTTGGCTGGGCTGCTTTTTTCAATTCTCGTCCGAGCTCCGATCAGTTCAGCACGGACCTCGACAATGCGCTCTGGACCGCGTTCAATGGCACGTCGTCATTTGGGACAACGAATCTGTTTAACCAGTACAGTACCTACACGCCTTGGTTGAACGCTAATGCGTATCAAACTAAATTCAACACGGAACAGACTGCCGGCAAGTACCCGTCGCGCGTTGAGGGATTCGACACTACGGGCACCGCACTATACCGCGCTGTGTTCGCCCCGAATCCGGGCTTCTCCGCCTGGCAGAGCAATAATGGCATGACCTGTCAAACGTACCAGAGCAACCTGGCCGCAATGACTGCGGCGGGATATGAGACGGCGTCGCTTCAGTCCTACGTGTCGAGCGACGGAACGCGCCGGTATCAGGCAACCTGGGTCAAGTGGTGAGCGAGGAGCAAACGTGCGGGCCAGTTAGGTTCCCGCAGCTGGAGTGGCTTTCATCCGTCTGCGGGACAACCTAACCGGGGTAATTCAAAATCATCAGGAATGTGCGATTCGCTGGTCGGCCGCCCACGCGATTCGGCGACGCAAAACTGATACAGCACGGCGTAGAAGGCCCCGACTGACTAATCTTTGTCCAGGTACTCCTCGGGGACGTCATCTTCGGGCACTTCGCGGGTGCGCACTTCCCTGTCTCCACGATCTCCGGCGTCTTCGACGCCCTCCACGATTCCAGCCTCGAATGCGTTGCCCTCCTCGAGTAATTCGTCGACACTCTCGGAATCCGAGCTTTCGACTCGCGACAAGCCCTGTAGATCGCCCGATCCCGAGAGCGCTTCCGTGGTGTCCCGCGAAAACAGGCGCGCACTCCGTGAGGGCCTTTTCTTCGAGGTCCGCTGGGTGCCTGGGCTCGCAGTCTTCCCGCTGCCCGTTGGCTTCAGGCCTTTCGTTTTGGTTGCAGCTTTCTTCGGAGCGGCCTTCTTCTTCGCCGATTTCTCAGGAGCGGTCCGCTGATGCACCAGCTTCAGTTTCTTGCTGACAGTTTCTTGGGAAGCCGTTGCCTTCTTTTTGTTCTTGTTTTTGTTTTTGGTGGCCATGGGCGCAGTCTAGCACCCGCCGAGGCGCGCCGCAAAACCCGATCGCAAAACGCAAGGCCGCAAACGGGGTCAAGTATGCAAATAATTTATCCCCGTCCTGAGCATCGCCGGAAGCGATCCACAAGGCTTTTGTCTTAGACTGTGTGCGCGTCTTATATGGAGGCTTTCTTGACCGGTTTTCGTAAAATCTCGCCCGCACTCAAGAAACGTGCCGCGCAAATCACGCTGCTGCTTATGGACGTGGACGGCACCATGACGGACGGCGGTGTAACCCTGCTCTCGCAATCCGACGGCACCGCCCTCGAAATCAAGACATTTGACGCACATGACGGCCAGGGCCTGACGTTAGCTCAGACCGCGGGTTTGCGGACGGGTTGCATTACGGGCCGCGAGAGCGCGGCGCTGCTGCGGCGCGCCCACGAAATGAAGATGGAATTCATCTACATGAAGCAGGCGGTGAAAATGCCGGCCTACGAAGAAATCCTGCAAAAGGCGGGCGTACCGGATTCGGCGGTCGCCTTTATTGGCGATGATCTGCCGGACATTCCGCTCATGCGGCGCGTCGGCCTCGCCGTTGCCGTGGGTGACGCAGTTCAGGAAACGAAAGATGCGGCGCACTACACGACCAATGCCCTTGCGGGTCACGGAGCGGTTCGCGAGGCGGTTGAGTTGATTCTTCGATCGAAGGGCATCTGGGCGGAGATGATCGATAAAGCGCGCGCTTAATTCAGCACGGTCAATTCGACTAGAGCCGCTGCCTCTTGTTGAAGTCCACCTGAATCACCTGTGCGGGGGTGGAATACTGCCGGCGCGGCGCGTCCGCCGGAGAAGGCTTGGCTGCTTGCCGCCCGCCGAACCAGTCCTGGTACCAGCGCTGGGCCGTAAGCTTGTTGAGCCAGATGATGGGATCGTAGTGGCTGTAGTCTTCGCCGTTCGGCCCAACCCTGGGAAAGAACACGTGGATCGGCTGTTCCGACAGATAAGTGAACTGCGCCTCGCCTCCATGCTGCACCATCGGAGTGTCCATTCTGGTATTCAGGACGCGCTGAATTTCCGGGAACCGCGGATTGTAGTTGTGCGGCGCTCCATCCAGGAAGCTCTCGATGATCTTGTCGACCCCGGGATTCTCGGCGTCGATGATATCGAGCAGGTCGTAGTCGGCGTGGATGTATTTGCCATGACGCTGCGCACAAAAATAGTGCTGCGAGTCTGGGTTGATGTCGACCGAGTAGCCGTCTCTGCCCTCCCCGGTCTGCTCATAATCTTGCGCCAGGTGCGCCGTGGAAAATTCGTCCCAATACTTCATGGCCTCGTCGGGTCTGTCGAACTTATCGCAATGGTGGTAGGGATCGGCCACCAGCCCGGCAATCTGATAGCGGACGCCGTTGTCATTGTTGGCGGTCTTGGCCTTGCACGAGATCGGTTTGGGAATGTAGTTATCGTTGCCGCGGAGTTTTTCGTCGGCCCACTTGAGCGACTTCGGGTTGGTCAGCCGGGCCAACAACCAGACATTTTTCTCGCGGGCCACGTTCTTGAAGACCTCGCGATCTTTGTCCCTCATGGCGAACCTCCGCACCCGGCGAAGATTTCTAACCCTAATCTCTCCGTGGGACTAGAAGATAGCGCATGGTGCGGGCGCGCGATTCCTGGCGAGCCGCGGTTTCGGCGTCATTCTTGTCGAAGGCGGCATCGCCGGGAGTCGTCTTAAATTACTGTTGTGGGGGCGGGGCGCTCCCATCCTGTCCTTCCTGGTGATGTCCCTGCCATTGTTTGTGTTCGCTTTGCATCGCGTCGAATTTCTTCTGCTGGTTCGCATCCAGAAGCGCGCGGATCTGGTCGTCGGACGTCTTGCGGATTTCCATCATCTTGGATCGGCGATCGTCTTCTGAGAGCGAGGAATCCGACCGCAGGTCCTGCATCTTCGACTGCTCCGATTTCAAGATGTCCAGCACTTTGGGTTGCTGATCCGAAGTAAGCTTCAGCTCTTTGGTCAGCCTCTCCGTCCGTTGGGCGGGATCGAAATGGCGGCCATGCCCGTGTTCAGCCGGCGCACCCGCGGGAGCCGACTGTGGGGGATTACTGCCGTTGTCTTGTGCGACGGCAAAGGATACGGTGGCGCAGACGGCGCCTGCGAGCATAAGTGTGAGCAAACTATGTTTGAGCATGAGTGTTCGTCTCCTCTGAATTCCTGGTTTGAATTCCTGGTTGGATCTGTTGGTATGAACCACATTATCGGCCTGGAGTTCCGAGGGAGCGCCAACTTTTACGAAACTTTACCTCGCTGAACAGACAAAACTTTACCGTGGCCTAGGCGGGATCCAATTATCATCGCATCCAAGGGATGGTGTGTCGTAGAGGACGGATCATGATGGCATCGAGGAGGCTTGTTTCGCGGCATCTGGTACTGAGCCTTACCCTGTTGCTGGCCCTCAATTGTGCCCGCGCGCAGAGTGCGCAGCCGCAACCTCAGCCTGTCCAACCTCAGCCCGCGCAGCCCAGCCAGGGCGAGGGCGGGACGATTCACGGCATGGTGAAGTCGGGAAACATGCCGATTCCGGGCGCGGAGGTTTATCCATCTCGTTGGATCCTCGAGAAAGAAGATCTCTGTGCAGCGATCCCCGTGCAGACTGGACAGCGGTTGATGGCGGCTACTCTCTCTAAGTGCCCGCCGACGGATCGTATGACGTTGCGGTACAGATGGTCTCGTTTGCCACGGCGCGTACAGAAGGTTGCGATCGACTCGACGCATCAAAATGGCGAGCTGAATTTCGAGATGACTCTTCTCTCGCGCACGCAGGAGCCCGGCCCACGGCCGCGAACACAGAACGCACAACTGGCCGCGGCAGCGCGGGTTCCAAACGCTGCAGGCAGTGCAGAACATGACTGGCCAGGACGACGGCGGAGGGCTCAACGACATCGTGCCGGCGGGTATGCCGGTTCCGGGGATCGACCCGAACAGCGCGACGGAATCGATCGCCGTTTCCGGAAATAACTCGAATGCGTTTAATGCCATGAGCGGCGACGAACTGCAGCAGCGCATCGCCGATGCCCGCGCACAGGGTGGAGGATTCGGTGGGGGAGGATTCGGCGGCGGTGGAGGATTTGGCGGCGGTGGGCCTGGGGGCCCATGACGATTACGGAGCGGCGCGGATTCGATATCAATCATCCCCATGGATCGATTTATTACGGGATCGGCGATTCCGCACTAAATGCCGCTCCGTATGAACTCACGGGCCAGCGCCCCAGCAGCCAGGATATTTGCAGAACAGCTTCGGCGGGTCCATCGGCGGGCCGCTGAACATTCCGCATATCTATCACGGCGGCGCGAAGACATTCTTCTTCTCCAATTACAACGGCAAGCGCGGCGAAAATCCGTTCGACCAGTTTTCAACCGTGCCAACTTTGCAAGAGCGGCAGGGGAACTTCAGCGGCGTACTGTACACGACGGGCTCCGCGGCGGGACAGCCGGTGCAGATTTTCGATCCGGCGACCAACCAGCCATTCGCGGGCAACGTCATCCCTGGATTCACATACGCAAACCTGCCCGTGGTCGGGACCGTCCGGCTGCTCGCGGGATGGCTGCTGCCTTACATCCCTTGCCAAATTTGCCGGGAAATTTTCAGAATTTTCACTACGTGACTTCCACCACCAGTGACAGCGACGATTTGAATGTGCGAATCAATCACACTCTGGGCGCCCGCCTGCGGGCGGACGGAGGAGGGGTGGACGCGGGGCTCCGCGCAACAATCTGACCTTTGGCTTTCACTATCACGGGTCGAACGCCAACATTACGAATCCTTTCCCCAGCGTGGGCGGAAACACGAACGTCCGCAGTTTCGACGTGCCGCTCGGGTGGGTGAAAAGCATTGGCAAGTTGACCAATAGCCTGCGTTTTGATTTCAACCGCAGCCGGACGCGCACGCAGAATCTCTATGCGTCTCAACGATGAATGGACAGTGGGCTGGGAATCACCGGCGTCTCGACGAATCCGTTTGACTGGGGGTTGCCGGGCATTTCGTTTGCGGATTTCTACGGCCTCGCGGAGTAAATCCGCAGCTGCTGCGGAACCAGACTTACACATATCCGACAATCGTGGTATACGTCACGGCAAGAACACATGGCGATGGGGCGGTGACTTCCGGCGCTCGCAGCTGAATACGGAAACCAGCAGCAACGCGCGCGGCTCGTTCACTTTCACCGGCCTGAATACTTCGGAACTTGTAACGGTGGGCAGCCCGTCAGCCGGCACTGGCTACGACTTCGCGGACTTTCTTTATGAAGGACAATTGGGAGGCCAACTCGCGTATGGCTTGCCCCAGACGACGTCCGTGCAGTTTGGGCAAGATAACTATCACTTCCACGGCAATTATTGGGATTTATATTTGCAGGACGAGTGGAAGCTTCGGGGAAATCTGACACTGAATCTCGGCGTTCGTTACGAATACGTTTCGCCGCTGACGGAAGAAAACAATCTGATCGCCGACCTTGATCTCTCACCGGGAGTGTTGAATCCGGCGTTGGGTGCTCCGACCGTCGCGGTGGTCGTGCCCGGGACACCGGGTCCATATAGCGGCAATCTGCCGGCAAGCCTGGTGCGGCCCGATCGCAAAGGGTTCGCGCCTCGCGTAGGATTCGCCTGGAAACCATTTTCCAAGACCGTAATTCGCGGCGGATACGGAATCAATTACAACACGGGCGCTTACCAGAACATCGCGCTGCAAATGGCGTTCCAGCCGCCATTCTCCACCGCGGAGACCAACATTCAGCCGCAGGCCGTCACGCCGCCGAGTGGAGGAATCATCCCGACCCCCGGAGACCTGACCCTGCCGGCGGCTTTCCCGCGCCATCCGCGGGAGCGACCACCAATAGTTACGCAGTGAATCCGAATTATCGATTCGGATATGTCCAGATTCGCAATCTGGATATCCAGCAGCAGATTCGCCCAACGGTGTTGCTCAACATCGACTACACGGGAACCAAGGGCACGAATCTCGACATACTGGAAGCGCCCAACCGGACGATATCGGCGTCGAAGGGATTCAGATCCGGATTCCGAACGTGCAGGCGTTCACCTTTGAGAACTCTGTTGGGTGACTCCGAGGCCAACGCGGGATCGATCCGCTTGCGCAAGCGTTTAGCGAATGGATTTTCCGTCGGCGGACTTTACACATATTCCAAATCGATTGACGACGCATCCTCGATCGGAGGAGGAGCTACACCGGATCGGGCGGAGCCGGCCTGGGAGCCGGCGGGACGGGCGCTGCAGGTGGAGGTGCGACCGCGTCGGCGGGCAGCGGCGCCAACAGCGTGGCCCAGAATCCTTTTAATCTTTCCGCGGAACGTGGGCTCTCCAGCTTCAACCAGACGCAGAGATTCACCGCCGATTATTTGTGGGAGCTGCCCTTCGGCCACGACAAACGCTGGCTCACCGGGAATACTCCGTTGCGCGCAATCTTTGGCGACTGGCAATGGAGCGGCGATTGGACCATCGCGTCTGGACTTCCGTTCACCCCTCGATTTGTGGGAAACGCCGGCGAGATTAATGGCGGCACGAATGGCACGTTGCGGCCCAACGTTGTGCCCGGACAGTCCATTCAGCTGTCGCATCCCTCGATCGGCGACTGGTTCAACAGGGCAGCTTTTGTCGCTCCGCCAACCGGGCAGTATGGCGACGCCCGGCGCAATAGCATTATTGGCCCGGGCAGCAAGGTTTTGATATGGCGCTCACCAAGGTCGTACCCGCTGAACGAGTCGCGCGTGCTCGAGTTTCGCGCCCAGGCCAGCAACGTTTTCAATATACCGAATTATTCGTCGATTGATACGTCGGTGACTTCGCCGACCTTTGGCCGGGTCACGGCGGTGGGAGCGATGCGGCAAATCACGATGACGGCCCGCTTTCGTTTTTGAGAGGAACAGAGATGATTTCCATTCCAAACCGATGGGCTGGCAGAGTGGTAGCGACGTTGCTGGTAGTTCGCGCTCCTGTGCTCTTCCGCCCGCGCAGCAGCAGCCGGCGGACTACACGTTTCGCGTGCAGACTGATTTGGTGCTGGTAAATGTTACGGTGCGGGACAAGAATGGAAATTTCGTACGCGGCCTGAAGCCGGAGGACTTCACGATTCTCGAGGACAACAAGCCGCAGAAAGTCGTCTCGTTCGATGTGGAGGATATCGACGCGGTGGCTATGCAGGATGTGGCTCAGGCAAAGCCGTTGGCCAGCCCGTTGTCTCAGCCGTCAAACTCGGGTCAGGCAACGCCTCCCGCGGCAGGTACGGCGAATCAGTTTAAGGATCGCCGGCTCATCGTTCTCTTTTTCGATCTCTCCGCCATGGAGCCGGACGAGATCGATCGCGCCATCACCTCCGCCGAACACTATGTCGACACGCAGATGGCCGCGGCGGACCTGGTTTCGATTGTCTCTCTGGGAAGCGCGCTGCTGGTCAACCAGGATTTCACCGCCGATCATGACTTACTCAAGAAACAGCTGCAAGCTTTCGGTACGGGCAACGGCCAGGGCTTCGAGGAAGGAACTACGGGTACGACCGAGGGCACGCCTGATACCGGACAGCCTTTCACGGCAGACGATACGGAATACAACATTTTCAATACCGACCGGCGGCTCGAGGCGCTGCGTTCGGTGGCAGAAAAACTTTCTCATCTCGACCAGAAGAAGTCGCTGATTTATTTTTCCAGCGGCATGGACCGAACCGGCATCGAGAATCAGTCAGAACTGCGGGCTGCCACCAACGCAGCGGTGCGCGCGAACCTGGCGATCTACACCATGGATCTGCGCGGCCTGCAGGCACTCGTCGCCGGCGGAGAGGCGCAAAACGCCAGTCTGCGCGGCACTTCGGCCTATTCCGGCCAGGCCACCATCAACGCCTTGAATTCCAACTTTACAACGCAAGAGACTCTGGTCACGCTGGCGAGCGATACCGGCGGACGCGCCTTTCTTGATTCCAATGATTTCGGTCAGGTCTTCAAGGGAGTTCAGCAGGACACTTCGACCTACTATCTGGTTGGCTATCACAGCACCAATCCGGCCAGGGACGGGCGTTACCGTCGCATAACCGTAAACGTAAATAGTCCCGGCGTAAAGATCGAATACCGCCGCGGCTACTACGCGCCGGCGGATTACAAACATTCCACCAAAGAAGACAAGGAGCTTCAGTTGCAGGAGGAACTCGCGTCCGAGCTGCCTACAACCGACCTGCCTTTGTATCTGAGCACCGCCTACTTCCGCCTGGAGCCCAACAAGTTTTATATCCCCATTTCGCTGGTCGTGCCCGGATCAGAAATTCCCTTCACGCGGAACAGTGATCGCGATAAGGCAACGCTGGATGTGATTGGAGTCGTAACTGACGGCCAACACCACGCCGTCACTCAGATTCGAGACACGGTCAACCTTGCCGTCGATACAGCATCCGAAGTGCAGAAAAAGAATGTGCAGTATGACACCGGACTCAGTCTGCCTCCCGGCAAGTTTCATCTCAAATTCGTCGTGAGGGAAAATCAAACCGGACGCATGGGATCGTTCGAAACCGACTTGGACGTGCCTGATCTCAAGTCGCAGCCGTTGAAGATGAGTTCGATTGTGCTCGCGAGTCAACTTCAGCCCGCCAAGAAAGGTGCAACTCTCAGCCCCCTGGTTCGCGACGGCTCGGAGATTATTCCCAACGTGACGCACGTTTTCTCGTCGGGACAGCATCTGCGACTTTACTACGAAGTGTATGACCCGGGGCGAGCGGGCGCCCCCGGCGCGCCCGACGCAGGCGCGGCCAAGCCTGGCATTCACCTGCTGACTAACGTCGCATTTTTTCGCGGGAAAACTAAAGTGTTCGAGAGTTCGCTCGTCGAGTTGAACGAGCTGAATGCCCGCGACCGCAAGGCCGGAGCCTTCCAGCTCGAGTTGCCGCTCAGCTCTCTGCAGCCAGGTTTTTATACCTGCCAGGTGAACGTCATCGATGACGCCGCCGGCCTTTTTCTCTTCCCCAGGCTGGCGCTGCTGATCCGGCCTGAAAAAGCAAATCCAGCCGGCACTCGCTAAGCCGCCGCCAAGTAAACGTAGCGCAGAATGAACAGCACGGTGAGGATCCAGATCAGCGTATTGATTTCTCGAATCTTCCCGGAAGCAATTTTCACGACGGTGTAACAGATCAGACCAAGGCTGAGGCCGGTCGCGATGCTGAAAGTAAGCGGAGTGGCCAGCATGGTGATAAACGCGGGCACGGCTTCACTGAAATCTTTCCAGTCGATTTGCGCAATGGATTGGGTCATTAGCACACCCACCAGAATCAGCGCGGGGGCGGTCGCGAACGCTGGGATGGCAGTGGCCAGTGGCGAGCAGAACGTGGCCAGCAGAAAGAGTGCGGCAACGGCGACATTGCTGAGCCCGGTGCGAGCCCCGGCGGCAACTCCGGCGGCGCTTTCGATGTAACTCGTTACCGTGGAAGTTCCCGTCAACGCGCCGAAGACGGTGCCGACGCCGTCCGCAACCAGGATGCGGCCAGCGCGGGGAATCTTGCCGTCCTTGACGAAGCCGCCCTGTTCACAGACTCCCACGAGCGTGCCGACGTTATCGAACAGATCCACAAACAAGAACGCGAACAGAATTTCGAGCAGGCCGAGATGAGTGGCGCCGCGAAAATCCAGCTGTAGAAATGTGGACGAAGGATGCGGCATCGAGAAGATCGCGGTGGGCCATTTCGTAACGCCGCGAAGAATTCCGAGAAAAGTCGTGCCGAAGATGCCGACCAGGATTGCGCCGTGAAGTCTTCGCGACATCAGGATCAGCGTGAGAGCGAGGCCGAAACAAGCGGTCTGAACTTCTTTGTCGGAGAAGCTGCCGAGGCCCACATACGTCGCCGGATTGGCCACTACCAGCTTTGCATTCCGCAGTCCCACGAATGCAATGAACATCCCAATTCCAGCTGCGGTGGAATGCTTCAGGCAGTCGGGCATGCCGTTGACGATCTGCTCGCGAACCTTCGTCACCGTGAGAACCAGAAAAAGAACGCCGGAACAAAACACTACCGCCAGCGCGGTGCGCCACGGAACATGCATCGCGATGCAGACCGAGTAAGTAAAGTAAGCATTCAAAGACATTCCCGGTGCCAGCGCGATGGGATAGTTGGCGTAGAGCCCCATCACCAGCGTCGCGACGGCGGCGGAGACGCAGGTTGCGAAAACCACTCCTTCCGACGGCATTCCCGCCTGAGCGAGAATCTGCGGGTTCACGACGATGATGTAGGCCATCGTGACGAAGGTGGTAAGGCCGCCCAGCATCTCCTGCTTCACGGAGGTCTGGTTCTCGGTAAGTTTGAAATAGCGGTCGATCAATCGTCCTCCATGAGTACGACTTTGCGGTGCCGAGCGGCTTAGTACTCGATTTTGTTGGGCTTATTTTCCCAGGCGCGAAACGCCGCCAACGCTTCTTCGCGCATCATCTGAATCATCGGAATCTTGCGCTGCGAATGCGGCTGGGCGATTTCGCGATAGATTAGTGAATCGTCAAAGCCGATCCGGGACGCGTCGGCGTCGGCATTGGCAAAGTAGACGCGAGACAGGCGGGCCCAGTAGATCGCACCCAGACACATAGGGCAGGGCTCACACGAAGTGTAAATTTCGCAGCCTTCCAGATCGAAAGCGCCGAGCTTTTTGCAGGCTTCGCGGATGGCAACCACTTCCGCGTGCGCGGTCGGATCGTTGGTTGAGGTGACCTGATTCGCGGCCTCGGCAACAATGGCGCCGTCTTTCACCACCACCGCACCGAAGGGTCCGCCGCGTCCGGAGTGGACGTTGTCAATCGAGAGCTGAATGGCGCGAGCCATGAAAGGATTGTCCATTTGTGACTCTACCGTTGCGCAATCGTCAAGGGGTCGCCGGCGCCAGCAACCCGCGAACCCGCAAATCAGTCAACATGGACTCTTTCGCAGCCGCTTCGCTGAGAAGCGAGTATAAGCCGGACGTGGAATTTCGTAAAATACTGTTTTGCAGGAGCTGACATTTTGAGTTTGCAAGCCTTCGTCGCTCGCCGCGTAGTCACTCCGGAAGCAATCCTCCCCGGCGCGATCCTCGTCGACGGGGAGCGGATCGAGGCCGTCGTACCTCCGGATCAAGTACCTGATCGCTACAAACTTCATGACTTCGGCGATGCGGCCATTCTTCCCGGACTGGTCGATTCGCATGTGCATATCAACGATCCCGGCGCGCGGAATGGGAAGGTTTCGAAACCGCGACCCGGGCCGCTGCGGCCGGTGGTTACACGATGCTGGTCGACATGCCTCTGAATTGTTTCCCGCGACCACGACGGTGGCCGCGCTGCAGGCCAAGCGTGCGGCCGCGCGTGGAAAATGCCGCGTGGATTGGGCGGCCTGGGGCGGAATAGTCCCGATAACGAAGCCGACATTGAGCCCCTGCTGCCGGAGTGGCGGGATTCAAGTGCTTTCTGATCGATCCCGGAATCGACGGGTTCACCCGCGTGACGGAGCAGCAGTTGCGATTGGCTCTGCCCCACCTTGCCCGGACCGGGCTGCCGCTGCTGGTTCACGCGGAACTTCCCGGCCCGATTGATCGTGCCACCAAAGAACTGGCCAACGCCGATTGGGGCCGTTACTCGACTTACCTGGAGTCGCGGCCAGACGAGGCGGAACTGGCCGCCATCCGGCTGATGCTTGAGCTCTGCCGCGAATTCAGCTTTCGCTTGCACATCGTGCATCTGTCGACGAGCCAGGCGCTTCCAGAGCTTTGCGCCGCGCGCGCCGCGGGACTTGCGGTGAGCGCGGAGACGTGCCCCCACTACCTGCATCTGTCAGCCGAAACGATTGCGAATGGGGCGACCTTGAGCAAGTGTGCTCCGCCGATTCGGAGCCGCGAAAACCGCGAGAGATTGTGGCAAGGCCTAAGCGAGGGAACGATTGACATAGTGGTCACCGACCATTCGCCGTGTCCTCCGGCGATGAAGCGGCTGGCGGAAGGCAGTTTCCGCGCAGCCTGGGGCGGCATCGCAAGCCTTTCCGTCGCGCTGCCGCTGGTGTGGACTGAGGCCAGCACACGAGGATTTACATTGCTCGATCTGGCGAAGTGGATGTCCGCAGGTCCAGCTCAATTGGCCGGTTGCGGCGCGCACAAGGGGCGTATAGCTGCAGGCTATGACGCGGATTTTGTCGTGTTCAATCCCGAGCGGGAATTCATCGTGGCAGAAACAAATCTGCATTACCGCCATCCCGTCTCCCCTTACTTAGGGGATTCCTTGCGCGGAGTAGTGAAGGCCACCTACCTTCGAGGGAATCCCGTCTTCGCTGAGGGAGAGTTTCCGGGTGAGCCCGCCGGACGGGAATACTCTCTGAATACACGGCTTCGATCGGCCCTATAACCTTTTTCTATTCTACTGGCCAAGACTTCCACCCCGTTGCGCCCCAGTCTGTCATACACTATCCCATCCGCGCGGGTTGCGGGACGGCATGGGTCAGATGGGAAGTTCTTAAGCATTCAGCCATGGACACTGAGCGCATCATCGGCAATTCGGTTCCGCGCCAGGAAGGGCGCGACAAGGTAACCGGAAAGTCGCAGTACGTCGACGACATGGTGCTGCCGAACATGCTCTTTGGAGCGACGGTTCGCAGCCAGATTCCCCGCGGACGGATCAGGAAGATCAGCTTCGGTGCGGGCATTGCGTGGGATGAATTCGTGGTCGTGTCTGCGAAAGATATTCTGGGGAAAAACTGCATCGCCTTGATCGGGGAAGATCAGCCCTGTCTGGCAAGTGAATTCGTGAACCATCCCGAGGAACCGATTCTCTTGCTGGCCCATCCCGACCGTCATCTTCTCCCGCAAGCGGTGGCGGCGATCTCGATCGAATACGAACCTCTGCCTGCCATCTTCACGATTGAAGAAAGCGAGCGCCGCTCACAAATTATCTGGGGCGAGGACAACCTCTTCAAAACCTACGTAATCGAAAAAGGCAATCTCGACGGAATTTGGGAGAAGGCCGACTTCATTGTGGAGGGCGAGTATTCGACGGGCGCGCAGGAGCAACTCTACATCGAAAACAACGGCATGATCGCGGCCTTTGACGCCGCACAGCGCATCACGGTCTGGGGTTCACTGCAATGTCCTTACTACATTCACAAGGCGCTGATGGCGTTGTGCAACTTGCCGGCGGAAAAGGTTCGGGTGGTGCAGATGGAGACCGGAGGCGCGTTCGGCGGCAAGGAAGAATATCCCTCGATGATTGCGGCGCATGCCGCACTGCTGGCGATCAAGGCGGGAAGGCCGGTGAAGATTATTCATGACCGCATGGAAGATATGGCCGCGACGACGAAGCGGCATCCCTCGCGCACTCGGCATAGGACAGCCGTCAGCCGCGACGGGAAGATTCTGGGCGGAGAAATTGACTTCACGATTGACGGTGGAGCGTATGCAACGCTGTCCTCGGTAGTGCTTTCGCGTGGAGTCATTCATGCCGGCGGGCCTTACTACTGGCCAAGTGTTCGCATCCGCGCCAAGGCAGTCGCCACCAACGCGCCGCCGCATGGAGCGTTTCGCGGCTTTGGAGCTCCACAGAGCTTGTTTGCCATGGAGCGGCACATGGATCGCATTGCGCAAACGGTAGGTCTTTCTCCGGTTGAGATTCGCCGCCGAAATTTTCTCCAGCCCGGACAGGCCACTACGACCGAACAGGTGGTGCGCGAACCGATCGATCTTGGGGGCTTGCTGGACCGCGCATTGGAAGTTTCCGATTATCACGCCAAGAAACGAAGTTTTGAGAAGCAGAATCAAGTTGGCAATTTCAGAAAAGGTATGGGCATTGCCGCGTTCCTCCACGGCGCCGGATTCACCGGGTCGGGCGAGCGTTATCTGAGTTCAGTAGTCGGGGTGGAAGGCTGCGCCGACGGCAGGATTCGCGTGCTGGTGTCGAGCACGGAATTTGGCCAGGGTACGAAAACTGTTTTGAGCCAGATTGCGGCGGAGGCCCTTCGACTGCCCTATGAAGACGTCAGCATGGCCCAGCCAGACACGCTGGAAGTGCCCAACAGCGGGCCGACGGTGGCGTCCCGCACAGTGATGGTAGTGGGAAAACTGGTGCAGTCCGCTGCTTTGGGGATTGCGCAGACTCTAATTTCCTCCGGCCTGCTGCGCGAGGGCTATTCCGCGGAGGAATTTCGCTCAGCCTGCACACGGCACGTTGCAGAGCATGGCCAATTCCGATCCTGGTCGCGCTACGAAGCGCCTAGCGGCATTTTCTGGGACGATCAGGCGTATCGAGGAGAAGCCTACGCCGCATTTGCCTGGGCAGTTTACATCGCGGAAGTCACGGTTGATTTGACGACGTACAGCGTATCGGTGGACGACTTCGTAGCGCTGCAGGAAGTTGGCAAAGTTCTGCACCCGCTTCTGGCGCGGGGACAAATCATCGGAGGAGTGGCGCAGGGAATCGGATTCAGCCTTTACGAGAAAGTTGTCTGGCAGAATGGGCGCATGCAGAACGGCCAGATGACCAACTACATCATGCCTACATCGAGCGATCTGCCGCCCATTCGTGTGTTCTTTGAGGAGTTGGGGAATATTCACGGAGCCTACGGGGCGAAGGGCATCGGCGAGCTCCCGATGGACGGTCCCGCCCCGGCAATTGTGAATGCGGTCGAAGACGCTCTCGGCGTTCGTTTCGATTCCATTCCTCTGCTTCCGGAAGACATCATGGATGGGCTCGCCACATCGTCCACGATTGGCGCGACAGGCGGAGGCCGATGACTGACTTCAGCGCCAGCCACGCCAAGGCTGAAATTTCGTTGAACGTCAACGGCGAGCCGAGAAAAGTGCGCGCTTACCCGATGGATCGCCTGCTCGACGTGCTGCGGCTGGAACTTGGATTGACTGGAGCGAAGGAAGGGTGCGGCGAAGGCGAGTGCGGTTCGTGCTCGGTGTTGATGGATGGTGCACTGGTGAATAGCTGCCTGGTGCCGGTTCTACAGGCTGCGGGCGCGAATATTGTTACCATCGAAGGACTGGCGGGGGGAGAGTCGTTGCACGCTTTGCAGGAGGCTTTCCTGGAGTGCGGCGGCGCACAGTGCGGCATCTGCACCCCGGGGATGATTCTCGCAGCGGTGCATTTGTTAAACGGAATGCCTGACCCCACAATAGACGAAATCCGGGAAGGTCTTTCCGGCAATCTCTGCCGCTGTACCGGTTACACCCAGATTCTGGAGTCCGTGGGGGAAGCGGCGCGGCGAAGATCGTCGGTACAGCAGACCGGCCGATTGAAGACACCCGCATGAGATCGAATCCATGTGACTACGAAATCGTCGCGCCCGGCAGCTTGCGGGCGATTGTCTCGCTGCTGGCCAAGGAACCGGGCGCTTGGCTTCCGATCGCCGGGGGGACGGACGTGATGGTGCAATACGCGGCCGGAAAACTGCCCGCGCGAAAGTTGGTGAGCATTTGGAATCTTCCCGAATTGCGGCGGGTCGAGGTCGCGGCCTCCGAGATTCGAATCGGGGCGGGATGTACTTACTCGGATCTGCGCCGGCACGAGCTGATTGGAAGTGAGTTCCCGCTCGTGGCCAGCGCCGCCCGATGGACGGGAGGAATTGCAAATCAGAATCGCGGAACACTCGGGGGCAACATCGTGAACGCCTCTCCAGCAGCGGATTCACTGCCCGCACTGCTGGTCTATGAAGCGGAAATAATTCTCGTATCGGTTCGGGGCGAGCGCCGGCTGCCGTATGTTAACTTTCACACTGGATATAAGAAGACTCTGCTGGCGCCCGACGAACTGATTCAAGCGGTGTGCCTGCCGCGGCGATACGCGGCATATTTCAGCCATCCTCGTAAAGTTGGGGCACGCAACGCGCAGGCAATTTCCAAAGTTTGCATCGCCGCTCTGGGTCGGCTCGCGGACGGGGTGGTCGAAGATGTGCGCATCGCTCTGGGCAGTGTTGCGCCCGTCCCACTTCGTTTGCGGGAGGCAGAACAGGCCGTGAAGGGACGAGCGATTGATTCCGCTTTGTTGTTTTTGGCGAGGAAAACTGCGATGGCCGAGATTCACCCGATTGACGATATTCGCTCGACCGCCCGCTATCGTGCTGCCGTGGCCGGCAATCTCGTGGTTGAGTTCTTGAGTCGTCTGAATTCTGAACGAACTGGGGCGGATCACGACGCAGCCGGGGATGTTCTGGCGCAGTGGAATCTGCTTTCGCCAGACGCGGCTGTCGCCAGGATTCTTCCCTGCTGCGGATCGAAGGCGTGGGCGCGGGGCATGGTGGCCCGAAGACCGCTCGCCAACGAAAGTGCATTGCTGTCTGCGTCCAACGAAACGTGGGGCAGCCTGGCGCGAGCCGATTGGATAGAGGCGTTTGAGAGCCATCCGCGAATCGGAGAGTCGCGCGCGTCTCAGCCTCCGCAGTCGGCGGCCTGGTCAGCGCTGGAGCAGCGAGACGTGGCGGACGCCGACGCGACTTTCAAGGATGCACTGGCGGATGCGAACCGGGAAGATACGAGCGGCGTTTCAATCGCATCTTCATTGTCTGTGCCACAGGTAAGTCCGCGGCTGACATTCTGGCAATCCTCCGACAACGCATGGCGAATGACCCGGAAATGGAACTTCACGAGGCCGCCGAGCAGCAGCGGCAAATTACGGAAATCCGGCTGAGCAAATGGTTACAGGGGTTGAAGCAGAAATGAAACGCATTTCCACGCACGTTCTAGACCTGGTTCGGGGCAGGCCTGCCGCGGATGTGGCTGTGCGTCTCGAGAACCAGGACAGCACCGGGGACTGGCGGTTGTTGACGTCGGCGCACACCGATCACGAGGGACGATGTGCTCAACTGCTACCGGAATGGGCCGATCTTTCCGGCGGAGTCTATCGCCTGATTTTTGACACGGGCAGTTACTTCGCACCGCAGCAAGTGATTGTTTTGTATCCCGTGGTGGAAATCACGTTTCAGGTACGAGAGGGCGAATCGCATTTTCACATTCCTCTGTTGCTGAGCCCGAACGGTTACACGACCTACCGCGGAAGCTAAACAAGTACTGGTTCCATGGAGTGGACATTAGGATGGAGCGGACTTCGATGGAGTTGATAAGGTGACCTCGTCAATTCGCGAATGGCTGAACCTGCTGGTGCGGTGGTTCCACGTGTTTGCGGCCATCATGTGGGTCGGTCAAACTTACTATTTCACATGGCTGGACGGGCAATTCAACCAGCTCGCCAAGAAAGCGGCGGCGAATGGCACGAGTCCATCGATATGGATGGTTCACAGCGGCGGCTTCTACACGGTCGACCGGCAGAAGTCGCTGAAGGTCGCGCCCGGGCAGGTTCGCTGGTTCCGTTGGGAAGCTCTCATGACATGGCTGAGCGGAATGGTGCTGCTGGTTCTCGTGTATTACTCGAGCAGTGGACTGATCGATCCCGACGTCGCGGAGATTTCCCAGGCACGCGGGATCGCCATTGGACTGGCTGTGATCGTCGGCGGATGGATCGTCTACGACTTGGCACTGCGGTCGCATCTGGGCCGGTCGGAAGCCGTGTTCACCGTGTTTTCGGTGGGGATGATTACTTTGCTGGCCTGGGGATTGAGCCGCATTTTCAGCGGGCGCGCGGCCTACATCCACGTCGGAGCAGTGTTTGGAACCATCATGACAGCCAACGTCTGGTTTCGAATTCTTCCCTCGCAGCGCAAGATGATCGCGGCGGCCGCCGCTGGTGAAACGTTTGATGCTTCGCTCAGCGCGCAGGCCAAGCTGCGATCCAAACACAATACTTTCATGGCAGTTCCTGTTGTCTTTATCATGATCAGCAATCACTTCCCCGTTGCGACCTATGGCAACGGGTACGCTTGGGAAGTTCTCGTCGGCCTTGTTCTGGTGGGCTGGGCAGCGGCGAAAGTTATACGGGAGACTTAAGTTTGCAGCGGCGGGTTCTTGTCATCCGGCCAAAAATCAGTGCAGACCACAGAACTCACAACGCGCGCGGAAGAAGTGATCGGCCGGTGCCTGCGGCTTGCATCTTTCTCGGAAGATGCAGACGGCACGCGCCGAACTTTTCTGTCGCCACCCATGCATGCATGCCATCGAGAGATTGCCCGATGGATGGAGCCGCTGGACGCTCAGGTGCGAATTGATGCAGCTGGAAATTTTCGTGCGGTCTATCCCGCCGCGCTGACGCACGCGTCGCGCCTTCTGATCGGTTCGCATCTCGATACGGTGCCCAACGCCGGGGCTTATGATGGCGTTCTCGGAGTTGTGCTGGCCATCGCGTTGCTGGAGCAATTGCGCGGGCGCAGGCTTCCCTTTGCGATCGAAGTGATTGGGTTTTCCGAAGAGGAAGGAGTGCGCTTCGGCGCTCCTTTCATCGGCAGCCGTGCGCTGGTGAGCAGGCTGGATCAGGAACTCCTCGGCACTCTCGACCACCGAGGACTGTCGGTGCGAGAGGCGGTCGAAGAGTTTGGACTGAATCCCGAGGAGATTTGTGGGGCCGCGTTGGACAACGATGCTCTGGGCTACCTTGAATTTCACATCGAACAGGGGCCGGTCTTGGAACAATTGAATCGGCCGCTGGCGGCGGTGGAAGCCATTGCCGGGCAAAGCCGGCTGGAGTTCACGTTTCTGGGCCACGCCAACCACGCCGGCACAACGCCCATGCATCTTCGATCCGATGCAATTGCGGGAGCGGCGGAGTGGATCAGCGCGGTGGAACGCGTGGCACAGGAAGTTCATGGATTAGTAGCGACGGTCGGCAAGATCGAGGCAAAGCCTGGAGCGAGCAACGTAATCGCCTCCGAGGCGAGGCTGACTCTTGATGTGCGGCACCGTTCTGATGAAACTCGCGCGCGCGCTGTAGACAATCTCATTCGTCAAGCCCAAGGGATCGCAGTGCGCCGCGGACTATCAGTGCGGGAGAATGTTGTACTAAGCCAGCACGCTGTTGCGATGGATCCGTTTCTCGTCGGGGAGATCGAACAGGCAATCGTCAAGACCGGCTGCAAGCCGCATCGGATCGTGAGTGGCGCGGGTCACGATGCCATGATCCTGGCGGAGAAAGTTCCTAGCGCGATGATTTTTCTGCGGACCCCGGGCGGGATCAGCCACGATCCGGCAGAATCGGTTTTACAGGATGACGTCGAGAAGGCGATCGCATGCGGCCTGCATCTTCTCGACCAATTGGCTTCTTGCCCCGAATTCTACAAAAGGACACCCCGTGCATAATCTTGGCCGGACGCGAAGCTCCCAACAAGCGAATCATTTGTTGCTCACCCCCGACACTTTTGTGCGCACTACCCTGCCGGGGATGAAAGCCTGCTCCGCCATTGTGCACGTCAGCCCAGCCATGGGCGCCAGGTTTACGCAGTACACGGCCGAGTTCGGAGAGGGCGGAGAATTGGGAAGCACAACGGCGCAGCGCTTCATTTTTGTGATCGATGGCGATGTGCGGGTTGAAGTCGACGGCAAGTCGAATACACTCGGCCCGCGAGGTTACGCGTATCTCCCCGAAGGATTGGCTCATCGTGCAGTGGCTGCGAATGCGAGCCGTGTGGCAGTTCTTGAGAAACATTATCAGGCTCTCGATTCGGTCAAACCTCCGCATGTGATCATTTCGAGTGAAGATGCGGTCTCATCCCATCCGCTGGGTGACGATCCCGGCCTGCAGGTGAAGTGTTTGCTCCCCGACGAGATGAGTCACGATTTTGCGGTGAACACGATGGTCTACCAACCCGGAGCCGCGCTGAGCATGGTCGAAATGCACGTGATGGAACACGGGCTTCTCATGCTCGAAGGCGGCGGAATTTACCGGCTCGGCGATTCGTGGTACCCGGTGACCGCCGGAGACTTCATCTGGATGGGACCGTGGTGTCCGCAGTGGTTCGGTGCGATCGGCAAGACACCCGCAAAATATCTCATCTATAAGGATTGGAACCGCCATCCATTGGCAGGTTGACCACCATGAATCTTGCGATCGACGGCGATCGACTGATTTCCGAAATCGAAGCGCTGGCCGAGATTTCCCAGGCCCAGCCCCCGGTTGTGACTCGAATTGTTTTCACCGCGTCCGATCTCAAGGCGCGGGCATGGATGAAAGCGCGCTGCGCGGAAGCCGGACTGGCCGTGCGCGAGGATGCCGTAGGAAATACCTTCGCGCGCTGGAACGGATCGGATCCATCCGCGCCGGTGGTCGGCACGGGCTCGCACATCGACGCCATTCCGAACGCAGGGAAGTACGATGGAGTTGTAGGCGTGCTCGGGGGGTTGGAAGCAATACGGGCATTGCAGCGCAGCGGATTTCATCCAAGGCATTCCATCGAGCTGCTGATTTTTACTGCCGAAGAGCCGACGCGGTTCGGCATCGGATGTCTGGGAAGCAGGCTGCTATCAGGTGCCCTTTCTGCCGAAGCGGCGCAGAGGCTGATCGACAAAGATGGCGCTACACTCCATGAAGTCCGCGGTGCCGCCGGTTTCGACGGCGAACTCGAACAAGTAAAGTTACCATCCGGCTATTACGAGGCTTTCGTCGAACTGCACATTGAGCAAGGCCCGCTGTTGGAGCGTCAGCAAATCCCTCTTGGCATTGTTACGAACATCGCCGCACCGGCGAGTCTCGGGGTGCTGATTGAGGGCTCTGGTGGGCATGCTGGGGCGGTTCTGATGCCCGACCGCATTGATGCTCTCTGCGCCGCGGCTGAGCTGATTCTGGCGATTGAGCACGCGGCTCGCACCAGCGGAGCCATCGACACGGTCGCAACCGTCGGTATCTGCGAAGTGTTTCCCGGCGCCGTCAACAGCATTCCCTTGCAGGTTCGCCTTAGCGTCGATATCCGCGACACTGACCTTGCCCGGCGCGACATGGTGATGCGATCGATTGAGAATGCAAGCCGCTCGATTGCAGCCAAGCGGCGCTCCTTGATCCAAAGCACGCTGCTAAACGCCGACGCTCCGGCTGATTGCGCTCCGGCAATTATCGACGCGCTTTCTCAATCCTGTCGGAAGCACGAGTTGAACTTTATTCCCATGGTGAGCCGCGCTTATCATGACTCACTCTTCATTGCGCGTATTGCTCCGGTCGCCATGCTGTTCATTCCCTGCCGCAACGGGTACAGCCATCGTCCTGATGAATATGCCGCGCCGGAAGATATTGTTCGTGGCACACTGGTGCTCGCCGAGACGCTCGCCGCGCTATCCACGTAAAACCGTCGGGAGTCATTGATTTTCCTTCATCGATTCGCGCATCTTGGCGTAACCGGGCTTGATGATGGAATAGATGAAGTCGCAGCGCTCCTTGTAAGGCACGAAAGCGCTCTTCATCGCATTGATCGTGATTCTCTCAAAATCATCCAGGGATAAACCAAACGTATCCGCGGCAGCTTCAAATTCCTGAGTCATCGATGTGCGACTCATCAAGCGGTTATCGGTGTTCAGGGTGACGCGGAACTTCTCCTGATAAAGAATTTTGAAGGGATGCTCGGCCAGGCTCGGAGTAGCGCCGGTATGCACGTTGCTGAGCAGACAAATTTCGAGCGGGATGCGTTTGTCGAGAACATACTGAGCCAGATCGCCCAACTTCACGGCTTTGCCGTCGACCACGGCAATGTCGTCGATCAGGCGCGTCCCGTGCCCGATGCGGTGGGCGCCACAATATTGAATGGCCTGCCAGATCGATTCTTTCCCGTAGCCTTCGCCAGCGTGCACGGTGATGTTGAAGTTTTCGCGCTGTATGTAATGAAACGCATCCACATGCTTCTTCGGCGGATAACCGCCCTCTTCGCCGGCCAGATCGAAGCCGACCACGCCACGCGCGCGGAAATCGACGGCAAGTTCTGCCATTTCAAGCGAGGTGTTCATGTTACGCATCGCGCAAATGATCAGGCCCGAGGAAATCCCAAAGTCTTTTCGTCCTTGTTCCAAACCCTTCAAAACCGCCGAGACAATCTGCTGGTGGGTCAATCCTTGCTGGGTGTGAAAAACCGGGGCGAAGCGAGTCTCAAAATAAACAACTCCGTCCCGGCTCAGATCTTCGGCCTGTTCGTAAGCAACTCGCTGCAGCGCTTCCTCGGTTTGCATCACGGCGATAGTGTGTCTGAATCCCTCCAGATATTTCGCCAGACTCCCCTGATTGGCTCCGCGAAAAAACCATTGGGCAAGCGACTGCGGGTCGTCGGTTGGAAGGTCCGTGTATTTTGCGTCCCGCGCCAGATCGATGATCGTTTGCGGCCGCAGCACGCCATCCAAATGTTCATGGAGTAGGACTTTGGGAAGGCCTTGCAATAATCCTTTATCAAGGGTCATGGAAATGGAGTCCCTCCCAGCGGCCAGAGTCGAACCGGGCAATGGAGCGTTGCAAGATGATACACCACCTCGCGGATCATCCTCACGCCGCTTGCGCGATGGGGAAACCTCTTATCGAACCGATTAGCAACGTTCCGGTGTCTATTGGAATCTAGGGTGACCAGGACGCCCAGGGCTGCGGCTTCCGCGCAAGAATGGCGAACTGGCTCGTTCTCATCCTGAAGGCAAGAACGCTGTAACCGCACCAAGGTAATCACGGAGATACTATGGACAGTTCCTCTGGCCACTCTACGCCGTCAAGATACTGGTTGCTTTTTATTCCTGTCGTGTTGGTTATCACATCGATTGTGACGGTGCAAAACTTTCAGGCGGCGAATGCCGATTCGGCAGCCGGCGCCACCTACTCGCACGGAACCCTTGACCTGACCATCCCGTACCATGCCGCGCAAGCTGGCGAGGGAACGCTCAGCGTGGAAGTGCTGGATCCAGAGGACCACATCTTGGGACGCGCGGAGAAGACCGTTGACGCCGTCGCCGGCAAAGGGCGATGGCATGAGCACATCACGCTGGCCAAGCCGTTGGCCGTCGACGAATTGGTGTGGCATCGTATGCGCTACCGCTTCGAATATACCGACGGCAAGAGTGCGCGGATCGAGGGCACGGAATCGATCTCAGAGATTCTACGCACGCCGGTGGTTCACATCCTGGGCCAGCAGTCGTATCTGACTGGCGGCGAAGCCGCGGTGCGCGTAATTGTCACCGATTCGCACGATGAGGTTGTGGCGGGCCGCGGATCGGTTCGAATTGAATTACTAGTTCCCGAACAGAAATCTCAGCTGCTCTACAGCGGGCCGCTCAATCACCGGGGAACCACCGAAGCGCAATTCCGATTCCCGGCCGGCGTGGTGGGCAGTTACCAACTGCGCTACCTGGTAGATACTGCGATTGGCTCGACGGAATTCGTGCAGCCGGTGCGGCTTGAAGATAAGGTTTCCATTCTCCTCACGACGGAGAAACCAATTTACCAACCGGGACAAACGATTTACGTACGGGCGCTAGCGCTGGATCGCGCCAACCACGAGGCCGCTGCCGGCCGCAAACTGACTTTTGAAGTGGAAGACTCTCGCGGCAACAAGGTCTTTAAGAAGGCGACTCAGACCGACAGGTTTGGAATTGCCTCGGCGGAGTTTGGACTGGCCGATGAAGTCAACCTGGGCACGTACCACCTGCGCGCGTTGATGGGTGAGAGCGAGTCGCCTACGAACACAGCGGAGATCGCGCTAAACGTCGAACGCTATGTTCTGCCGAAGTTCAAAGTCGCGATTGATTTCGCGGGCAGCGACAACAAGACGAAGCGCGGCTATCGCCCAGGCGATCACGTTACCGGAACCGTTCGCGCAAACTATTTTTTTGGCAAGCCAGTCGACGACAGTGAAGTAACGGTCAAAGCCTCCGCCATGGACGTCGCAGTCAGCGACGTCGGATCGGCTCAAGGCAAGACCGATCACGATGGAACCTATCACTTCGATCTGACGCTGCCCACATACTTCATCGGACGCCCGCTCAACCAGGGCGCGGCTCGCGTGCTGATTGAGGCCACGGTGAAAGATTCAGCGGATCACTCCGAAACTCGCGGCGAGCCCATCACTGTCAGCGAATCGCCGCTGATCATCACCGCCGTGCCGGAAGGAGGCATTCTCGTCCCCAATCTGGAGAATCAGATTTTCATCCTCACGTCTTACCCAGATGGAACGTCGGCTCGCGCCAGCCTGAAGGTCAACATGGAGGGGCAAGTCGGCCAGACCGCGACCACCGATGAAGGCGGTGTTGCCGTCATCCATATCACTCCTGCCGCTGGAACGCAGACTCTGGAGATCGAAGGGCAGGATCAGGAAGGAAACCACGCCTCGACCACGGTTCAACTGCAATCCCGCGAGGGCGACGATCAAATCCTTCTGCGCACGGAGCGCGCCGTCTACAAGACCGGCGACCGCATTGAACTGAAGGTACTCTCCACCAAGAAGCGAGCGACTGCGTACCTCGACGTCGTCAAGGACGGGCAGACCGTGCTCACGCGTGACATCGACATCGAGAACGGCCAGGCAGAACTGTCGTTGGCCGCGACCCCGGAATTGGCGGGAACCGTGGACTTCAACGCGTATCTTTTCAGCCGCAATGCGCGGCCGGTCGCGGATCATCGCCTGGTCTTCGTGCAACCGGCAGATGAACTCAAGATTGATGCCGTGACGGATGCGCCAGTCTACAAACCCGGCGGTGAAGCACGGGTCCGCTTTCGCGTGACGAATTCTCGTGGCGAGGGCGTGAGTGCCGCTCTCGGCCTGCAGGTGGTGGATGAGGCGGTCTTCGCGCTCGCCGAGAAGCAACCCGGCTTCGCCAAAGTTTTCTTCTACCTTGAACAGGAAGTCATGAAGCCGCGGTATGAAATCCACTCGATCGGCATGCCGGAGATCGTCGAACCGGTGGAGGAGTCGAAAGTCGAGCAACGCAACCGGGCCGCGCGAGCCTTGTTCTCGGCCACCGAAATGGTGAGCTCAAATAAATTCGAGACCGAATTCGGTCGCACTGTCCCGATGGCGAAATACCAGGAGTATGTCGGGCGCTATCAGGTACAGTTCCAGGCGCAGGTACGACATCTAGCAGAGGATTTGAGCCGTGCCTACCGCGAAAACTCGGAGAAAAACGACCTGACCAAGGTTTTCGCGAGGATTGCGAGCGCCGACAACCCTGACGTTCTGGACGCCTGGGGCACCAAGCTCCGCGTTGAGCCGGTCACCTGGTATCGGGATAAAACTCACTACGTGGTGCGCAGCGCGGGAGCAGACCATCGCTTCGACAGCGCCGATGATATGGCGGCTTACATCGAAGTTCGCACGGGCAACATCGTCGGCCGCCCGAACTCGGGAACGATCGACCTCAATATCGAACATGATCGCGGTCCTTTCAACGGCCTGGCGCAGATTGTCGGAACCGTTACCGATCCCTCCGGTGCGGTTGTACAGGGAGCGAACGTCAGCGTGCGCGAAGTTTCCACCGGAAAGACGCGGACGGTCAGCGCAAATGCCTCAGGCCAATTTGATCTGGCGGGCTTGGCTGCGGGCAAATACGAAGTCCAAGTGACTTTGGCAGGATTCAAGATTGCTTCGCGCGAACTCACGATTCAGCCGCGCGACCGCGCCGTGCTGTCGGTCAATCTCGCGATTGGCGGGGCTTCGGAAGTGGTTGAAGTTGAGGGGGCGAATCTAATGCGTCCCCGAATGGCCCTTGGCGGCGTGATCGGCGGAGTGCCGGGCGGTGTGGCTGGCGGTGCTATCGGAGGCGTGATCAACGGACGTAATTTCACAGAGCTCGCGGCGCCCACGAAGGTCCCTCGGATGATCGCGGAGATAGCGGATCAAAACAGCGCAGTCCTCGCCAAAGACAAAAAGGAAGAAGCCGGTCCGTCAGCACACGTGCGCTCCTACTTCCCCGAGGCTCTCTACATCAACCCGGAGATCATTACCGACTCGAACGGCGTGGCGAGCATCACGATTCCAGTGGCAGACTCCATCACCACGTGGCGCATGGCAATGATAGCCTCGACGACGCACGGTGCGTTGGGCAGCGCAACTTCAAGTCTGAAAGTCTTTCAGGATTTCTTTGTCGACCTCGACCTGCCGGTCACGCTCACCCAGGGCGACCGGGTTTCGATTCCTGTCGCCGTGTACAACTACTCGGGCGCGCGCGGAGACGTCAGCCTGAAACTGCAACCAGAGGACTGGTTCTCTCTGGTCGATGATGTTTCCGACAAGTCCGTCACGGTCGATTCGGCCCGCGTGGGCGGATCGCAGTTCACACTGGAAGCCCGGCGGATTGGCAAATTCAAGCTGACGCTCTCCGCCCGCATGAAGAGCGGAGCGGACCGCGCCGACATTGTCGTGCGGGAAATCGAGGTCATTCCCAACGGGCGTGAGCAGAATCTGGTTTTCAATGGACGCCTGGAAAACTCCGTTCGCCACGAACTCAACTTTCCTGCGAACTCTATCCCCGACGCCAGCAAGATTTTCGTCCGGCTCTACCCCGGCCCGCTGAGCCAGGTGATCGAAGGCATGGACAGCATTCTGCGCATGCCGGGTGGATGCTTCGAGCAAACTTCATCGAGCACTTATCCCAACGTGCTGGCGCTCGATTACATGAAGCGCACCAAGAAACTGACTCCTGAAGTGCACGCCAAGGGCGAGGGATACATCGCCAATGGCTACCAGCGCCTGCTCACGTTTGAAGTTCCCGGCGGCGGCTTCTCTTGGTTTGGACAAGCGCCGGCCAACAAAATCCTGACCGCGTATGGGTTGATGGAGTTCAGCGATATGTCGAAAGTCTACGATGTGGACCCGAGACTCATCTCACGAACCCAGCAGTGGCTGGCCAGCCAGCAACAAGCCGACGGAAGCTGGAAGCCGGACACGCAGTTCATCAACGAGGGCGCAACCAACCGCTACAACTCCGACGTGCTGCGCATTACCGCCTATATCGCGTGGTCGCTGGAGAACACGGGGTATCAGGGACCGGCAGTCGAAAAGGCCCGGCAGTTTGTGGACAGCCACATGAACGGAAAGATCGACAGCTACACGCTGGCCGTCATCGCCAACTTTGCTGTCGACTTCGGGGCTGATGGTCATGCGTCTAGCGAGGGAAAAGATCGCAGCTTCACTCGCCAGGCCATGCAGCTTCTGCTCGATGCTCGCACCGAAAAAGACGAGCAGGCATGGTGGAGCGCAGACGAAACCGGCGTCTACGCCACCGGCGCCAGCGCGAGCGTAGAAACCACGGGACTCGCGGTGCAGGCGCTGCTCAAATGGGGTGAGGCGTCCGGCACGGCCCGCAAGGCCATGTTGTACATTGCTTCCAAGAAAGACTCGACCGGCGCGTGGGGCACGACACAAGCGACGATCATGGCGCTGCGCGCTCTGTTGCTTGCAACCGAGAAGGGTGCGGCCGATGTGCAGGGCACTCTCGAAGTTCTGCTCAACGGCAGCGTTGTCGAAAAACTTACGCTAACTCCCGAGAACAACGACTTGCTCCATCAGTTCGTGTTCAAGAGCGCCGGACCAAAAGGGACGACGTCGAAAGATGTTGACTCAGGAATTTCGAACCCAGTGGAAATCCGCTTCGAGGGCAAAGGCGGCCTGGCGTACCAGGTGGTGGGAAGCTACTACCTTCCCTGGGACCAGAAGCCAGCCAACGAGGCTCTTTCCATCGATGTGGCTTACGACCGCACCCACCTGGCACAGGACGACATTGCCACGGCTACCGCGACCGTTAAAAACAATCTGACCAAGTCAGCGAACATGGTCATGGTCGATCTCGGCATTCCTCCCGGCTTCGATCTGCTCAGCGAAGATTTGCAAACTTTTGTCGAAAAGACTTCCGGCCATAAGACCGGGTGCCTGGAGAAGTTCAGCCTCACGGCGACTCAGGCGATTCTGTATTTCAACTCGATTGCTCCGGGTGACACGGTCACACTGCATTTCCGCCTGCGTGCCAAGTATCCCATCCGCGCGCGAACCTTCCGCTCGCGCGTATATGAGTACTACAATCCTGAGGTCAGCTCGATTGCACGTCCGGTACAACTGGAGGTGGGGCAACGTTAGGAAACTCATCTGATCAATAGTTGCGCCCGCACAGCTGCACCCGCCAAAACCGGGGCGCTGCGATAAAATACGGTGCGACCATGCACATTGATGCGCACCAGCATTTTTGGGTCTACAGCGCTCGCGAATATAACTGGATCGACGATTCAATGGCAGCGCTGCGGCGCGATTTTCTGCCGAATCATCTGAAGTCTGAACTGGAAAGCAACGGCTTCCACGGATCGGTTGCGGTGCAGGCGCGCCAGACTCTGGAAGAAACTCGCTGGCTTCTGAAATTGGCTGAGAGTTCTCCGTGGATTCTCGGGGTAGTAGGCTGGGTCGATCTGCGGTCGCCGGACGTTCGCTCGCAACTGAAGGAGTTGGCTCGAAATCCCAAGCTGGTCGGGGTTCGCCACATCGTGCAGAGTGAACCCGACGACCGATTCCTGCTGCAACCAGATTTTCTACGAGGCATTTCCGCGCTGGAAGAATTCGATCTGGCTTACGACATCCTGATTTACACCAAACACCTTCCCGTAGCGGCTGAGTTTATGCAGCGTTTCCCGCGCCAGCGCTTCGTGCTCGATCATCTTGCCAAACCGCCGATCAAGCGTGGGGACCTTGATCTGTGGGCGCAGGGGATTCGGCGACTCGCGGAGTTTCCAAATTTATTCTGTAAGCTTTCAGGGTTAGTCACCGAGGCCGACTGGCAACATTGGAAGCTGGAGCAGATCGTCCCGTATCTCGACGTAGCGTTTGAAGCCTTCGGAGCGGATCGGCTCATGGTCGGCTCCGACTGGCCGGTGTGCCTGGTCGCGGCATCCTACGCACGCTGGATCGAAGTCGTGAATACCTACCTGCGCGGGCAAAAGCCGGAGTGCCGAGACCGAGTGCTCGGCGGTAATGCACAGCGGTTTTGGCAGCTCACCGCTGGTTGAGCCGCATCCAGACACTCGCAGCGCGAATGCTTTACAATGTCCGGACGCAATAGGCGGCCGCAGTGCGTTAGAACAATCTCGCTTTAGGACGTCTTGAACCGCGATGCATAGCTCCGTTCTCCAACTCGATTCCCGCGACAACATTTTGATCGCCCTCACCGACTTGAAAGCCGGAAAACAAATTGAATTCGGAGGCCAGATTTACGCCCTACCGAAGAGTGTTCCGGCCAAGCACAAGTTCTCCACGCGAAGCCTTAACACCGGTGATACCGTCATCATGTACGGTGTTGTCGTGGGCAGGGCGGTCAAGCCCATCGTGGCCGGAGAACTGCTAACCACCAGCAACATCCAACACCAGGCTGCCTCTTTTAACGAGCAATCGGACGAATTTCACTGGACCCCACCTGACGTTTCACGCTGGCAGCACAAGACGTTTCTCGGCTACCGGCGCTCCGACGGTCAAGTCGGCACGCGAAATTACTGGCTGGTCGTTCCCCTGGTTTTTTGTGAGAACAAGAACATTCAAGTTCTGAAACATGCGCTCGAAGAAGAGCTGGGTTTCGCCGCGCCCCAACTCTATCGCCGCCAGGTCGCCGACCTCGCGAAGCTTTACCGCGATGGACAGATGGAAAAGATCGATACTCACAAGCTGGCGACGGAAGCGGCACCGGCCCCGCGCAACCGGCTTTTCGAGAATATTGATGGCATCCGGTTTCTGCTTCATGAAGGCGGCTGTGGTGGAACGCGCGAGGATTCCAACAATCTCTGCGGCCTCATCGCCGGTTACATTCACCACCCCAACGTTGCGGGAGCCACGGTCTTGAGCCTGGGCTGCCAGAATGCGCAGATTGCAATCCTGCAAGAGGAGATTCGCAAGCGCGATCCCAAGTTTGGCAAGCCATTATTCATCCTCGAACAGCAGCGTAGCGGGTCCGAGGCGGCCATGATGTCGGAGGCGATCCGGCAAACTTTTGTGGGCCTCGTCGAGGCGAACAAGGCTCAGCGTACGCCCGCTCCGCTTGCCGATTTGTGCGTGGGCTTGAAGTGTGGAGGTTCGGACGGCTTCTCTGGAATCTCGGCGAATCCGGCCATCGGACACACCGCCGATTTGCTCGCCGCTCTGGGAGGCCGAACCATTCTGTCGGAATTCCCGGAACTATGCGGCGTAGAACAGGCACTCATCAACCGCGGCAAGAGCAAAGAAGTCGGCAATCGTTTTATCCAACTGATGCGCGACTACGCCGCGCGCGCCGCCGCCGTGCGATCCGGCTTCGACATGAATCCTTCGCCCGGTAACATGCGGGACGGGCTGTTGACCGACGCGATGAAATCCGCGGGAGCCGCGAAGAAAGGCGGCACATCCCCCGTGACCGCAGTACTCGACTATCCCGAGTACTCGACCGAGCCCGGCCTGAATCTGCAATGCACGCCGGGCAACGACGTGGAGTGTGTGACCGCCCAGGTCGGAGCGGGAGCCAGCGTGGTGCTGTTCACCACGGGTCTCGGCACGCCCACCGGGAATCCAATTGCACCGGTCGTGAAGCTTTCGACCAATTCAGATCTGGCACGGCGCATGCACGACATCATCGACATCGACACCGGGGCGCGTCATCGCCGGAGAGACAAACCATCGAACAAATGGGCGAGGCCATCCTGGATTTCGTGATCCAGATCGCGAGCGGTGAAGTCCGAACTAAAGCCGAGGAGAAGGCTCAGGAAGATTTCATTCCCTGGAAACGAGGGGTCTCGCTGTGACGAACCAGGGACGAACTCCCCGAACTTCCGCCTCGATGGGAAAGTCGCCGTGGTCACCGGCGGCGGAAGTGGCATTGGGCAGGCCGATTGCCTCGAAATTTGCGGCGCAGGGCGCTTCGATTCGCATTCTCGACGTAAACGAACCAGCAGCTGCCGCAACTTGCGAGCAAATCGCCGACGCCGGGCGGAATCGGCTTCCGTCCATCTATGCGATGTGACCAACCAGGCGGACGTGAGTGCCAGATTCGACGAACTGTTCCGCCAAGAGCGGATTCACATCCTCATTAACAACGCGGGAATTTCGCATATTGGAACGGTAGAGAGCACGACCTCGGACGACTTCGACCGCGTCGTCCGAGTCAACATCAAAGGTTTTTACAACTGCATGCGCGCCGTGGTTGGACACATGAAAACTTCCGGCGGCGGCGTGATTTTGAACATGGCTTCGATGGCCGGATCTTGCGGACTCGCCGACCGCTTCGCCTACTCGATGAGCAAAGGTGCTGTCGTTGCCATGACCTACTCCGTGGCGACGAGATTATCTCGCGCACAACATCCGCTGTAATTGCATTTCGCCGGCGCGCGTTCACACTCCGTTTGTCGATGATTATCTGCGCAAGACCTATCCGGGACGCGAGCCGGAGATGTTCGAGAAGCTGGCAAAATCGCAACCCATGGGAAGGATGGCGGAGCCGGCCGAAGTCGCGGCGCTCGCCTTGTTCTTGTGCTCGGATGAAGCCGCGTTCATCACCGGCGTGGACTACTCGATCGATGGTGGCTTCATCAACCTGCGAGGCTAAGCATGGATTTGCAACTGAAAGATAAAGTTGTCATCGTCACCGGCGGTGCCAAGGGAATTGGTGCGGGGATTGTCCACGCCTGTGGTGCCGAAGGAGCCATTCCAGTGATTGTGGGCCGCGATGCCGAAGCCGGCAAGCAACTGCAACGCGCACTCGAAAACAGCGGCGCCGCCTGCGGACTCATCACTGTCGACCTCGACACTGCGGAAAGCTGTTCGCAATCCATCGAGCAGACTCTCCAGAGCTTTGGCCGCATCGATGGCCTTGTAAACAACGCGGGACGCAACGACAAGGTCGGTCTGGAATCCGGCAGCGTCGTGGAATACGTAGCCTCGCTCAACCGCAATCTGGTGCACTACTACGGCATGGCTCACTATGCCCTGCCCCACTTGAAACGCGCGCGCGGCGCAATCGTCAACGTGGGCTCCAAGACCGCGGTCACCGGACAGGGAAACACGTCGGGCTATGCGTCCTCGAAAGGCGCGATCATGGCGCTGACCCGCGAGTGGGCCGTCGAACTGTTGCCCTATGGCATTCGCGTCAATACCGTCATTCCCGCCGAGGTCATGACCCCGCTGTACCGCAGTTGGCTCGACACTTTTCCCAATCCCGAGGAAAAACTGAATAAGATCCTCTCCAAGATTCCACTCGAGCAGCGCATGACCACCTCAGAGGAGATTTCCGCGATGGTCGTTTTTCTGCTCTCCGCCAAGTCCAGCCACACCACCGGCCAGCACTTATTCGTCGACGGCGGCTACACCCATCTCGATCGTTCACTGACATGAGGATCTCCGAATGACCGTATCCGCGCCCATTACCGAGCGTCGCTACGTGGCGCCGTTGATCCTGGTGACCAGCCTGTTCTTTCTCTGGGCCATCGGCGTCAACCTGAATGACGTCTTGATACAGCACTTCAAGAAAGCGTTCGGTCTCACCGATTCGGGCTCGTCGCTGATCCAGGTTGCGTTCTTCGGCGGCTACTGCCTGGCTGCTCTGCCCGCGGGATGGCTGATGCAGAGGATCGGATACAAGCGGGGAATTCTGATTGGGCTGCTGGTCTGTGCTACGGGAACAATTCTTTTTATTCCCGCGGCTTCGGTAAGAGTCTACGGATTCTTCCTCACCGCTCTTTTCGTAATGGCGTGTGGACAGTCGGTGCTGGAAGTCGCCGCTAATCCTTACGTCACTACACTTGGTCCCGCGGAGAGTTCGGAGCGACGGCTGAATCTGGCCCAATCTTTCAATGCCGCGGGCGCCGTGCTGATTGCGCTTCTCGGCTCCCGATTCATTCTCTCCGGCATTGAGCACACGCCGGCTGAATTCGCCGTCATGAGTCCTTCGCAGCTGTTGGCCTATCGGGCGTCGGAGGCCAACATGGTGAAGACTCCTTATCTCGTGATCACCGGGGTCTTCCTGTTCGTGGCGCTGCTCGTCTTCCTGACGAAGTTGCCGGAAATTCGCGAGACCAATAGTGAAGGCATGGAGACTTCGGACGCAAAGCTGAGTGGCGTCTTTTCATTTCCGCATTTGATTAAGGGCGTGATCGCGCAGTTCTTCTACGTGGGGGCGCAGGTGGGTGTCGGCAGCTTCATTATCCGGTTCGCCGAATTCACGCTGCCAGGCACTCATGAAAAAGCGGCGGCTCACTATCTGCAAGCCCATCTGGCGGGCTTCATGATCGGGCGTTTCGCAGGTTCGGTGATCATGCAAAAAGTTGCAGCGCCGCGTCTGCTGAGCTTATTCGCTGCGGGCTCGCTGCTCTGCCTTCTGGTCGTCCTGCTGGCTTCGGGCGTGGCGCCGGTCTGGGCGATTGTGTTGGTCGGTTTTTTTCATTCCATCATGTTTCCCACGATTTTTGCGCTGAGCCTGAAGAATCTCGGCCCCTACACCAAGCTGGGATCGTCTCTGCTGGTCATGGCCATCATCGGAGGCGCCGTTTTCCCCTGGGTCATGGGCAGGGTTTCCGATGCGTGGAATATTCAGCGTGCGTTCGTGGTTCCGCTGGTGTGTCACGCTTATGTGTTCTATTTCGCGATGTGGGGATACGGTCCGGCCGCGGACGCGGTCACCGCCTTGGCCGTTCCCGCCGCAGAGGCCAAATGAAACAACGCTACTGCCTGACCCTCGACTTAAAGGACGATCCATTGCTGATCGCCGAATACAAACGATGTCACGAAAAGATATGGCCCGAAATTACCCGCAGCATCAAAGACTCGGGCATCGTCGACATGGAGATTTATCTGCTCGGAACCCGCCTGTTCATGATCATGGAAGTGAACGAGTCGTTCTCGTTCGATGCCAAGAGTCGAGCCGACCAGCTCAACCCAAGAGTCCAGGAGTGGGAGGCGCTCATGTGGTCGTTTCAGAAAACGCTGCCCCAAGCCAAACCTGGCGAGAAATGGCTGCCGATGGAACGCGTGTTCAAGCTGGAGGACTAAGAGCTCTACGGCCGCTCCGGCCAGGAATGCTTCGGATAGCGTCGCATCAATTCGCGGCGCACCTGAGGATAGAGACGTTCCCAGAATCCCGCCAGATCCGTCGTGGTCTGCACGGGCCGTTGATTCGGAGCCAGCAGGTGGACCACGACCGGCGTTCGCTCCGGCCCAATCCGCGGCGTCTCGCGCATGCCGAAGAAGTCCTGCAGGCGGGACGCGATCCAAGGAGGTTTCCCGCGCTCATAGTGAACCTTGGTCTGGCGGCCGCCCTGCAAGCGAATAGTTGGTGGTGCGATTTCGCGCAGTTTTCGCCCGCCCATCTGCTGTTCGAGGACGGAAACCAAATCGGCCGCAGCCTTTTTCAACTCGGCAAAGCTCCTCAGGCCGGAACACAGCTCGCGCACCGCTTGCGGGGCATCCGGTGTCTTGAAACCGGCAAATTCGACGCGTCCCCCGAACTCATTCAGAGCATCCACGTCAACGAAGCGTTCGATGCCGGCTTCGAGCGCTTTCTGCGCCAGCATTTCAGCCGCAGCGCGCGCTTCCGGCACCGCACCTCGCGATTCTTGAATCACCAGTTCGTCGTAGAGCAGCGCGCTCACCGCATCTACTCGCGCTGCCGCGCGATTCCACACTACGCTCGATTGCTCTTTCACATGATCCGGAAACATGTCAATCAGCCACTCCGGCTCGATGCGTGCCGTCATTCGGACTAGCGGCAGTGGCTTCTCTTTACGGTCTTCGGCATCGACCGCAACCATAAATTCGTACGACAAAGGCGCGCCTGCCAACTCCGCCGACGCGCCCGTCGACAGCAGCACTTGATTCCCGGCTCGCAGGCGTGCGACACGATCCGGAAATCCCGCGAGAACGGACATGAGCAGCGCCTCGTCATCATGTTTCTTGTGGCCGGAAATGCGCGCGATTCTCCGCAGCTGCGTTATGTGCTGGCGTGCGCGGTGGTCCTGCTCCAGATCCATGGCAGCGAGCAGATCATTTTTTTCGACATGCACGCCCGATCCGAGCAGCGCCACCGCTGCACAGCCATCGTCGCCCACGCCACGCTCCACCGCCTCGACCAGAATTCGCGCCAGCCTCGGCGGCAGCGGATACCGCGCCAGCCGCTGCGCCATAGCCCCTCTTGCACCCAGCCGGTCCAGCAGCGCTTCGGCCTGTTGAACCGCCGCCGCGGCCGGAGCGGCCAGCCAGGAAATGTCGTTGACTTGGGCCCCCCCCATCGCTCGCAGAGTAAGACAAAGCTGCGAGAGATCGCTGCGCAGAATTTCGGGCGCATCATGATCGGGACGGCGCGAGTAATCCTCCTCGGTGTACAGGCGCAACACGCGCCCCGGCGCGGTGCGCCCCGCGCGCCCTGCTCTCTGCTTGGCCGACGCTTTGCTCACTCGGCCAACGTGAAGCGACGGCAGGCCGCTCCACGGGGAATACGTCGCGAAGCGCGCCAGACCACTGTCGATCACAGCAGTTACGCCCTCGACCGTAATGGAACTTTCTGCCACGTTGGTGGCAAGGATCAATTTTCGTTGAGTCGCAGGGGCGAGCGCTCGATCCTGCTCGTTCGCCGGCAGACTGCCATGCAGGGGAAGCACCAGCAGCCCGGCCCGCCGGGCAACCGCGCCACACGCCCGCATGGCGCGACGAATCTCCACGGCTCCCGGCAGAAAGACCAGAGTGTCGCCAGAATGTCCTGAATCGATCAGCAACTCCACCGCGTTGTTCACTTGCGCTTCCAACGGCTCGGGCGAGTACGGCAGATGTTTGATCGAGAGGTCGAACAACGTCCCGGCGGAACGCACGATAGGGCAATCATCCAAATACTTTGCCACCGGATCAGCATCTAGCGTAGCCGACATCACGATGACTCGCAGATCAGGTCGAGTCCGCTGCAAACGCTTCAGCAACGCCAACGCGAGATCGCTTTCCAGGTGGCGCTCGTGAAATTCATCGAGCACGACCGCGGCTACACCTTTCAGGTCAGGATCGGAAAGCAGACTCCGCGTGAGTATCCCCTCGGTGACAAATCGCAGCCGGGTGCGCGGCCCAACCGCTTCTTCGAAGCGGATATGGTATCCGACCGTCTCTCCGACCTCTTCGCCCAGTTCCCATGCGACTCGACGCGCCGCCAGCCGTGTCGCAATCCGGCGCGGCTCCAGCACAATTACTTCGCCGCTCACAATCCCGAGCAGCGCCGGTGGCACGCGCGTGGTCTTCCCCGCCCCGGGAGCGGCTACGATCACCAGGTTAGGGTGCAGTTTGAGGGATTCAACGATTTCCGGCAGTAGGTCGTCCACCGGAAGAGCAGGTTTGCGGCTCGGCACTTCTCATCGAAACATGGCGCCGAGGCTCGCGTCAAATGCCTGTTCTTGACTCACGCACCTTTACTTTTCCTTCGTCTCTTTTTACCTTATGTTCGATGCCCGCCTATTTCAATGCCGATCTTTTCCGTTTTCTCGCGCGCCTCGAGCGGAACAACAATCGTGACTGGTTCCTGGCGCACAAAGAGGAATGGGAAGCCTGCGTTCGCCAGCCCGTCCTGCGCTTTATCATGGACTTCGCAGCGCCTCTATCCGACATTTCGCCTTATCTCGTGGCGGATCCACGACCGGCGCGCGGTTCCATGTTCCGCATTTACCGCGACACGAGATTTTCCCATGACAAGCGTCCTTACAAGACGCACGTCGCCATGCGATTTTCTCATCGCGGCAAAGACGTTCACTCTCCCGGCTTTTATCTCCATCTCGAGCCCGGTGGATGCTTCGCTGCGTCGGGCCTGTGGCATCCTGAGCCGCCAACGCTGCTCAAAGTTCGCAACGCCATCGTGTCGCGACCCAAGGAATGGCGCACGGTCCGCAAGCTTCTTAGCTGGGACGATGCCGGCAGGCTGCGCCGCCCGCCACGCGGCTTCCCTGCCGATCACGAATTTGTGGAAAACCTTAAGCTCCGCGACCTCGGTAGCGCCGTCAACTTCACCGACAAACAAGTCTGCAGCCCCAATTTCATGACAACGTTCGTCAAGGCTTGCCGTACCATGTCACCCGTCGCGGCATTCCTCAGTAGCGCCATTGGACTAAAGTTTTGAGCGGGAGCCTCGCAGACTTGTTAGGTGGGAAGAAGCCCCCGGTAGATCGCCATTCCCACCACGGCGTCCACGTCGATGGCGTGCAACTCGTCGATTTCCTTCTGTGCTCGTATTCCCCCCGCAGCGATAAGCTGCCTGACGGTGGCGTCGCGCAGCGGACGAATCACTTCCAGCGGGAATCCTTGCAGCAGCCCCTCCGTATCGACATGCGTATAGAGAAACGCGCCACACCAAGGCTCCAGCGCTTGAATCATCTGAAGCGGGCTGACCGCGGTCTGCTTTCGCCACCCATGGATAACCACTCGACCGCCCAGCGCATCGAGCGCGAACACCAGCCGGTTGGAACCGACTGCAACGGCTGCCCTTTCCGCAAAGTCGCAATCGAGTTTGTCGTCAGCGAACAGCGCCGATCCCATGATGACCCTGTGCGCTCCGGCCGCCAGCGCGGCCTGCGCCGATTCCACTGAGCGGATGCCCCCGCCGACCTGACACGGCAGCTTGCGGGCAAATTCTTTCACCAATGCGATGTTGTCACCCGTGCCAATAGCCGCATCGAGATCAATGAGCTGGACCAACGGATACTTCGCGAAGCGGGCCACCCACGCGTCGAAGTCGTCGAACTCCAGAGCCATCCTCCGGCCCTGAACGAGCTGGACAATCTTGCCGCCCATCAGGTCGATGGAGGGAATCAGCATGGCAACCTCACCGGAATTCCCTGCGATCCAACTTCTCGCTTGAGGTCCACGAGCCGGCTGAAACCGTAGTGAAAGATCGAGGCGGCCAGCGCGGCATCGGCATGGCCTTCGCGAAATACGTCCACGAAATGTTGCGCGCCGCCCGCGCCGCCGGAGGCAATCACCGGAATTCGCACCGAGTGCGCCACGGCTCGCGTCAACAGGCAATCAAAGCCGATGCCCGTGCCGTCCCGATCCATCGACGTGAGCAGTATTTCGCCGGCACCGCGATCTTCTGCCTCTTGCGCCCACGCAATTGCATCGTGCCCGCTTGTCTTGCGTCCGCCGTGCGTGAACGCTTCCCAATGAAATGCATCGTCGCACTGTTTGGCATCGATCGCAACGACCACGGCCTGAGAGCCGAAGCGCTCGGCGATCTGCGTGATCAACGTTGGATCAGCAAGTGCCGCAGAGTTAATGCTGATCTTGTCCGCGCCCGCCGAAAATACCGCAGCCGCATCCTCCAACGTGCGAATGCCGCCGCCAACCGTGAACGGAATGAACAACTGACGTGCGGCGCGCCTCACTGTGTCGAGCAGCGTTGCACGCTTTTCGTGAGCCGCGGAAATGTCGAGCAGCACGATTTCATCCGCGCCCGACGCGCTATGTGCCTCAGCCAGTTCGGCCGGGTCGCCCGCGTCGCGTAGGTTTTCGAACTGCACGCCCTTGACGACGCGGCCGCCGTCCACGTCGAGGCAAGCGATAATGCGTTTCGTCAGCATGTCAAATCGCACAAAAGTTGCCCAGCATCTTCAAACCAATCGCCCCGGACTTCTCGGGATGAAACTGCACGCCAAAGATGTGATCCCGCTCCACCGCCGCCGAAAACTGTCCGCCATATTCGCAACACGCGACCGTCGTTTCAGTGACCGGCGCCCGGAAGGAATGCGTGAAATAGACAAACGACGACGACGGTACATCGCGCAATAGCCGCGAAGACGAGTTGATCTCAAGCTGGTTCCATCCCACGTGCGGCGACTTCACACTCGCCGGAAAGCGCTCGCATTCGCCACTCAACAACCCCAGCCCTCGAGTCTCCGGCGATTCCTGGCTCCGCTCGAACATCCACTGCATGCCGACGCAGATGCCCAGGAACGGTATGCCGGATTCAATCGCATCGGCAATTGCATCCTGCAAACCGGTGCGCGCCAGCGCCGCTGTCGAGGCAAAGTGGCCCACGCCCGGCAGTACGATCTTGGATGCCTTCGACACATCTCCGGGACTGGAGGTGATGGCACACTCCTGTCCCAGCCAGTCCAGCGCCTTCTTCACCGAAATCAGATTGCCGGCGCCGTAATCCACGATCACGATCATCACAGCACTCCCTTGGTGCTGGGGAGCAGGCGAGCCATTCGCCGGTCGCGCCAGCAAGCCGCGCGCAGCGCCCGGGCAAAGGCCTTGAACAGCGCTTCAATCTTGTGGTGGCTCGAGCGCCCATAAAGCACTCGCACATGAACATTGGCGCGCGCGCCTCTGGCAAATCCCTCGAAGAAGTCGTGAACCAGTTCCGACTGCAGATCGCCCACCAGCCGCGAACGCACCTTGGTTTCCACCACGGCGGCAGTGCGCCCGCAGAAATCTACTGCGGCCATTCCCATGGTTTCGTCCATCGGCATCAAGAAATATCCCGCGCGGAGAATCCCGCGCTTGCTGCCCAGCGCCTTATCAAAAGCCTGCCCCAGGACGATGCCCACATCTTCCACAGTGTGATGCTGGTCGACGTCGAGGTCGCCGCGAGCTTTCAGCTTCAAATCGAAGCCGCCGTGATGGGCGAACAGTTCCAGCATGTGATCGAAGAAGCGAATGCCGGTGGACACCTGGTAGCGGCCGCGCCCCTCGAGGGTGAGCGAAAGTTCGATTTGCGTCTCTTTGCTGACGCGATTGATAGTTCCTTTTCTCATCGCCGTGATGCTCCTTGCGCAATGCCCAGCTCATCGAGCGTTTCCTGCAGCGCGGTGAGCAATCGATCGGCGTGCGCCCGCGGGCCAAGTGTGATCCGCACGCAGCCTTCGCAACTCTGATCGCTCGACCGGTCACGCACCAGAATGCCGCGCCTTCGCATATGCTCCACAAAGGACGACGCCGCGCCCACGCGCGCCAGCACAAAGTTCGCTTCGCTGGGCCAGAATTGAATTCGGCTGGCCGTGAGAAGCTGCTCCAGCCGCAGCCGGGATTCCCGAACCTCATTCACGTATTGCTCGATGTACTCTTGGTCGCCGAGTGCCTCCGGCAGGCAAGCCAGCGCCACGGCGTTCACGTTATAGGGCGAACTGACGCGCCGCACCGCGCGCATTTGATCCGCGTCACCAACCAACACGCCAATGCGCAGGCCAGCTAGCCCGTACGCCTTAGAAAAAGTGCGCGCCACAAACAGGTTGGGGAATCGCTCCCGCACAGCCAGCATGCTTTGTCCGTAGAACTCGAAGTACGCTTCATCCACCAGTACCGCCGCGTCCGGCGCCGAGCGAGCAAGACGTCGCAAGTCATCCGGCGGCGCAACCGATCCGGTGGGATTGTTCGGATTCGCGATGGCCATCAGTCGCGTGCGCGGCGAAATGCGTGAGCACACATCCTCGACCGGAAATGTGAAGCCCGCAGCAGCGGGAACACTGATCACCTGCGCGCCCGCAGCCATCATATAAATGCGATACATAGAATAGGTTGGCACCACGATTAACGCTTCGTCGCCCGGCTCCAAGTAAGTTCCACACAGCAAGTGAATCGCTTCGTCCACGCCATTGGTCAACAACAGTTCAGGCGCCGCGACTCTCAACATGGCAGCCACGGCTGCTTCGACCGGCTCGCGCTCGGGATAGCTGGCGAGCTGCTCCGGGGCCAACTGCCGCAATCGTTCGAGCACTCGCGGCGAACATCCCGCCGTGTTCTCGTTGAAATCCAGACGCAACCCATCCCGCCCCGCCAGCGGCGGATGGTACGACGGCAATGTTCGCACTGCTTCCCTTGGACTAAGCATGTTCGCGCCTCACGCGGACCGACTGCGCATGCCCCGCTAATCCTTCCGCTTCGGCCAGACATTCGATTGCCGGCGCAATCCGCCTTAATCCCCTGGCCGATAGCTGCTGCACCGTAATCACTTTCACAAAATCGAGCACGCTCAGACCTCCTCGAAATCGAGCTTGCCCCGAAGTCGGCAACACGTGGTTGGGTCCGGAGGCGTAATCGCCCGCTGCCTGCGCCGAATAATCGCCGACAAACACCGACCCCGCATTTTCGATAAACGGCAAGTCTTCCTCAGCCACCGTGATGTGCTCCGGCGCGATTCGATTTGCCCAGGCCCACGCCTGTTCGCGGGATGCCGCAACCAGCACTGCTCCCCGCGCCCGCAACGATTTCTGCGCTATTGGATTGTTTTTCCCGAGCTGCGCCGCATTCGTCTTCACCGCTCGCGCCAGTTCGCGCGAAGTTGTGATGAACACGGCCAGCGTCTCTGGATCATGTTCCGCCTGCGCAACCAGATCCGCCGCAATGAATTCCGCAGCGCTCGATTCCCTCTGCGAATTCCTCAGAATGACAGCCTCCGTCGGCCCGGCGAGAAAATCAATCGCGCAGTCAAAGGCAACCAACTTTTTCGCCGCCGTCACATAAGCATTCCCGGGCCCGACAATCTTATCCACGCGCGCAATGCTCCTGGTGCCATACGCTAAAGCCGCAATAGCCTGCGCTCCTCCCACGCGGTAGAGCTCGCGTACACCGAGCATGGCGGCCGCGGCCAGCACCTCTGCCGAGGGCTTGGGCGAGACCACGCGGATGTTCTTCACTCCCGCGACCTGCGCCGGAATCACGGTCATGAGGACTGACGAAACCAACGGGTAGCGCCCCCCCGGCACATAGCAGCCCACTGCCTCCAGAGGCCGCACAATTTGCCCGAGCGAGATGCCGCTGCGAGTTCGCATCCAGTCCACAGGCTTCTGCCACTCGCAGTAACGGCGGATGTTTTGCTCAGCTTGCCGCAGAGATGTGCGCAGCTGCGGAGCCACCGTTTCCCAAGCCGCGGCCATTTCCTCCTCAGAAACCCGCAGAGACTGTTTCGCCGCCAGCCCATCCCACCGCTCCGCATAGCGGCGAAGGGACCGCTCCCCGAACCGACGCACGTCATCCACGATGCGCCGCACTCGCGGCTCCAGCCCTGTAAACCGCACACCTCGAGCGGCGAGACGTTCCACCGTCGCGCTGGCTTCGCGGCCTGAGACGATCCGCATCACAGCACCACCTTGTTCAACGGATACTCGACGATGCCCTGCGCCCTTGCTTCTTTGAGCCGCGGGATGACGTCCCAGGACGCCGCCTCGTCGATCACCGTGTTCACGGCCAGCCAATCCTCGTCACTGAGGTGAGAAATCGTGGGCTTCTGCAGCGCGGGCAATACTGCCAGAACCGCCGCCAGGTCTGTCTTCCGCACATTCAGCATGAGACCGACACGGTCCTGCGCTTCCATGGCCCCTTGCAGCATCAGGGCTAGGTTGTCAATTTTTCGCCGCTTGTCGCGATCGGCATACGAAACTTTGTTGGCGATCAACTGTGTGTTCGACTCCAATACAGTTTCCAGAATGCGAAGCCGGTTCGCTTTCAGCGAACTTCCCGTCTCGGTTACTTCGACAATCGCGTCGGCCAGCATGGGCGGCTTGACTTCCGTGGCGCCCCACGAAAACTCCACCCGCACCTCGACGCCTTTCTTGAGGAAGTAGTCGCGCGTAACTTTCACCAGCTCGGTGGCGACAATTTTTCCCGAGAGCTCCTCCGCCCGCTGCACCGTCGAATCTTCCGGCACTGCCAGCACCCAGCGCACTTTGCCACGGCTGCGTTTGGCGTAAATCAAGTCGCTCACGGTGACAACTTCCAATCCACTCTCGACGACCCAGTCGAACCCGGTCAGGCCCGCATCAATGGCGCCGTGCTCCACGTAGCGAGCCATCTCTTGCGCGCGGATCAACATGCAATCGATTTCTGGGTCTGCCGTGGTGGCAAAGTATGATCGTCCAGTTGTGCGTGCCGGCAGCCCGGCGCGCGCGAACAGTTGCAAGGTTGCCTCTTCAAGGCTGCCCTTAGGAATGCCGATGCGTAGCTTCATCGCGTCTCCTTCGGCAACGCCACTCCAGTTTCCAGCACTCGCAGTGGAACCGGTTCCGTGAAGCACGAGCGCGTGCCGCGATGGCAGACCACGCCCGCTCCCTCGACCTCGACCCGCAACAGCAGCGTGTCGCGGTCACAGTCGGTATGAGCCGTGACCACCTTCAGCCGGTTCCCCGAGCTCTCGCCTTTCATCCAAAGTTGCTGCCGAGTGCGGCTGAAGAAGGTCACATACCCTTGCTCCAACGTGCGCTCGAACGCCTCACGATTCATAAAGCCCACCATCAGGACTTCCCCATCGGCGGAGTCCTGGACCACGGCGGGAAGCAGCCCGCTCAGTTTGTCGAAATCCAGTTCTGCATGCATGCCTCTGTTTCCTATCTTTCGGAGAAATAAAAAGCCCGCTGAGCGTTTCGCGTCAGCGGGCTGAACTCCTGAAAAGTGCTGGTTAGATCAATTCTGCCATCTCAGGTGCACATCGCCGCCGCCGCGCTATGCGCGTGATGATGATGGCGGTGATGGCGATGGGACAACATCTCGAAGGCAGAGTACGTCAATCCATCGACCCGGTCAACAATTTTAGACAGCGGCATCAGCGATTTTTTGAATGCAGCTTATTCGACTTTTGCATTCTTGCCTGGAATGCCGCATCCAGTCCTGCTACGATTCACCTTCACAATCAGCAATATGCCCCCCCGTTTCATGGAGCTTTCATGAGGACTTCGTTTATTGCGGTTCGTCCCTTGATTTCAGTTACGATGATCTCGCTTCTTCTTGCAACTTCCATTGGCGCCCAATCGCAGGCGCAGGTCACGAACGATCCTGCTTACTACGGCCCGTTCAATGCTGTTTTCTTGCCCGACGGCGATGGCCTGAAGAAGCCTCTCGTGAAAAACGATTCCGTGCTCCGCGCGGATTCACCGTGGTCGCTCTCTGCCTGGGTGAAGCCCTCCGAACTATCGAAATCGGTCAGTCTCGTCGCCGGCTTGGGCGATCCTGCGGAAGAATTTTCGCGTTATCTCGCGCTCGATGCGGGCCACTTGATTCTGTGGGTGGGCAAGGACAACAGTTTGTCCGGCGCCGCGGCGCTCTCTCCAGGGAAATGGCATTTCATCGCGGCGACCTTTAACGGCGAAGAGTTCCGGCTCTACGGTGACGGCGCTCAAGTCGCCAGCGGAAAGCTGGATTTGGGAAGCGTCAGCCCCGTCCTCGAAATGGCTCCTCCTTCTCCGCCCACTCAGGACTTCCGGCATTTTGGCGGAGTGATCGCCTCCCTCACACTGCGACGACGCACCTTAAGCGGCGACGACGTCAGACAGCTATTCCAAAAGCCTGACGACTTCTCTGCCCTCGAATTCGAGGAGGGCTCGAAGCCGTGGCCTGTGCAAACCCGCGGGCAAGCTGGATATCGCGCGCCGCAGGATCCCGCCACCATGCCGCGCAGCCAGGCACCATTTTCAATTCCCGTCGCAAAACATGTGATCCCTCAGGAACCTCTTCAGCCGAAAGGTGAAAGCCAGTGGACGCTGGCCGCCGGTTGGCAGCTGATCCCCGCGCCGAAAATAAATGCTGACGGAGCGGCGATTTCGCAACCCGGCTTCGCCGCGCCAGACTGGATGAGCGCAACCGTTCCCGGAACTGTGCTCACCACCATGGTCGATCGCGGAATCTATCCCGATCCCGACTACGGTCTGAACAATCTCGCCATCCCAGAGAGCCTGAACAAGCAGGACTATTGGTATCGCGTCGAGTTCCACGCGCCAACGTCTGCCCGCGGACGCCGCCTTACTCTGACCTTCGAAGGCATCAACTATCAGGCCGCCGTGTGGCTCAACGGCCAGTCCCTCGGCTCGATCAAGGGAGCGTTCATTCGCGGCGTCTTCGATGTGACCGATGTTGTGAAGTCTGATCGGCCGAATGTTCTCGCCGTGCGGGTCTCGCCGCCCCCTCATCCCGGAATTCCTCAGGAACAGTCGATCAAAGGCGGACCCGGAGAGAATGGCGGGATGATGTGTCTGGATGGCCCCACCTTCGTGGCCACGGAAGGCTGGGATTGGATTCCAGCGGTTCGGGATCGTGATACTGGAATCTGGCAGCCGGTAACACTGACCGCCACCAGCGCGGTGAAAATCGGAGACGCGCAAGTCGTGACCACTCTACCTCTGCCCGATACGAGCCGCGCCGACGTCGAAATCACAGTGCCCCTGGATAATCTTTCCACCTCGCCCGCGGCCGGAACGTTAAAGGCGTCCTTCGGTGAGATCGTCGTGACCAAGCAAGTGACGCTGGCTCCGGGCAAGAGTTCAGTCACGTTGCAGCCCTCCGAGTTCGCTCAACTCACGTTGCAGCATCCCCGGCTGTGGTGGCCGAACGGCTATGGCAAGCCGGAACTTTATACGCTGCACTTAAGCTTTTCCGAGGGAACCACTGAATCCGACGCGAAAGAGCTGCGCTTCGGAATTCGCGAGGTCACCTATGAACTCAGTCTGCTGGACAGCACCGGCCACCTGCGCCGTTTGGAATATTCACCGACCACGGCACGATTGAAAACGGAACCGGTCGTCGATGTTCGCCATGAAGGCATGCGCGAAATTCCAGCGGCCGATCCGTTTCCGCCGAACTTTCCGCCGGAGTGGAAAGATGGGTGGAAGTCCTGGGTCGCGTCACTCGCTCCCGGCGGGGAGCAATCGCCGGCTGTCAAGATGCTCGACGACACCAAGACTTCCCCTTACCTCGTGATCCGCGTCAACGGCGTGCGCATCGCCGCGCGCGGCGGCAACTGGGGCATGGACGATTCCCGCAAGCGCGTCTCGCGCGAGCACCTGGAACCTTTCTTCCGTTTGCACCACGATGCCAACTTAAACATCATCCGCAATTGGGTCGGGCAAAATACCGAGCAAACTTTCTACGATCTTGCCGACGAATACGGACTGATGGTGTGGAACGACTTCTGGGAATCCACGCAGAACTACAACGTCGAGGCCGAAGATCCGGCGCTGTTCCTGGAAAACGCCCGCGACACAATTTTGCGCTTCCGCAATCACCCGTCGATCATCGTGTGGTGCGGCCGCAACGAAGGCGTGCCCCAGCCCACCATCAACGAGGGACTCATCGAGTTGATCCGGACCCTCGACGGCACACGCTACTACTTCCCGAGTTCGAATCAAGTCAATCTCCAGAACAGCGGGCCCTATAAATACATGGACCCCGCGCTCTACTACACCACGCTAAATCACGGCTTCTCTGTCGAAACTGGAACTCCGTCGTTCTCGACTCTGGAGTCTTTCCGCGCCTGGATTCCAAAAGAAGATCAGTGGCCCGTCAGCGACGCCTGGGCCTACCACGACTGGCATCAGAGCGGAAACGGCGACATGGCTCCGTTCATGGCACAAATGCAGGCGGAGTTCGGCGCTCCCGTAAGCCTTGAAGATTTCGAGCGCAAGGCGCAGATGCTCGACTACGTGGATCATCGCGCGATTTTCGAAGGCATGAATGCACATCTCTGGGCCCCCAACAGCGGCCGCCTGCTGTGGATGACGCAGCCCGCGTGGCCCAGCAATACCTGGCAAATCCTGAATGCGGATTACGACACCCAATCATCTTTCTACGCCGTCAAGAAGGCCTGCGAACCACTGCACGTGCAACTGGACCTGTCGAACTTCAACATCGCGGTGATCAATACCACAAATAATCCGCAGACAGATTTGTCACTGAGCGCCAACGTATATTCACTCGACAATAAACTGTTGTTTCATCGCGAAGAGAAGAGGGATGCAGCCGCCGATGCCCTCACCGATGGCTTCAAGCTGGACCTGGCGCCTTGGTTATCGTCGGAAGGAATCGTGATCGTGAATCTCGAACTGCGGAATTCGTCGGGCGAAGTCGTCTCCAGAAATTTCTACTGGCTGGGCGCGGACAACCCATCATATCGCCGTTTGAATCATCTTCCTGCCGCGTCGCTGTCGGTGGCCGCCAAATCCACCCGCGTGGGCCAGAACATCCGCGTGCGCGTCGAACTGCGAAACACAGGAACAGCCGTCTCGTTGGCCAGCAAGCTGACCCTGTTGAACTCTGCGGACGCTTCGCGGATCCTTCCGGCTTACTACTCCGACAACTATCTGTCATTGCTACCCGGTGAAAGTCGTGAAATCGAAATCGAGTATCCCGCATCCTCGGCAAATGGTCCGGCACAATTGGCGTTGCGGGGATGGAATCTCGCGAAACAAGTCGTCCCGATTCCCTAGAGGCAACGGGTGCTTCGCCAAAGTATGACAGCTAGCGGAAGCCCCCGCTGTCCCGGATCTTGCGCGCGGCTTCTTCGAGAAAATCGTCGACGTGCTGCCGCGGCTGCGACTCCATTCCGGTCTTCGCTTTGATCCGGTCAGCAATCTGAATCGCAGTTCGCAGACGCACCTCCGGATCGAGTTCAAACCTCCGGCTCAGATACGTCTCGATCAGAACGAGTTCGTCGGCGGTTGCTCGCGCCGGTCCTGGCAAAGCCGAAGCCGAAGTCGATTCAGTAGCCGTACTCCACGACGGACGTACTTCCTCGGTCGGCTTCTCATGCACCACCACTGTGCCGGCAACAAAATCGCCGAGCCTGCGGCTCTGGCGGTTGCACATCATGCAGACCAGGCCCACGCCGTAAATTCCGGGCAAGCCGTCGACGGCTCGCATCAGGTTTCGTCCCACGGCTTCGAACGCGTTGATCGGCCGGCCCGATTCTTTAATGACTCGGATGCCGGTAAAGCGCTTGCCCGGCGTCTGCCCCTTCCAAAGAATCTCGAAGATGGCGAAATATCCCCAGTAAATCGCGAACCCAATGAAAATGGCCATCGCCGGGCCAATCAGGCGTGGAAGAAAGTCAAATACCGAGAGCCCCAGCGGCAGCGCGAGCATGAAAATAATGGCCGTTATGAAATACAGGGCCGCCTGAATTAAAGTATCAATGGCAATCGCGAGGAATCGGCTGCCGATTCCCGCCAAGGGCAATTCCAGGGCGATCTGCTCTGGGGTATCGATCTTGAGTTGGTCGAACGAGTCCATGGCTGACGAACGTTGACTAACAACGATGATTTCCACTCGCTGGTTAGAGAAGCGCAAACCGCACTGGAGCAAGCTGGAAGCCTTGCTCAATCAGAGCGCCAAGGGCGGCCTGAAGTCGCTCTCGCGTTCCGACCTGCAGGAACTCAGCCTGCTCTATCGCCAGACCGCGGCGGATCTTGCCGCCATCCGCGAAGACCGCGGTTCCGTGCACTTTGCGCGCTACATCAACCAGTTGCTGGTTCGCGCCCACAATACCATCTATTCCGGTCACAGGGCGAGTCCCAAAGCAATTTTTTCGTTCTTCCTGGATACCTACCCGGCGGCCTTCCGCCGGAACCTGAAGCACTGCCTGCTGGCAACGCTGATTTTTGCCGTGGGTGGCCTAGTCGGCGCGGTACTTACCTACCAGAATCCTGATTTCAAAGTAAAACTCCTCGGACCACAAATGGTCGAAACCATCGATCGCCACGAAATGTGGACGCATTCCATTGTTGGCATCAAGCCGCTGGCCTCCAGCGCCATCATGACCAACAACATGAGCGTCGGCTTCACCACCTTCGCGCTCGGCATCACGGCGGGGCTGGGCACGATTTACATGATGGCCTTCAATGGACTGCTGATCGGCGTGATCGGCATGGCCTGCTGGCTTTCCGGAATGAGCCTGCAGTTGTGGAGTTTCGTTGCGCCGCACGGTGTGCTGGAGTTGCCAGCCATCTTCATTGCAGGTGGCGCAGGATTTCGCATCGCGCAGGGTCTTTTGTTTCCGGGAGTCTTGCCCAGGCGAGATTCACTGGCGCAAGCCGGAGTCGAAGCGGTTCAACTCTTGCTCGGAACGATTCCCATCCTGATCGTCGCCGGCCTGATCGAGGCATTCGTATCGCCGACCGGGCTTGCCGTCTCGCTAAAATTCTCGATGGCCGCAGCGTTGTTTGTACTCTTGGGAGTTTATCTCTTTGGCATGGCGCGCAACCCCAGTGCAACCGTGGAGAGCGGCACCTCTAGCGCCGCGTAAGGCACGAAAACTTTACTTGGCTTTAGCCGCGACGAAATCTCAGAGTTGATTCCGCTCTTTAATCTGCAGATAAGCGTTCACCAGCACGGGAGAAACCGCACCCGAAGTCACTTCCATCGCCAGCGCGCCGCGTTCCCGCAGGCGCGCCAGCAACTGCTCACGGCGGTGAACCATTTCCTGCGCCGCCGCCACCTGATACATTTCGGATTCGCTTCGCGGCGTCTTCGCGGCTAGTTCGCCTAGATCCGGCTGACCGATCACCACGAACAATACCAGATGCCGCGGCATCATCATCGACGCGGCCTCGATCACTTCCGGCGTCATCGCAGTTTCCGCCAAGTCGGTGAGCCAGACAATCAGGCTGCGCCGTTTCTGATTCGTCAGCAGTCGCCCAGCCATTTGCAAGTGGTCTGCCTCCGAAGTTTCTTCGTGAACCAGCGCCAGTTGCTCGATCAGTTGCCGCAAATGAGCGCTCCCTTTGGCAGCCGGAAGCTGCTGCCTGATCCCGCGTCCGTAGGCTATCAGCCCCACGCGGTCGCCAGAGTACAACGCCACCTGAGCCAGGCTCAGCGCCGAGTTCACAGCCTTGTCGAGTTTACTCAATCCACCCACGCGCGTCCGCATCAGCCGACCCGAATCAATCACAATCCACACCGTCTGGCTGCGTTCGATCTGGTACATGCGGGTCACCAGCTTGCCGCGTCGCGCCGCCGCCGTCCAGCAAATGTCGCGATATTCGTCTCCCTGTTGGTACTCGCGCAGGCTCTCAAACTCGCGGCCAATCCCGCGCACCCGCGCGTGCCGCTTCTCCAGTGCGATCTGGCGGCTGCGCAGCAAGTAAATCGAATGCCGCTTGGCTTCGTCCAGGTTCGGATAAATTCGCACTGTCTGTTCCAGCGAGGCCCGCACCCATTTCTCGGCGATGCGCAGCCGGCTCTGGTAACGCACGTAACAATCGCCCAGTTTTGCGTCTCCACGCTCGGCTGGGCGAATGCGATAGCTCACCATCCCCTCGCTCTTAGCCCCAGCTTTGATGGCGAGAGTGGGCGGCTCATTTCTCAACTGCAGTGGAACTGTGTCGATGATCGCTGCGTGAATGCTGGTGCGGGAGGAATTCTCAAGGGTGACGTCCACATCCGACCCTATCGACAAGGCCGCTGGCGAACGCCACGAGCGCCGCACCGTGAGTTGTCCCGGCTTTGGCAGTTGCGCCAGATCGGCAAACCACACCAGCAGAACCAAGCCATCCCATGCCAGCAGCGCATACACAAAACGCAGGTCGATGAAGGCCGGCCCCAGCCAGACCAGCCCCACAAACAGCAGCATGAAGAAGCGGTCGCCAAATGCCACGCCGAAGCGCTTGTAGGATTTCGTCGGCGCCTCAACCTCGGGTGGAACCAGCCGTCCGATCTCCTTCACATCGTCGTTCACTTTGGAACCTCGACCGCGCGCAGCACATCCTCCACCACCTGATCGGGCGTGATGCCCTCCAGGTCAGCCTCTGGCCGTAGCATGATCCGGTGCCGCAGCACTGGACGCGCCGACGCCTTCACGTCATCGGGAATCACATAGTCGCGCCCGTCCATCGCGGCAAACGCTTTCGACACCGCCATCAAACTCACCGCCGCCCGCGGGCTCGCACCCAGCGACAGCGACGGCCAGTCGCGCGTCCGCCGCACGATCTGCACGATGTAACTGAACAGCGCTGGCTCCACGGTGATGGACTTGACCTCCTGCTGCGCCTGCTCCAGCAAACCCGGCGCAATCAGGGTCAAATTCATCTTTTCTAGCTCCCGCGATTCAAATCCGTTCTGCACGTTCGCGAGCAACTGAACTTCTTCCTGCATCGCCGGATACGTCACTCGAAGCTTGAGCAAGAAGCGGTCGAGTTGCGCCTCGGGCAATGGATACGTTCCTTCAAATTCAATCGGATTCTGTGTGGCGAACACAGTAAAGAACTGCGACAGCGGATACGTCTTGCCATCGATCGTAACCTGATGTTCCTCCATGCACTCCAGCAACGCCGCCTGCGTCCGCGGCGGCATGCGGTTCACTTCATCCACCAGCAACAAGTCGGTGAACACCGGTCCCTGATGCAACTGGAAGGTGCTAGTCGCCATATTCAGAATGTTGGTGCCGACAATGTCGGCGGGCATCAGATCTGACGTGCACTGCACGCGCTGAAAGCCCAGCCCGATCAGCCGCGACAGCGCCTTGACCGTCAAGGTCTTCGCAATTCCGGGCACGCCCTCCAGCAGCACGTGCCCCCGGCAGAGCAGCGCGACGATGCACTGGTTGCGAAGTTCATCCTGCCCGACCACCACTTTACTCATCTCTTCGCGTATGTGCCGTATCAACTCCGGAACAGCATTCATCAAACTTTCTCCTTGCGAACAGCTTGGAATAGCTTTAAGCGAACCGCGTATTCATCCAGTTCTTGCACCAGTTGCAACGCCGCCGGCGGATGCAGATAAGGATCGCCCTTCGCGGACTCGCAACGCCGCAGAATCGCGACGAAGTGATCGTCGACAAACGACCAGCGATCCCGCACGGCAACTTCCAGCTCAGCCACCGAGATGTTGCTCGCCACTCCCAGCCGCCGCGTCAGCCAGTAACGAAACCGCTGGTAACAGATGTCCACCGCAACCGACGCCGTGCCCGCAGTCTCGTAGAGTCCGCCCAGCGTCTGCACAAATTCAATCGGCGACAGGCGAACCGCCGAAGCCGGTTTGCAGATCGGTCCGCTGCGCCGCGAAAAGGAGGCGACAACCGCCAATCCCAGAAGCACCAACTGCAGCGCGAGCCATTTCACCGGCGAATGTGCGATCGACGACGCCAGCGTTTGCCGGTAGCCGTGAATATATTCATCCCAGAGAATCTCGCCCTTCGCACCGCCCATGCAGGCCAGAAAGAATTCCAGGTTCCCCTGCTCTTTCAATCCCGCATTGGTCAGCGGCGTGGCCGAAGCCCACCACAATACTTCTCCGTGACCGTAAGGATACTTCACCACCAGCGTGCGGTCGCCATCGCCGTAGAGCGGATACGCCGGCGACTCCGCCCGCCAACGCGCCCTTTGCGCCAGAACAATTTCCGGAGCGGCCCGGGTGATTTCCGAAGGCGAAAGCGCCGACGCCTTCTTCCACGCCGCTCCGCCCAGCACGTCGGGCAAGGATTCATTCTCGGGAAGAAACGTTCCCGCAAACATTCCAGTCGCGATCACGCGTCCGCCCTCGGAGATAAACGCCTTCAGACTGTCTTTTTCCTCGCGTGTGGGAGCCTCCTCAGGGTCGGCCAGAATCAGCATCTTCCCCGCCGACTGCTGAAGTTGATCGAGCGGCCGCTCCCATCGCTCTACCTTGTATCCGGCTTGCGACAGAAGAAGATACGCAGCCTTGGCGCCGCCCGAAGCGGTCGAATAACTGCTCGGGATTTCCGACTTGGCTCCCGCATCGCCGCCAAACACAGCAGCACCTGCGATCAGCAGAACGAAAACGGCAATTGCTCCCAGCAACAGCTTGCGATCCTTGGGATCCATCTTCAGCGGCATCCCAGCTTCTCCAGTTCCTCGAGCGTTTGGGAAAAGGTGCGTTCGCTGGCGCCGCGATTGGCGTACCACGCGAGCTCGAAGATTCGCGTAAGCGCCGTCAGCGTCTCGCGATGTTCGCTCGCACTCGAAAGCAGCCGCAGATATTCCCGCGGAGTGCGCGCCCGGTCCGGCTTCCACGTCCCCTGCCGCTCCAGAAAAGAAATTCCCGCCCAGTACGCCAGATGGATCGCATCGCGCCACTCGCCTTTTGCTGCCGCGGCGCGCGCCTCCGAAAGCCAGATCGCCCACTCTTTCGCGGAAACCGGCAGGTCTTTCGGGATAACGGTTTCGAACTTGTCGCTGGACCACAGGCTGCGATAGGCGATGAACGCCAGGGCGAGCACGGCCAAGCCTATGAGCCCATATACAAAATATTTGCTGATGGTGGGAATGGCCGCCGATCGGATTAGCCGCTCCAGAAAGTGCAAGATGAAGTCCAGCAGCCGCTGCTTGAGCCGGTCGAGCCAACTCGGCCCCTGCACGTCGCGAAATTCCCGCCGCGCCAGAATCGACTTCAGCTCTTCCCGGCTCGCCGAAACATCGACGGGAGGCTTTTCAAATCCATCGAGATCGCTGCGCAAACTCTGCAAGCGGGTGCGAATCGCAAGCGCGTTCGCAGAATTTTTTTCCTTTTCGTAGCGACGAACATCCCGCTGCAGTCCTTCCGTGGATATTTCAAATTCGCGCTGATCGGCAGCAATCCGCCAACTCTGCGGCAGATCGTGCAACCGCTGTGGACTGGCGCCCCCCGAGCTATCGAGTTGCTGCGTCGCAGCCAGCAGCCGGTCAAGCTCTGCGCGATATTCGGATGTAGTCAGGGCGCCGCTTCCCGCTGAATCGGCTCGGCAAGAAATCGGCGCAATAAAGAACGCCGCAACCAAGACTGCCGCGAACAGCAAGCCCGCCAGAATGTAGCTTCGCCTTGCCGTCATGCGCCTGCTTGTGGGGGAGACGGGGGAAGCGCCGGGCCGTCCAGTGTGGTCATCATTAATTGCAGATCGAACGCTTCCTTGCGCACCCGCTCGTCGTAGTAGACCAGCGAGAACGCAATGGTCGCCAGGGGGCCGACCAGGCATTCCGCAACAAAAGTCGAAACCAGCAGTGCGGCCTGCCAACCGCGCGAACTGCGCTGTAGCCCCACCATGGAACTCACGCCCGCCGCGACTTCCAGGGGCCACCGCAGCAGCAGCCCCACTCCGAAGCTCAGCACCAGGAACAGGAGCCATATCACAAAAATGCGACCGCGATCCCCTTTCGTAAGGTCGGCACTTCGCGACATCGCGTCGGTGGCGCTCTTGTTCTCCAGCACCTTCACCGGCACCGCCAGAGACCACATCATCGCCAGTATGATTCCGGGCACGATCAAAGCGATGAAACCGGCGGCTACGCCCAATCCAACAAGCAACGAGAGTCCGATTACGCCGACAATCTCGCCTTTCACCCGCGAAAACGAATCCGCCACGCTGGCGGGCCGGTCAAGGTGAACCTGCGAAACCGCTACCACCGTCGCTGCCTGGGAGGCTGCCGACACAATCAACGTCAGGAACAACGCCCCCATGCTCCAGAAAAGTGTCGCAAAGATATCCGAGAGCTGGTTGCCAGGAGATTTAATCACCACTCCCAGGCACTGGAACGCGAGCACGACGAGGTGCGGCAGCGCAAAGATTCCAATAAACAATCCGAAGTGGCTGCGATATAGATAAAACGTGCGGTCCAGCAGTTCTCCCGTACTCAAAGGCCTGAGTGCAGTCGTCATGACTCGCCTCCCGGCGTCTGAAAACTTTGCCCGGCATGGTAGCACAACCCGCGTCCCGGCCGCCGTGAACCATGCCCGTGATTTCCGGATCGCTTACGAGCCCGGCGAGCCTGCCTTCACCTCGGCCGCTTTTCCGTCCCGGTAGATGACGACTACCGGCTTCCCGCCATTCGGATAGCGCACGGTCTTTTCGTACGAACTGCTGCTGCCCGAGTCGGGCACTCCCATGCCGATGGCGAAATCCGCTTGCAATTCGTTCATCCCCGGCTTCACTTGGTGTTGTTCCACCGCCTGCCACACCTCGGGCGGCCAGTGCTTATACAAATCGTGCGGGTCTTCCACGAACACCATTTCGTCGGAATAGATCGTATATTCCTCTTCGGCTTCATACCCAATCGGCACCGCGTAAGTATTCCCTTCCTTTTGAAACACCGCCATCACCTGACGGCGCTCTCCCTTCCCCGGAGGCATGGCTGCGACGACGTCGGTGATCGCCAGCTTTTCGATCGGCAGCAGCAGGCCCGCGTCATGCGCGAAGTCCACTTGCTTGCGCACCGGGTCATACGGGTAATAGGTATAGCGGTATCCTTCCTTCACCCACACCGGCTGCTGCATCAGCTGCCGCGCGCTCTTCAGATCGTAGGGATAAAGCTTCTTCGGATTGACGTAGTAATCCGGATTGGAATACCCCACCTCCTGCGCCTGCTTCTGCTTATCGGCCGCGACCTTGTCTTCGTGGCGCTGGTAGAGTATGTAGCCCGCGCGCAGAGTCGCGACCACCAAAACCAGCAGCAATGCGAACTGAAGCCTCTGCTTCGCCTCTGGACTCATCATAGGAAAACTTTAGCAGACAGCCAACGCGAGGTATATCGGACAGCATCGGTATAACTTAAGAAGTAATATCTCGTCGTCACCTTAGAGGTGCGCATGTCCCGGCTGCTTCCCGCGAGAGTGTTGCTCCTACTTCTCGTAGCCGTCTCATGCAACCGGTTGTCGGCTCAGCAGGTGCGGACGGATGACTGCCCGCCGCCTGCTGCATTCATGTCTCCTGACCAACCTGCTTATGCCGACGCCATGGCTCTGAAAAACAGCCTTGAATCGCAAGGAATGGTGGTGCGTTGTATTTTCGAGACGAAGTTCAGCAGCCAGTTCCTCGCGTGGGAGAACGGCAATCCGCGCAGCACGATCGAGGGCGAAGCCTGCATCCGCACCAATCTGGGAGATCTCGAGGTGCTGTTCGTACCCCGGCCCTCAACCTTTGCCGAGCTCAAGATCAAGGAGCACCGAGCCCGCGGAGGGTATCTTTATACGGTTTCGGGCATGCCCGATGTGTGGCCCAGCAAGTTCAAACGTTGGAGCAGCGCCCGCCGCACCTATTACTTCCAGCACGACAACTTTCTCTTGTCCGGAGCAGGCGAGGAACTGCGCACGGCCGTCGAAGCCGCCCTGCACTACCAGCCTTTATCGTTATGAGTGCGGTTTAGCAAATCTCCGGTTACGGTAAACTGGCAGAAGAGGACTTCCCATGCCTGTGACCGAACAAGACGTGATGAGCGCGCTGAAAAGTTGCTACGACCCCGAAATCCCCGTCAACATCGTGGATCTCGGCCTGATCTACAAGATCGACTTTGCTCCCGCCCCCGTCGAGAATTCCGCAGACGCGAAACAGGATGTCACTGTCGAGATGACGCTGACCGCGCAAGGCTGCCCTGAGCACGTCAACATCAGCGCGCAAGTTAAATCACGCATTGAGCAATTGCCAGGCGTCGCCAACTGCACAGTAAATGTGGTTTGGACCCCGCCCTGGACCCCGGAGCGCCTCAGCCCTGACGCCAGAAAACAACTCGGCATCGAGTGAACCGCGACGTTCCCTGATCCGGATCCCAGCTTCGATCAGCAAGTCCTGCGAGCGGGGTGCCCTATTTCTCGCGCGTCCTTTGCGCGAGAAGTGGGCGGGCGCACTTCATCCCCCGAATTCGTCCCACGCTTCCACCGCGCTCCGCCCCGCGGCTTCGGTGATTCGTTTCCCGGCTTGCGCCGCCATTTCCATGACCCGCATGCCGTGCTCGAAATAATCCGGCAGCGACTGCCTCACTTTTTCGAACTTCTCCGGATACTCGGCCGCGAGGACCGCCAGGCCAAGGCCCGTCGCCAGCACGCCCGCTGGATACTTCCTTTTCATAAATAAAATTCCCGCTGCACCGATCGACCCGACCACCAGCGCTTTCTTCCAGCCGTCCATAATTCTTCCCCCAGGAACCATCCAAACTATTTGAAATTGTACGCCAGCAGCCTCCGCCACAGAGCGCACCAAACAGCGCAACGCGGTCGTATCCTTTATACTTCCCCAGTTCGTTGGAGGGCCGATGATCGCGCAAGTCCGCACTGCATTCCTTCTCATCGTTACTCTTGCTCTGGCCGCCGTGTTGGCCACCACCGTGTCTGCAGCTCAGAACAAGCCCCGCGCCCGCGATCTCGGAGTTCCCTTCGACGGCACTCCCGGTCCGAACAACGCCATTACCGACGTGCAGGGAGTCGAGGTCGGCCACACCACCCTGATCTCCGGCGAAGGTAAACTCGAAGTTGGAAAAGGCCCAGTGCGCACCGGCGTCACCGCGATTCATCCTCGCGGCAAGACCAGCAACGACGCCGTTTTCGCCGCCTGGTTCACGCTCAACGGCAACGGCGAAATGACCGGCACAACCTGGGTCGACGACTCCGGATTCCTCAATGGCCCGGTCATGATCACCAACACGCACAGCGTTGGCGTGGTCCGCGACGCGGTCATCGCCTGGAAGGTCAAACACGGATCGCCCGACGCGGAAGGCTACTGGTGGTCGCTTCCCGTCGTCGCCGAAACTTGGGACGGCTATCTCAACGACATCAATGGATTCCACGTCAAGCCGGAAGACGCCTGGCACGCCCTCGAAGCCGCTCACGCCGGCCCCGTCGAAGAAGGCAACGTGGGCGGCGGCACGGGCATGATCTGCAATGAATTCAAGGGCGGAATCGGAACCAGTTCGCGCGTGCTCGACGCCAAACTGGGCGGTTACACCGTCGGCGTGCTCGTCCAGTGCAACTACGGATCGCGCGAGCAACTCCGCATTGCCGGCGTGAACGTGGGCCGCGAAATTCCCGAGCACACTGTCTTTAAGGAAGACGTCGGATCGATCATCGTAGTCCTCGCCACCGACGCCCCGCTGATCCCCACTCAACTGAAGCGCATCGCCCGGAAGATCTCGCTCGGCCTGGGCCGCGACGGCAGCTATTCTGGCGACGGTTCAGGCGACATCTTCATCGCCTTCTCCACCGCGAACCCTGGCGCCGTCGGCACCAAAGGATTACACCAACTCACCATGCTGCCCAACGATTCTCTCGATCCGATTTTTCTGGCGACCGTCCAGGCCACCGAAGAAGCCGTGGTCAACGCCATGGTCGCCGCCGAAACCATGACCGGCATCGACAATCGCACCGTCATCGCCCTGCCCCACGACCGCCTCCGCGAAGTCCTGAAAAAATACAATCGCCTGGCAAAGTAGCGCTTCAGGGTGCCCCATCCTTCTCGCGGTTTTTCGCGAGAGGGTGGGGATTTTGATTTTCGATTCCGAAGAGCATTAGACCCTCCCTTTGGGGAGCGAACATCCCAGCGCCGGATCGACTTTGCATCAGAAATGAAAAGGGCGAGCCGCCCTCGGCTCGCCCGCTGATTCCAACTCAAGAAATCTAGTTCTGCACGGAAGCTGCCAGATCATTTTTCATCACGCTGATTTCCACCCGACTTCCTCTAGTGGGCTTCGTCATCGTGCCGTCGGCGCCAGTCACGCGCGCGTTGCCCATGCTCATGACGTAAATCCGGTAGATCGGAATCTGATGGTTGAGCACCAGATATCGCACCACCGAGTCCGCCATCTTCTGCGAGTTCGCAATCGCAGTCTGACCGCTTCCCGCCGAGAACCCGCGCACCTCGATGATGTAGCTGCGCTGATTCTTGAGCGGAGCCGCCATCTCGTCCAGTTCGTCCTTCGCCGCCTTGCTCAGCACGCTCTGGCCTGGCCGGAAACGAATCTCGGTTTGCGCCGTCCCCTGGTATTGGTCGATGTTGCCCACGATCTTTTCTTCGGTCGCAACCCGGGTCGAGGCCTGGTTCGCAGCTGCCTGCGCCAGTTGCGCCTTGTTGGCGGCGTCGCTCGCGTGCTGGTCCGCCAGGCTGCTCTTCTCCGACGCCAGCTGAATGCCTTGCTGCGCGCGGGAATCCACATCCTTGATCTTCTTGCTGTTTTCCGAACTCAACTCGTCCAGTTCGTTGAGCCGGTCCCGGATGGGCCCCACTTGCCGCTGCACGTACTTCTTGCTGGCAAAAGGATGGGTCACCAGATTCACCAGGTTCGGATCGTCGCCGTCCCAGAAATCCCTGGGCTTCGTGTCGGGCAGCGGCGCCAGGTCGCTGGCGCTCTGAGTTGCGGAGGCATTCGCCGGCTGCGCGCTCGAAGTTGAGTTGGTTTGCGCGAATCCCGGAAGCGCCATGATGACCGACAACAAAAATGAGATGCAGATACGGTTATTTTTCATTTCCAGACCTCTTCCCAGTGGACCCATCTGGAATCCACTCCAGTGGCGTCCATTGTCACGGTTAGATTGTGCCCCGAGCGCGCGAAACGCGCAAGCGAATCCTGCCCGCCGCCATGCCCGCGTCTCAGCCCCCAATCCCGCACCCCGCAAAGGTTCTGGCCGGAGTATAATGGATGGTTGTGATCTTATTCATCCTTAAAGCGCTTAGAATCCAGCCACCACGGAATACAGGTATCCTAAATGTCAGCCAGTCATGCCACCCTCTGCGCCAAATTGAAACATCTGGGCTTCGCCCAGGAAAACAAAATGCGACTCTACGGCGAGGAATTCGAATTCCTTAGCGACCCCATTGTCATCGCCGACGGAGAGGTCTTTGTGGACGCCCGCGAAAAACGTTCGCGCCAGACCCGACGAGTCCGTATCCCGTTGCCCATCGTCAACATGGCCAACTCCGGGCCAAAAGCCGCGTGATCGGAGTTGTGGAGTAAGGCACCGTACGGATTAGTATCTTCTGGTGGGAAGTTTCGTGTTCTTCCGATCCTTCTTGATCATTTTGCGCTGGGCTTTCTGCTGGGCTTTCGCGTATTTCTTCCTTGCCTTCTGCAGCTTCTTATCCGCTTTGCGGGCATCGCGGCTCTGCGCCGAAGCCCGATTCTGCGAGGATCGGTTCCGCGGCTGCGCAGTGGCCTGAACGCACCATCCTACGCTCAAGGCTCCCAACAGAATCACAGCGGCAAGTCGTTTCATAAGGGCTCGAGAATCGCAGTCTGTAGAACGATTCTACCGCAGATTCTTGCATGGAATCACGGAGCCTCGACCAGCAGACTCTAGTCCTTCACCGCCTTGTCCGTAATTTCGAGCCCCTTGTCGATGATGGCAAACGCTTCGCGCAGTTGTTGCTCGTTGATGCAGAGCGGAGGGTTGGTATAGAACGAGTTCCAGCGCACGATCGTATAGAGCCCCTGCTCGCGGAAGAAGCGCCCGAGCGCGCCCATCTCCTCGGATGTTCCGTTAAAGGGCGCCATCGGCTGCCGCGTCTTCCGGCTGCGCACCAGTTCGACGATGCCAAACAGCCCGATCGACCGCACCGCCCCCACCGACGGATGCTTGGCCTGCAGCTCCGCGCTCAGTTCCTTCATGATCACGCCCATCTTCTTCGTGTTCTCGATGAGGTGGTCCTCTTCATACACGCGGATCGTGGCCAGCGCCGCCGCGCATCCCATGGGATGCGAATTGTAAGTCAGCCCGCCGTAAAACACTTTGTCCTGGAAGTGCTGCGCGATGTGGTGCCGCATTCCCACCGCTCCCAGTGGCAGGTAACTCGCCGTCAGTCCCTTGGCCATACAGATCAGGTCGGGCACAACCTTCCAGTTGTCGATGGCAAACCATTCGCCGGTGCGCCCGAACCCAGCCATGACTTCGTCGGCGATCATGAGGATGCCGTACTTGTCGCAAAGTTTGCGCACACCCTCAAGATATCCATCTGGCGGAATCAGAATTCCGTTGGTCCCAACGACGGTTTCGAGAATAAATGCGGCAATCGTGTTCGGGCCTTCGAGCTGAATCGTCTCTTCGATCATGGCCAGCGAAGTTTCCGCCGACTCCCATCCCCGCTCTATGCCGTGATAAGGATCGAGCACGTGCACCACGCCTGGGATTCCCGGCTCAGCCGCCCAGCGCCGCGGATCGCCGGTCAGCGTAATGCTGCCCGCGGTCGCGCCGTGATATGACCGGTAACGCGCCATGATCTTGTGCCGCCCAGTAAAGAAGCGCGAAATCTTGATAGCGTTTTCGTTGGCCTCGGCCCCGCCGTTGGTGAAAAAGAATGTATCGATGTCTCCCGGAGTAATCTCCGCCAGCTTCGCCCCCAACCGCGCCCGCGGCTCGGTGGCCATGAATGGATTCGCATAGCACAGCGTCTGCGCCTGCTCGTGAATCGCCCGAATCACCCGCTCGTCGCCGTGCCCAATGTTGACCGACATCAACTGGCTGTTGAAGTCGATGAAGCGCTTCCCTTCCGGCGTCCAGAAATAAATTCCCTTGGCGCGAGCCACCGGAATCGGATCGACCTTCGATTGCGCCGACCACTCAAACAGAGTGTGTTTCTTAGTGAGATCAACAATCTCCTGCCCAGTCATCGAGGGAGTGGTGAGAGTAGTGGTCATAGGATTCCTTATTCTTCGATGGACACCGTTTCAGATATTGAGTAATTGAGGAATTTGGCAATTGAGCGATTGAAACCCAACCGCCAGAGTGCGCGCTGAGTCTACGGTTTTCAATTTCTCAATTACCAAATTTCCCAATTACTCAATTTTTCTAAATTCTTCTAGAACTTCCGACTGTGCTCCTTGGCCCAGCGTTCAACGACAACTTTCTTGTCGGTGTAGAACTCGATCGCATCGCGGCCCTGGCCGTGCAGATCGCCAAAAAAACTATTCTTCCATCCGCTGAACGGGAAGTAAGCCATAGGCGCGGCGACTCCAATATTGATCCCGATATTGCCCGCGGGCGCTTCGTAACGGAACCGCCGCGCCGCCGCGCCGCTCGACGTGAACAGTGAGGCCTGGTTGCCGTAGGCGCTGCGTTCCAGAAAGGCCAATGCTTCGTCCATGTTGTCAGCGTGAACCAGGCTGAGTACCGGCCCGAAGATTTCGGTGTCTGCGAGGTCACTGGTCGCTGGAACGTTGTCCAGAATCGTAGGCTTCACGAAATTTCCGGACTCGTATTTCGGAATCTTCGAGTTGCGGCCATCGAGCAGGACCTTCGCACCCTGCTTCTCGCCCAGGCCAATCAACGATTCCACGCGTTCCTTACTCTGCGGCGTGATCACCGGCCCCATCTGCACGCCGTCTTCCAGTCCGTTGCCAACGCGCAATTTCGAGGCGGCATCAGCAATCGAATCCCGAAAAGTTTTCTGCGCTTCCCCGATCGTGACCGCGACCGATACCGCGAGACAACGCTGTCCCGCGCAACCGAAGGCGCTGTCGCTGATAATCTGCGTCGCCATCGGCATGTCGGCGTCGGGAAGAACGATGACGTGATTCTTCGCTCCGCCCTGGCACTGGCAGCGTTTCCCTTGCTCGCCAGAACGCGCGTAAATATAACGCGCCACCGGAGTCGATCCAACGAAACTGATCGCGCGAACTTTCGGATGATCGATCAACGCGTCGACCACAGCCTTGCCGCCATTCACCAGATTGACCACACCCTTGGGCAGTCCCGTTTTTTCCAAAAGCTCGTAGACGTAGCGCATGGTGAGCGGCACGCGTTCACTTGGTTTGAGAATGAACGTGTTACCGGTGGCGATGGCATAAGGCAAATACCAGAACGCAATCATGCCGGGAAAATTAAATGGCACAATCGCAGCGGTCACGCCAATCGGCTGGCGAATCATCATCTCGTCGATGCCGCGCGCCACATCTTCCAGGTTGTAGCCCTGCATCATCATCGGAATGCCGCAGGCAACTTCCACGTTTTCAATCGCGCGGCGCATCTCGGCCTTGGCTTCGGCGAAGGTTTTGCCGTTTTCCACGGTGATGATGCGGGCGACGTCGTCGATGTGTTCTTCGAGCAGCATCTTGAGCTTGAACAGCGGCTGGATGCGATCTTCCGGTGGCGTTCGACGCCATTCCGGGAACACTGCGGCTGCGCCCTCGACAACGGCGTTGACCTCTGCGGCATCGGCCAGCGGTACACTGGCCAGTACTTCGCCCGTGGCCGGATTCACCACGTCGCGCCACTCCGACGCGCGTGACTCGGTCCATTGGCCATTGCTGTAGTTCGTCAGTTTGATGGCGGGTGGTGCGGCTACGCTCATAGTGATGCCTCTGCGATCGCGAAAAATGTCTAGCCTGGAAGCCGTCCGCGCGTGGTGCGAACGCGTGGTGCAAACTCCCCGAGACAGAAACTAATGATACAGCCTTATAGGGATCCTTCGACTGCGGTTGGACTTCGCGCATGGGCGCAAAGTCCAATCCTCGCTCAGGATGACATTAAACCAACTGCGGCACTGCTGTTTTCTGCCCACACACTGCCGCAATCGCGGACTCCAGCACAGCTAACGCTTCGTCCATTTGCTCGTTCGTAATCACCAGCGGCACGAGCACGCGGATAACATTCGAGTACGTACCCGCCGTAATCGTGATCAGCCCGTGCTCGTAGCAATACTGCGTGATTTTCTTGGTTTCGTCGCCAGCAGGTGTCTTACTCTCCTGCGACTGCACCAGTTCGATCGCCTGCATGCCGCCGAGGCCGCGCACGTCGCCAATGATTGGCCATCGGCATTGCCATTCGCGAGCGCGGGTCTGGAACCGGTCGCCGAGTTCGTTGGCGCGTTCCAGCAGATTCTCACGTTCAAACAGATCAAGAACCGCCAGCGCTGCCGCGCACGAGAGCGGATTTCCCGCGAACGTTCCACCCAGCCCGCCCGGGCCGGGAGCATCCATGATTTCGGCGCGACCGGTAACTGCGGCCAGCGGCAATCCTCCGCCCAGCGATTTTGCCGTGACGATCAGATCCGGTTCGATCCCGTAACGTTCGCTGGCGAAAAGCGCTCCCGTCCGCCCGAATCCCGACTGCACTTCGTCGGCAATAAACAGGATGCCGTGCTTGTGGCACAACTCAATCAGGACCTGGAAATAATCCGGCGGCGGCGCGACGAATCCGCCTTCACCTAGCACCGGCTCGGCAATCACCGCTGCGATTTCCTCATTCGCCACCACGCGTTTGAACGTATCTTCGAGATGCCGCGCGCAATAAAGATCGCACGAAGGATACTTCATTGAATACGAACAGCGGTAGCAATACGCAAACGGGACGCGATAGACCTCACCGGGGAACGGCGCGAATCCAACTTTATAGGGATGCGTCTTGCTGGTCAGAGCCAGCGTCATCATGGTGCGCCCATGGAAGGCATCTTCAAACGCGATGATGCCGGGACGCTTGGTATAGGCGCGGGCAATCTTCACCGCGTTCTCGACCGCCTCTGCCCCGCTGTTCACGAAGATGGTCTTCTTCGCGAACTTGCCCGGCGTAACTTCGTTCATGCGCTCGGCCAAACGAACGTAGCTCTCGTACGGAGTGACCTGGACGCAAGTGTGCAGGAAGCGGTCAAGCTGATCTTTGACGGCGTCGACGACAGCTTCCTGACGATGCCCGACGTTGAGGCATCCGATGCCGCCGGCGAAATCGAGATAGCGGTTGCCGTCAACGTCTTCCAGCCAGGCGTCTTCCGCCCTGGCGACATAGATGGGCGTGCCGTGAGAAAGCCCGCGGGGCACGGCTTTAGCGCGGCGCTCGGAGAGCGCCTTGGATTTCGGTCCGGGGATTGCAGTGCGAAGTTGGATGGTCGACATCGTAGTTCTCAGTTCTCGGTTCTCAGTTGAACGGCAGCGGCCTCAGCGGCTGAAGCCGGATTCTTTCTCGGCTTGCGGCACGACTGAAGTCGTGCCCTTCCCCTTCGTCCTCGGCTCTTGTCTCGGCACTCGGGACTCGCTGCTCGGGACTCACTCAGTACCAGCCAATCGGCGCTTCGTTCAGGTTGATGTATACCTGCTTGGTCTCGAGATATTCTTCAATGCCCCAGGGGCCGAGCTCGCGGCCGAAGCCGGATTGTTTATAGCCTCCCCATGGCGCCTCGACATAGGTGGGCTGCATGTGGTTGACCCAGACGATTCCGGCGCGCAAAGCTTTCACGGAACGCATGGCCTTGAAAATGTCGCGCGTCCAGACAGCGGCGGCTAGTCCGTACGGAGAATCATTGGCAATCTTCAGCGCATCTTTCTCGTCTTCAAACGGGATTACCGCAGCGACCGGGCCGAAGATCTCTTCCCGCGCGATGCGCGCGCTGTTAGTCACGTCGTAGAAAATCGTCGGCTGCACATAGTAACCCTTGGCGAAGTTCGCAGGGCGTCCTCCGCCCGACGCCAGCTTGGCTTCTTTCTTGCCGATTTCTAGGTAGGAGTTCACACGATCGTATTGCTCTTTGCTGACCAGCGGCCCCATCTTCGTCTCGCGCTCGAGGGGAGGGCCAAGCTTGATCTTCTTTGCTTTCTCGGTCATGGCTTCCACAAACTTCTTATAGATAGTCTTCTGCACCAGGATGCGGCTGCCCGCCGAACACACTTCACCCTGATTGATGAAGACGCCAAACAGAGCGCCGTCGATGGCCGCTTCAAAATCGGCATCCGCGAAAAAGATGTTGGGCGACTTGCCGCCGAGTTCAAGCGTGACGCGCTTCACGGTATCCGCAGCCTGTTTCACAATGATCTTGCCGACGGCAGCGCTGCCGGTGAAAGCGATCTTATTGACGTCAGGATGCTGCACCAGCGGAGCGCCGCAGGATTCGCCGAAGCCGGTAATCACGTTGACGACTCCCGGCGGCAGGCCGCAATCAGCAAAATGCTTAGCCAGTTCAAGAGCAGTCAACGGAGTCTGCTCTGCGGGTTTGAGCACGCAGGTACAACCTGCGGCCAGCGCAGGCGCCAGCTTCCACGCGGCCATCAGCAGCGGGTAATTCCACGGAATAATTTGTCCAGCAACGCCGACCGGTTCTTTCAGCGTCAGGCTCATGGCATTGTCGGGCACGGGATTCACATAGCCCACGACCTTGGTAGCAAGTCCGCCATAATATTCAAAGCACGTCGCGACGTCGTTCAGATCGTACTCAGCTTCGACAATCGGTTTGCCGGTGTTGCGGCACTCGAGTTCCGCCAGCGCCGGCAGATTCTGCCGCACTTTCTCGGCCAGCCGGAAGAGCACGCGGCCGCGCTCCTGTGCGGTGGTCGTCGCCCACGGGCCCTCTTCAAATGCAGCCTTGGCCGCGGCCACGGCGCGGTTCACGTCGTCGGCCGAGGCGTCGGGCACTTGCGCGATCACTTCCTCGGTCGAGGGATCGTAGACCGGAAAGGTCTTCGCAGACTTGCTCCCGACCCATTCCCCGTTGATGAACATCTGGTAGGTCTTCACTTCCGTTTGAACTCCACTGGGCATCGTGGCCCTCCTGTCGGCGGCGGATAGCCACCCTGCGAAAGATTTCTAGTCACTCGCCCCATCCGGCACGGCAACAGCCGCCAACCGAATGCTGCGTGCCATCTTGCGGCGGCCGTAAACGAAAAAGAAAAATGCGGCCAGTCCGATGAAAAATAGCGTGCCCCCGATCATCCAGACCTCGTACCAGAAGAGCGACGAGATCTGCTGCGCCGGAAAAAATACCAGCGCGATGCCGAGAATCGTGGTCAGCAATCCGCTGCACCCGGCAACGAACATCTTGGCCCGGCTGCACTGACCTTTCGGAACCGTCTCGGTCACCGCAAATTTCACCAGCGCTCCAAAAACGTAAACGAACGGGATCAGCTGCAACACCACCGCGAGCGAAAGCAGCTTTTGGAATACTTCTCCGGCGCCTGCCGGGCTCAAATACAAACGCGGCAGCAAACCCAGAACGCCCATCACTTTGTCCCAAAACCACCAGCCAAAGAAATTTCCCAGCACGAGGATGCCAGACACAATCCCCTGCACGATCAAAGCGGCGTACGGCGTGGCGTAGCGCGGATGCACCTTGCCGAGCCACGACGGCATGTAGGAATCGAGTCCGGCCACGAATGGGATGCGGGCGCAACCGCCCGTCCAGGCGGAGCCGATGCCCGCAATCGACAGACTCAGCAGAATCGCGAAGGGAATCGAAATCCAACCGACGCCAACGCGGCCAGCCATGTGCGTAACAGCCTGCACAATTCCCTGCAGCACGTTTACGTCTTTTCCGACAGCGATGAGCAGCGTGAGAGTCGCGCCCACATACAACGCGCCGGAGATCAAACCGCCCCACGCCACTGCGCCCGGCAAAGTACGCTGCGGATCCTGAATTTCGTCGCCCATGACAGAGGCCAGTTCCAGGCCGACTAATCCGAAGCAAATCACGCCAAAAGAATTCAGCAGGAATTTTGGGTCTGCGGGAATCTTGAAGTCAGCCGCCGTGATGTGTGTTCCGAAGCGAAACCAGACCACGATGCCCAGGCCGATCAGCACGGCTGCGGCCACGAACGTCCCGATCGCGCCCAGGTTGTTGATCCATTTGCCCACGCCCAGACCAAAAATGTTCAGAACCGTGAGAGTTGTCAGCAAGGCGATGGAAGCGATTGGCGGGAAAGCTCCCTGCTCCGCCAGCCGCTGGTGGCCAGGCCCCAGAATGTAGACTGACACGCCGACAAAGTAGAGCATCACCGTCGGCACGTAAAGCATGTTGTTGGTCCAGTAGCACCAGCCCGAGAGGAATCCGTGGAAGTCGCCGAAAACTTCCTTGGCCCAAAGATAAACGCCGCCTTCGCCGGGATAACGGTGCGCGAGTTCGATGACCGCGATCCCTTGCGGGAAGAAAAAGAGCAGAAGCGAGATGATCCAGAGCCAGATGGTGACGCCACCGTTGGCCGCGATGGAGGGAACAACGTTGAGATTGAATACGGCCACGACGAACAGCAGCACCAGATCGCGGCGCCCGAGGGCGCGGATCAGGTGCGGCTGTTCTGCGGATTGTGCTGTAGTGGACAAGATTAGGAGCTAGGGTCTAGAGGTCAGGGATTAGTCGTCAATTGTGATTCACACAACCAGTCCTTGGCCCCTGATCCCATTTTTCTAGTGCGCTACAGCGACCGGCGCTTCCCGCTCCTGCTGCGCTTTCGCGAGCGACGCAGCGATGTCGTCGAACGCCGCCAGGTGCTTGTCGATGTCGGCCTCGGTGTGCTGCACTGAGATCGTCCACTGCTCGTCCCACCAGTAAGGCTGCGCCATCACGCCGCGGTTGACCATGCCGAACCAGTAGTGCCGCCACAGGTCGATGTCGATCGCTTCCCAGTCGCGATAATTGCGAATCTCCTTTGGATACAGCATCAGCGCGCCGTTGGCTCCGGCGTGCGCAATGTAAGCCTGCAAGCCAACTTTCGCAATCGTCTTGCGATAGCCGTCGGCCAGCTTCTTCCCGAGTTTGTCGACCTTCGCATAGTTCTCGCGGGTAAGAACTTCGCGGAACGTCGCCAGGCCTGCCGCCATCGAGACCGGATTCGTGTTGTAGGTACCGCCGTGAAAAACCTTGTGCTGCGAAATCAAATCCATCACCGACTTGCTCGTACCGAATGCCGCCAGCGGCAGACCACCGCCGATCGACTTCGCCAGGCAGATCATGTCAGGGTGAACGCCAAAATATTCGCTGGCTCCGCCCCAGCCAAGTTTCGCGCCGGTTTTCACTTCGTCGAAAATCAGCAGCGCTCCGTGCTTATCGCAGATCTCGCGCAGGCCTTTCAAGAATCCGGGCTGCGGTATGCACAATCCGACATTCATCAGGATCGGCTCCAGAATGATCGCTGCAATCTCGCCGGGATTTTCTTTGAAGCGCAGCTCGACGGTGGCAAGATCGTTGAACGTGGCAATCTTTACATTGGCGATCGCCGACTTCGGCACGCCAAGCCCGCCTGTGACTGCGGTCGGATTGTGAATATCGCCATAGTCCGGAGCATGCGGTTTCACGCTGACCAGCGCGCTGTCGTGCAGTCCGTGGTAAGCGCCTTCAAACTTGACGATCTTGTCGCGTCCCGTGGCGGCGCGCGCCAGACGAATCGCGTGCATGGTCACTTCGGTCCCGCTGTTGCCGAAGCGGCACATCTCGACCGGAAAGCGGGTGCAGATTTCCTCCGCGAGTTCCCACTCCATGTCATGCGGCATGCCAAACATCGTGCCGGTGGAGAGCCGCTTCTCGACGGCTTTCATCACCGCGGGATGGCAGTGCCCAGCCATGAGCGCGCCGAACGTCAGGTTGTGGTCAATGTATTCGTTGCCGTCGAGGTCGCGGAACTTGCTGCCACTGGCCTCTTTCACGAAGATCGGCCAGGGATCGTAAGCGCGGTAGTTGCTGGCGACGCCCAGCGGAATGCGTTTGAGATTCTTTTTGTGGGCTTCGGCGGACTTAGGCGTGCGCCGCTCGAAAGTGGCGAGTTCCTTCTGCAGATCGGGATACATCGAATTGCTCCGGGGATGCTCAAGCCCGCGCCTTCTCTGGCCAGCGGGCTATTAGATTGCCCGGACGGCACTGCCGTCCGGGGTGTCAGGCTAGTAGAAAAATTTTAAAGCAAATTGAAACAGGCGCGGGTCGCCCGCCGAGGTTATTTTGCCGAACTCCGTCGGGCCGTCAGAAAAGTGGCCGTCCGGATTCGAATAGTTAGTACGGTTGAAAACGTTAAAGATTTCCGCACGGAATTGTACGTACTTACTTTCACCGAAGGAAATCTTCTTGTGCACCGAGAAATCCCAGTCTTCCAGCCCCGGCCCGCAGCAGATGGTACGCTGCGTGCCGTTATTGAACTGACCCAGCGGCGGAACTGGAGCACCCAATGGATTGGTCGCGGCCGTGGCAAAATCAGCCGGGTTAAACCAGTACCCCGGCGACGAGATCCCGAGCGCGCTGTTTGTAAGCGTGTTCCGCGGATTCAATTTCTGGAACGGCGCAACCAGACTGGGCGCCTCGGTGCCCAGGAAAAAGAAGCTATTGATGAGCTCGGTATCGTCTGCTGTATCCAGGCGGATGGGGAAACCGCTCTGGAATTGAGTGATGCCGGAAACCTCCCAGTCGTTCAACACCTTGCCGGCAACGCCGGAATACTTGCGAGTGGGAATCTCCCAGTCGTAACTGACCACGAAGCGCTGCTTCGAGTTGTAGATCGAAAGCGCTCGGCTGGCGCGGTAATTAAAGGGATCGAGCGTTTCTTCAAAGGTGGAACCGTCATCAATCGACTTGCTGTAGGTGTACGCCGCCTGGAACTGCAGGCCGTGAGAGAAGCGCTTTTGCAGCATCATCTCCAACGCGTTGTAGACCGAACTGGCAATGGTGTCTTCCGCGAAAACATCGGTGAATATGGGAATGCCGTCGACCGGACAACCCGTTCCAATATTCGCGCCGTTCGTCACACAATTAGGCGAGGAGTAAGGCCGCAAGCCGACCAGGTTGACCGGCGTTCCACCGGGAGCCCCGGTAATGGTTGAGCCATTGGGCAAGTGGAACAACATGCCTTGCGGAACGGTCAGGCTCCATTGAGCATCTTCGGCGGTAGGACCGCATGTGGCTGGAACACCGTAAGAAGTGACGTTGGTTGCAACGTTGATGATATCCAGACACGTCTGCGGATTCGACGGATTGATGTCGTGCGAAGCCAGCAAGCGATGTCCCTGCGAACCTACATAGCCGATCTGCAACATCGTGCTATTGCTCAGTTCCCGCTGGATCGTCAGATTGTATTGACTGGTGTACTGCGTACGCAGGTGAGGCTGGAAATCGCCGTAAAGAAGAATCGGGCGGAACAGCGACAGGTCGGTCGGCTGGCCCTTCGTCGGAGTGATGATCCCACCAAAAGGGTTAGGATTTGCATAGCCGGCCTGGGCCACGAAGGGAGTGTTGAAAAACTCGTTGTACACTGCCGTGCTTCCACCAAACGGAGGCTCCGCACCGAACTGTGCCGCAACCAGTTCTTCAATCGGATTGTAGAAAAGCCCGAAGCCGGCGCGAATGCTGGTCTTGCCGTTGCCGCCGAATAGTTTCGCCAGGGGTCCGCTCTTAAAGTCAGGGCTGTAAGCAATACCAATGCGCGGCGCAAACGCCTTGTAATAGGTCGAGGTCAAGCCAGCCGGCACGCCTGGATCCCCCGGGACCACCAATCCCGTCGGTGTCGTACCAGTGTTGGCGCAGGTCGGATTTGCTACGCCCAGACTCTGCCAATAAGCGTACGATGCACCCTGCCCAGTTTGGTTGATTCCGCAGGGATAGACGGTGGAGTTCTCGCCGGGACGGAAGGCCTCGACGTGTTGGGCGATATCCTTCATGGGCGGATTGAACTCCCAGCGCAGGCCGTAGTTAAGGGTGAAGTTTGGCTTGATCTTCCAACTGTCCTGAACAAAGGGATAGATGGCAGTGCTCCGAATATCCTCGCGCTGGCCGGAACCCTGGATGTAGTAGTCAACCAGGCCCAGCAGGTATGCGGCATAATTATCCCCATCACCCGGCACAATCGAATTGGGACCGGTGTTGCTGATCTGTATTTGACCGTTGATGTCGAAGTAGTAATATTGGTCGAAGCGCGCGCGGCGCGCATCAAGCCCGAACTTGAAGGTGTGGTTGCCTTTGACCCATGTTAGCCCGTCGGACCACTGAAAACTGTTGCCCACTTGGGGCAGCGTGCCCTCCCAGTTATTCCCAAACTCTGCGCCACCCTGAATGTTGACGAAGGGAACGCCCGTCAGAGTCGAGGGCAATCCGGGCGTGATGCCGAGACTCGGGGTAGCTCCAATCTGGGTTGTGATGGCGGACGAGTCCGACGTTCCGGTAAAGCAGAACTGAGCGGCCGCGCCCGTGCAGGAGTTCGTAACCGCATTCGTGGTTTGCGACTTCAGGAACCCCAACTCGCCCTCGCGCATATACGTGAAATGCGCTTCGTTGACCAGCGCGTTGCCGATGGTCCAGGTGTGTGTGAAGTTCCACTGCTGGAACCGGAGCTTGTCCCAGTTTCCGAAACCCGGCAGGTTGGCGCCCGATTCCTCAAAATTATTGTAGGGGGAGAGCTGCGTGCCGTCGTTGAAATAATAATAGGCGGTGAAGTTCTGGTGATCGTTAATTCTGTGGTCGAAGCGGAAAGTTAACTGATTGGCGTTGTCAGTGCCCACCGGCACCGCTTCGTACTGAGTTGCTCCGACGTTGGCTTGGGGAACGAATCGCTGGAGCAAGTTGGACGCGACCGGGTCCTGGCAAGCAGCCGGAATCACATTGCTTGGAAAAACGGTATTGGCGAGGGGAACTCCTGGAGTCAAGCCCCACGAAGCACCCGGCCCTCGGCTGGCGACGGTATAGCCCAAGGCCGCATCGCAACCCGGCCGACCATCCAGCACCTGAGCGACGAAGGGGTTCGCAATGCTCCCCGAAAAAGCCCCTTGATCAGAGAAATCTCCCCCGTACTCCTGATTGGTCGGCACATTCACCAGGTTTCCCGGCTCACCGGCGCGGATGCGGCGGGCTTCAAAAGACAGAAAGAAAAACGTCCGGTCTTTCTTGATGGGTCCGCCAAAAGTCCCACCGAACTGGTTCTGATTGAGCTGCGGCGTGAGTGGGTCGCGGTATCCCTTGGAATCCAGAATCGTGTTGCGAAAGTATTCGTAAACATTTCCGTGGAACTGGTTCGTGCCGGACTTGGTGATCACGTTGACCACCGACCCGGAGTTGCGTCCATATTCCGCGTCGAACGTATTCGTGATGACGCGAAACTCCTCCACCGCGTCGGGAGTGGGCTGGATGGTCGGAGTATTTACGAACTGGTCGTTCGCATCCCCGCCATTCACGCTGAAGTTATTGGCACGCGTGCGACCTCCGTTGACCGAGACGGACCCGGCATCATCGGATCCAAAAAACAGGCTGCCGCTCGATCCCAACTGGGCCTGCACGCCTGGCTGAAGCTGCAGGAATTGATAGGTATCGCGCGTGTTCAACGGCAGTTCGTTCACCGAGCGATCGTTGATGACCGCGCCCAGTTGCGTGCTGGTCGTATCGACCTGTGGGGCTTCCGATGTGACTTCCACCGTCTCCTGCGATCCGCCAATCTGCAGCGTGGAGTTCAGCGTCACCACCTGGTTGACCTCGACAATCACGCCCTTCTGCACGTTCTTCTTGAAACCGGTCAGTTCATACTGGAGTGTGTAGGTGCCGGGGACAACGTCGACGAAGGAAAAGTCTCCACTGTCGTTGGTGAGTCCGTTGCGGCTGACATTGGTCGCTTCATTGATTAGAGTCACCTTCGCGCCGGAGAGCACAGCGCCCGTCGGGTCCGAAACCCGGCCCAGAATACGGCCGCTCGCACCTTGCGCACAAAGCGAAGCGGGAATCCACAAACAGATCGCAACGAAAACGATCAGGCAAACGGCGGTCCAGCGGGCTCGCAGTGACGGCATGGAACCTCCAGCATCCTCAGGGGATTTTCTTCTTTTGATAATGACGATGACGAACTGCTTGTGTCCTGCCACAACCTTGCTATAATCCCGCAAGGTTAGAGAACGGGGATGGCAGCTGTCAAGGACAAAAAAATATGTCCATCCCATAGAAATTTTCTATCGAGCCTTCGGGGCGCACCCTGCGGATACTGTCCACGAGCATGCCTGAACCTTACTTAAAAATCGGAGACGTGGCGCGGAAGGTGGGGGTGTCACCCTCGGTGATCCGCTCGTGGGAAAGCCTGGGACTGGCGCGTCCGCGGCGCACGGAGAGCAAATACCGGCTTTACACTGCCGAAGATGTGAAACTGCTGAAGCGCGCGCGCTTCCTGCGCAAGGTGCGCGGGCTCAACGCGGCTGCAATTGTGCAACTGCTCAAGCGCGAAGGCAAGGTCCGTCCTGTGGCCGACGGCAACGCCGGCGCGATTGGCGGGCATCTTCGCCAGTTGCGGGCGCGGCGGCGGCTTTCGCTGGCGCGGGTGGCCCAGGCGGTCGGAGTCTCAGTGGGATTCCTCAGCGCGCTGGAACGTTCTCAAATGAGCGCCTCGGTGGGGACGCTGCGCAAACTTGCGCGCTTCTACAAAACAAATATTCTGGATTTCTACGAGGCCAGCGATGCCAAGAGCCGGCACGTGCGTCCCGCGGAACGGAAGGTGCTTCAGGCCGGTGCGGGCGTTCACATGGAACTGTTGGCCTGGGGCAACACCGCCATGGAACCTCATCTGTTTCGCATCGCGCCGGAGGCGGGCAGCGGCGATCCCTATACTCACGAGGGCGAAGAGTTTATTTTCGTGCTGCGCGGAGATCTCGAGATCGCGCTCGATGGCGAGCAATACCGCCTGAAACCCGGCGACAGCTTCTATTTTGAAAGTGCGACCCCGCATCGCTGGAAAAATCCGGGCCGCAAAGAGACGTGGGTTTTGTGGGTCAACACTCCGCCAACGTTCTAGAACGTCCTAAGTAGGAGGAACCATGAACTGGCAAAGTATTTGGAGGTCGCTCCGCTGGCTGCCCCTGCTGGCAGCGCTCCTGTGTACGGGATCGTGCTCGAAAAAAACGCCCGCGCTCAATCTGCTGGTGTGGGAAGGATACGCCGATCCCTCGTTCATCCAGGCCTTCGAAGAGCAGAACCATTGCAAGGTTTCCGCATCGTACATGGGATCGAGCGACGAACTGGTGGCGAAGTTGCGCGGCGGCAGCGCCGGGAACTACGACGTAATTTCGCCGTCGAGCGATGTGGCGTCATCGATTGCGACCTCAGGATTGGCCGCCCCGCTCGATCTGTCGAAAATTCCCAGCTACAGCCAGCTTTCCCCGCAGCTTACTTCTCTGCCGCTGGTACGCGCCAATGGCCAGGTGTACGGCGTGCCGTTCATGTGGGGACCGGACCCCATCATTTACGACACCACCGCCTTCCCTCAGCCGCCGGATTCCTGGACGGTTATGTGGGATCCGAAATACAAAGGAAAAGTTTCTGTGTGGGACGATCTGTCGACCGTCTACATGGCGGCGCAAGTTCTCGGGTACGACAAACCCGATCCATCGCAGCTTTACAACTTGAACGACGAGCAACTAGAAGCGGTCAAGAAAAAACTGCTGGAATTGAAACCGAACATCCGCAAAATGTGGGCCACCGGCGGAGAGTTAACGAATCTTTTTGAGAGCCACGAAATCGTGATCGCGATGGGCTGGCCGCTCAATACGGCCGACCTGCGGCAAGCCAATTTTCCCGTCGGCGAAACCATTCCCAAGGAAAACACCACGGGATGGATCGATCACTTGATGATCACTGCGGGCAGCGAAAACAAAGAATTGGCGCACAAGTTTCTGGAATACATGATCGAAGCCAAAACGCAAAAGCTGGTGACCGACAAAACTCACTATGTTCCGGCAAATCCGCAGGCCGGGCAGTACATGACGCCGGGCGAAGTGAAAACGCTGCACCTGGACGATGTCGAGAGCTACCAGAAGCGTCTGAATTTCTGGCAGAACGTGCCGCGGCGCGCCAAATATACCGAGATTTGGAACGACGTAAAAGCAGCACAATAAAGACTCGCAAGAAACCACTCATGGCATCTCCAACCACTCCCGACGTCGCGCTGGCCGCCACTGCGCAGGCCACCCCAAAACCAACGCTGCTCAGCATCCGCAACGTGGCCAAGACGTTTGGCCGCAACCCGGTGCTGCGGAATGTTTCGCTGGAGATTGCCGAGGGAGAATTCCTCACCATCCTCGGCGAAAGCGGCTCGGGCAAAACCACGCTGCTGCGAATTGTTGCCGGTTTCGAGAGCGCGAGTTCGGGTGAGCTTTGGATGGAGAGCGAACGGCTCGATCACCAGCCTCCGTACTGTAGGCGGGTCAACACCGTGTTTCAATCCTATGCCTTGTTCCCGCACCTCACGGTCGAAGAAAATGTCGGGTACGGTTTGCGCGTGGCCAAGCGGCCGGCGGGCGAGATTGCACAACGCGTCGCCGAAGCGCTGGACAAAGTGAAGATGACGGCGCAGGCGAAATCGAAGCCGTCAAAGATCAGCGGAGGCCAGCAGCAGCGCGTAGCGCTGGCCCGCGCGCTGGTGAACCGGCCGCGCTTGCTGTTGCTCGACGAACCGCTCTCCGCTCTGGACGCCAACTTGCGTCGTCAGATGCAGGTCGAACTGAAATCACTGCAGCGCGAGGTGGGCATCGCCTTCGTATTCGTGACCCACGATCAGGAAGAAGCCATGGTCATGTCCGACCGCATTGCGCTGCTCCGTTCCGGCGAACTGGAGCAGGTGGCCACGCCTCGCGAAATTTACAGCCGTCCGGCAACGGCTTATGCCGCGCAGTTCATCGGACACACGAACCTGCTGAAGGGCGAAGCCCGCGGTGGTGTGGCAAAGTGTGGTTCGCTAACTTGGTCGGCTTTGCTCCCCGACGGGCCGGTACTGTTCTCTTTGCGGCCAGAGCATGTGCGGCTGGCGGGAACTGGAACTGCCGCGAGCGCCACAGTCCGCGTTCGCGGTCGAGTTCTGCATCAAGCCTTTCACGGGGCAACAGAATTAATCCGCGTGGAATGTGCCGGCGGGCTCGTGTTGGTCGTGCGGACGGCCGCCGGAAGCGTAGTGCACGACGCCGCGGTGCAGAAAGAAGTTGAGCTTGAGTTCTCCGTCGCCGATGCAGTTCTGGTGCGCGAGTCCCCGGAAAGGAACTGATGTTTTCCCGCGCTTACAAGACGGCTGTGACGGCGCCGCCGCTGCTGTGGGTGACAGTGTTTTTGCTGGCGCCATACTTGCTGATGTTCTGCTACAGCTTCTGGTCCGTCACGCCGGCGCAGGTAATCGTGCACTCCTGGAACCTCGACAACTATAAAGAGCTGTTGCACAAGACGGTGTACTGGCAGACGTTGCTCCGCTCCATGTGGATTGCCGCGCGCGTGATGCTGTTTTCGCTGCTGCTGGGATATCCGCTGGCGTATTTTCTCTCGTTCTATGCCGGCAAGCGAAAGGATTTGCTCTATCAACTGGTCATTATTCCGCTCTGGGTCAGTTATCTGGTGCGCGCGTATGCCTGGAAAACGATCCTCGGTTCCGATGGCGTTCTCAACACTCTTCTGCAATATGTCCACCTGACCAAACATCCGCTCGATTTTCTTCTCTACAGCCCGTTTGCCGTGGTCTTGACGCTCACCCACATCTACACGCCGTTCACCATCCTGCCGATTTATGCGGCGTTGGAACACATCCCGCGCAACCTGGTCGAGGCCTCGTACGATCTGGGCGCGACGCCGTCACAAACCTTCTGGAAAGTAATTTTCCCGCTGTCGGTTCCCGGCGTGGTGGCCGGTGCGACATTTGCCTTCGTCTTAAGCCTGGGCGATTTCCTGGCGCCGTTGTTACTGGGCGGTCCCAGCGGCATCATGATTTCCAATATCGTGGTCAGCCTGTTCGGCGCGGCCTATAACTGGCCTCTGGGCGCGGCGATTTCGCTCGGGATGCTCGTGATCGTGGTCAGCCTTCTGTTCCTGTCCGAGCGCCTGGAAAAGAAATGGAGCTTCTCGTGAGCGCCGGCGATTCCAACCTTCCAAAATCGCGCTGGCTGCTCGTTCATGCCGCGGCCGTGTTCGCGTTCCTGTATCTTCCCATCGCCGTCCTCATTCTCTATTCCTTCAACGGCCAGGGAGTCGGCGGATTCCCCCCGCATCACCTCACGCTCAACTGGTATCGCATCCTATTCGCCGACGGCCCCATCTGGGATTCTGTGCTCAACAGCCTGCAAGTAGCTCTTGCTGCGATGGTGATCGCGCTAACATTCGGGATTCCGGCCGCGCTGGCGCTCGACCGCGCAGACTTTCCCGGCAAGGCCCTGTTCCGGCGGCTGGTTCTGCTGCCGCTGATCCTGCCCGGCATCATCACCGGCCTCTCACTGCTCATGTTGTTCAACGTGATGGGCGCGAAGCTCAGTCTGATGACAATCGTGCTCGGTCACGGCACGGCTTTAATCTCGGTGGCAACCACGGAAGTTTTCGCCGGCCTGCAAAAACTCGACCGCGCCCAGGAAGAAGCCTCGCTCGATCTGGGAGCAAACTACTGGCAAACCTTCTGGCGCGTGACCGTGCCGAATCTGAAACTGCCCATCATCGGCGCAGCGCTGCTCATCTTCACTCTCTCGATGGACGAGATCGCCGTCAGCTTCTTCCTGATCGGCCGCGACAACACCCTCCCCCTCGAAATCTGGGGACGCCTGCGCCGCGGCATCACCCCAGAGATCAACGCCGTCTCCACCATCATCTTCGTATTCTCGCTGGTGACAATCGTGGTCTGGTACCGTCTGCGCGTGCGATCCGATGGCGGCGCTGAGGTGGCCGCTGAACTCGTCGAACGCAATGCGCTGCAAGGCGAGTAAATCCATCCCCTCTGCCTCCATCCTTGCCTTGTCATCCTGAGCGAAGCGAAGGACCTCTGCACTCTGCTCCTGCTGTCGACTTCATATAGCTCCTTCGGCCCGCAAAGAACGCGGGCCTCAGGATGACAATTGATGGAAGTAACCGTCTTTCCTAGTGCATTCACTCCCCGCATAGTAAAGTAGTAATAGCCCATCTATTTGGAAGGATCCTTTTTGAGTTCAGGCATTCGCAATATCGCTATCATCGCGCACGTCGACCACGGCAAGACCACACTGGTTGACGCCATGCTGCAACAGAGCGGCACGTTTCGCTCCAACGAACACCACGTCGAACGAGTCATGGACTCGAATGAACTGGAGCGCGAGCGCGGCATCACCATCCTCGCCAAGAACACCGCGATTTTCTATCACGACGTAAAAATCAACATCGTGGACACGCCCGGCCACAGCGACTTCGGCGGCGAAGTCGAACGCGCGCTCAAGATGGTCGACGGCGTCATGCTACTGGTCGATGCCAGCGAAGGCCCGCTGCCCCAGACCCGCTACGTACTGAGCAAGGCCCTCGAAGCACACCTGCCGCCTATCGTAGTCATCAACAAGATTGACCGCTCCGATGCCCGCCCGCAGGAAGTGCTGAACGAGATCTACGACCTTTTTATCGATCTTGACGCCAAGGAAGAGCAGATCGATTTCCCCGTGCTCTACACCAACGCGAAGACCGGCACAGCAAGCACCGACATCAGCGGCGGCGGCACCGACCTGCGCCCGCTATTCGATGCCATCATCAAAACCATTCCTCATCCCAAGGGCGACGAATCGGGGCCGCTGCAAATCCTGGTCGCGAACCTCGATTACAGCGACTATCTCGGACGCCTCGCGATCGCGCGCGTGTTCAACGGAAAGATGCACACCGGCGAAGAAGTCGCCATCGCCAAGCTCGACGGCACCCTGCACAAAACCAAGATCACAAAACTGTTTTCCTTCTCCGGCCTTAAGCGCACCGACATCACTGAAACCGAGTTAGGCGACATCATCGCGGTCGCCGGCGTCGAAGGCATCACCATCGGCGAGACCATTACCGAAGCCGAGAATCCTGCGCCCTTGCCGCACATCGCCATCGACGAGCCCACCATCGCCATGCTGTTCACGGTGAACACTTCGCCGTTCGCCGGAAAAGATGGCCAGTACGTCACCTCGCGCAATTTGCGTGAACGTCTGGAAAAAGAACTTCTGACCAATGTTTCGCTGCGCGTCGAAGATACGGGCACCACCGATTCGTTCAAGGTGCTGGGCCGCGGCGAACTGCAGCTTTCCATCCTCATCGAAATGATGCGGCGCGAGGGCTACGAACTCATGGTGGGCAAGCCAGAGATCGTCACCAAGCGCGACAAAGAAACGGGCAAGCTGCTGGAGCCGGTCGAACACTTGACCGTCGACGTGCCCGAAGATTTCGTCGGCGTAGTCATGGAACAACTCGGATCGCGCAAGGGCGAAGTCACCAACATGCACAATCACGGCTACGGGCGAGTACGCATTGAGTTCCGCGTGCCCAGCCGGGGATTGATCGGCCTGCGCAGCCAGCTGCTCACCGATACGCGCGGAACCATCGTCATGAACGCGCTGTTTGATGGATACACGGAGTGGCAGGGCGACATCCCGCACCGGCTGACGGGCGCACTGATCGCCGATCGCGGCGGGGTCTCAACCGCCTATGCGCTCTGGGGCCTGCAGGAGCGCGGCGAACTTTTCGTCGGCCCTGGGGTCGAGCTCTATGAAGGAATGATCATCGGCGAGAACGCCAAAGACACCGATCTCGACGTGAACGCCGTCCGCGAAAAAAAGCTGACCAACATGCGCGCTTCCACCGCCGATGAAGCCATTCGCCTCGTGCCCTTCAAACCGCTGAATCTGGAGCAGGCCATCGAATTCATCGCCGACGATGAGTTTGTCGAGATCACGCCCAAATCTCTCCGGCTGCGCAAGAAAACCCTGCAGTCGAATCAGCGCAAGAAAAAATCCTTCGCCACGGTGGAGCAGTCCTAAAGTGGAAGAGTCATAAAAAAATAGTCGCAACGAGGAATCGTGAAACCGCGGCGCAAGTCCGAGAAGAGCGCGAAATCCAGCCCCCCGCTGCGCATGTTCCTGGTCCCGTGCAGTTGCGGAACCACGTTTGCCGTGGCCGAGAATTACGACCATCAAGGCACGGCGTGGCGCCGCTATCTCATCTGTCCCGGCTGCGGCAAGCGACACGACCCCAAGAACCGCCTGCTGCAGATGGGATTCCACACCGAAGGCTATTGGAAAGTCGACGATTGCTAGGAAAGCCCTGATTAAGCTTTCAGCTTCCTCTGTGTCCCCTGCGGTTTAGGCTTTCTGTCGTGCCTTGATTAGAGCTTCGCTAACTCGTCCGGGTCATCGGCTGGGCGCTCTCATTTTGAGATTGATTTAACAAGCCGATTTCGCAAAACCTGCTATACTTCTGCCCGCATTCGATCTGTTCGCCAGCTCCGGTCTCGATTTTCAGGAACGGCCCTCCCGACCTGCCAAGTCCGCCGAATTGCTTGCACTTCCGACAGCTCAATGCAGAGGCAGACGCGTGAAGAATATTTTTGTGGGCAACCTGAGCTTCAACACCAACGAGGACGAACTCCGGCAGCTGTTTGAACCTTTCGGACAAGTCGACCGCGTGAGCATCATGACCGACCGCGACACCGGGCGCTCCCGCGGTTTCGGCTTCGTGGAGATGGCCAGCAACGAAGACGGCGATAAGGCAATCACTGCGCTCAACGGATCGTCCGTCGGCGGACGCACCATCAACGTCAACGAAGCTCGCCCCAAGACCGAACGCAGTGGCGGCGGAGGTGGTGGTGGTGGACGCGACCGCGGAGATCGCGGCAGCCGCGGCGGCGGCGGCGGTGGCGGGCGGCGCGACCGCTACTAGAAAGAATCCCTCCCTGGAAAATTTGGAATGAACCGCGGCCCTCGGGCTGAAGCCTCAAGGGCGCGGTTCCTCCTGCGCGATGACACTGCCTAGATGTCTTGAAAGGGCGCGGCTTTCAGCCATGTCGTCGTCAGGGCGCATCGAATCTAGCCCGGCTTTACGGGTGCTGAAAAAACTCGATTTCGGGTGGCGCAGCGCTTTCAGCGCTGCGATAAGGCCCCTCTTTAATCTCTATATCTTTATCTCTGCGGGCTTCAGCCCCGGGACCTGCGCAGCGAGTTTTTCAGCAGAACGTTGAGCCGCTGAGGCGGCCGGCGATCCAGAGTCTTTCGCTATTTAGTCTTGCGCAATGTGCCCTTGCAAAACTTTCGGCAGCAATTCGCCGCAGACGTTGAAGCCGGTTCCCCTGCCATGTAGACTGTAAACATCCGTGCGCGCCCGTAGCTCAGCTGGATAGAGCGGTTGCCTCCGGAGCAACAGGTCGGGAGTTCGAATCTCTCCGGGCGCACCAGTTCCTTCCTCGCCCGCCGTGCAACCAGAATTCATGGCCCGCCGCTTCGATGGAATTTGCGTGCGATCGCCGAGTCACGACAGTTAGCTTTCGGATCGCCCGTCATTCTTTAGGACTTCTACCCTTGATCTGAGTCCTTCGCTATTTGGGCCGCCTTCTCCGGCTTTCCCCAACTCTTGTAAAGCTGGACCAGCCACTGATGGGCACATTCCAGGTGGTAGCGATCGGAGGTGGAGATGCGGCTTTTTCGCGCCAGCATCCCCTGATAGCCTTCCACCAGCAGCGGTTCGGCTTCGGCATATTTCTTCTCTCCCGCGAGGCTGGCGCCCAGCAGGCTCTCGGCGCGGAAGCGTTGCCAGTCATCCGGCTGCTGCTTTTGATTCAGCTCCAGCGTCTCGCGCGCGATGGGCTCGCTCGCGGCGAATTTCCCTTGCGACACATAGGCCAGCGCCAGATCGGCCGCCGACAAGATCGTATTCGGGTGTTCTGCGCCCAAGGCGCGCCGTCTTGTCGCCAGAACCTGCTCGGCGTAAGTCTCCGCCTCCGCGTACTTGCCCTGTTTTTGATAGGCGGCCACCATGCTGTTCAGCGTGTTGAGCGTGAAGGGATGCTCGGGACCGAGGACGCGACGCTGGATCCCCAAAGTCTGGCGGAACAGCGCCTCGGCCTGCGCATACTTACCCTCATCCGCGTAGTCAGAAGCCAGATTTCCCATGGCATTCAGCGTGAGCGGATGCTCAGGACCCAGCACGCGGCGCTGAATCTCCAAAGTCTGGCTGAACAGCGTGTCGGCTTGCGCGTACTTGCCCTCAAACCAGTAGACGATAGCCAGATTGTTCATGGAATTAAGCGTGTTGCGATGCTCGGGACCTAACACCCGGCGTTTGATTTCCAAAGCCTGGCTGTCGAGCACTTCGGCCTGCGCGTACTTGCCTTCTTCTTCGTAGGCGATCGCCAGATTGTTCATAGAGGCCAGCGTGGCGGGATGTTCGGCACCTAATACGCGGCGCCGGATCTCCAGAGTCTCGCGGTTGAGTTCTTCCGCCTGCGCGTACTTGCCCTCATGCTCGTAGACGACGGCCAGACTGTAAATGGATGCCAGCGTGGCGGGATGCTCGGGCCCCAATACGCGGCGCTTGATCTCCAAAGTCTGGCTCTGGAGTGTATCGGCCTGCGCGTACTTGCCCTCTTCGTAGTAAACGAAAGCCAGACTCATCATGGACGTCAACGTGTCGGGATGCTCGGGGCCTAACACGCGGCGTCGGATTTGAAGAATCTGGCTGTCCAGCGCCTCGGCCTCCGCATACTTGCCTTCCAGGTCATAGACAGCGGCCAGATTGCTCGTCGTATCCAGCGTGTCGGGATGCTCGGGACCCAGCACCCGCCGCCGCAAGTCCAGCGCTCGTTCCAACTGCTTTCCCGCCGCCGCGTTTAGCCCGAGATCTGTGTAGGTTCGCCCAATGGTGTCCCGGATCGCGGCCTCCACCTCCGGTTGCTTGGCGAACTTGCCCTCGATTCGCTCCGCGGCTCGATCCAGCGCCGTGCGTACCTTCAGGTCTGGATCCGGTTTGGCGCTCGGCCCTGACTGCGTGGCTGCACTCGCCTGGGCTAACAAGTCATTCTGCAGGAAATCATTGACCGCCTGGGCGATGGCTGACTGCTGTTTGGCTTGTGCTTCGGCCCGGCGCGCTTTCACCGCCTGCCAGGTGCTGGTAATTACCCCCGCCACCAGAACCAGCAAGACGGCTGCCGCCCCAGCCACCAGAGCCTTGTGCCGCAGTACGTATTTCCTGGCGCGATAGCCGACGCTGGCGGGCCGCGCACTTACCGGTTCGTTGCCCAGATAACGTCCGATGTCAGCCGCCAGTTCCATCGGCGACCCGTAGCGCCGGGCGCGGTCTTTTTCCAGCGCCTTCATCGTGATCCAGTCCAGATCCCCGTGCAGCAACGCGACTAACTGCTTGGGCTCTTCGCCACGCGCTTCTGCGCTTGACTTTGATGCCTCCTTGTTTCCGCTGACCTTCGTGCTGGGCCGCGGCGGATCTTCGTCCCGCAACCGGCGCAGAAATTCGTCAAATCGTTGCTTGCTGGTCTCCCATGGCTGACAGCCGGTCAGCAGCACATACAGCACCGCACCCAGCGAATACACATCGGTGCGCGTGTCCACGTCCATGACGCTTGGATCGGCCTGCTCCGGGCTCATGTAACCCGGCGTACCCACCCAACCGCCCGCCTGGGTCATAAGAGCGAGAGTTTCGCCATCGAGCGGCGGACTCGCCGCCTTCGCCAGACCGAAGTCGATGATCCGCGGCACCGGTTTGCCATCGACTTCCACGACCAGAATGTTCGCCGGCTTCAGATCGCGGTGCATGATTGCTTTTTGATGGGCGTGCTGCACGCCTTCGCATACTTTGATAAACAGCTCCAATCGTTCGCGAATCGTCAGCCGCTTGCGGTCGCAGTAGGCCGTGATGGGCTGACCGGGTACGTACTCCATCACAAAATAAGGCTGGCCATCGGACGTTGCACCGGCGTCAAACACTTTGGCGATCGAAGGATGATCCATCATCGCCAGTGACTGGCGCTCCCCGTAGAAGCGCTCCAACACCGAGTCGTCGTAGCGGCCAACCTTGATGAGTTTGAGCGCAACCTGCCGCTTAATGGGAGCGGTCTGTTCGCCCAGCCATACCTGTCCCATCCCCCCTTCGCCAAGTTTGCGGATGAGCTGATACGGCCCGATCGCTTTGAGTTCTCTGGCGCGTTCAGCCGCAGAAAGTTTCGCGCCCAGAGAACTACTCACCGTCGCGTCAGCATCGGAAGGTAGATCGCCAGCCATGTTCTCAACCGGTGCAACCGTAGATGACGGAATGCCCCCGGCCCCTGCCAGCATGGTCTTCCCCGCTTTTTCTTCCTCTTCGAGCGTTGCTCCGTCGGACCGGACTGGGTTTGCAGCCATCACGAATCTCCTTGTGTTCGGATCCGAGATCGGCCCTCCCTCCACGAACCTGGTAGCCGATCTCGCGAATTGTCGACCAATGGCCCAACCTTCGCGAACGGGCTGGGAAAACTGCAGCCCGGACTAGAAGATTCCTGTGTCCTATTAAAGCAATCGGAAATGCCCGGCAAAAGACGACATGTTAGGGCAAGAATTTCTCCGCAGCTGCGGGCGGACCTGCCAAACCAGTTGAAGCAGCTTTAGGGGTATGTCTCTCGGCCGGGAGAGAAACAGGAGCAAGTCAATCAGCGAAGCGGCCTTGTATGATGCATCCGAGTCAGTTGGCCTTGAATCCCGAATGCATTCATCCCCCCAGATCGCCCCGACTCTGGCTCTCTCGGTGACATCTGACCTTGACCTCATGCAGACAATAAGCAGATGATTGTCCAGGCGGAGGCGGTAGCTACAACGCTCTCAGAAGAGAGCCTAAGTCACCTGTTATCAAGATTTTGACCTCTAACTCCTTGGCCCTCAAGATTTTGCAGACACTCTTTGCACAACCCGTGCCCCGCAAGCCTTTCACAGGGTGGGGGGGAGGGGGGGTACCCCCTCAAACCGTAATTTTCCCGAAACGAAACTCACCAGAGCCTCGCCTTCAGAGCCCTTCGGCAAACTTTTTTTCGAGATATTCACAGGCCATTCCTAACTCATGAACTACGACGCCATTCTCGTTGTCTCCTTCGGTGGACCAGAGTCCACCGACGATGTGATCCCCTTTCTCGAAAATGTTCTGCGCGGAAAAAACGTTCCGCGCGAGCGCATGCTGGCCGTCGCCGAACACTACTACCACTTCGGCGGCAAAAGCCCCATCAACCAGCAGACCCGCGAACTGATCGCCGCTCTCGAAAACGGACTCGCGCTGCACGGGCCCAAGCTGCCCGTTTATTGGGGCAATCGCAACTGGCATCCCATGCTGGCGGAAACCTTGCAGCAGATGAAGCAGGATGGCATTCGCCGCGCCCTGGCATTTGTGACCTCGGCCTACAGTTCGTATTCCGGATGCCGGCAGTATCGCGAAGACATCATTCGCGCCCAGAGCGAAGTCGGTGCAGGCGCGCCGGAGATCGATAAGCTGCGCGCATTCTTCAACCATCCCGGATTTGTGGAGGCGACGGAAGGTCGCCTGCGCGATGCATTGGCCCAGCTTTCGGCCGATGCGAAGCAGAACGTCCAGATTGTCTACATCGCCCACAGCATCCCGCTCTCGATGGCGAATACCTGCGACTACGTCCGCCAACTGGAAGAAGTGAGGAAGCTCGTCTCGGCCAGGCTGGGCGTCACTAACGATGCCCTGGTCTATCAGAGCCGCAGCGGCGCGCCCGGGCAGCCGTGGCTCGAACCTGACATTCTGGATTACCTGCGCGAAGTGAAGACACGCAATTTGGCCAGCGCGGTCGTGCTCGCCCCGATCAGCTTCATCTCCGATCACATGGAAGTGCTCTACGACCTGGATATCGAGGCAAAGCAGCTTTGCGATTCGCTGGCGCTGCCCATGGTGCGAGCTAAAACCGTGGGCGTGCATCCCAAGTTCATCGCCATGATTCGCGAGCTGATTCTCGAGCGCATCGATCCCAGAGCGGAGCGGCGTGCGCTCGGATCATTGGGGCCGCGACAGGATGTTTGTGAAGAGAATTGCTGTCCGGCGCCGCAGCGACCAGCAGCTCAACGCCCGCCCAGCCAACGACTTTGACGTGCTTTGATGTGACGCGCTTGATTCGCCCGCTTTGGAAGGACGCGGACAAATTCACTGCTGCTGAGGCGCGGGCACGCTCGGATGCTCGTAGTCCGTGGCCTTCGGGCGGCCCTCGACCAGATGCATGGTATCGAGAATGGTCTGGACAACCGGCTCGTTGCCCACGGCCGTATTGAGCATGACGTGGTAAAGCGAACGCGTAGGCCAGTCGGCGTTGAAATAATGCTTCACGTAGGCGATGCGCTCGCGGTCGACGGAGTCGACTTGCTCGGCGGCATCTTCTGCGCTGTGCCCTTCCGCCATGATGCGCCGGATTTTCTCCGCCCGCGGGGCGTAGAGAAATACATGGAAGGCGTCGGGATTCTCACGCAGCAAATACGGCGCGCCGCGGCCGACCACGACCGCATTTCCTTCCTGCCCGATTGTGTTCATGGTCTTCTGCATCATCTCCATCATGCAGTCGGCGTCGAACATCTGATTGCCTAGAGCCGCGGAATTGCGTTCGTAACTGCCCCGCCAGAACGCCCTCGCAAGGCGGTGCAGGCGGCTGTCCATGCGCTCATCGCAGCGCCGCACGGCTGATCGATCGACGTTGGCCAGGCGGGCAATTTCTTCCGTGAGCAACTGGTCCCAGAGCTTCCAGCCCAGCCGGTCGGCCAGTTGCGCCGCGATGTTGGCGGCGCCGCAGCCGTACTCGCGCTCGATGGTAATCAGGCGAAACATGGCGTGGTTTAGTGTACTGCCATTCCTCCGCCCGGCTTCGATTTTTTCATCAGGAAGACCATCGGGATCATGCAGAAAATGGCGGCTCCGAGGAACCAGAAACAGTCGATGTAAGACAGCATGGACGCCTGGCGGATAACCGCACCCTGGATAATCGCGTAAGGCACCGAAGACGATCCGGGCGGCCCGCCACCGTGAGACTGCACCAAAGCCCCCAGCGCTTTCAGGCGAGATTGCAATGCGGGATTGGATGCACTCAGGTGGCTCGATAAATACGTTAAGTGCACCTGGCTGCGCCGGTCGAGCAGAGTGGTGACCACGGAAATCCCCACGCTGCCGCCGATGTTGCGCGCCAGGTTCATCAGGCCGGAAGCCGCGTTGTTTTTGTCGCGGGGCAGAAACGCGTAGGCCGCCGTGTTGATGGGCACAAACAGAAAGGCCATCCCCGCGGCCTGAAACACGCGCGCCATCACGACGGTGTGGAAGTCGATATCCAGGTCAAACCGGGTCATGTGAAACAGCGACAGCGACAGCACTACCAGGCCATAGAGCAGAAGCCAGCGCGGCGTATAGCGCGATAACAGAAATCCCACCAGCGGCAACAGCAGCATGATGGCGAATCCGCCGGGCATCAACGCCAGCCCGGATTGCTGCGCCGTATAGCCCAGCATGGTTTGCATGAACAACGGCAGAAGCAACGTACTGCCCAGCAGCGCGAATCCCAGCATGAACATCAAGAGGTTCGAGACCGCAAACGTGCGGTCGCGGAACAAGTGCAGATCGATGATGGGATCCTTGTGCCTCCATTCCCAGACGACGACGAAGATCAGAGAGGCCGCGGCAATTAACGACAGGATCACAATGAAGTGGGATTCGAACCAGTCATCGCGCTGGCCTTTGTCGAGCACGATCTGCAGCGCGCCGAGGCCAAGCGCGACAAAGCCGAGGCCGACGTAGTCAATGGTCGTTTCCTTCAGCTTGCGGCGCTTGAAGTAGGGCGGGTCCTGAATCAGTCTTGAGGTGAGCAGGATCGAGATGATCCCGACCGGAATGTTGATGAAGAAAATCCAGCGCCAGCTGAAATTGTCGGTGATCCATCCGCCCAGAGTCGGCCCGATGGCGGGCGCAGTGACCACGGCGATGCCGTAGACGGCGAAAGCCATGCCACGCTTGGCGGGCGGAAACGTGTCGGCAAGGATGGCTTGCTCGCTGGGCTGCAGACCGCCACCACCCGCGCCCTGCAGGATGCGGCAGAAGATCAGCGTCGCCAGGTTCGGCGCCAGCCCGCACAGAAACGAACTGACCGTGAACAGGGCCACGCAGCCCATGTAAAAATTCTTGCGGCCGATAATGGACGACAGCCAGCCGCTCAGCGGAAGAACGATCGCGTTGGAGACCAGGTAAGAGGTCAGGACCCAGGTGCTTTCGTCCTGGCCAGCCGACAAGCTGCCCGCGATGTGCGGCAGAGCGACGTTGGCGATGGAAGTGTCGAGCACTTCCATGAACGTCGCCAGCGTAACTGTGATGGCGATGATCCACGGGTTGAACGCGGGACGCCAGGCGTCAGCCTGGGCATCCAGGGTTGCGGTGGCCGCGCTCATTATTCGTGAGCCCCTCGAGTCCAGACCTTCGGCGTTACCGACATGCCGGGACGCAACTGGTGATCATTGTTCGCACCGGGATCGAGAACAATTTTGACCGGAATGCGCTGCACGACTTTCACGTAGTTTCCGGTGGCGTTTTCCGGAGGAAGCAGGCTGAAGCGGGCCCCACTGCCCGCGGCGAAGCTGTCGACCTTGCCATTATAACTTCTGCCATTAGCATCGACGTCAATAGTGACGCGCTGGCCGACCTTCATGTCGCGAAGCTGGGTCTCTTTGTAGTCCGCCGTAATCCACACGTCGTCGAGATTGATGAGCTTCAGGAGTTCCTGGCCGGGCGCGACATTCTGTCCAACTTCCACGGTGCGATCGCTGACTACGCCATTCACCGGGGCGATGATCTTGGTGTATTGCAGGTTGAGCGCAGCCTGGTCGAGATCGGCCTTCTTGCGCTGGGCCTCGGCCAAGGCGGACGCTGCCCGGGCGCGCGTGACCTGCATCTGCTTCGGCGCGGTGTTGGCGTAGTTCCGGTTCGCTTCGGCTTGAACGAGTTTGCCTTGGGCTTGGGTGACTTGCTGTTGAGCAGCGTCGGCACTGGCGCGCGCCGCTTCCACGGCGGCGGCGCTGGCGTTGGCCGCGGCGGTCGCCTGATCGTACTGCTGCTGGGAAATCTCCTGCTTGTCGACCAACTGCTTGTAGCGGACCAGATCGTTCTGCGCCTTCACGTTGTTGGCTTCGGCCTCCTGCAACTCGGCCTTGGCCGCTTCGAACTGTTGCCGGCCACTTGGATGCCCGCGCCGCGCGCTGTTGACGTCGGCCTCGGTCGCCGACACCTGACTGTTGGTGTTGACTGAGGTGATCGGGACATTCACTCCGGCGGCGACAGCCGCCGCTTGCGCGTCTTCAAAGTCGGCCTTGGCGCGATCGTAGGCAACTTGATAGTCGGCCGGATCGATTTCCACCAGCACCGTCCCCGCCTGCACGTATTGATTGTCCTGAACGTTGAGTTTGATGACGTGACCGGAGACGCGCGCGCTGATGGAATTAACGTGGCCGTCGACCTGGGCGTCGTCGGTCGATTCGTAGCTGGTGAAATAGCGGTAGGCGAAGATCCCCACAACAAGAAGGACAATCACGGCGATCACGACACCGATCCGGAAGCCGGAGCTCTGCGTGCGCGAAGGCCGCGTGTGAAAATCCTCCTCAGTGGCAGGCAAAGGCTTGGTGCGTGTTCGGCGCCTTCTCGACCGTTTTTTCTACGTTGGCGGGCGGACTTTGAGTGCTCTGCTCCATACGTTTATTGATTGCCTTTCAAGAATCGTTTGACGCCCTCTTCGGCGTCGCCGATGGCATGCGCCAGTTCGACTTTTGACAAATTATGCGCATAAAGACTTTGAATATAACTCTCATGAGCGCTGGCCACCGCTTCCTGGGCCTGCACCACTTCCAGGTTGTCGGCGACTCCGGCCGTAAAGCGATCTTGCGATTGAGCGAGTGCCTGTTCGGCCAGGTCGACGGAACTGCGGGCCACTTCGACTTGCTCGGCGGCGGCGTTCAGATCCAGCAGCGCAGTGCGAACTTCATAATCGATGCGGCCGCGAAGATCTCCCAACTGAGAACGCGCCTGCTTCAACTGCGCGTCGGCTTCGAGCACATCGCCATGGACGCGATTGCCGGCGAAAATCGGGATGTTGATGCCTCCGTTGACCTGCCAGGTGCCGTTGGACTGGCCGGGCGTGACGCCGATGTCGCCTAGATTCGCGTCGAGATCGAGAGTGGGATAATGTCCGGCGAACGCGGCGCGCCGCGAGAGTTCTGCCGCCCGCACCTGCGCCAGGGCCGCCTGATAGTCGGCGCGTCCGGCGTAGGCGCGTTGCAGATAAGTATCGAGCGGAAGCGCGGCCAGAGCCTGGTATGGAGCTTTCTCGGTGAGCACAAATTCCTGGCCCGGCGGCAGTCCGATGATACGCGCCAGATTCAATTTCAGTTTGGCGAGATCGTTGCGCGCCACGATCAGTTGCTGCTGGCGGGTTTGCAATTCAACCTGTGAGCGCAGTGCGTCGATAGCCGGGGTGAGTCCAGCTTTCTGCTGGTCGGCCGCCTTTTCGTACAGGGCCTGAGCGCTCTTGACCTGGGCTTCCGTCGTTTCCACGCGGGCCGCGGCGGCGATCGACTCCAGATAGGCGTTTCCGACCGCGAGCACGACCATTTCGCGCGCGTCTTTGTAGGTAAATTGCGCTGCCTTCACGGTCTCGGAAGCCGCCCGTTCCTTTTCCAGGTTCTTGAAATTGAAGACTGACTGGCCCAGCGAGACCCGGGCATCGAAATAATTGAAAGCCGGCGTCACCCTGGGAAAGTTGCTCGTATTGGTGCCCGGGGGACTCAGCAGAGGGAGAAGTTTAGAGAACCCAAGGGCCGCCAGACTTTCGTTCTGCACATTCTCTTGCAGGCGAGCCTGCAGATTGGGCAACAGCTCACTCAACTCCTTCCAGCGCTCGCCCCGAGCCGTCTGCGCCTGGTCTCCGGCGAGCAGTAGGCCGAGATTGTTGCGCAGGCCGCGATCAATCGCTTCCTTGAAGTCGATTTGCAGGACGTCCCCGGTTGCCTGGCCTTCCGGCTGACTCCCGAGAAACGGATTCGGCGGGCCGGGCAGCGTGACGTTCACATTCGGCGCCGTAGAACTTCCTGGCGCAGCCTGGGCCAGCAAGCTGGGGGTCGCGAGAAGCGAAAGAACAAGAATCAAAAATACCGTTCGGGAAACTGCCGCCCTTCGAGCCACCATCATTCTGAAAAATATCACCATCAATGAGCAATGCATTCTTGATCGTAGGATCGCTCGGCGAGTCCGTCAGGAAGCCGCAACGTCCTTTTCCTCACCTCTAGCATAACTCGTCCGGTTTGATTCGTTTGCGGGTCTGGGGATGCAAATGATTCCGTGGGCCCAGGGGGAGCTCCGATTCGGCATTCACGGGTCGCGGTCAAGAACTGAAGAATCGGGCCTTCCCCGCACGAAAGCTCGCACCCGAAGGCCAGTGCCGTCGGTGTTTTGCCCGCCAGCGGAGTCCCGGGGTAAGCTAACCGAGTAAAGGAAGATTGCTGCTATGCGGAGCACTGTCCGAATCATCGCTTTTGCGCTGCTTGCACTGACCCCGGTCGCGGGGACCACTCAGAATACGCCGGCAACGGCCCATGCCGAACGAAAAGTTCTGTCGCGCGTGACCCCGGCTTATCCTGAACTAGCGAGAAAAATGCACATCCACGGCATGGTCCGAGTCGAAACTGAGGTGCGGGCCAATGGCAGCGTCAAATCGACCCGCGTGTTGGGCGGGAATCCGGTGCTGGTGGATGCGGCCGTCGACGCGATCAGCAAATGGAAGTTCGAGCCTGGGCAAAGCGAGACCACCGAAGTGGTCCAACTCAGCTTCGAGGGGCAATAGTTTCCCTCCTGCAAAGAAAATCCAACCAGGAACCTGGCAGCAGGTGACTAAGGTCATCTTGAATCGCGGGGACCCCCGGTTCAAGCTATTGAAGCAACACAGATTTCAGAACGGCTGATTCTTAAGAACGGCTGATCTTTAAGAACGGGAAGAAGTTCATTTCATGAGTGCTGCCACAGGGACTGACTGGACCCGAATACTGGCCGATCCGGATCTTGTCCGGCACGTCGGAAAGCTGCTGCAAGCCTACCGCGAAGCACCGGCGGACAAGCGCGAAGAGGCACTGCTGACGGCGATGCGTGAGATTAAGGCAGGGGCGGTCACGGCCGGGAAGTCGGCTCCTCCGCCGACTCCAACGCCACAAGCCGTTCCCACCGCTTCCGAGGACACGCCTCCGTTTAGACCCGACTTGTTCAGCCCCAATTGGGGGGGCGACCGGCGGCAGCATCCGCGAATCAAATGTTTTGTTGCAGTCGAACTGCGCGTCGACGACATCCCAGCTCCGATCTGGGGCAATTTGTCGAACACCAGCGTGGGTGGATGCCTGGTGGAAACCGCCAACCCGGTCAAGCCCGGGTCAAAAGTCGAGATTGGCCTCTGGGTGCCCAACGGAAAAATCTGGGTCAAGGGGTTCGTGCTGAATGGAATCGTCAAACGCGGCGGATCCTCCAGCGGAGTTCGCGTCCACTTCGAGGGCATGGCCCCGACAGAGCGCGACAGTCTGCGCCAGTTCCTCAGGTTTGTGCAGGACACGACCCAGGCATCGCAGAACGAAAACGGTTACATGCAACTTCTGAAGTAAAGTGAATTCCCTATTCTCCGCAGTTTTTCACCGCAACTCAATCCACGCCCGCACGGAAATTGATACACTTTCTGCGTATTGAAACCTTTCCGCAACAGAACGCTCTAATGCGTAGGGATGTGATCGGCGCGCCGGTTGGAATCTCCGGCCGCGAGGAGCAGAGTCGCATGGTAGCCGGCGAACAGCTATTAGTCACAGGCCAGCAACTGGATACGCTGTGCATCAACACGATCCGAACTCTGGCGATTGACGGAGTGCAGCAGGCGAACTCGGGCCATCCCGGCGCGCCCATGGGACTGGCGCCCGTCACCTACTGCCTGTGGCAGGAATTCCTGCGCTACGATCCCGCCGATCCGACCTGGCTGAATCGCGACCGGTTTGTGCTTTCCAACGGCCACGCCTCCATGCTGCTTTACGCCATGCTGTACCTCGCCGAAGTGCGGCGCGTCGACAAGGACGGGAAGATTTTGAACGAGCTCTCGGTTCCGCTGGAGGAGATCAAGCGTTTCCGTCAGTTAGGCAGCCGGACGCCGGGGCATCCTGAGTCGCACCTCACTACAGGCGTGGAAACCACGACTGGGCCGCTCGGCCAGGGCGTGGGCAACAGCGTCGGCATGGCCATCGCGGGCAAATGGCAGGCGGCCAACTTCAACCGCCCTGGACTCGAAATTTTCGACTACAACGTTTATGCCATGTGCTCCGACGGCGACCTCATGGAGGGCATTGGCGGCGAAGCCGCTTCGCTCGCCGGACATCTGAAGCTCTCCAATCTCTGCTGGATGTACGACCACAATCACATCACGCTCGACGGCCCGGCGAATTGGTCGTTCAGCGAAGATGTTGCGACCCGCTTCGTCGGATACGGTTGGAACGTCACCCGCGTAGCCGATGCCAACGACCTGGAGATGCTGGCGCGGGCCTTTCAGACTTTCCACGAAACCACTGACCGGCCGACCCTGATCATTGTGGACAGCCACATCGGCTACGGCTCCCCGCACAAACACGACAGCAATGCGGCCCACGGTGAGCCTCTCGGAGAGGAAGAGGTTAAGCTGACCAAGAAGTTCTATGGCTGGCCGGAAGACGCAAAATTCCTGGTGCCCGACGGGGTGCTCGAACATTTCCGCGCAGGGATTGGAAAGCGCGGACATGATCTGCACGCTGTAGTGGTCTCAAAAGTTTGCGGAGTATTCCCAGAAGTATCCCCGACCTGACGGAACGGCTGCGCTGCATGCAGCATCATGAATTGCCCGCAGGCTGGGACAAGAATCTTCCCACGTTCCCAGCCGACGCCAAAGGCATTGCGACGCGCGAGAGTTCGGGCAAGGTGCTGAACGCGCTGGCGCAAAACATTCCGTGGATGATCGGCGGCTCGGCCGACCTGGCAACTTCGAACAAGACCGCGTTGAAGTTCGACGGCGCCGGAGAATTTGAGGCCGGAAGTTACGCCGGTCGCAACCTGCACTTCGGAGTGCGGGAGCACGTGATGGGCGCGAGCGTGAACGGCATGGTGGTCTCGGGCCTTCGCGCCTTCGGCGCAACTTTCTTTAACTTCAGCGATTACATGCGGGCCAGCATCCGGTTGGCGGCGCTAATGGAGATTCCTTCCATCTTCATCTTCACCCACGATTCCATCGGCGTAGGCGAAGATGGGCCGACGCATCAGCCCATCGAACAGTTGGCGTCGCTGCGCGCTATGCCGAATCTGATCGTGCTTCGACCTGGCGATGCAAACGAAGTGGTCGAGGCGTGGAAAATGATTGCGCAACTGCAGCACTCGCCCGCGGCTCTGGTGTTGACTCGCCAGAATATTCCGACGCTGGATCGCTCGAAATATGCTTCCGCGTCAGGCACGGCCAAGGGAGCCTACGTACTGGCTGACGCCCCCGGCGGCAAACCGGATGTGATCCTGCTAGCCACCGGCAGTGAGCTATCGTTGTGCGTGGACGCTTACGAAAAACTGAAGGCCGACGGAGTGAAGGCGCGCGTGGTCAGCATGCCTTCGTGGGAAATCTTCGAAGAGCAGGATGCGGCATACAAAGAGAGCGTTCTGCCGTCCAATGTAACTGCGCGGGTCTCGGTGGAGATGGCGGCGACTTTCGGGTGGGGCCGCTACACCGGCCTGAAGGGACGCAACCTCGGCATGCACCGCTTCGGAGCCTCGGCGCCCTTGAAAGATTTGCTAAAGTTCTTTGGGTTCACGGTAGACAACGTCGTGGCGGAAGCGCGCGCGGCGCTGTCGGCGCAATAATCGTAGAGACGTAACTTGTTCCGTGTCTGATCACGTCTCCTGCCACCAAACCAGAGACGTAGCCAGCTACGTTTCTACGAAATGGGAATCGTCTGAGGAATTATCAGGAGGTCATCATGCAGCCCACTGGAGTTCTGGAAACCTCGAAATCGACCCGGAATCCGCTGAAAGAATTGCTGAACTACGGGCAGTCGATGTGGCTCGATTACATCCGCCGCGACCTGTTTACCACCGGGAAGTTGAAGCAACTGATTGCCGACGATGGGCTGCGTGGGATGACTTCGAACCCCGCAATCTTTGAGAAGGCGATCGCCGACAGCTCGCTGTATGACGATTTCCTGAAGACGCTCGCATCGCGCAGCGATCTCGACACCACCGGCCGCTACGAACAAATCGCGATTCGCGACATCCGCGATGCGGCCGATGCACTGCGTCCGGTGTATGACGAGTCCAATTTCCGCGATGGCTATGTCAGCCTGGAGGTTTCGCCATATCTGGCGCGCAAAACGCAGGAGACGATCGACGAAGCCCGCCGCCTGTGGAAGGCCGTGCAGCGCGAGAATGTCATGATCAAAGTGCCGGGCACCGCCGAGGGACTGCCGGCGATCCGGCAACTGATCAGTGAGGGCATCAACATCAACGTCACGCTGTTATTCGCGCAGGAAGTGTACGTACAGGTTGCCGAAGCCTACATCGCCGGCCTCGAAGATCTGGCCGCGCGCGGCGGCAATCTGAAAAAGATGGCGAGCGTGGCCAGCTTCTTCATCAGCCGCATCGACACCCTTATCGATTCCCTGCTCAGCGACAAAATCAAGGCGACCACCGACCCGAACCAGCAGGCCTTGTTCAAGAGCGTGCAGGGCAAAGTGGCCATCGCCAACGGCAAGCTCACTTATCAGCGCTACCAGAGCATTTTCGGCGGCCCGCGCTGGCAGGCGCTGGCGGCCAAGGGAGCGCAGACTCAGCGCGTATTGTGGGCCAGCACGAGCACGAAGAATCCGAATTATCGTGACGTAATTTACGTCGAGGAATTGATCGGCCCGGATACGGTGAATACCATGCCGCCGGCTACGGTGGACGCATTCCGCGATCATGGACTGCTGCGCAACTCGCTCACCGAGGACGTCCCAGGCGCGGCCAAGGTGATGGACGACCTGGCGCGCACTGGAATTTCCATCAAGCAAGTCACCGACAAACTGACCGATGACGGCGTCAAGTTGTTCGCCGACGCGTTCGACAAACTGCTGGCCGCGGTCGCCAGCCGCACAAAATAGAAAGCACGCTGCAATAACCACGTAACACGAGGGACGGATTGTGAGCCAACTGAAAACTTCCCTGCCGGAATCTCTAGCCACGACACTGAAAGCGACGATCGCCGACTGGCAATCGGGCGGCAAGATGCAGCGCTTGTGGCAGCGCGACGCGAAGCTCTGGACGGGTAGCGACGAGGCCAACTGGCTGGGATGGCTCGACATTGTCGACGAGCAGATCGCGCAGCACGAGCAACTGGCGAAGGTCGCGAAGGAAGTGCAAGCGCGCGGCTTCCAGCACGTGCTGCTGCTGGGCATGGGCGGATCAAGCCTGTGTCCGGAAGTCCTCCGCATGACTTTCGGCAGGGTCACGCACTTCCCTACTTTGCACGTGCTCGACTCCACCGATCCGGCCCAGGTGAAAGCCTTCGAGCATCTGATTGATATTCCGAAGACGCTGTTTATTGTTTCGAGCAAGTCGGGCAGCACGCTCGAGCCCAATATCTTCAAGCAATACTTTTTCGAGCGCACCAAGCAGGCGGTCGGCGCCGTGAAGGTCGGCAGCCAGTTCATCGCCATCACCGATCCCGGATCGAAAATGCAGCAGGTCGCGGAAGCCGATCGCTTTCTCCACGTCTTCTTCGGGCGGCCCTCGATCGGCGGACGGTATTCTGCGCTGTCGAACTTCGGCATGGTACCCGCGGCAGTCATGGGCCTGGACACGAAGAAATTTCTCGACCGAGCCGCGGATACGGTGAAGGCCTGCGGACCGGCCGTAAGCGTCGAGGAAAATCCGGGCGCCGCGCTGGGCGTCGTGCTCGGAGTGGCCGCGAATGCCGGACGCGACAAGGTCACAATCATCACTTCCCCCGGCATTTCAGATCTGGGCGCGTGGTTGGAACAACTGCTCGCCGAGTCGACCGGGAAAATTGGCAAGGGCATCATCCCGGTCGATCGCGAGCATCTGACGACTCCCGAGGTTTACGGCAACGACCGCGTGTTCGTTTACGTTCGGCTGGAGTCAGGCCCGGACGCGGATCAGGATGCGAAAGTGGCCGCGATCGAGAAAGCTGGGCATCCGGTGGTGCGCATCGCCATGGCCGACATCTACGACCTGGGCGCGGAATTCTTCCGCTGGGAAATTGCGACGGCTGTCGCCGGCTCCATCATCGGCATCAACGCCTTCAACCAGCCCGATGTCGAAGCCAGCAAGATCGCGACGCGCAACTTGACCTCCGAGTACGAGAAGACGGGATCTCTACCGGCGGAGAAGCCGGTCGTCGAAGATAACGGCGTCAAATTATTCACCGACGAGAAGAATGCTGCGGAGCTGGCGAAAGCGGCGGGCGGCGATCAGTCGCTGGTGGGATATCTCAAGGCGCATCTCGCCCGCATTAAGACGGGCGATTATTTCGCCGTGCTGGGCTACATCCAGATGAATGCTGAGCATGAACAGAACCTGCAGGCACTGCGGCATGCCGTGCGCGACAAAAAACGCGTCGCGACCTGCCTGGGCTTCGGTCCACGATTCCTGCACTCGACGGGGCAGGCATACAAAGGCGGGCCGAACTCGGGAGTCTTTCTGCAAATCACTTGCGATGATTCCGTGGAGTTGCCGGTTCCGGGACAGAAATATACGTTCGGAATTGTGAAAGCAGCGCAGGCGCGCGGGGATTTCCAGGTGTTGGCGGATCGAGGCAGACGGGCCCTGCGGGTTCATCTGGGGAGTAACTTGAAAGCCGGCTTGGCAACTTTGCAAGCCGCGGTTCAGAAAGCTCTCTAGGATCGTTGTGCATTACCGATGCGAGGGCGAGACGCCCTCGCGACAGCCGGCGGGACGCCGGCGCTACTTTCCGGCAAAGGACCGGCGCTACTTCAGGAGCGAAAAGCATGCAATTAGGAATGGTGGGACTGGGGCGCATGGGCGCGAATATGACGCGGCGACTGATGCGCGGCGGACATCAGCTGGTAGTTTCCGATCTCAGCGCCGATGCCGTGAAGCAACTGGCGGGTGAGGGCGCGGGTGGATCGTCGTCGCTCGAAGACCTGGTCGCCAAGCTGACGCCTCCGCGCGCCGTGTGGATCATGGTTCCATCGGGCGGTCCGACCGAGACGACGGTACAGAAACTGGCGCAGCACATGCAGGCCGGCGACGCCATCATCGACGGCGGCAATTCTTATTTCAAAGATGACGTGCGCCGCGCGCATGACCTGAAGAGCAAGGGCATTCACTACATCGACGTGGGCACCAGCGGCGGCGTGTGGGGACTGGAGCGCGGCTACTGCATGATGATTGGCGGCCCCGACGAAGCCGTGCAGCGTCTTGATCCGATTTTCAAAACTCTGGCCCCGGGCCGAGGCGATATTCCGCGAACTCCGGGACGGGAAAAACTCGCGGGCAGCGCCGAAGAGGGCTACATTCACTGCGGCCCCTCGGGCTCCGGACACTTCGTGAAGATGGTGCACAACGGCATTGAATACGGCATCATGCAGGCTTACGCCGAAGGCTTCGACATCTTCAAGAACGCCACCAGCAAAGATTTGCCCGAGGACATTCGCTACGACCTGAACCTGCCCGACATTGCCGAAGTGTGGCGGCGTGGAAGCGTGGTCAGTTCGTGGCTGCTCGACCTGACGGCCATGGCGCTGACGGAAAATCCCACGCTTTCGGAGTACGAAGGATTCGTGCAGGATTCGGGCGAAGGCCGTTGGACGATTCAGGCCGCGCTCGAAGAAGCCGTGCCCGCCGATGTGTTAACCGCAGCGTTGTTCGTTCGTTTCCGTTCGCGGCAGCAGCATACGTTTGCCGAGAAGATGCTTTCCGCCATGCGGCAGAAGTTTGGCGGGCACGTCGAATCCGGGGAAGGACCAGCAGGCGCGGCAAAAGCAAAGAAGCCCGCATAAGGGGCTGAACTTTATTTGAACTCCGTTTTCTTGAGACTCAGAGGACTTATTCATGGCTGAACTAGCGGAACAAGCAACAGCGCCTCCACCGCGCATCGGCAAGCAGGGCGATCCCTGCGTCATGGTGATCTTCGGCGCAGCCGGCGACTTGACCGGGCGCATGCTGATTCCCGCCCTCTACAACCTGGCGCGAGCCGGATTGCTCTCCCGCGAATTTGCCGTGGTGGGCGTGGCCCGCACGCAATTTTCCGACGAGGAATTCCGCAAGAAAGTCTACGAGGACGTTAAGGCGTACTGCGACACGTGCGTGGACAACGATCTTTGGGAGTGGTTCTCGCGCCGCTTCTACTACTTTGCCGGAGATTTTGGCGACGACAAGCTGTATCCGCAACTGAAAGATTTTCTAAACAAGGTGGATCAGGAGCATGCGGCTCACCAGAACTTTTTCTATTACCTGGCAACCGCGCCCAGCTTTTTCGGGCCGATCGTACAAAAACTTTCTGCCGCCGGATTGATGGAGCAAAACAACAACCACTGGCGACGCGTGGTCATCGAGAAACCTTTCGGGCACGATCTGGAATCGGCCAAGGCGCTGAACCAGCAATTGCTCAAGGAAGTGGACGAAAAACAGATCTACCGCATCGACCACTATCTCGGCAAAGAGACGGTGCAGAACATCATGGCGTTCCGTTTCGCCAACGGAATCTTCGAGCCGGTGTGGAACCGCCGCTATATCGACCACGTGCAGATCTCGGTGGCAGAAACCGTGGGCGTGGAAGGCCGCGGAAGTTATTCGATCACGCCGGCTCGCTGCGCGACATGGTGCCCAACCACATCATGCAACTATCAGCCTGACCGCCATGGAGCCGCCGATTTCCTTCGACGCCAACGCGGTGCGCGATGAGCAGGCCAAAATTCTGCACGCCATCCAGCCCATGAGCGACGAAGAAGTGCTGCAGCCGCAGCGTGCGCGGCCAGTACGGCGAAGGAACCGAGGACGGCAAGCGGGTCGCCGGATATCGCACCGAACCTGATGTTGCGCCCGATTCGCGGACCGAGACTTTCGTCGCCATGAAGCTGCAGATCGACAACTGGCGCTGGGCGGATGTCCCGTTTTATCTGCGCACGGGCAAGCGCATGCCGGTGCGCAACACCCATATCGTGATACAGTTTCGGCGGGCGCCCTTCGTGCTGTTCCGCGACACGCCGGTCGAACACCTCATGCCCAACCAACTGGTGCTTCACATTCAACCCGAAGAAGGAATCTCACTGCAGTTCGCGGCCAAAGTTCCCGGCCCGGTCATGCGCCTGGGCACGGTCGACATGAATTTCGAATATCAGGAATATTTCGGCAAGCAGCCCTCCACTGGCTACGAGCGCCTGCTGCATGACTGCATGATCGGCGATCAGACGCTGTTTCAGCGCGCCGACATGGTCGAAGCGGGCTGGTGCGTAGTCAATCCCGTGCTCGATCTGTGGAAGGCGCTGCCGCCGCGCAATTTCCCCAACTATGCCGTCTGGCACCTGGGGACCGAAGGAGGCCGACGAACTTGCTGGAACGCGACGGCCGCCGCTGGAGGAACTTCGAGAAATGATTCTGGCCGGCGACATTGGTGGTACCAACGCTAGGCTGGCTTATTTCGAAACCCAGAACGGACATCTGCATCTGGTGTCGGAGCGCACTTTTCCCAGCCGCGAGCACAGCGAACTGGGCGAAATTGTGGTCCAGTTTCTGCATGACTCCGGCACCCAGCCCGATGCGGCCTGTTTCGGCATCGCGGGTCCGGTGCGCAACGGGCGGGTCGAGACCTCGAACCTTCCGTGGGTAATCGAGCAATCACGGCTCGCGAAACAAATTCATCTTCCCGCCACGCTGCTGATCAACGATCTCGAAGCCAGTGCCTGGGGCATCGGCGCGCTGGCCGCCGCAGACCTGGTTCCGTTGAACCGAGGGCAGCGGGCCCGCCGTGGGCAATCAGGCGGTGATCGCCCCGGGAACTGGACTGGGAGAAGCCGGTCTGTTCTGGGACGGAAGCCGGCACCACGTTTTCGCCTGCGAAGGCGGACACACCGATTTCGGTCCGGACGGAGACCTGCAGATTGAACTTTTGCGCTTCCTCAAGGCGCGCTTTGGCCATGTGAGCTACGAGCGCATCCTGTCCGGGCCCGGCCTGGTGAATGTTTACGAATTCCTGCGCGACGCAAGCCCCGGGAAGGCATCCGACGAGTTTGCCGCCACTCTCCAGAAAGGCGATCCCGCGGCGGCGATTTCGCGGGCTGCGCTCGCTGGAACTCATCCCTTGGCGGAAAAAGCGCTCGACCTCTGGATTTCCGTCTATGGCGCGGAGGCTGGCAATCTCGCCCTCAAGATCATGACAACCGGTGGCCTGTTCCTGGCCGGAGGCATCTCTCCTAAAATTCTCGCCAAGCTGACGGGCCCGCTGTTCATGCAGTCTTTCGCGGATAAAGGCCGCCTGCGGCCGCTGGTAGAGTCCATGCCGGTGCATGTGGTCACCAACGAGAAAGCCGGATTGCTGGGCGCAGCGCGCTGCGCGGCCGTCCGCGGCAACGAGATGATTACGGTTTGAAAGGGCGCGGCTTTTAGCCGCGCCGTGAGCGTCTAACTCCCAGCGGCTTTAGCCGCTGGGCGGGAATAGATTCCGCGGAATATTATCCATCGTTCCCGCGAAAGACCTGAGCAACTCCTTGAGCTCCACCTTCGAAATTCGGACGCTGACCACCCCGCAGGATTTGTTTGCGGCGGCCGCAGAGGAAGTTGTACGCGCAGCCAACGACGCGGTCGCGCAGCGTGGGCGCTTCACTATCGCCCTGTCGGGCGGATCGACTCCCAGGAATCTTTTCAATTTACTGGCGACGAATGCCCGCACCGTCTTGCCCTGGGATCGTATGTTTTTTTTCTGGGGCGATGAACGCCACGTTCCCCCCACCGATCCCGAGAGCAATTACCGCATGGCGGACGAGAGCCTGCTGTCCAAGGTCCCGGTGCTGCCGGCAAATGTGTTCCGCATTGCGGCGGAAAATCCTGACGCCGCAGCGGCGGCCGCAGCCTACGAGCAGACGCTGCAGAAATCCTTCGCGCTTTCCCCCGGACAGTTTCCCATCTTCGATCTCATCCTTCTGGGCATGGGACCGGATGGGCATACGGCCTCGCTGTTTCCCGGCACGGCCGGGCTGCAGGAAAGATCGCGCCTGGTGATCGCCAACTGGGTCGAGAAATTTAAGACGAACCGGATTACTCTCACCCTTCCGGTTCTGAATGCAGCGCGCTGTGTGACCTTCCTGGTCAGCGGCACAGACAAGGCCTCGGCCCTGCATGCGGTGCTCGAGGGCGATGCCCCCGGCGAACAATACCCCTCAAAGCTGGTTCGGCCAACGGATGGCAAGCTGATTTGGCTGGTCGACCGGGCCGCGGCCAGCGAACTTACCACCAGAAGCTGAAAAACGAATCACAACACAGAGGGCACTGAGGACACAGAGGTAGCAATAGGACTGGAGAACGAGTGCAGGCCCGCCGAGCCGCGTGAAATCAGCAAGAAGGCCTTGTTAGAACCTCGGCGTGCTCCGCGTCCCCTGTTGTAATTTGGTTTCTAACCGCGCCAGTCGCCGATTTCCTTCAAGCCTTTGCCGCGGGCATGCTCGAAAAGCCGTACGCGATGGCGGGAGTGTTCGAACTCGTGGATGTCGGCCCAGACCTCGGCTTGCCAGCCTTTATCGTGAGCGGCCGATTCGCCGCAGGTAGCGCAACGGGTATGCAGCGTCACCGGGATGGTCTCGAGTCCCACCGGGGTGGCCCCTGGGAGCTCGACGAAGATGCAGCGGACTTCCTGAATCTCTTCGCTCTCGCCCAGAATGTGCTCGTAGCGCAGCAGATATCCGAAACCGAGCTTCTTGGCTTCCGACTCGGCCTCGGCGCGGGTGTGGAAAGGACCGTACTCCGCCCGCAGTTGTTCGGTGGAGTCACACGCCATCCAGAAAGTCTCTTTGTAGGCCATCGCAGGTTTCGCCCTGGGGTTTCGGGAATCTAGGTCGCGAAGCCGGCTCGGGGCAGCTGTGGAGCCCGGTCTTGCACGTCAGTCCAGCTAGCGCAATTTCGATGCCGTTGCCAGGACGCCTGCAATTGATTGTCAGGCATGGGGTTACCATATCTCAGAAACGATCGCTGGGGAAGCGCGCGTGAAAGGTTTTGCAGAGTTTGGACGCGCGCGATTCAGAGTCGGGCAAGGCAAGATCTCCGCGATCACGCCCCGACCTACCGAAGATTGAGGAAATTGCAGAATTGCAGAATTAAGAAATTGAGTCATTCACAAACCAAGTTTCAATTACTGAATTACCAAACTCCCCAATTCCTCAATCGGGTCCGTTGGTAGTGGATCGGCGAACGCGCTACCGGTTAGTCGGCTCCGACCGCGCGGCTGAAGGGCATGCCGGGGTGCTCGACTGGAGGGGGCCAGGTCTTTCCGCCGTGGGTGGCCACGTACATGGCCAGTTCGAGGCGGCTCCAGACGCCCAGTTTGTCGAAGGTGCTGCGCAGGTGGTTCTTGATGACCTGCTCGCTGGTACCAACGATCTTTCCGATTTCGCGATTGGTCATGCCTTCCCAGACCAGAATCGCGATCTGAATTTCTTTCGGGGTAAGGCGCTCGCTGGGTGTCATGACTGCGCTTCCTCCTTGGTAAACATGGCGATGGCCAGCTTCACGCGCTTGCGGCCTTCGCGGATTCCGGCGCGCAGGAAAAGGGTGCGCAGGTGCTGTTTTACAGTGCGCGGGCTGATGTTGAGCTGGCCCGCAATCTCTTTGTTGCTACAGCCCTGCACGAGAAGGTTCAACACCTGCTGGTCACGGGGGGTAACTTTGACTCGCTCAAGATCGATCACGTTTGTTTTCCTCCTAGCGGCTTGTCGATCACACTCGTCTTCTCCTTTAGCACGGCTTTCGCCAATTCTTCGTGCGCCTCCGGGCTCTCAGCTAAGTACTTTAGGGTGCAGCACTTTGTACGACCGGCAGGGGTTTCAGGTGGCTTTCAGAAAGTCCGTGATAGGCTAGCTAGTTCCGATTTGGTCCCAGGGTTTCAGCCATGCGCCGTACTTGCATCCCCCGCGCTTCCTCTCCCGGCTGCCGGATATCGCCGGTCCTGGGAAACTGCCGCGAATTTCGTTACCCTTGTGATCCCCTTTGTTGCCAATGATTTCCACCCGTCATCAAACTACCTGCCGGAGTTCTGAGGGGAGCCCGAAGTCAGCTCAAACCACGCTCCTCGCAGGCCCGAACCTGCCGTTCCGCATTGACCAGTGCACGAACCCTGCAATTCCCTTTTTGGTTCGGCTGTTGGCCGCGCCCACAAGTTTTGCACAGGCCCAACTGCTCAAGATCAGGCCAACCTTTTCCGGGGCGATCTTTTCCAAGGCGAGCTTTTCCAGGGCGAGCTTTTCCAGGGCGAGCTTTGACGAGGTGCGGCCGAGGTTGCGGATCCTGACCCTCGTTTGGTTCGTTGTGGTTTCCGTCGGTGCTTTCGCCCAGGGCGGCCCTCCCTACTACACCAATGATCCGGGCACGCCGGGCCATCTCAACTGGGAGATCAATCTCGGCTATATGCCGTTCTTGTACAGTAATCAGTCGGTGTCCCACACCCCGGATGTCGATATCAATTTCGGTGTGGGCGAACGCATCCAACTGACCTACGAAAATGCCTGGCTGCGTGTCCACAATCCCGGCTCCAAGACGGAATTCGGATTGGGACAATCCAATCCGGGGGTCAAGTGGCGTTTTTATGACGCCGGCGAGTCGGGCCTGAGCGTCTCAGTGTTCCCGCAGTTCTTTCTCAACAATCCCAACGACGCCGTGCGCCGCGGAATCACTTCGCCAAGTCAATCCTTTCTCCTGCCTTTCGAGTTTTCCAAGAAGTTCGGCCCGGTCGATGTGGATTACGAGATCGGTTATCAGGCCGTGCACAAGGGGCCGGACGGATGGATTACCGGCCTCGTCCTCGGCCACGAGTTCACAAAAAAGTTCGAGCTGGATATGGAACTCTATTCTCAGAACACATTCCATCCTTCCCAATACCAGCCGACCATCGACTTCGGCGGCCGCTACAAGATCCACAGCCCGGTAATCCTGCTTTTCATGGCGGGACGCGCCCTGGAACCCTCGCGCAGCAATCAGACTTATTTCCTCGGATATTTCGGGCTGCAGTTCCTGCTGCCGCCCAAGTCCTACAACCGCGACTGATTCTGGATCAGTTGGAGAAAAGAAAAATGCTAAGGAGCGGGCCCGCGCAGGCTCCTGTGCGGCGCGGAACCTGAGTGGTTACTGGAGTGTGATTACCCCTGCTGCCCTCGTCTCGCCGCAAGCGCGCATAAACCCTCGCCAGGCTGCAGTTCTGGCGGTAAACTATGGGGAGATTTTGAGGGCCCATGGCCAACGGCGCCTCAAAGGTGTTCGATCCCCCTTTAAAACTCATCCCCCGCACCGCATCTGCACTTTCAGCTCTTTACTGTTACGGGCCTTGCACTAAAATAGGCGCACTCCGGCCGGATGCTTCGGCGGCGCGATGGGGCGGTTTCCAACTTGGTGAAAAAAGAAATCGTGTCCGAGGAAAAGGTCAAACCAGTTCGCGATGAGCAAACCCTCGCCAAGCTGCTGGAAGCGGCCTATGTGCTGCAGGAGCACAACCGCGAAATGCTGGAGATGGAACTGCGCCTCGATCTGAAGCCAGATCCACTGGAAGAGGCAGAACGCGCAGTCACCGCCCCGGGTTCGGGCACTCCGCCAACGCCAGCGGGACAGCCGCCGCTCAGCGTCGATTACAGCCCCACGCTGGCGGAAATCGTCGACACGCAGCAGCAGATTCAGGCTCGTCATCTCGAACTCGACGATGCCATGTCTCTGGTGGCTGAGCGCCTGACCCAGATCGCGCGGGCCAGCGGCGCCGTGGTCGGGATTCTCCAGGGCAAGAAAATCCGGTACCGGGCAGCCTCCGGGCTGACGCTGCCGGCGGGAACCGAAGTTCCCCTGGAAAAGGCACTCTGCTTCCCCTGCCTTCAAACCGGCCAGGTTTTCCGCTGCTCCAATGTCCATGACGAAGGACGGCTCGATACCGAAGAGTGCCGCTGGCGGGGCATCCAGTCACTCATCGCAGTCCCCATTTTCCAGAATGGCGAAGCCGCTGGCGGCCTGGAGCTTTATTATCCCAACCCGCACGGGTTCACCGATCATGACGTTCACACCTGCCAGCTCATGGCCGGATTGGTGACTGAAGCGCTGACCCGCGACCAGGAAGCCAGCCTGAAAAAATCGCTGGCCAGCGAACGCGCGGTCATGCTGGAAGCATTAGAGAGACTGGGGCCGAATCTCGCGGCGCTGGTTGACATCTCCGCCGCTAAAGACAACGCCCTGAAAGCTGCCGCACCGCCCGCCGCGAAAGCGCCGCCTGCTCCCGCCGTTGCCTGCCGCAAGTGCGGTCACCAGTTGGTCGGGGAAGAACAGTTCTGTGGAAACTGCGGAACCCCTCGCAGCAGCGACTATGAACCTCCCACCATGCAGAGCAAGGTGGCGTCGCTATGGCATATGCAGGAGGCGATGAAAAAGGCCGCGCCCGCGGCTGCGGCGCCTGCCCCTTCCGCGCCCGCTTTTCCGGCGAAGGACGAAAGCACTCACGGGGAGCCCACCGCCACGCATCCAGATCCCGTGCACTTGGAAATAGCGCCGTCCGCATCACCCGAAAAACGACTGCCCGATTTATTGGCGGCCGGGTTGCCGCATGAAAAGTTGATCGAGCCCACAGCGCTGAACGAGCCGCGCGTGAGCCCAGAGTTCGAGGACTCGGCATCTCCGGATCTCGAGATTCCTGTAGCACCCGACGACAATGAAACCGAAGAGGTCCAGGAACCGGAGGCGACTGCCCTGGCACCGCCAGAACGCGCCACAACCTGGAGTTCTGCCGCCAGCGCGCGTGAGTTCCTCGAGCAACTAGCTTCGGCCAATCGTCCTGGCGGGCTGGCCCAATTGTGGAATAGTCATCGCGGGGACATCTACCTGGCCATCGCGGTGATCCTGGTGGCCGGCGTGATTGGCTGGGGAGTCTGGTCCAGTCACTCGGCGAGCGCTACCGGCAACGCGGCAGTGGCGGCGAATCACCACAAACCCGCTCCCGACGCAGGTCTCTCGCTTTTCGACCGGATGCTCATTAGCCTGGGTTTGGCCGAACCGCCCGCGGCTCCGGAATACAAAGGCAATCCTGCAACGCAGGTTTGGGTCGATCTCCACACCGCGCTTTACTATTGTCCCGGAGCCGATCTGTACGGTAAGACCCCGAAGGGGAAATTCGCCTCGCAACGGGATGCGCAATTGGATCAGTTCGAGCCCGCCTACCGCAAGGCCTGCGACTGAGCGCGAATCAGGGCGTGCATCACGCTGCTGAATTGGTGGCGGTGCAGTTTGAGAAAGCATTCGTATCAGGCTGAGGTTGCCCGCCAAAGGGGCAGCGCCTAAAGCCTTCGTACTTTGCGTGCTCTCGGCGGCATGCATGAAGGCACGCCCTGATACGAATCCTGCCTCTGGCTGCAGCACTACCGCTGACTTTGCGTCCTTGCATTGGACAGTCTTTCATTTGACAACCCCGGGCCGCCGGAGTGCAATTGTAGAGTCAGGCTGGTCGACAATTCCGAACCTTTTGCCAGACGGGAGAACGCTGTTTGCCGCGCCCAGACGATCCTACCGACGGACCGAGCACCCTGCCACTACCGGAGTTGAACCCTCTGCTCAATCCGATCCTGGGGCAGAACATGGGCCGCTGGGCCGAGGTTTATTTCACCAGTCCGCCGGAAAAGCGCGAACAGGCGGTGCTCGATCTCTTGCGCGAGTTGCAAGGCGACAGCCCTGCGCCAGAAGTTACGGCTTCGTCCCCGGTCTCGGAACAATCGGTCTCAGGACAATCTCAGCCCATGGCGGCGCCTGTTTCCCGGCCTGCGGAGATTCCGGCAGGAGTGGTTTACTGTCACGCCTGCGGTCGCGAAAATCCTGCGTCGCACCGATTTTGTGGCATGTGCGGCACGCCTGTGGCCGCACACGGTGCTGCCGCCGAGCTCGAAATTACCGATCTTCATGTTGCGGATCTTGCTGTTGCGGGTCGTGATGTCGCTGATCCCGCCGCCGATTTTCAACGGGCCGAGCTTTACCGCGAAGTTGCTCCCAGTGAAGATCGGCAAGTCGCGCATTTGTTTGCGCAGGAACCCGCTCCGCAGGCGCAAGTCAACGAGCAGCCATTCATTCCGTCTGTGGACGCTGCCTCGGAACCCGCATCGACCGCGAATGATTTTCTGTCGCCCCGAGGCGGCCGCCAATTCGACGACCGCGACGACCGAGCCCGCGACCTCTTCGAGCCCGCGCCGGTTTCGCGGCCCTATCCCCTTTACATCGGGATCGCCGTGGCGGTTGTTCTTGCCCTGGTCTACGTAGGATGGCGCAGCGGGCAAACCTCGTCGCCAAGTTCGCGAGTGGCAGAGCAGGCTGCGCCCGAGGTGAATACGCAGCCGGTTACGCCACCGTCAGTGCCGAAGGCGGATACACCGGAACCGGTCCCAGACCAGACCTCTGATCGAACCTCGGAGCTGGCCTCGCCTGCGGCCCCTCACACTGCCGTGCCGTCCAACAATCCAGGTGCTCCACGACAAGCTGATTCGTTGCGCACTGATTCGTTGCCCAATGCGGCAGGCGCGGCCTCCAGCCGAGAGGCGACCCCTCTGGCTGCCGGTCCTACGGTCACGATCGACGAGCAGAGCCTGCAGGCCGAACCAGTTTCGGCAAACGGCGCCGAGGAACTCGCCCTGGCGCAACGTTATCTGAATGGAGCCGCGGGTCAGGAGCGCAACAGCGCCGAGGCAGCGAAGTGGCTGTGGAAGGCCATCGCCAAACGTAATGCCGACGCCTCGCTTCTGCTGTCGGATCTTTACCTGAAAGGCGATGGAGTCCCAAAAAATTGCGAGCAAGCGCGAGTGTTGCTCGACGCGGCTGCGATCCGGGGAATGAAAGGCGCGGGTGACCGGCTGCGGCATCTTCAGGCGTTTGGTTGCCCATAATGCAGCCAGCCTGGATGCGATGAACCGAACCAAGGACTTCCTGTAGCGAACGTCCCTGGGAAGCGTCCGTCGCATTCCACGCAGCTGAATCTACAGCGCGGACTACCGAGACAATCTACTGAGTGAGGAGCGCCGAAGTTGGCCGGCGCGACTCATACCAAAGCGCCAGTTCGACGCGGTTCCACAGCCCAAGTTTGTCGTAGATGACTCGCAGGTAGTTCTTCACGACGTGTTCGGTGGTGCCGATCGCCTCGGCCACCTCTTTGTTTTTCAGGCCTTCGGCAACGAGCTCGATGACTCGCTTTTCACGTTCACTGGGGACACGGCTCCCATAGCGCCCAACTGCAGACATGCTTGCCTCCGGTATAACAGGGTCGCGAGTTTCACTCGCTTGATACCGCCGGTGATTCCGAATCGGAGAAACAGCCGGTTAAAATGAGCTTTCACGGTTCGCCGCGCCATCTTGAGCTCAGTGGCAATTTCGGCGTTGTCGCAACCTTGCAAGAGCAACTCGACAATCTGCTGTTCGCGTGGACCGAGCCGAACAGTCTGCTCCATCATCCGAATCCCCCTAATGGCTTGCATCGCCTCCGCCTTCCAAGTCTCGTGCGGCTGAATCTTACTGATTCCCATAGCATCCATATTGCCATTTTGAGACGGTGGTTGGCTGTGACGCCCAAACATCATTTTTCCACAGGTGGTTACAGACGGTAGGACCGCCTCCGAGAAAGCGGAAATGCCCCTCCCGGAAACTGTCGGGGCCTGTCGTGCGGGGGAGTTTCCCTCTCTAGCAGCGCGTAAAGACCAGCTCAAAACCGCGACAGGCGATGCATGGGCGCCACTGGGGACGATCAGGATCGTCCTGCTGGAACAGCCACCAACCCTGATCGAAGAAGTTGATTTAAATTTGCTAACTCTTTGGAGTGGAGTGCCTCCCGGCTGGGCATCAGGCGAATACCTTAGACGAAAGTTCCCGCCCTACAGGCAATGCCTGGCACAAATTACACGATGCTATCGATTGTCGAAAATTCCCCTGGGACTGGGTACAGGGTTGCAAGTCAAGGTCGCTTGGTCCCATTATCTGGAGCTAAAACGCGCTTGGAACCTGCACATCCTCCGAATCTTTGATCGAAAAGAGTGCCCTGTCTTGCGCAACAACTTGCACATCTGTCCGTCACGAAACCTGGCCCCCCAAAAACCGGGGAGTTAACCCTTTATCCTTATCAATTTACAGTACAATGGCTAAAAGCGCTCTGGCACGGCACTTGCGCCTACTGGGAGTGCAATCCTGGTGGTGTACACTATGGCTAATCAGGGTCATTGGCCGCAGCAAATTTGCAGTCTGTTTGTGTGTTCTCCCCGATTAGCATGTCCGGAAGTCTTCATTGATTCCTTCTGCAAAACGCTGAATTTTTGCAGGCAGTAAATCCAAAAATCAACGAACCTTGGAGGTTCCCACACTTGTCTGCTTCGACCAGTCATTTGATCGCCCCACACGGCGGCGAACTCATCAATCTTCTTATCTCATCGGAAAAAGCTGCAGAACTGAAGGCTCACTCCCGCGAGTGGCCATCCTGGGACCTGACTGCCCGTCAAGTTTGCGATCTTGAATTGCTCATGAGCGGAGGCTTCTCCCCTCTGCGCGGCTTTATGACCAAAGCCGACTACGAAGGCGTTTGCCACAATATGCGCCTGGCCAGCGGAGTTCTCTGGCCCATGCCGATCACGCTCGACGTCACCGAAGAGTTTGCCAAAAAGCTCACGCCGGGCAGCAGCCAGGTTGCGCTGCGCGATGCCGAAGGCGTCATGCTGGCGGTTTTGCACGTCGAAGAAGTCTGGCAAGCCGACCGCGCGGCCGAAGCCAAGGCCGTATTCAATAGCACCAGCAAGGCTCATCCCGGCGCCGATTACACCATCAACAAGGCGAACCCGTGGTATGTGGGCGGGCGAGTTGAGGGGCTTCAAGGGCCATCGCATTATGACTTCCGTACGCTGCGTTTCACTCCGGCGGAATTGCGCGCCGAGTTTGTCCGTCTGGGCTGGAGGCGCGTGGTTGCGTTCCAGACCCGCAACCCAATGCACCGCGCTCACGTGGAACTGACTTTCCGCGCGGCCAAGCAAGTTGAAGCCAACCTTTTGATCCATCCGGTCGTCGGAATGACGAAGCCTGGAGACGTGGACTACTACACCCGTGTGCGCTGCTATCAATTGCTGAGCTCGAAATATCCGCAAGGCACGCAGAAGCTCTCGCTGTTGCCTCTTGCCATGCGCATGGGCGGACCGCGGGAAGCCATCTGGCACGCTCTGATCCGCAAGAATCATGGATGCACCCATCTCATCGTAGGACGCGATCATGCTGGACCGGGCTCCGATCCTGAAACCAAGAAGCCCTTCTACGGGCCCTATGAGGCGCAGGAAGTCTTCAAGAAGCACGAGGCCGACATCGGCGTCACCATGGTGCCTTTCAGCATGATGGTGTACCTCGAAGATGAAGATCGCTACGTTCCCGATGATGAAGTCAAAAAAGGCGACAAGGTTCTGAATATTTCGGGCACCGAACTGCGCGACCGGCTGAACGAAGGCCGCGACATTCCCGCGTGGTTCACGTATCCGGAAGTGGTTCAAGAACTGCGACGGAGTTTTCCGCCACGCGCCAAGCAGGGCGTGACCATCTTCTTCACCGGACTCTCGGGTTCGGGCAAGTCCACCATCGCCAATGTTCTGATGACGAAGTTTCTGGAAGTTGGCGGTCGGCCGGTGACTTTGCTGGACGGCGACCTGGTGCGCAAGCATCTGTCGTCGGAGCTGGGATTCTCGAAAGAGCATCGCGACATCAACATTCGCCGCATCGGCTATGTCGCTTCGGAAATCACCAAGAACGGCGGCATCGCGATTTGCGCGCCCATCGCTCCGTATGACGCGACCCGAAAACACGTGCGCCAGCTGATCGAGCCCTACGGCGGCTTCATTCTCGTGCACATCGCGACCACGGTCGAAGTCTGCGAGCAGCGCGACCGCAAGGGCCTGTACGCCAAGGCGCGAGCCGGCATTCTCAAGGAATTCACCGGGATCTCTGATCCCTACGAAGCTCCCACGGATGCCGACGTAACCATCAACACCGGCGAACTGTCGGCCGAGGAAGCCGCCCAGGAAATCATTCTGCACCTGGAGCGGGAAGGCTTCATCGGCGTGAACAAAGCTGGAGAGTAAGGCTGGAGAGTAAAGAAAGGGGGAATCGATCATGATGCCGTGCTAGCCGCCAAAATCCTGGCCGGATTTGTCGTAGGCGTCCTCATCGGCATGACCGGGGTGGGGGGCGGTGTTCTCATGCTTCCTGTTCTAATCTTCGGTTTGGGTTATTCGCCGATCGTGGCAGTCGGTTCCGACGCGCTATTTCAGTTCTTCACCAAAATCCCCGCCGGCCTGCTCCACCTGAAAAATGGGACAGTCCGGCGGAAGGTTGTCCTGGCGTTGGCACTGGGAAGCATTCCCGGCTCCTTCGCTGGAGTCAAGCTGCTGATCTACATCCGTCTCCTCTACGGGAACGGAGTGAATACTTTTATCAAGACGGCAGTAGGCGTGCTGCTCCTCGTGATTCCTACGATGCTGCTCCTCCAGAAACGAATCGAGGATCGCATCGCGAATCGTGCGCCGTCCATGAAGGGTTTCGCGGGGATGGCGGTCATCGGCCTGACTGTGGGTTTCATCGTGGGCCTGACCTCGGTCGGTTCGGGCAGCATCATCATGATGCTGCTCCTCTTGTTCTACAGTTTCCCGCCCAAGATCAATGTCGGAACTGACGTGGTGCATGCGGTGGTACTGTTCGGCGTGACGGGCTGGCTGCAATTCAGAGCGGGCAACGTAGATTCCAAATTGGTGGTTGCGCTATTGATCGGCTCCATTCCCGGCGGCTTGCTGGGAGCGCATTTGGCCACGCGCGTCCCCATGCTGTGGCTGCGCCGAATTCTCTGCGTGCTTCTGTTGATCACCGGAGTCCGCATGTTGTGGGCTTGATGGCACCGAACTCAGTTTCTGCCGAAACGAATTCGTCTCACATGACTCAAGAAAACATGACTTCTTCTTACGCTGATATCGTGCAACGCATCGCAGCTGCTTTGGATGCTGCCCGTGCCGTATTCTCGCGCTTTACGCCGGGGGCGATTGCAACTGAATATAAGGCAGGACACGATCCCGTGACCGAGGCCGATCGCGCCCTGGATGCGGTTCTGCGCCAGAACCTGCTACGCGATGGCGAAGGCTGGCTTTCGGAAGAAACCGCCGACAATCCTTCCCGCCTGGACAAGCAACGGGTGTGGATCGTCGATCCTCTCGATGGCACACGCGAGTTCGTCCAGGGCTTGCCCGAGTTCTGCGTTTCGATTGGATTCATCGAGCATGGAAGCCCGGTCGCCGGGGGGATCTGCAATCCTGCGACCGACGAGACTTTCCTGGGGTCAATCGACAGCGGCGTGCTCTATAACGGCAAGCCTGCCCGCACCAGTGAACGCACCAATCTGGCCGGGGCGTTGGTGCTGGCGAGCCGTAGCGAGGTAAAGCGCGGCGAGTGGAAACAGTTTGAAGGCGGTCCCTTGCAGATCCGGGCGATGGGCTCGGTAGCTTACAAGCTGGCACTGGTCGCAGCCGGCCTCGCCGATGTCACGTTTACGCTGACGCCCAAGCACGAGTGGGATGTCGCCGCCGGTGCAGCCCTGGTCCTCAGTGCCGGAGGCGTGATCCGGACACCGGGAAACGAAGAACTGCGCTGCAATCAGAAGAACCCCCTGCTGCCGGGGCTGATTGGCTGCGGGTCAGGCATGAACGAAGAACTGATGGCATATCTCGAGGGCCATCTGAAACCGGCTTCGGCCACTTAGATTTAGATGAGGTTTTTGTCCCCCAAAGGCGCGGCTGGTATAGTATGCGCCAACGAGTTGGAAACGAATCTCCCCCTGGCCCACCCCCGGCCAAAGCGCTTCGAAAGAGAGAGACTTCGAAAATGACTAGCTATCGCTATGTCTGGTTGTTCGCCCTCACGTTCCTGATTGCCGCACCCATGGCTTGGGCTGGAGTCGGAACCAAGACAGTTTTGACTACCTCTGGCAGTCCAGCGCTCGTGACTCAGCCGGTGACGTTCACGG